>CP046177.1:0-653750 GCA_014075215.1 Flavobacteriaceae bacterium
GATGGCGAGGATATTAATTCTTTATTGGACAGTCATACTTCAGAAATCGTTACCCAGTTTTTTGAAAAACGAATACAGGTAATATCTACAAAACAACCACAAAAAGACTACACTTTAAATATTGAAACTCATAAAACAATTTACCAAGACGAACATCTAAACATCCAAGTATTAGGCAAATTAGATACAAAAAATCTAGGCGCACTTCGAGTTACGTTAGTGGTAAAAAGCAAACACAATCCCAATCAGATACCCGTTAGAAATACTTTAGATTTATACCACGGCGACCGCATAGAAAAGTTTGTAAGAACCTGTGCAGAGAAACTAGAAACGGGTACAAGTTTTATAAGAAAGGCTTTAAATACCCTCACAGAGGGTTTAGAAAACCACCGATTACAGCAAGTTGAAATTGCCCAGGAACAACAAGATGAAAAACCAACGTTAAGAGAACTTACCAATCAAGAAAAACAAGCAGCTCTTTTACTTTTAAAGGATAAAAACCTAACAAAAATCCTCACTCAAAAATTACAAAATACAGGTATTGTGGGCGAAGAGAAAAAAGCCCTTTTTTTATTTACCATTTTATTGAGCCATCAAATGCATCATACTTTACACGCTATGGTTCAAGGAACTTCGGGAAGTGGCAAAAGTCATTTAATAAAAAAAGTGGCCGACTGTATGTTTAACCAACAAAAAATCAAACGCTTTACCAGAGTTAGTGAGAAAAGTTTTTATAATTATGGGAGTTACGACTTGCAACATTGTGGAATTATTTTAGAAGATTACGATGGACTGGCAGAAGAAGCGCAATTGGCATGGAGAGAATTGCAAAGCAATGGACAATTAAGTAGCAGTGTGAGTTTAAAAAACGAAATGACAGGCGAGATAAAAAGCGGAGAAAAATGGGTCTACGGTCCGATTGCTTCCTTAGTGGCTACTACAAAATTTAGATTGTATGAAGACAACCAAAGTAGAGTATTTACCATTGCCATTGATGAGAGCGAAGCACAAACAGAAAAGGTGTTGGAATATATGGCTTCAAAAGCATCCAAAGGCATCACAGAACAGCAGGAACAACAGGCTATACGTGAAATCCAAAACTTAGTGAGTTTATTAAAACCCTATGCTGTACAAAATAACTACCGATTGCATTTACCAAAAACCACCCAACAACGTAGAAGATTAACGCAAATGCTACATGATTTTATAGAGCAAATAACTTTACTACATCAATACAATCGGCAGAGAATCTCCGCAGATACACAAGAACCACAAACGCTAATCACAGAACTAGAAGATCTAGAACTGGCGGTAGATCTCATGTTTGAAAGCATTGTATTAAAAACCGATGAACTCGATGGAATCCTACGACAGTTCTATGAAAACTTAAAAGAATACATTACTAAAAAAGCCAAGAAAATAGGAAAGAGTTTATCTGAAACTGACTTTATACAAAGAGAAATCCGACAAGAATTTAGAATTAGTAAAACACAGCTCTTTCGTTATTTTACAGAATTACAGGAACTGGAATACATTACAAAAACCCATACAGGAAGCAGAAATACCTTTAGTTATAAAATAGGGTATTGGGATAATATAGAAAAATTACGAACAGAAATAAGAGATTATTTATACAAACAAATCCAAGCATTTAAGAAGAATACCTAAAAAGGCAATTACTTTGGAACGCTTTGGAACGGAAAAGGAACGCTTTTGGAACGGTTAAAACGTTGATATACAGTAAATAAAGTAGTAGCGTTCCAGAATTCCATAACAAGAATAAATAAGAGAAATAAAAAATTGCTATAGAAATCATCTTTTTAAAAGTAAATAACTTCTGCTTTTAAACAATTCCACACGTACACAATTTAATTTTTTAATTACAATAATCATGAACACCAGTTACAAAAAGCAGGCAGTAAAACGCTACGTAAAAATTGAAAAAATCAAGTACAGAAAATACCACATTAAAGATTTTAATTTATTGATTAAACTTATTTACCCCAAACGAGTGGTACTCAATCCTTATCATAAATTATTAGAAAAAACAGGTAGTTTTAGCAAAGTACATTTAGAGTTGATTAAAGAAACGACCGCTAATTTTACGATTTTAAATGAGTTGCACAGAGACCAAGATAAATATGGGAGATTGTATACTGTGAGAGAAGACTTAAACAATGCTATTTATTTTTTACAAAACGAACTAAAACTTAAAGAACAAGATATTTTATTGAATGCTTCTACACGTTGGTTTTACCATGAAATTCATTGGCAATTTTACGATCGTGTCTTTACCAGTAAAGAAGTTGCCTTACAACTTAGAAAAGCCAAAAGTACGGTGTATCATCATTTAACGGAATTGAAGGTGTTCGCTACGCCCCTCTGTGCAGCACTTTTTTTTGGCCAAAAAAAAATACATCGGCTTACAGCCGTTTTTGTCCAAAAAAAAGCTGCTGCCTCCCTGCTTCTGCTCCGCTCACTCGCAGCTCCTCTGTATTTTTGTTAGGCTCCTATGGGTCGCCTACAAAAATCCACCGCTGCTTATCGGGCGCAGCCGCTGGTGCCAAAGCCTACTGCGCATTTTTTTTTAATCGATTTATTATTTTTATAATAAGGAGAAAAAAAATGCTTGTGGCGCGTCCACGCTGCTCACTTAATCGTTCGCAGACAATGTGTCCACGTCGGCTTTGGCGCTGCGCTTTCGCTGCGCTGGTTTTGCGTACAACGCAGAACACTCAATCGGCGTTGGCCTCTATAAACAGTACGGTTAAATCAAAAAAAGGGAAATACATAGTGGGCTATTATCCTGAAATGAGTTGACCGTTTTTTTAGCTAAATCCTAAAATAGATTTACAACCCGGAATCAATCCTAAAATGAGTTTACAGTTTTTAAAATCAGTACGGAAAACACTTGAGATATCACAGAGGGAAGAACTTACCATAAACGATGTAGTTCCGATGCTGAACGCACTATCGCTTGTCGGTTTTAAAAAGCTGACGATTTATCTCCCTGCTATAACCCTTTCTATAAATCCTCATCTTTTTAAAACGGAGGTAAACCGTTTTAATAATTGGCGATTTTTTAGAGGTGGAAAAAAGCCAGGGGAAAAATCGACAAGTATTAAAATGAAGCAACCGAAGGGCGCTAGTCTTCACAAAGAGCATAAAAAAAGAAGCTACCTAATTAAAAGATAACTTCTTACTTAGCAAACGATTTTAGTCCTCTAAGACGTCGTAGCTAAAATACGACTTTTTTACTTAAAAATCAAAGCTATTATCATCAATCTTAGTTCCACTGTGCGCTCAGGTAGCTATGAGCCTGGAGTATTTTACATAATTTACATTATAACTTACAAGCGAAGAACCGATCAAATAGTAAACTCCTGAATTTGTATTATAATGCCAATTATGTACAAATATCGAGGGAAAGGAAACGGAAAAAACACAGGGGTTTTGAGGAACGAAAATACTGGGTTTTTGGAGTGCGGATTTAATCATAAAATCATATATTTACAATGGTCATGAAGTGAGGACGTTCTTAAAAAAATCTGTTTTTGTCAGGTATAAGCGATAAAAAATGGGCTTTTATTAAAAAAAACGCATAAACGTCTATCCCTTTGGGCTTAAACAAAAAGGGTATAATAATGTAGTTAGTTCTAATGGGAATAGTGTAGCGCAGAAGTTTGGATTCAATGGAGTTGAATTAAATGAAAGTTTAGGACTTGATTTAATGGAGATGGATGTGAGAATGTATGACCCAGCCATTGCAAGATTTAATGGAATAGATCCTGTAACACACTATTCACAAAGTACAAGTGTTGCTTTTGATAATAATCCTGTCTTTTGGGCAGATCCTAGTGGGGCAGATAGTCAGTCAATGGAGGAATGGCATGCTTCTAATGTAGCTCAAGATGAAGATTGGCATAATAGTATTGATCAAAGTAGTGGAATATCTACTAGTCAGAATTCTTCTTCTTCAAGTAGTAATTCAGGCACAAGTAATAATTCAGGAACAAGCAATTCTGAATCTCAAGACCCTTGCCCAGAATGTAAAACATTTGATGATTACTATTATTATTATTTACTACGTTTAGCATATTATACTAACTCAGACTCACAAGCAAGGTATAAAAGGGCTTTAAAAGATACAGGAACAGGTATTTTAAAAGCTGGTCTTCAAACTTTAGAAGTAAAGAACATAACATCAGTAAAACGCTCAGAAGAATTCGGTCACTTTTTTGGCATTTTCCTATTTGCTCTTTTAGAACCAGGTCCTGGAGCCGAGTTTAAATTTGCTAAGAAGGGATTTAAATCGTTCTCAGCTTTTAAAAAGGCATTGGGACCAGCGGGAAAAGGAAAAGCATGGCATCACATCGTAGAACAGAATCCTGCTAACATAGCCAAGTTTGGACCAGAAGCTATTCATAATACGAATAACGTGATGAAATTATCCCATGGAAAAGGAACCATACATGCGAAAATTTCTGGGCATTACAGTTCAAAACAAGCATTTACAAATGGCAAAACAGTTCGTCAATGGTTGAATACAAAGAGTTTTGAATACCAACGTGACTATGGAGTTCGGAAATTAAAAGAATTTGGTTGGAAACCTCCTCAATAATAGAGAAATTAGATAATTATGAAAATAGATAGTTTAGAAAATGCGATTGATATATTTAAAGGAGCATCCATTGAACATGGAAAAGCATCAGAAGAAGGTAATTATAAAGTTGGAAACAAGAATTATTATAAAATAGTAGATGCTGCAAAATACTTAAATGAGAATGACGCAATTCATGAATTATTACAACTTTTAAACAATGAGAACGTTAGTGTTCAATTGTGGGCTGCAACCTATTTGCTTGAAAATCATGAAAATGAAGCGATTAAGTTATTAACTTCTATCTCAAAGAAGAATATTACACATTTTTCTTTTAATGCACAAATAACTTTGGATGAATGGAAAAGTGGAGATTTGAAGTTACAGTATTAGGATAGTTTTCTAAAAAAGCCCCGCTGGCAAAGTCTCCTGATTTAGCGTAATTAAAATAGAGAAGCCACTTTGGAAACAGAGTGGTTTTCTATTTTTAGAAGTATGCTTTTTTATATTAACTTGGGTTTTCTAATAAAATAAGGTTTTTCTAATATCCATCCAAAGCGTTTGGTGATATAATCAATACAAGGTTTTTCAAATTCAGGTACCTGTTTAAAATCAAGAAACACTCCATGTCCAGGTTCTATTACATTATTATAATGCTCCGCCCAAATTTTAGCCTTTTCTTCTATAGTGGTATTAGCAGGATAAGTAATTGTATTTTCCATTTTGCAATATTTTAAAGTTTATTTTTAAGCTACAATTTGTTGTATTTGTTTTTTTGTAATAAAAGCATCTAGAAAAGTAATAATCATTTCTTTGTCTTTTTCATTTAGCGTTTCTATTTTTTTAAATAGGTTTAATATTTTATTATTAGATAAATGATTTTCTGATATATTTTCATTCCCGTTAATAAGAAAATCTACAGTAGTGTTCAGTGCTGTAGCTAATTTACTAATGACTTCTGAAGAAGGAATTGCGCCTCTTTTTTCATATCGTCCAATTTGAACATAGGTTAAACCTACTTTTTCTGCTAATTGAGATTGTGTAAAATCATGTTTTTTCCTTAATATCTTTATTCTTGTTCCAATATCATTCATAATACTTTTAAGTTTTATTAACAGTAAAAAAGTTATTCAAATGTACTAAAACAAAGACTTTTTAATACGTATTGTTAACAAAATAATACACACAGAACATATCTAATTAATAATTAAAGGTATTATTTTAATACTTTTGAATATTAAATTATTTATCAACAATGGACATTGGAACATTTAAAAAGGAGTTGGATATTTTAGAAATAGGAAAAGAACTAGGTTTAAAAATAGAAAAGAACGGTGCTTGTTTATGTCCGTTTCATAAAGATAAAAAACCGAGCTTGATGTTTTCCAGAGAAAAACAAATTGTTACTTGTTTTAGTGGAAACTGTTCTGCAGGAACGATGGACGTAATAGATTTGGTACAAAAGTTCTATTCTTGGGAATTGCCTAAAACCTTAGAATGGTTAAAGCCGTATGCAAATGTTGTGGAAACTCCCAAAACTACTCCAGTAAAAACAAGCATGAATTACGAAGCACTCTTTAAAAAACTACAACCGAAATTAAAACAAAGTAGCAACGCAAGAACTTATTTAGAGAGTCGTCATTTAGATTACAAACTTTTAGAAGCAGCTTTTAACAAAGGCAAAGATTACAACTCTTTAAAGCACTGTGTTATTTTTCCTCTAAAAAACAAAGATGGGAACATTGTAAGTCTATACGGAAGGTCGATAGCATCGACAGGTAATTACAAACATTTTTACACCAAAAACAGACAAGGTCTGTATCCAAAATATCCACCTGCAACAACAAAGAAATTAATCATTACAGAAAGTATTATTGATGCAGCGACCTTGCAACAGCATTTTACACTTCCAAGAGATACGGCAATTTTAACAGCGTACGGTACAAATGGCATCACACCACAACATACCGAGGCGGTAAGCCAATTAGAACATTTACAAGAAATTATCCTGTGGTTAGATGGCGATGATGCAGGTAAAAAAGCCACCGAGAAATATGGCAAAGAATTTGCTAAACAATATCCAAAATTACAGATTAGCAAAGTACCCACCTTAGATGGCGAGGATATTAATTCTTTATTGGACAGTCATACTTCAGAAATCGTTACCCAGTTTTTTGAAAAACGAATACAGGTAATATCTACAAAACAACCACAAAAAGACTACACTTTAAATATTGAAACTCATAAAACAATTTACCAAGACGAACATCTAAACATCCAAGTATTAGGCAAATTAGATACAAAAAATCTAGGCGCACTTCGAGTTACGTTAGTGGTAAAAAGCAAACACAATCCCAATCAGATACCCGTTAGAAATACTTTAGATTTATACCACGGCGACCGCATAGAAAAGTTTGTAAGAACCTGTGCAGAGAAACTAGAAACGGGTACAAGTTTTATAAGAAAGGCTTTAAATACCCTCACAGAGGGTTTAGAAAACCACCGATTACAGCAAGTTGAAATTGCCCAGGAACAACAAGATGAAAAACCAACGTTAAGAGAACTTACCAATCAAGAAAAACAAGCAGCTCTTTTACTTTTAAAGGATAAAAACCTAACAAAAATCCTCACTCAAAAATTACAAAATACAGGTATTGTGGGCGAAGAGAAAAAAGCCCTTTTTTTATTTACCATTTTATTGAGCCATCAAATGCATCATACTTTACACGCTATGGTTCAAGGAACTTCGGGAAGTGGCAAAAGTCATTTAATAAAAAAAGTGGCCGACTGTATGTTTAACCAACAAAAAATCAAACGCTTTACCAGAGTTAGTGAGAAAAGTTTTTATAATTATGGGAGTTACGACTTGCAACATTGTGGAATTATTTTAGAAGATTACGATGGACTGGCAGAAGAAGCGCAATTGGCATGGAGAGAATTGCAAAGCAATGGACAATTAAGTAGCAGTGTGAGTTTAAAAAACGAAATGACAGGCGAGATAAAAAGCGGAGAAAAATGGGTCTACGGTCCGATTGCTTCCTTAGTGGCTACTACAAAATTTAGATTGTATGAAGACAACCAAAGTAGAGTATTTACCATTGCCATTGATGAGAGCGAAGCACAAACAGAAAAGGTGTTGGAATATATGGCTTCAAAAGCATCCAAAGGCATCACAGAACAGCAGGAACAACAGGCTATACGTGAAATCCAAAACTTAGTGAGTTTATTAAAACCCTATGCTGTACAAAATAACTACCGATTGCATTTACCAAAAACCACCCAACAACGTAGAAGATTAACGCAAATGCTACATGATTTTATAGAGCAAATAACTTTACTACATCAATACAATCGGCAGAGAATCTCCGCAGATACACAAGAACCACAAACGCTAATCACAGAACTAGAAGATCTAGAACTGGCGGTAGATCTCATGTTTGAAAGCATTGTATTAAAAACCGATGAACTCGATGGAATCCTACGACAGTTCTATGAAAACTTAAAAGAATACATTACTAAAAAAGCCAAGAAAATAGGAAAGAGTTTATCTGAAACTGACTTTATACAAAGAGAAATCCGACAAGAATTTAGAATTAGTAAAACACAGCTCTTTCGTTATTTTACAGAATTACAGGAACTGGAATACATTACAAAAACCCATACAGGAAGCAGAAATACCTTTAGTTATAAAATAGGGTATTGGGATAATATAGAAAAATTACGAACAGAAATAAGAGATTATTTATACAAACAAATCCAAGCATTTAAGAAGAATACCTAAAAAGGCAATTACTTTGGAACGCTTTGGAACGGAAAAGGAACGCTTTTGGAACGGTTAAAACGTTGATATACAGTAAATAAAGTAGTAGCGTTCCAGAATTCCATAAGGGTGCATAACATTTTGTCGCGAAATAGTTATTTTTAAGGATTAACTTTTAAAAGCGACACCATTATGATTAGCGAAGAGGAATTTTTAGCCCAAGCCAAGAAGCGTTATCAAGCGATAGCAAAATTATCAAACATAAAGAGTTACTATGATTACGAAAAGACTTTTGATCAAATATGGACGGACTATGGTCGAGAGGTTTTAGAGAGAAGTATAAGCGAACCATCTAAAGACAGGCGTAAAAAAAAACTTATCACGTTACGGAAAGATAGAGATTAACAACACTCATCCCTTTAGTGAAAAAGTCAATGGATTTAAGATAAGTCCCTATATGCAAGACAAAATGATTTATATTGGTCAAAACGATTGTTATGGAGATGGTCATGAAGTTTTATCGAATCTTCTAGGTGTTTCAGTCAATGCGATGCAGCTTTACAGAGTCACAGACTTTTATGGTGGTTTATTAGAGCAAGAAAAAGTATTGGAGGTTGATGCCGTTGAACCTGATATTCTTAAGGTAGATAACCAAGAGTGCATATATGCTATGGTCGATGGGTCGATGCTTTTCACTCGGGAAGAGGCTTGGAAAGAAGTAAAATTAGGCAGAATTTTTAAACAGAGTAGCTGTATGGACATATCAAATAAACGTGGATGGATACGCCATTCGTTGTATGAAGCATATTTAGGCAAAGCTGATAAGTTTACAGATAGAATGGATAGATACTTAGGCTGTTACAGGAGTATTGATAAGCGACTGATTTTTGTTGGTGATGGTGCTAGATGGATATGGAAATGGGTAGATCAACATTACCCTTTTGCCACACAAATATTGGATTGGTATCATGCTTTAGAACATTTACACGATTTTGCTAAGGTTTGTCTCTCTAATCAAGAGTCATATAACAGTTGGGTTGGTCAACAGGAGCAACTACTAAAAAACAGTCAAGTAAATCAAGTCATTGAGAATATCAAAAACTTAGAATTGACAAAGCAAAATCAACGTAAACAACAAAGCCAACTTATCACATATTATACCGAAAATAGGTCGCGTATGGACTATCAGCAATATCAAAATACAGGAGCAGGTATTATAGGATCTGGAGCCATAGAAGCAGCTAACAGGGAGGTTGTTCAAAAAAGAATGAAACTCTCTGGACAACGTTGGTCTAAAATTGGAGCTCAAAATATGCTCACATTAAGAACAACTAAACTGAGTGATAAATGGAACAAAGTAGTTAACCTAATCTGTACTGAGAAAAATAAAGCTGCTTAAAACGACAAAATGTTATGCACCCATTCCATAACAAGAATAAATAAGAGAAATAAAAAATTGCTATAGAAATCATCTTTTTAAAAGTAAATAACTTCTGCTTTTAAACAATTCCACACGTACACAATTTAATTTTTTAATTACAATAATCATGAACACCAGTTACAAAAAGCAGGCAGTAAAACGCTACGTAAAAATTGAAAAAATCAAGTACAGAAAATACCACATTAAAGATTTTAATTTATTGATTAAACTTATTTACCCCAAACGAGTGGTACTCAATCCTTATCATAAATTATTAGAAAAAACAGGTAGTTTTAGCAAAGTACATTTAGAGTTGATTAAAGAAACGACCGCTAATTTTACGATTTTAAATGAGTTGCACAGAGACCAAGATAAATATGGGAGATTGTATACTGTGAGAGAAGACTTAAACAATGCTATTTATTTTTTACAAAACGAACTAAAACTTAAAGAACAAGATATTTTATTGAATGCTTCTACACGTTGGTTTTACCATGAAATTCATTGGCAATTTTACGATCGTGTCTTTACCAGTAAAGAAGTTGCCTTACAACTTAGAAAAGCCAAAAGTACGGTGTATCATCATTTAACGGAATTGAAGGTGTTCGCTACGCCCCTCTGTGCAGCACTTTTTTTTGGCCAAAAAAAAATACATCGGCTTACAGCCGTTTTTGTCCAAAAAAAAGCTGCTGCCTCCCTGCTTCTGCTCCGCTCACTCGCAGCTCCTCTGTATTTTTGCTGACGGCTCCTATGGGTCGCCTACAAAAATCCACCGCTGCTTATCGGGCGCAGCCGCTGGTGCCAAAGCCTACTGCGCATTTTTTTTTAATCGATTTATTATTTTTATAATAAGGAGAAAAAAAATGCTTGTGGCGCGTCCACGCTGCTCACTTAATCGTTCGCAGACAATGTGTCCACGTCGGCTTTGGCGCTGCGCTTTCGCTGCGCTGGTTTTGCGTACAACGCAGAACACTCAATCGGCGTTGGCCTCTATAAACAGTACGGTTAAATCAAAAAAAGGGAAATACATAGTGGGCTATTATCCTGAAATGAGTTGACCGTTTTTTTAGCTAAATCCTAAAATAGATTTACAACCCGGAATCAATCCTAAAATGAGTTTACAGTTTTTAAAATCAGTACGGAAAACACTTGAGATATCACAGAGGGAAGAACTTACCATAAACGATGTAGTTCCGATGCTGAACGCACTATCGCTTGTCGGTTTTAAAAAGCTGACGATTTATCTCCCTGCTATAACCCTTTCTATAAATCCTCATCTTTTTAAAACGGAGGTAAACCGTTTTAATAATTGGCGATTTTTTAGAGGTGGAAAAAAGCCAGGGGAAAAATCGACAAGTATTAAAATGAAGCAACCGAAGGGCGCTAGTCTTCACAAAGAGCATAAAAAAAGAAGCTACCTAATTAAAAGATAACTTCTTACTTAGCAAACGATTTTAGTCCTCTAAGACGTCGTAGCTAAAATACGACTTTTTTACTTAAAAATCAAAGCTATTATCATCAATCTTAGTTCCACTGTGCGCTCAGGTAGCTATGAGCCTGGAGTATTTTACATAATTTACATTATAACTTACAAGCGAAGAACCGATCAAATAGTAAACTCCTGAATTTGTATTATAATGCCAATTATGTACAAATATCGAGGGAAAGGAAACGGAAAAAACACAGGGGTTTTGAGGAACGAAAATACTGGGTTTTTGGAGTGCGGATTTAATCATAAAATCATATATTTACAATGGTCATGAAGTGAGGACGTTCTTAAAAAAATCTGTTTTTGTCAGGTATAAGCGATAAAAAATGGGCTATTATTAAAAAAAACGCATAAACGTCTATCCCTTTGGGTTACAGCACAAAGGGTACAATAATGCGGTGATTGGTACACAAAATAACTATAAATACAACGGTAAGGAGCTCAATGAAGAATTAGGTTTGGACTGGTATGATTACGGAGCCAGGAATTATGACCCGGCTATTGGACGCTTTTTTAATGTTGACCCACTGGCAGATGCACCGATACAATTGGATAAATCTCCTTTTGCCTATACTTGGAACAATCCAATAAATCTTACAGACTCCACCGGGATGCATCCGGACTGGAATGAAGATATGTATTCTTCTTTAACTGCGGGCGGATCAGGTAGTGATTTAGATGGATATATTGGGAATAAAGTTGATGAACACGGCCCCATATATGTTACATCGACATACGTTGATTCAACCGGAAAGATAATAAAGCATGTTGATGACGGAGACCCTAATATATATTTAGTTAATGATCCTGATAATTGGGATGGAACATCTAGCGACTTAAAGATTATAGGAACAGAGAGAGAAGGAGTTACTTATACACCCGGTAATACAATTGTGCAAGAAGATTTAAATGAAGGTTTCTTCCTTATTAATGGTTATTTAGCGACGAAATTGACCAAATCAGAAACAGTAGTTGGCGGGCCTGGTGTTCTTGAGTATATAAGTGTAGGGAGTTTGATAAAAATAGGTTCGTGGTTACAAAGATTATTTAAATTAAAAAAAGCTGCTAAATTGGCTAAATCTCAATTGAAAGCTATTAGGTCTCTAAAAAGACAAATCAAAATACATAAGAAAAAATTAAAAAATTATAAACGAAATCCTGATAAATATGATAATAAAGGATTTTTAAAGACTGCTCCTCCTAGTCTAAGGAAAAAAATTATAAATACAAGGATTCAAAAACTGAGTCGGGAAATTCAAAAATTTAAAAACGAAATCAAGAAAATAGAGATAAAATGAAAGTCAAAATAATAGATATACAAAAAGGATTTAACAAGATATTTGATCATATCAAAGATAGTGGTATAGAAGAAGTTGAAATTCAAAAAGATTTTTACTGGAATATTCCTGAAGAAGAAAGATATAGGTTGGAAAAAGAACCAGCCAATCTCGATATGGGACAACTTTCGGAAGATTGGGATAATTTATTAAGAATTATTAATAATGAAAATGATCCAATCGCATACGCGTTAGTGTGGCTATCTTCTATTGGAAGATATGTAGGAGAAAAAATAGTTTCTTAAGTAGTATAGGCAGTAAAAATCCTAGCGTTCGTTTGTAACGAGTGCTAGTAGTGCCAGTATAAGTGATTAACAAAAAGTAAATAGTAACAAAGTAGGCCATAGTTAGTAAGTATCTAGCTGTGGCTTACTTGTCATAAGTAAATCATATTGTTATGAAAGAAAAAATCTCATTAAAGAAGTTACACAAGCTTAGTCGTAAATATCCCACCCGGTATATTGTTTTACATGGAGGTTGTGTGATCTACAATGGTTGTTTGTATACAAACCGTCAGGCCCCACTGGCAGATGCACCGATGCAATTGGATAAATCTCCTTTTGCCTATACCTGGAACAATCCTATAAACCTGACTGATCCTACAGGGATGCATCCAGAATTGGAGGAGCCTGGGCAAATTGACTGTACTGATGGAGGTTGTAGTTTTGAGTTTGATGATCAAGGGAATTTTTCGATCTCTGGTGGAAGAAGTTCAGCAAGTGGTAAAAAATCAGGAGATGTTCACTTAGCTCGTTATGCAGATGGTACGGTAAAAGTAGTTTCCGAAGAAGAATATAACAAACATGTAGAAAATGGTGTTAAAGAAGAAAATATTAAGGATTTTACTCTAAATGCTCTTCAATCTAAGTTAAGTTTTGATAAATTACGAGATAATTTCAGTGATATTAAACATTCTCATTTTGATAAAAAAGGAAATGAATGTTTTAGCAATTATTGTGCAATAAATCTTAGTGAAGCGTTAAGAAAATCTGAGATAAAATTAGTAAAATTTGAAGGTGCTACCTGTTGGGGGTGCGATGTAGAAAATGGATCGCATGCCATCAGAGCAACGGAACTTGCCAAATGGCTCCTAAAAAATAATATTAACGGTGTAGGAAAAGTAAAAGTTCTCAACGGTTCAAATTATGCAGACTATGTCAGAGGTAAAACAGGAGTAATTTATTTCGAAGATTTTTGGGTAAGAAAAGGGCAAACTTCAAGGACAGGAGATCATATTGATTTATGGAATAAAAATGAATTGGAAAGTATTGGAACTTTTCTTACTTGGATTAGAAGAACTTTTCCCGGAACTTCAGAAGCATTTTTTGATATGTCAGATTTAACAAAATCTAAAAGAGTATACTTTTGGGAAATGAAATAATATTTTTAAGCTAAGTAAAATGATTAAAATAATATTAAAAAGTTTATTAATTACTCTAGTCATAATGATTTTACTTTTATTCACCCGTGATTTTTTATTAGATAAAATCTACGAGATTATAAAAAGAATTAGGGGAACTACTATATATGATGGAGAGACTATGGCAGTGGAGCATCTTTTTATTTTAACAAGAATTATATTTCCAATAATTTTAATACTTGTTTTTATAATCTTAATGTTTTTAAGGAATCGTAAAAAGTGTAGGTTGAAAAGTAAAATATAATGTATGTAACAAAGATTTGTTAAGAATAAAAAACTTTTTTCCTTTTCATGAAGAAAGAGTTCCACACTTTTTTGTGGTGTGGCCTCTTTCTTATTTTAAATTGTTGTGTTTATGAAAGAAAAAATATCCTTAAAGAAATTACGCAAGCTTAGTCTTAAATATCCTACCCGGTATATTGTTTTACATGGAGGTTGTGTGATCTACAATGGTTGTTTGTATACAAACCGTCAGGCCCCACTGGCAGATGCACCGATGCAATTGGATAAATCTCCTTTTGCCTATACCTGAAACAATCCTGTAAACCTGACTGATCCTACAGGGATGCATCCAGAATTGGAGGAGCCTGGGCAAATTGACTGTACTGATGGAGGTTGTAGTTTTGAGTTTGATGATCAAGGGAATTTTTCGATCTCTGGTGGAAGAAGTTCAGCAAGTGGTAAAAAATCAGGAGATGTTCACTTAGCTCGTTATGCAGATGGTACGGTAAAAGTAGTTTCTGAAGCAGAACATAACAAGCATGTTAAAGATGGTATAATTCCCCCCATTGATAGGACAGATTTTATTAAAACTTAAATGAGATAATGATGTTGAAAGAGGGGGGTCCGGGAGGAGACTGATAACTCTCATTTTTTGTGAATAACTCCCCAAAGTATCATCATATCTCATGCTGCTATTTTTAGGGTTTGTTGATAAATGGTTTGAGGATGTTGATTACCGATACTTTGATGTATTCTTTGTGTATTGTAATACTCGAAATACTCCTTTAAACCTCTATAACATTCTCTACCGTCACTAGCTGGAAACAAATATACATGTTCGTATTTGACACTATGCCATAATCGTTCAATGAAAATATTATCAATAGCTCTTCCTTTACCATCCATACTGAGTTTGATGGCTCTATCAGGATGAGTTACCCAATGGCAGAACTCATAGGCAGTAAACTGACTCCCCTTATCTGTATTGAGAATCTCTGGTTTTCCATGTTTTTCAATAGCCTCTTGTAAGGTTTCTCTGCACCGGTTACTTGTCATCGTGTTGGATAATGACCAACCCACTACATAACGACTGTAAAGGTCTATAATAGCACATAAATACAAATACCCTCCCTGAACTGGAATGTAGGTAATATCCATTGCCCACACTTGATTGGAATGTCTAATCTTTAACTTACTCAACAGGTACTTATAGATTCTATGCAAAGCCCCTTTACGGATCAAGCAAAAAGTTTGTGGAGTAGGTTAATTTTTTAGAGTTTTGGTTTAAAAACTCAAATGCATACACAAGAGCTCCTGAAGCATTTTTTACCCGAAGGTATTTTAGATTACTTTGAACTTAAAGAGGTAAAAGATTCAACGAACAAACTTACTTTGGTTTTAGAAGAAAAACCTATACAACCAGATGAGTTATCTCATCGTAAATTACATTCCAAAGGATTTTACCCAGTAGTAGATATTCAAGATTTTCCAGTACGTAACAAGGCTTGTTTTTTACAAGTAAAACGTAGACGATGGTTATGTTGATACCTCAGAAGTATTCTCAAGAGATTGGAATTTGGTAGCAAAGGGAACTCGAATGACAGAAGAGTTCTCTCTTTTTTTAAAGAGGCTTGTTAGATAGTATTCCAGTAAGTTGTAAAAGTTTATCTACCTACTATCACCTTAACGGCAAGCGATTAGAAGAACAATATCGCAATCATTTAAGTAACTTTTTGACTTGGGATCAATTAGCTCATGCCGACCAATGGCTGCTTTTTAAGAAGAATATAGGAACTCATTTAAGTATTGATGAAGTAGCATACTCAAGGCGAGCTCTATACAGTGATTACCAACAAAGCAGGTAAAGGAAAACGAGGCAGTTTAGTAGCCATAGTAGCTACCACACAAAGTGAACGAGTCATAGAAGTGTTAAGGAAAATTCCAAGTAAAGACCGATATTTAGTAGAAGAAATCACTTTGGATATGGCACCTACTATGGAAAAGATTGCTAAAAAAGCCTTTCCTAAAGCTACTCAGGTCACAGACCGATTTCATGTACAAAAACGAGCTTATGATGCCTTGCAAGAAATTCGAATACAGTATAGATGGAAAACCATAGAACAAGAAAATAATGAAATAGCATTGGCTAAAGAAACAGGAAAAAACTTTAAACCGAATATCCTTGACAATGGAGATACTCCCAAACAACTACTAGCTAGAAGTAGGTATTTACTCTTTAAAGCCCCTAACAAATGGACAGCCAAACAAAAATTTAGAGCAGAATTACTCTTTGAAAGATACCCCAACTTGGAACGAGCTTATGAGCTTACTAGAGAACTGGCAACGATTTATCAAAAGACAAAAGACAAGGCGGTAGCATATACAAAACTAGCTAGATGGTATGATAAGGTAGAAAAATCAGAGTTCAGTAAAAGTTTTGGAACAGTAGCTAGATCAATACAAAGTCATTATCGAAGCATCTTAAATTTCTTTGATAATAGAAGTACCAATGCTTCTGCTGAATCTTTTAATGCTAAAATAAAAACTTTTAGACTACAATTTAGAGGCGTAAGATCTGTTCCTTTCTTCCTATTCAGACTATCTAAAATTTATGCGTAAAAATCTAAATCCCACAACTTTTTTGCTTGACCCATAAAAAACCTAAAAAAGAAAACAACATTTAAGGCATTAAGTCCTGCCAAGAAAGAAGCTGAAATTGAGAAACGTTTTATTGCTTACCTAATAGAAAACGAACAAGAAAAACTCTACTATTTTGTTTTAGCCAGTCAGAACCCACAAAAAGTGATGATTGTGGCTATTTCGGAGTGACCATGCCACTGATTTCGGTCAAACAGTGCCACTCATAGAAGTATTGCAATAATAGTTAAAATTTAGTTTTTATCATTTTGTAAAATGGTTTTTCTCATTGATTCACCTTCGAGCATTATTCTATGTGATGAGTTGACGATACGGTCTAAAATGGCATCAGCAATAGTACCTTCTCCTATAGTTTCATACCAAGCTGACACAGGTATTTGTGATGCTATTATAGTTGATGATTTTCCATGTCTGTCATCTATAATATCCATTAACGCCTCACGAGCATGATTATCAAAACTCTGAAGCCCAAAATCATCAAGTATTAAAAGTTCAACTTTTAAGATTCTATTAAGTTCTCTGAGGTAGGTTCCATCAATTTTACAAAGTTTTAGTCTTTTAAACATTCTGGCAGTATTTTGATACAGTGTTTTATGTTGTAACATACAGCTTTGGTGTCCCAAAGCTTGTGCGATATAGCTTTTACCTACGCCAGATGCACCTGTTATAATAATATTTTCCTGTCGTTTAAGGAAGTCTAATGTGACTAAGTGGACTTGCTACATTTAGAGTGACAAAGAGTTAAGCTAATTTTATCTAAAATAACTTAACCATATGAAACGAAGAAAATACAGTAAAGAGTTTAAAATTAAAGCAGTAGAATTAAGCAATGTACGAGGTAACACAAAGCAGATTGCCATGGAATTGGGAATCAGTGCAGATCTTATTTACAGATGGCGTAGAGAATTAGAACAGCGTCCTGATTTAGCTTTTAGCGGTAATGGCGTCAAACAACTCACAGAAGATCAGAAAGAGTTAGAGCGATTACGTAAACAGCTCAAGGATGTTACCATGGAGCGGGATATCTTAAAAAAGGCCGTGAGCATCTTCTCCAAGAGCGATCGGAAGTATTGAAATTTATCAAAGATTACAGTAGAGAATATCCGGTTGGGAAGATGTGTAAAATTTTTAAAATTAGTAGAAACAGTTATTACAGGAGTAAGAATTATGTTCCATCAGATAGAGATGGAAAAAATCGTATGCTACTCTCTGAGATTCACCGTATCTGTGAGCGAAGTAAATCTACTTATGGAAGTCCTAGAATTACAGAGGAACTCAAAGCTAAAGGGTTTAAAGTATCTAGGTCTAGGGTAGCACGATTGATGAAAAAACACGGGATTAAAGCAGTTCGTAAAAAGAAATTTGTTGTCACGACAGATTCTAAGCATCAATATCCAGTAGCTGATAATGTATTGGATAGAGATTTTAAAGCTACCGCTGCTGCACAGAAATGGGTTTCTGATATTACCTATTTAAAGACTGCACAAGGATGGCTGTACTTAACGGTAATTATTGACCTGTTTGATCGTAAAGTCATTGGTTGGTCTTTGAGCAATGGACTCAAAGCAAGACAAACTATCATTGCTGCATGGAGAATGGCTGTAAACAACAGAATGCCTTGTGAAGGTATGATTTTTCATTCTGATCGAGGTGTACAATACGCATCTCATGCGTTTGTTAATATCCTTAAAAGTTATCATGTAACACCCAGTATGAGTAGAAAAGGAAACTGTTGGGATAATGCAGTAGCTGAATCTTTTTTTAAAACAATCAAAACAGAACTAATGATAGACAATAAGTTTATATCCAACAAAAGTCTTCAAATTAAAGTCTTTGAATACATAGAAACTTGGTACAACAGATACAGAAGACATTCTGCTCTTGGTTACAAAAATATCATCGAATTTGAAAAATTATATCAAATCAAAAATGTAGCTTAACTTTTTGTACCATTTTTTGTTGCATATCCACAGGTGCATCTGGCGTAGGTAAAAGCTATATCGCACAAGCTTTGGGACACCAAAGCTGTATGTTACAACATAAAACACTGTATCAAAATACTGCCAGAATGTTTAAAAGACTAAAACTTTGTAAAATTGATGGAACCTACCTCAGAGAACTTAATAGAATCTTAAAAGTTGAACTTTTAATACTTGATGATTTTGGGCTTCAGAGTTTTGATAATCATGCTCGTGAGGCGTTAATGGATATTATAGATGACAGACATGGAAAATCATCAACTATAATAGCATCACAAATACCTGTGTCAGCTTGGTATGAAACTATAGGAGAAGGTACTATTGCTGATGCCATTTTAGACCGTATCGTCAACTCATCACATAGAATAATGCTCGAAGGTGAATCAATGAGAAAAACCATTTTACAAAATGATAAAAACTAAATTTTAACTATTATTGCAATACTTCTATGAGTGGCACTGTTTGACCGAAATCAGTGGCATGGTCACTCCGAAATAGCCATAGGATAATGAATAAATTCGTTACCCCTGTAGACGTTGAACAAATGGCACGTTTTAATGGTTTTGTTCTTATGCGGCAGTGCTACTTTAAAATTGAATTTAATTCGTTACTTTTGACGGAAGCATTGGTTTTCTTCATTAGAAAAATGAGTGATTTTATTCTTCCAATATACTGAATATCAATGCTTTAAATTAATATTTTAACATTTAAGTTGTTGATAATCAACGAATTGTATTTTTTGCCATGTACTAAACATTTTAAAACTTTTAGAGGGAAAGAAGGGAAAGATGCTGCTACCATTTCTTTTGGAGAAGATGGGAATCAAAATTGGTTTCTGGGTCATTTGTATTATGGTGGTAATCCAAGCCCAGATTTATACATAAGTAAAAAAAGTACTATTTACGATGGAAAAGGTTCATTTTTTGATACTGGTAGTCATTGTCCATTTTCAGCTAAAAAAGTATCTTTGCCCTTTCTATGCCTATAAATAACATTAGTAGGATTAATAAATATGATAGTAAGTAGCGTTGCCGAATTAGTAGCATCGGATAAGTTTTTACAGGAAGTACAGGTAAAGGGTTGGGTCAGGACATTTAGAAGTAATCGGTTTATTGCTTTAAACGATGGTTCTACCATTAAAAATATTCAATGTGTTGTGGATTTTGAAAATACGGATGAAAACCTGTTAAAAAGAATTACAACCGGAGCTGCCGTAACTATTAAAGGTACTTTAACAGAGAGTCGGGGAAGAGGTCAGGCTGTAGAAATAATGGTTTCCGAATTGGAAATCACAGGAGATTCGAACCCTGATGAATATCCTATTCAGCCTAAAAAACACAGTTTCGAGTTTTTAAGAGAACATGCGCATTTACGGGTAAGAACTAATACATTTGGTGCTGTAATGAGGGTTCGTTCTGTGCTCTCTTTTGCTATTCATACCTATTTTCAGGAAAACGGGTTTAATTATGTACACACACCCATTATTACAGGATCTGATGCGGAAGGCTCCGGAGAAATGTTTCGCGTAACTACTTTTGAACCTAATAAGGCCCCTTTAAACGAAAAAGGAGAGGTTGATTATACTCAGGATTTTTTTGGTAAAGAAACGAATTTAACCGTATCGGGCCAGTTGGAAGCCGAAACTTTTGCTATGGCATTGGGAAAAGTATATACATTTGGCCCTACTTTCAGAGCAGAAAACTCAAATACCACACGCCACTTAGCAGAGTTTTGGATGATTGAACCGGAAGTTGCTTTCTGCGATTTGGATGGCAATATGGATTTGTCAGAAGATTTTATAAAATCGGTTTTAGCGTATGTTTTAGCACATTGCAAAGATGATCTGGAATTTTTAGACCAGCGGCTGACACAAGAAGAAAAATCAAAGCCACAAGCAGAGAGAAGTGAAATGAGTTTGATAGAAAAGCTTCATTTTGTAGCGGATAACAACTTTAAGAGAGTAAGCTATACGGAAGCTATTGATATCCTAAAAAATTCAAAACCAAATAAGAAAAAGAAATTTCAGTTTCCTATTCATGAATGGGGAGCAGATTTGCAATCGGAACACGAAAGATATTTGGTAGAAAAACACTTTAAATGTCCGGTGATATTGTTTGATTACCCTGCAAATATTAAAGCATTTTACATGCGATTAAATGACGACGGAAAAACCGTAAGAGCTATGGATGTACTGTTCCCGGGAATCGGGGAAATTGTCGGTGGCAGCCAGCGAGAAGAGCGTTATGAGGTATTGCTTGACAAAATCAAAACGATGGGGATTGACGAAAAAGAACTTTGGTGGTATTTGGATTTGAGAAAATTTGGAACGGCGGTACATTCCGGTTTTGGACTGGGTTTTGAAAGACTGGTTCAGTTTGCTACCGGAATGAGCAATATCAGAGACGTCATTCCTTTTCCCAGAACTCCGCAAAATGCAGCATTTTAATCTTCGTTTTTTGTATCTTTAATGGCGTATGCTAAAACAAAGTTTACAATACAAACTGCTTCAAAAATTATCTCCTCAGCAAATCCAGTTGATGAAGTTAATTCAATTGCCTATACAGGCATTTGAAGAACGATTAAAACAGGAAATTGAAGAAAACCCTGCACTAGATACCGGAAAAGAATCCGGCTCTACAGAAGATGACTTGGGGAATGACTATGAATATGATGATGACGGCAATGATACAATTGATGCGGATGATATCAATATTGACGAATACTTAAGTGATGATGAAATTCCAAACTACAAAACCCAGGCAAATAACTATTCCTCTGACGATGAAGATAAGCACACGCCTTATGCTGCCGGAACTACATTTCATCAATATTTAAAAAATCAGTTAAACACCTTTAGAATTGACGAAGAAGAAAGAATTATTGCCGAATTTTTAGTAGGAAGTATAGATGACAGCGGCTATATCAGGAGAGAGCTATTAGACTTGGTAGATGATTTGGCTTTTACGCAAAACGCGTTTACTACTGAAGAAAAAGTATCTTTTGTGCTTACGGAGGTGGTTCATGCTTTAGACCCGATTGGTGTGGGAGCGAGAGATTTAAAAGAGTGTTTGATCATTCAATTAAAAGCAAAAGAAGAAACCGCTATACGAAAACTTTCCATAGCCATTTTAGAGCAGGCTTTTGATCATTTTGTAAAAAAACACTATACAAAATTAACGGAGAAATTTGCGATTACCGAAGAACAGTTAAAAGAAGTAAACCAGGAGATTGCAAAACTGAACCCCAAGCCCGGAAGTTCTTATGCCGGAAATGATAAAATTGCCGAGCAGATAGTCCCTGATTTTACGATTCGGATTTTGGATGGTGAATTAAACCTCTCTTTAAATGCAAGAAATGCTCCGGAATTACATATTTCCAGAGAATACAACAATATGTTAAAGAGTTACCAGGAATCTTCGACGAAGAGCAAATCACAAAAAGACGCTATATTTTTTATCAAGCAAAAATTAGATGCGGCCAAGTGGTTTATCGATGCCATTAAGCAAAGACAAGAAACATTGCTAGTTACCATGAACTGCATCATGCATTATCAGTACGATTATTTTCTGACGGGGGATGAACGCAAATTGAAACCAATGATCTTAAAAGATATTGCAGATCAGATTCAGATGGATGTGTCTACGGTATCTCGTGTGGCAAACAGTAAATATGTTTCTACTCCTTACGGAACAAAGCTCATTAAAGAATTTTTTTCCGAATCTATGAAAAATGACCAGGGAGAAGATGTATCAACCAGAGAGATTAAAAAAAATTTAGAAACGGTTATTAGCGAAGAAAACAAAAAGAAACCGCTGACCGATGATAAACTCTCCGTTATGTTAAAAGAAAAAGGGTATCCCATTGCCCGAAGAACGGTTGCTAAGTACAGAGAACAATTAGACATTCCCGTTGCCAGGTTAAGAAAAGAAATCTAATGAGGTTTCACAAATTTATATCTACTCTTTTGCACCCGATAGTAACTCCAACTGTTGGAATCATCTTATATTTTATTTTTGTTCCGCATGCGCTTACAAAAGAACAGCATTTTTTTATACTGGCTTTGGTTTTCGGAGCTACCTATATAATACCGATCTTTATGTTACTGGTGTTAAAGGGGATAGGTCTGATAGAAAGTTTTGGGTTACACACTATCAGAGAAAGAAAGATTCCACTGTTTTTAATGATGGTCGTTTTTTATTGCTTAGGGAAATCGTTATTGGGAATTTCTTTAATTAGAGACTTCGCCGTGCTGTTTTATGGCACTTCATTTAGTTTGGTATGGTTGTATTTTTTATTTATTATCAAACTAAAAGTCAGTATTCATTTGGTATCCATGGGGAACGCATTGGGTTTTTTTCTGGTGTTAATAGGGATGTACAACTTAAACTTGCTTCCGGTACTGATGATTATGATAGTACTATCAGGACTTCTGGCAAGTGCCAGATTACATCTGAAAGCACATACTCCGACAGAAGTTTACCTGGGGTTTTTTATCGGAATGATATCCCAGTTTTTAGTAGGTGGGTTTTTATAGTTCAAATTATATAAATTACGAATCTACAAAATATAAAACATCAATCCTATTTTCAAAATTTTTGTATTAATAGGAGCATTTTGTATGAAGGCGTTTTCAAATATGGAAGTCAATCCGTAATAGACATGTGCATTAAACGCATCGTAGCCTATGGAGGTGGTTATACCGTATTGCCAGGAACGAAAATTAGGAATATTATTGAATTTAAAAGTATTTGACCCGCTTTTATAAGTAAACGTATTAGAAAGATTATACCCTATTTTAATACCTGTATAAATCCTCCAGAACTTATATTTTTTAGCGGTAGAGGTTCTCCATCTTAACTCCAAAGGGAATTCTATCGTATGAATGGAAAGTTTGTTAGCAGTAATAGTATTGTCAACAGAAAAGTCAAAACCGGTATTTGTTTCCGATACTTTTAACCCATGATTAAACGTGTCAAAACCATACCCAACTCCTATTCCAACAGAGATATTTCCTTTTCCGGTTACCGGAATATCTTTTATAAACCCGCCGAAAAACCCGTATGAAAACCCTGTACCCCCTATTTGAGCAGGTTGATTGAAAAATTGATTGTAGGTAAGCCCGATATATAGCTGGTCATCAGCATATTTTTCTCCTAACCGTAAAGAATCTCTCTGCCCAAAAGCAGATATTACAAAAAGTAAAAACAGAATTGTAAATAACTTTTTCACGATCGTCTTATGAACTCATTTAAAAAAAGAATACTATTTTTCAGGAATTTACAGTTAGTTGTCCGTTCTTACACTTTCAACTTTCCAACTACAATATATATTTCAGAAAAAAAGGCAACTTTTAAGTTACCTTTTGTATTTTCCATATCACCGTAAGTAAACTTATTCCGTTGCAGACTGAGCAGCAGAGTAGCTCACTTTCAGTGCATTTACATCTCTTAGTTTTAAACGGATATCCGTAATGGTTCCTACACTTGATTCTTTATCTGCCTTTATGGAAGTGGTCATAAAAGGAACCTGATTTTCCGGAACTCCTTCTCTGGCGTTTAATATAAATGCCGGAACATCGTCAGCTGTTGCAATCTTATCATTCAATTGTATTCTGTTATACCCGACACCATACTTGGAATCTTTGGCTTTACCCACATATATGGTGCTTACCAGGCTTTTGTGCTCCAGTTTTTTTACTTCGACAGCACTGGGTAGTCTCGGAGTTTCAATCTGTAAAGAAGTATCTCTCGGAGTGGTGGTCACCATAAAGAAAAACAGCAACATAAATACAATATCAGGCAATGCAGCCGTATTTACCGCCGGCATCCCTTTTTTCTTTTTTCTAAATTTTGACATATTGTTTTTTGTTTAAATATTAATTTGCCGAGGTAGGCTCCGCATCCGATACAATTTGAGGGTAACTCGTTTTAATATCGTCAATCTTTTTCCGTAAATCCTCATCTTTTCTATTACTTTTTTTATAAAGCGCTTCTAATTCCGTAAAAGACATCTCGTATCTCTCTTGACATAGTCGATTTCTTAAAACCCGATAGGCTTTTAGCAACTCATCCTGTACTGCAAGATAAGTTTCATAGTTCGTACTGCGATCGCTTTGTACGGAAATAACCGCTTTGTTAGGGTGGTCCGAAGATGATTCGTTTCTTTCCCCTTTACAATAGTCACAGGGTAATCCCGGCGTACCGTCTTCATTTGGTTTCCCAAGACCTCCCCCATTATCAATAAAAGCAATAGCAGCCTCTTTGAGATCTTTAATATTCATACGCTCACCCTCTACCTGAAGTTCATTTCTAAAATTAATATTCACTTCAAAAATGTTTCTCTCCTTGATAATCGGCGGGATATAATCGGGTGGTGGCTTTTCTGCTAACTTTTTAGAGATTCCCGAATCTACGTTTACCGTTGTGGTTACCAGGAAAAAAATCAATAAGAGGAAGGCAATATCTGCCATAGACCCTGCATTAATTTCCGGATTTTCTCTTCTTGCCATACTATTTTATGATTTGATTAATCCTTTTAACAGGTCATATATAAAGAAAAGACCTCCTATACATCCTAAAACGATGCTATACCAAATAAGCGAGCCTGCCCACTGGTTAGAAGCAGTGCCTGCTTCGCCTCCTTTTAGTACCTCTCCCTGTGTATCCAATACGGCATTGCTATCTGCTAATAGGTAAGCGATTCCTAACAAAACAGCTAACACACCTATACTCAGTAATGTTTTCTTTAAACTTTCAGGGTTTTTAATGATACCCATTATTGATAGTACCAATGTAACACCGACCGTAAGATAAATTAACAGTGTTGAAAAAGTTATCAGTGGAGAAGTTGCCGAATTAAGAGCCTCCAGATCTCCTTCATCCACCGAAGCAACTACAAAAAATAAGATAACTCCTATAACAGCAATGACGGCAATGCCTATGGTTAATATTTTAGATAATTTATTGTTCATAACCCTGTTTATTTTTTGTATTTAACCAATAAATCAACCAGTTTGATAGACGCATCTTCCATATTATTTACAATGCTGTCTATTTTTGATACGATATAATTGTAGAAAATCTGTAATATGATGGCCACAATCAAACCAAATACCGTAGTTAATAAAGCTATTTTAATTCCTCCTGCTACTAATCCCGGAGAAATATCATTTGCTACTGCAATTTTATCAAAAGCATCAATCATACCAATTACGGTTCCCATGAATCCAAGCATGGGTGCCAGCGCAATAAATAATGATAACCAGGAAATGTTTTTCTCCAATAACCCCATCTGTACGCCTCCGTAGCCTACCACTGCTTTTTCTGCCGTCTCAATACCTTCATCTACTCTGTCCAGGCCCTGATAAAAAATAGACGCCACAGGACCTTTTGTATTTCTGCAAACCTCTTTTGCGGCCTCTACACCACCGGAGCTTAATGCATTATCTACATCTGCTACCAGTTTATTCGTATTCGTAGTAGCCATGTTTAAGTAAATAATTCTTTCTATAGCAATCGCCAGGCCTAGTATAAGAGCTAATAATACAATGCCCATAAAACGCGGATCACCCTCTATAAAACGTTGTTTTAATTCTTGGTGAAACGTTTTGGTTGCTTCAGTCTCTTGCGCAAAAGTGGATTGAACAGCTCCAAAAAACATACACCCTGTTACGGTTAGGATATTTACTACTTTTTTCATCTTTGTTATAATTAATTTTTAATAGTTAACAGGTTAAATATAATATTTTACTACATAAATTAAAAAATAGCCTTTGCCGAATATCATTTTAACAGCAACAGGCTCCGTTCTTTAATTAAGAACGGCAAGTAACAAAAAAATGTTGAGCCTGTAAAACAAAAAATAAGGTATTTTTAATCGCATTGGTAAAAACCGTACTACACCTTAGCTTCCAATTATTTTTAACTTGTTTGCTTTATCAAAATATAACTCTTTAATTTTCAGATATTTCTCCTCTTAGAGAAGTTGTGAAATACTTGTGAAAACCGTTTTTACTCAATGATTCCCCTAACAAGTACATTAGTTTTGCTACGGCGGATTCTGTTGTGATATCTTTACCATCTATTACCCCGATTCTTTTTAATGCCGTACTTGTTTCATAGTGTCCCATCAACACACTTCCTCCGTTACATTGTGTTACATTTACAATATGTATGCCATTTTTTATTGCACTTTCCAGAGCATCAATGAACCAATTGCAGGTTGGGGCATTGCCGGCTCCGTAGGATTCTAAAACAACACCTTTTAAATTTTGAATCGTTAAAATACCGGAGACGACTTGTTCTGTAATTCCGGGAAAAATTTTAAGTATGGCTATATGAGTGTCTAATTGCTTTCTAACTATTAAGTTGCGGCTAAGATCATGCACTTTTAACAGGTATTCTTCATTGAATGTCAGATGCACTCCACTTCTGGCCAATTCGGGATAATTGGGCGAGGAAAAAGCACTGAATTGCTCTGCATTGATTTTTGAAGTTCTGTTGGCCCGGTATAACTTATATTCAAAATACAAACACACTTCGTTTAGTATCGGGCGTCCGTTTTTTTGGGCAGCAGCAATTTCAATGGAAGTAATCAGGTTTTCTTTTGCATCGGTCCTTAAATCTCCTATGGGCAATTGAGAACCTGTAAATATCACAGGCTTTGTTAAGTGCTCTAACATAAAACTAATAGCAGAAGAAGTATACGACATGGTATCTGATCCTGTTAACACAACAAAACCGTCATAAGTATAATGTCGTTCTATGATTTCTGCAATCTTGATATAATACGCAATATTCATATTAGAAGAATCTATAGGTTCCTCAAATGAAATCGTATCAATAGTACAATGAACTTGCTTTAGTTCGGGGATTTTCTCTAAGATCCGGTCAAAGTTAAATGCCTTTAATGCCCCGGACACGTCATCTTTGACCATACCAATGGTACCTCCCGCATATACCAGTAAAATATTAGATTTGTTTGCCATTTTGACATGTAAATACTAAAATGGAACAGTTTATGCTGTAAATGTATCAAACAAAAATGAGTTCTAAAACAGTAATTTTAAAATAGAAGTTATGATAATGGAATTTTATATCCTCATTGGGATCATTGCATTGGCAAGTTGGTTAGTCAGCAATACCCTAAAAAGTAAATTCAAAACATATTCGAAAATTCATTTACGAAATGGAATGAGCGGAGCGGAGATTGCAGAGAAAATGCTCGCAGACCATGGCATTAGAGATGTGAAAGTGATTTCTACTCCGGGAAGGCTAACAGATCATTACAACCCAAGAAATAAAACAGTAAACTTGAGTGAAGCCGTATATCATCAGCGCAATGCTGCCGCAGCGGCAGTTGCTACGCACGAAGTAGGGCATGCAGTACAGCATGCACAGGCCTATGAATGGCTAACGATGCGCTCTCAATTGGTACCCGTAGTTACTATTTCTTCCAGATTTTCTCAATGGCTGGTTATCGGAGGCTTGGTTTTGGGTGCTGCTTCGGGTACTACCGGAATCGGTTTTACTATTGCCATTATCGGTTTGGTGATGATGGGGATAGCAACACTGTTTAGTTTTATTACGCTTCCTGTGGAATACGATGCGAGTAACAGGGCCTTGGCATGGCTAAAAAACAAGAATATCGTATCGCAACAAGAATATGCAGGGTCTAAAGATGCGCTGAAATGGGCCGCGAGAACCTACCTGGTAGCAGCTTTAGGTTCTTTGGCAATGTTACTCTATTGGGGTTTGCAGATATTAGGGAGTAGAGATTGACGATACGGTTGGAAAGTTTCAAAGTTGGAAAGTTCTAAAAGTAAAATGTTTACCATTCTTTTTTAAGTATGGCCAAATCGGTATAAAATACGATCATTTAAAAATCTATTGACTCCGGAGTCAAGAAAATAAACTATTTCTGAACTCATTTTAAACTTCTGATTTTCGCTTAAGCCCAAAAAGATTAAATGAGTTCTCTATTAAAATTGGGTTGAAATGTTCTTTTAAGGATCATTCTTCTTTTGAATGTTAAAAAGAAAAAATATCCAAGAGCTCCGAGCACAAAAACTATTCCAATCCAAATATATGTATCACGCTTATACTTGAATTTTAATGATCTTAATTCAAATAAGAAAAAAATAAAAAACAGCGCTCTAAAAAACAGTATCAAAATTTAATTTTTAAGAAATTTAACAAAAAGAATTGCTAAATTTAGATGCAAAAATAATAATATCAATCACGAATTGACAATAGTCACTTCGGAGAACCGGCAAAGTTAGGCTATTCAACGGTAAAGATGATATTTTTTGAAAGACATTTAAACAAGAGCAATGAAAGATAATAATTTTGTATTTGCTGATGTATCGGCGTATGATTTAAAAGCTGCTACTTATTTCTACACTCAGGTTTTTGATTGGAGCTATACCCATTCGGGCGATCATTATTTTATAGCAAAATATAAAAACAAAGAAGTAAGCGGTTTGTATGAAACTCCGCAAAAATTCAAAGATCTGAATATGCCATCTTTCTGGATGTCTTATATACAGGTAGCAAAAATAGATGATACGATAAAAAAAGCGAAAGCATTAGGTGGCATTGTAGAGTTGGTAGATAAAAACCAATCTATTGGTAAAATTGCGCTTATCCGTGATCCTCTAGGAGCCGGATTTACCATTTATGAAGGATCCCTTCTCAATTCCAGATATGAAAATGAGCAACATACATTGGTTTGGAATGAGCTGTTTATTTCAGATTTTTCCAAAATAAAATCTTTTTATGAAGGAATATTTAATTGGACATTTCAAAAAACAAAAAACAATCGGTACTTAATCCATAATACCAGGCATAATACTATTGGTGCCATTCAGGAATTGAGCGATGATATAAAGGGTAAAAAAGAATATTGGAGTGTGTTTTTTGGCGTTAAAAATCCTTCGGAAACCAAAGCAAAGGCCCTAAAAAATGAAGGCAAACTTATCTATGAAGATACAAACACAACTGTTTTAGCAGACCCTTTGGGTGCATTTTTTCATATTGTTCCAATAAACAAACATTCGTTTATGAAAAATAAGAACTCCATATTTTACATGTTACAAACTAGTAAGTGGAAAGCTATTTTGGGATTACTACTCATTGCACTATATTTAACTACTAATGTGGTATGGATATGGAGTGTTTTTTTTGCTTCCTGGATCATTTCTGATATACGATCCGGGCGCACTCATTTATTTGAGCCGTTGTCGAGGAAAGACACTCCGTTTTTATACTGGGCTGTGCTTACTATATGGGCATTGCTGGGGGCATATAGTATTGTCTATTATGCGTAGACAACAGGTTAAAGTTAAAAAGTTCCAAGTTGTTAAAATGTTGACTTTTACACTTTTCAACTTTCTAACTTTCAACTGTATTTTTAAGTCAGAAATGGTATAACACTGAACTCATTTAAACTTTTTGGATTTAAGCGAAAATTAGAAGTTTTTAGCAAATTCAAAAAAAATTACGTGAGTTTCTATTCTTCAAAGCTAAGGATAGATAGTTTATCAGCTTCTACATATAGCCTTACATTCCGGCCAAGAATTAAAGCATTGTTGTCAGGCTCATGTCCGGCAGGAAACCCAAACAATACGGGAAAATCATATTCCGAAACCGTCTCTAAAATTAGTTCTTCAACGGTACTCCCCCATGTCGGATTATTCTTTTTTATCTCGCTCATATCGCCTACAATCAATCCATTACATTTACTAAAATATCCAGCTCTTTTCAGACTTTGCAACATCCTGTCCACATGATATTTGTATTCTCCTATCTCTTCAATAAATAAAATGGCACTTTTAGTATTCATAGCACTTTCAGAGCCTAGCATAGCTGTTAGTAAGGTAAGATTTCCACCTGTCAAACGCCCTTTGGCAACTCCTTTTCTATTGTATTTGGAAGGAGGAATTTTATACTTTTCTAACGAACCAAACAGCACTTTTTTTAAGGTGGCGATACTCTTTTTGATAGCAAGAGTATCAAACCGAAAATCTACCGGCATCATTCCATGAATGGTCTCTATTCCCAAATGGTTAATATGATTGTGCAATACCGTAACATCCGAATATCCGATGATCCATTTAGGATGCTTTTTAAAAGTGGTAAAATCCAACCGGTCTATAATGCGTATACTTCCATATCCGCCTCTGGCAATCCAGATTGCTTTTATATTCGGATTGTCCAAAGCTTTTTGAAGGTCAGCAGTTCTCTCTTCATCTGTTCCGGCAAAATGATGATTTTGTTTAAAAACATGTGTGCCGATAACAACCTGCAAGCCCCAACTTTCGGCTGTGTTCTTTGCTGCTTCAATACACATCTTTTTGTTTGTTAATACTCCCGCAGGAGCAACAATAGCTATACTATCACCCTTCTTCAGGTAAGGAGGTGTTTGAAATTTCATGGTTTTAAAAGTAACATCTTTTTCCGATTGACCCAATATAGAAAGATCGGAAAATAACAGGAAGCATATGATAATGCCTGCATTATAAAGCCTACACATACATTTTTCCTGTAAAAATACGAATACCGTTTAAATTGATTAATTTTACCCTCTAAAAATTTTCAATGCCAAAAAGATATACCATCACTGCTGCCTTACCTTATGCAAACGGGTCTATTCATATTGGTCATTTGGCGGGAGTTTATATTCCTGCAGACATCTATGCTCGTTTTTTACGGTTAACAGGAAATGAGGTTGCATACATATGCGGGAGCGACGAGCACGGAGTAGCCATACCGATGCGCGCAAAAAAAGAAGGAGTAAGCCCACAGAATATTATAAATAAATATCACAAGATCATTAAACAATCTTTTGCCGATTTTGGAATTTCTTTTGATCATTATTCCAGGACATCTTCGGCAATACATCATCAAACCGCTTCGGATTTTTTTGTCAATCTACGTAAAAAAGAAGTATTTACAGAGGCAATAACAGCTCAATTATATGATGCCGGAGCCCATCAATTTTTAGCAGACAGGTTTGTGACAGGCACTTGCCCCAAGTGTGGTTTTGAAGAAAGTTATGGAGATCAGTGTGAAAATTGCGGAACAAGTCATAATGCAACGGATATCATTAACCCAAGGTCGGCTATTACCGGAAATATTCCTACCGTCAAAGAAACAAAGCATTGGTTTTTACCTCTGGACAAGTATGAAGGATTTTTGTGCCAATGGATTTTGGAAGGTCATAAAAAAGACTGGAAACCAAATGTATACGGGCAGGTAAAATCGTGGATCGAAGATGGGTTAAAACCCAGAGCTGTAACCCGAGATTTGGATTGGGGAATTCCTGTTCCCGTTAAAAATACCACAGGAAAAGTGTTGTATGTTTGGTTTGATGCACCCATAGGGTATATCTCTGCTACCAAAGAGTGGGCAGCAAAAGAAGGAAAGAATTGGGAAGACTATTGGAAAAACCCGGAAACCCGATTAGTTCATTTTATAGGGAAAGACAATATTGTATTTCATTGTATTATTTTTCCGAGCATGCTAGAAGCTCATGGCGGTTATATCCTGCCTGACAATGTGCCGGCAAATGAATTTTTAAACCTGGAAGGCAGCAAATTGTCCACTTCTAAAAATTGGGCGGTTTGGCTACATGAGTATTTGGAAGATTTCTCCGGGCAGCAAGATGTCTTGCGCTATGTACTCACGGCGAATGCCCCGGAGAGTAAAGACAATGATTTTACGTGGAAAGACTTTCAGGCAAGAAATAACAATGAACTGGTGGCTATTTTCGGGAATTTTATCAATCGGGTTGTAGTACTGACTAACAAGTATTATCATGGTAGTATTCCAACACCCGGAGATTTTTCCGAAGCCGATAAAGATGCACTGGCTTCCTTAAAAAAGTTTCCTCATATCATAGCAAAATCCATAACACGTTATCGCTTTAGGGAGGCGAGTCAGGAATTTATGAATTTGGCACGGTTAGGGAACAAATATCTGGCAGATGAAGAACCGTGGAAAGTGATCAAGGAAAACGAACAACGCGTACAAACCATTATGTACACGGCATTGCAAATTGCAGTGAGTTTAGCCGTATTATCCGAACCTTTTTTACCGTTTACTTCTGCTAAGTTAAAAACGATGCTGAATATGGCTACTTCCGATGTAGCTGATAATGATATGGAACCGTCTGTAAACCCCGTTTTAAAATGGGAGGATATTTCCGAAAAAGAGATGTTACTGCCCGCGGGACATCAAATAGGAAAAGCAGCACTGTTGTTTTCTAAAATTGAAGATAAAACCATACAGGCTCAGTTAGAAAAATTAAAAGCTACAAAAATAGCCAATGCGCAAAACGCTAAAGATGTTGTACCTCAAAAAGAGACCATTGCATTTGATGATTTTGCCAAACTGGATATAAGAACAGGTACGGTTTTAGAAGCAAAAAAAATAGCCAAAACCAAAAAATTGCTTCAACTAAAAGTAGCTATAGGTATTGATGTGAGAACCATTGTTTCGGGAATTGCAGAAAGTTTTGCCCCGGAAGATATCGTAGGGCAGCAAGTTATCGTATTAACTAATTTAGCACCCAGAAACATACGAGGTATAGAAAGCCGCGGCATGATTTTAACGGCTGCTGCCTCTGACGGAGCACTGTCATTTGTGGCCCCCGGACAGCAAGTATCTGACGGGCAGCAGATATGTTAAATTGCTGAGGCCTTTAGTGTAAAACCCGAAGAAAATTTTCTTCGGGCGTCGAACTTTTTTGTCAAATCAATTTTGCAAAGGTCTCATATATTTAATAATGAGATTCCCAGTTTTGCTTTCCAAAGGCTATTTGTATCTAAGTTAAAAGAATAAGTTGCCGAAAAGTCTAATTTATGATAGGGTAATAAACTGTTTGCATTTATTCTTTCATAATTGATTTGGTTATCATCATTCAGCCCTGTTGCTTTTGTATAAGGGACTCCGCTTCTGAAATTCCATTCTAAAGAAAAATCGTAATTTCCTGCTTTTAAGTTATGAGACCAAAAATGCTGTGTGTAATAGCCGTATTTGAAGGGAAAGGCGTTCCATCATTTATCTCCGTAAAAGTAAACTCGTTGTTATTATAACTATAACTCAACCACGACATGTAACGGTTCCATCTTTTTTGAACTAAAAAATCAACTCCTTTAATGGTATTGGAGCCTTCGGAAAAACATTATTTACTGTCTGAAAACCTCTGTTAACAGACGTTAAACCCATTACTTTTTCCTGATAAAAATCAATGTCTATCAACCAACGGTTTTTCTTAAAAATAAACCCTGCTGTAAATTGTTCACTTCTCAGAATAGGTACATCATCGTTTACGGCAAGCGCCCAAACCTGATTTTCAAGCCTAAATCTTCTGTGAAAAATTCCAGCAATTGACTCATATTCTGTTGTTTATAATTTAAGGACACTTTTAACTGGGTTCCGGGAATCATCAACAGTTGCATATGTAATCTTGGGATAATAAAGAACTTATCCGTAAGCGTAAAATAATTACTCCTCAGCCCTGCTTGCAGTGATAATGTATTGTTATTATAAAGGAATTCACTGAAAAAAGCATGTTATATTAGATTCCCTTAACATAAAATCTTCTTGAGGTACCACCTGGTCTCCTATACTGAAAAGATAAAAAACAGTGTTATTGTAAAACTGGTAGCCAAAATTATAATTTGAAGTGCTGCTTTTCTTATAGTTAACAGTAGTTTGAAAATGTATCTCTTTTATCTGGTTTTGTTTGTCTGATTGTTTGCCATATTTTGTATTACATCAAACTGATAATTTAAGTCGTATTCTGAAAAATAAACAACAGTTTCCTGTGCTATTTTATGACTCCAGTTTTTCAACCATTTTACATGAATACCTTTATTTACAATACCCAAAATGTCTCCGGAGTTATAGCTGTTATCATTAAATCCAAATGAATAATCTAATTTGTTTTTTGTAAAGAGCTGACTGATAATGATTTTGTCTTTATGAGTAGGTTGGTATATGAGTTTGCTATTGATATCTACGAAGAAAAAATCGTTTTTATCTGAAAAAAAATCATTATCTGATTGCTGCTCGTTTGTAGCTATGATGGTATTTTGAAAAACTTTTCCGGAGAGCTTGTTTAAATGTATTTGTACTAAAAATATCCGTGAAAGATCTTCTTACTGAAAATGACAAGCTGAGATTTTTACGAAGCTTTGTTTTTAAAAACATATCCGCATGTATCATATTAAAACCAAACCCTCCGTATTCTATGATAAAAACAAGTAAAAGTTGAGATATTATTTTTACTAATTTATGCAGCAAATTTAAAAGTATCTACATAGGGTGTTTGTCGTTTGACAACGGCAAACACTCTTGCTATTAATTTGTTTCTAATAATGTTAACGGTACTCATTTTACTTTTGCCTTGTTTTATTCTTTTATGATAGTATAATTTCATTTCTGGGTTATGTTGTATAGCAGAAATAGCGCACATATTAATAATTGCTTTCAATTTTTTATTAGCCAAATGAGAGACTTTTGTACGTCCTTTAATACTAGTTCCAGATTGGTAAGGAAAAGGAGCAACACCACAATAAGAGGCAAACTTTCTCCAGTTTTCAAATTTTGAAAAATTGTCAGTAAACACAATCATCATTATAGCAGTTTGCATTCCTATACCTTTAACACTAGTAACAAGTTTATAGGTTTCTTTTAACATTATATTTTGGTCAATAATAGCTTGCATTTGAGTATTAATCTTGTGTATTTGTTTGGTTAGTTCTGCAATCATTTTTTGTTGAACGTCAAAGATTATTTTATACTCTTTTGCTTTATAAATTCTTTTTTGTTCTTTCAAAGTAACTTTAAAACCAGCTCTTTGTTTGTTAAGTTTTGTCCTTAAAGATAAGAGACTTTTTAGTTGTAATATACTTCTTTTAGGTAGCTTACTGGGTTTAAGTTCTTCTTTTAATCGATACCCATATAGAGCAATGCGTTTGGCATCAATTTGGTCATCCTTTCCACGAGCAATACCAATAGATCTTTTAATTTCTAAACCAGAAGCTATGAAAAAAGATAATTTTTGTTCAGTTAAAGACACAGATAATAAATGAGAGTACATTCCTGTATGTTCAAATACAAACATGGTTTCTTCTTTAGAGAAAGACGAATTTTTAAAACTCCACTTTAGCATTAATTTAAATCCAGATTTACTGTTCTCAAACTGTTGAACAATTTGTTTAGAATAGATACAAACATCAATTAATAATTTACTGACATCGATTCCGATAATTTCATTTGTTTTCATAATTTTGTAATTAGATATTAATAATAGTTACTTAAACTAAGACCTTTAATAAGGGCAGAAACTGAAATTCTATATGGTTCTAAGTAACTTTTAAAAAGAACGGAGACTAATACGGGGGATGGCTCTAAAAAGCTAGCTGGCCGCTAAAGTTCACTCCGTTCTTTTGTGTTTTTGGTTATCAACAAAATAAGAGTTATTAACAAAGAAAAAAAGAAGCAAAAAAAGAAATTTCATCATAACTATTATGTTTTTATTTTAAGTAATTATTTCTATTTGCTAATCTAAAGGCTGGTTTTTATATCGACAACTCCGGAAATATGATTTCCGTATTTTGTTCCCGACCCGCTTCTAAAAACTTTAATTTTATCGGTTATATAGGGATTAAATGCAGAAATGAGTCCAAAAAAAATGTGCTGAGTTGCAGATTCTAATACCATCAAAAAGAATTAGGTTTTGGTCCGGCGTTCCTCTGCGAATATGCAGGCCGGACACTGTTTCATTCGGACTTTTTATTCCCGGTAAAAGCTGGATGTTTTGCAACATATCCGGTTCTGTTAAGCCCGGTAAAATGCCTAAACTTTTAAGCGAAATAATAACAGCCCCTTTTTTTTCTTTTGCAATTCCGTTTATTAAATAGTTGATAATCAGTATTTCATTCAAAGAAACCTTGTACTCTTCCGAATACACCTTTTTTACACGGTTTTTTCAACAACTCTTTTGCTAAAATAATGTTGGTTTTATAGCCAACAAATGACAAGCTAATGGTATCGCTTATCGAAACAGGCTTCAATTCGAAATATCCTTAGTTTTATAAACGACTCCCGGACAAAATCTTCTGCCAAACTTTTATCATCACACTTATAGTACATAAAATTGAGAAGTGTTTCAGAGTGTTCTTCAAACACTTTTCAAAAACATCGGGCTCGCATATAGATCGGGTCTTCTTCATCTATAATAAACTTACCAAAAAAATTAAAACATATATCAGGTATTTTTTATTCTGTTTTCCCAAATAATTTGAAAAACATTTCCGGATTATAAAATAATGAACTTGTTTAAGCTTTTTCAATTTGTTAAAAGATGACTGTTTTCTGCACTGTTATCGCAATACTATACCTCAGCTACTAATTTCAGGAATCAGAGTATTTCCAAACCGCTCCTCAACTTCATCAAACGTTGCAAATACATCTCTTGGGTCGTCAAAAGTAACCATTTTTAATCGGTACTCTTTAAAATGCGGAATCCCTCTAAAGTAGTTTGCATAATGCCTTCGGGTTTCCACCACACCCAAATGTATTCCTTTCCAATCAATGGCCATTTGTAAATGCCGTCTTGCCACTGCTGTTCTGTCTGCTATAGAGGGTTTCGCCAAATGTGCCCTCGTAGTAAAGAAATGCTTCACCTCGTTAAAAAACCAGGGATATCCAATAGATGCTCTTCCAATCATAGCGCCGTCCAGTTCATATACATCTCGCATTTCCAATGCTTTTTCCGGAGAAATAACATCTCCGTTTCCAAAGACAGGGATGTGCATCCTGGGATTGTTTTTTACTGCTGCAATCGGGCGCCAATCTGCATTGCCTTTATACATTTGCGCTCTTGTTCTGCCATGAATGGCAATGGCCTTGCAACCCACATCTTGCAGGCGCTCTGCCACTTCCACAATTTTAATAGAATTGTGATCCCAACCCAAGCGGGTCTTTACAGTGATGGGAATACGAGTATGCTTTACCATAGCTTCGGTAAGTGAAACCATTAAATCAATATTCTTTAAAATCCCTGCACCCGCACCTTTGGAAACTACTTTTTTTACGGGGCATCCGAAATTGATATCAATCATATCCGGACGGGTTTTTTCTACTATTTCCACAGAACGCAGCATGGAGTCTAAATTAGCCCCAAAAATCTGAATTCCAACAGGCCGTTCTTTTCCATAGATGTCTAATTTCATCACACTTTTTGAGGCATTTCGGATCAGGCCTTCCGAAGATATAAATTCAGTATATACCACATCCGCTCCGTTTTCCTTACACAAAGCACGAAAAGGAGGATCGCTGACATCTTCCATTGGAGCTAACAACAGTGGGAAATCAGGTAATTCTATATGGCCTATTTTTACCATACTGCAAATTTATATTATTTTAATGCCAAAAAGAAATCACCTAAAAGTACTAAAGTCCGAAAGTATTATGGAGTTAGCTTAACTTTTCTGATCTATCAACCAACACAAAACCTCAATCTATCTATGGTTAGAAAACTCTTACAATATTAAATCCAAAAAACACATTCCCCTTAGACCAGTCTCCCTCGGCATTACTCATAAAGCCTGGTACTGTAGTAGATTGCGCATTTGAAAATAGCAATTGAAAGACATGCCCGCCGGTTTCAATATCTACTCCAATTGTTAAAGGGTTGTTATAGATGGAATTGCTATTCCTACTAAAATTATACGCGTAATCTGCATTTAAGCTGACCCGTTTACTCAGCTTATAACGCCCTCCAAAACCCAGCGCAAACTGGTTGTGATTGGGAGTACCTGTAACTCTTACATCTTGAACATTCTCCCTGATATAAGTGGGTGCAATTTCGAAGGAAAAACTCTTGGAAAAACGTCTGGAGATCAATAATTGGTGCCCAAAACTATACCGATCACTAAATGTGATGTTCGGCAAAGTGTTTTCATTAATTTCCGTATTGATATTTATGCTGTTGTATCCCACAACCGTTACAGGGAATTTTCCCGATTGTCTTGCCAATCTGTATTTGATAGCCCCCGTATACGTTTTTCTTAAAGATTCTCTACTTATACTGAATTGAACTCCTTCCCAAAAACTATATGCAAATTGTATCCTTGTATTTGCGTTATCAAAACCAAAAAAAGTATCAATCCCATTTTGTAAGGTTCCAAATCTGTGAGAAACGTAGAAGTATAAATCTCCTTTAGCCGCAATCTTGGTAGATTGCAAGTTGGCAATTCGCATGGCTTTAAAAGCAGGAGATTCAAAAGATTGGTTTTCAGTAGTAGTATCTAATTCATCTAACAAATCGTCTTGGGCATTGATGTGGGTTCCTAAAAAAAATACCAAAAAAATAACGGCGTATTCTCGTACGGATTTCATTATTCTTGTATTATACATTGATCTAATTTTAATTCTTCTAATAAATCGTCGTATCCTATGATACGTCCTTTAATTTTTATGGTTTGATTATTTTCCAAAGAGTGTAATGTGGCAGCATCTCTAAACTGGCAATAAGTATTTTCATCCAGTGTGATTCCTTTAGCATCTTTTGCTGTGATAACTCCCGATAAAACAACACCTTTATTCTGCCAAATACTGTCATTTTCCTGAATCTTCACAAAAAAATCTTTCGAAGCTCCATTAAAATCTACTTTAAAATCTTCGATGGTCTTATGAGGTTGATAGGCATATTTATACATGCCGAACCCAATGATAAAAATCCCCAACAGTATAAAAAGAAGGATTTTACTTTTTTTGGATAAGTTCATAATTTAAAGTTAAATGAATGGTTTCGGCTATTTTTTTTCTGACAATATTGGGAATTTTAATGTCAAAATCCTGAGGCTTAACAGAGAATGTAGCATTTAAACTTAGTTTTTCATCATTTTTTGAGAATGTTCCTGTAGTTTCAATCTCTTTATTTATTCCTCTGACAGTGAGTGTTCCGATAATTTTAAACTCTTTTTGGCCGGTAAATTCCAAATCAAATTCCTGTATTTTTCCTTTAAAAGTTGCCTTGGGAAATGCATCGGAGTCCATGTAGTTTTCATTAAAATGTTCTTCCATTAGCGCAACTTTGAACCGAAAAGCTTTGATAAAAAGCAATGCGGCTATGTCGCCCGTATCTGCTTTTAATACTACGGAAGTACTTTTATTGGTAGCTTCAACCGGTTCAAAAGCGGCTACAGAGGCTTTTAGTTCCGTGGTTCCGGTCTTTGTATAATATTTTTGTGCATGAACTCCTAAAGCTATAAAGCATGCAATTACGATGATTGTTTTTTTCATGATTTCAGTTTTCTAAATACCCGTCCGTCATCCACCGTGTTATCGCGGCTCTGTTTGTCGAAGACATTAAAGCTGCTGGTGGCATTGGCCTGGTTGCATCATTAATTCTATTGATGAGGTTTCCGCTTTCAGCTGCAGTCCTAACCTGCGTATATGTAGTTAAACTCAAACCGGCATCCGGAGAAGTTGCTCCATGGCAGCTTACACAATTGTTATCAATGATGGTTTTTACACCATTGTTGTATTTTACCATGATAGGTGAAGGAAGTACAGGTGTGTCTTCTATCACAGCCTTAGTACAGCTCGCAAAAAGAGCAAACCCTAAAAAAAGACAAATGTGTTTTTTCATAAAAAATATAATTAGGTTTTCAAATATATAAAAAAATAAGTTCTGCTAAGCTAAAACCGGATGTCCACATCCATGTGTTTCTCACCTCGTTTAACGGTTACTTTTGTTTTATCCCCTTTATCAAAGACAGATAGTGCCTTCATATAGCTCATCATATCTGTTACCACACTATCTCCCAGTTTAATAACAATATCTCCTTTTTTCAAACCTGCTTTTTGTGCCGGTTTTTCTTCGGAAACACCATCAATTCGCATGCCTTTTCCATCAAATAAATAATCCGGAATAACTCCCAGCCCTACTTTAAACCGGGGGACATTATCGCCTTCATTCTTTGTTTTTCTAAAGGCTAATTTCCCCTGAGAGTTTAATTCCGAAATAATATTAAAAATATAATCGGAAATAGCTTCCATCCCTGTATAATTTAATTTCTCCGTGTCATCACTCGGTTTGTGGTAATCTTCATGCTGCCCTGTAAAGAAATGCAATACCGGGATATCGGCCAGATAAAAACTGGTATGATCGCTGGGGCCAACTCCGGATGCTTTTAGAATGAGTTTAAAACGATTGTTATGAGTATGTAACACTTGCTTAAATATTGGAGACGTTCCCGTACCGTATACCGCCAGCGTGCTGTCTTTTTTTAATTTTCCAACCATATCCATATTGATCATAAAACTCACTTTTTGCATATCAACAGTCGGGTTTTTCACGAAATAGTTAGAACCCAGCAACCCCATTTCTTCACCGGAAAAGGCAATAAACAGGTAGTTGTTATTACGGCTCTTTTCTTTCTTTAATTTTCGGGCCAAATCGAGCATTACTGCAACGCCACTTGCATTGTCGTCGGCACCATTATGTACTGCCTTTACAGAATCTCTGTATAAAGAACCATCACCGCCATATCCTAAATGATCATAATGAGCTCCAATTATGACCGTATTATTAGCTTTGTTGTCGATATGCCCGATGACATTGCTTCCCGTAATGGTTCCGTCCTGATTTTTGGTAAATTCCACTTCCGAATGCGGGTCTGTTTTGGGTTTGAAAGAAAATTCCTGATAAAAACGTTGCGTTCCTTTCGGACTTAGTTTCATTTCCCGGAAACGTTCAGCAATATAGTTGGCAGCTTTTCTTTCGCCTTCGGTTCCGGTTTGCCTGCCTTCCAGGGCATCATCAGCCAAAAAGGAAACGTCCTGCTTTAGCTTACTTTTGCCTGTAGTACCAGGTTCGCAGGAGAGCAATATTGGTAAAAAGATAAGCAGGAGCAGATTTCTCATGAGATTAAGTATTATTTTTGCTCAAAAGTACATGAATTTTTTCATTTGAAAATTCACAAAAAACAAATGAAAAAAATTAAGTGGTTACTGAAGTGAAACTAAATTTTGTATTTTTCAATCAAAATTTAGTTTTTTACAGAAGAAATTAGGGATTAAAAACTATCATATGAAATTTAAATTCGTATCCGTACTTCTTATTCTTTTTCTAAGTATCGGATGTAAAAACAAACCTGTAAAAAAAGAAGCAAAAAACGTTAAATTAATTGCAGGGAAAGATTCCTTGATTTTTCCTGAAGAAGTGCATTTTAAAAGTATGCGTCAAATTACTTTTGGCGGAGACAATGCAGAAGCTTACTGGAGTTTTGATGATAAGCAACTCATTTTCCAGTCGAATAATGCCAAATGGGGTGTTGGGTGTGATCAGATGTTTTTAATGAATGTTGATCAGACATTTGACAGTATACAACCACCGATGATTAGTACCGGAAAAGGAAGAACCACCTGTGCTTATTTCTTACCGGATAATGAGCATTTTATATATGCTTCCACACATCTGGAGGATGACAACTGCCCTCCTGCACCACTTCGGAAAAACGGAAGGTATGTATGGCCGATTTATGACAGTTATGACATTTTTGTTTCTGATTTGGAAGGGAATATTGTGAAGCAACTAACTAATGAAAAAGGATACGACGCAGAAGCAACCGTGTCGCCAAAAGGAGATAAAATTGTGTTTACGTCTACCAGAAGCGGTGATTTGGAACTGTACACCATGAATATTGACGGAACAGATGTAAAACAAATTACGGATGAATTAGGATATGACGGCGGAGCCTTCTTTTCACCGGACGGAACAAAGTTAATTTTCCGGTCGTCAAGGCCAAAAACTTCGGAAGAGATAAAAGCGTATAAGGATTTACTGGCCCAAGGATTAGTAGAGCCCACTGAAATGGAATTGTATATCTGCAATGCAGACGGGTCTGATTTACGCCAATTAACGCATTTGGGAAATGCCAATTGGAGTCCGTTTTTTCATCCTTCGGGAGAAAAAATATTGTTCTCTTCTAATTTTGAGGCAGAAAGAGGTTTCCCTTTTAATTTGTATATAATTGATATAGATGGTAAAAATCTGAAAAGAATAACTTACGGAGAAACGTTTAATGCTTTTCCGGTATTTTCTAATGATGGTAAACAACTGGCTTTTTCATCTAACAGGAATAACGGAGGGGGTAGAGATACCAATTTGTTTATTGTGGAGTGGCAGGAGTGATTTATGTCATAATGTACCAATGTGTCAACGTAACAATGCTATAATGTAATAATTTGAGAACGTAGGGATGGATAACAGAGGTGTGATTTTTTCTTTTTAAAAAATGAAGTTGAGTACTTCTTAAAATTTTACTTGACGGCTTTTCAAACTCAAAAAACTATATTTGCAGACGCTAAATTATCATGCAGCAATGAAGAATATTAGAAACTTTTGCATTATCGCACATATCGATCACGGTAAAAGTACACTTGCAGACAGGTTGCTGGATTATACAGGCGCTGTTACGGAAAGAGAAAAGCAGGATCAGTTGCTGGACAATATGGATTTGGAGCGCGAGCGGGGAATCACTATAAAATCGCACGCAATTCAAATGGAATATACCTTTAAAGGCGAAGAATATATTTTAAATTTAATCGATACTCCGGGGCATGTGGATTTCTCTTATGAAGTTTCCCGCTCTATTGCCGCTTGCGAAGGAGCTTTATTAATTGTAGATGCCGCACAGAGCATTCAGGCACAAACCATTTCCAATTTATACCTGGCTTTGGAAAATGATCTGGAGATTATTCCTGTTTTAAACAAGGTAGATTTGCCTTCTGCCAACCCGGAAGAAGTAACAGACGATATTGTGGATTTGTTAGGATGTAATCCGGAAGAGGTGGTACATGCAAGCGGGAAAACGGGTTTTGGAGTAGCTACCATTTTAGAAGCCATTATAGAACGGATTCCCGCACCGGAAGGAGACCCCAACGGGCCCTTACAAGCTTTGATTTTTGACTCCGTATACAATTCTTACAGGGGAATAGAAACCTATTTCAGGGTTTTAAACGGGGAAATCAAAACAGGGCAGCGGATTAAGTTTATGGCTACCAATAAGGAGTATTTTGCGGATGAGGTAGGAACTTTAAAACTCAGTCAGGTTATTAAAAAATCTGTGAAAACGGGAGATGTCGGTTACCTAATTACAGGAATTAAAACGGCAAAAGAGGTAAAAGTGGGAGATACTATAACGGATGCTGTAAATCCGACTACGGAGGTTATTGACGGATTTGAAGATGTAAAACCCATGGTATTTGCCGGAATTTACCCGGTAGATACCGAAGATTATGAAGAGTTGCGTTATTCTATGGAGAAATTGCAATTGAATGACGCATCTTTAGTGTTCTCTCCCGAAAGTTCGGCGGCACTGGGTTTTGGTTTCCGGTGCGGATTTTTAGGAATGCTTCATATGGAAATTATTCAGGAGCGTTTGGAGCGTGAGTTTAACATGACCGTCATTACTACGGTTCCTAATGTTTCTTATCATGCATTCACTAAAAAACATCCAAATGATGTGGTACTGCTAAACAATCCGTCTGATTTACCGGAACCGTCAAAACTAGATAGGGTAGAAGAGCCCTTTATCAAAGCTGCTATTATTACCAAGTCTGATTTTGTAGGACAGGTAATGTCTCTTTGTATAGAAAAAAGAGGGCAAATAACCAATCAAACCTACTTGACTACACAGAGAGTTGAATTGACATTTGAAATGCCTTTAGCCGAAATTGTATTTGATTTTTATGACCGGTTAAAAACCATTTCCAAAGGGTATGCTTCTTTTGATTATCATCCGATAGAAATGAAACCTTCAAAGTTAGTCCGTGTAGATATCCTCTTAAACAGGCAGCCTGTAGATGCGCTCTCTGCACTCTTACATGCGGATAATGCCTATACAGTGGGGAAAAAGATTACTGAAAAACTGAAAGAATTAATTCCAAGGCAACAATTTGATATTCCTATTCAGGCAGCTATCGGGTCAAAAATTATTGCGAGAGAAACCATAAAGGCACTGCGTAAAGATGTAACGGCAAAATGTTATGGTGGCGATATTTCCAGAAAGCGTAAGCTGTTGGAAAAGCAAAAGAAAGGAAAGAAGCGAATGCGCCAGGTGGGAAATGTGGAAATCCCACAAGAGGCATTTATGGCCGTATTGAAGTTGAATGATTGAGTTATACCAAAAAGAATACTATTATGAATTTCGTGAGAGCTTCAATTTAAACAGGTTTAATATTGATTACGAAAAATATTCGGAAAATTGGATTTCAAGATCAGCACAAATCATCTTCTTAAATAAAACTTGTTTTAATGGACTTTTCAGATTCAATTCAAAAGGAGCATTTAATTCACCACGAGGTAAATACAAAAATACAAAAATACTTGACGAGCAAAATCTCTTAAACGTTTCAAAACTTTTAGAAATCGCAACCATAAAAAAAACTGATTTCAAAGAAGTCAAAATGATATTTCAAACGAAAGTTCATTAAACAAAGTCCATTTCAGGTGGTTTTTTTAGCTGCCGGGTTTGCAGTTTTTGGCGAGGATTACCTAAGTATAAATCATCATGGAAAAAAGATTGAAAAAACTATTTTTCAAAATTTAATAGGTAGCCATATCGTTTTCAATGAACTCAAGAAAAACAATTTGCTTGATGAAAATGCAAGAATTATTTTAGCAGGAGGCGAAGGAGCAAGAGGAATTAAAGGAATGATTGATAAACCTGTGTTTTCTTCTCCTAAAGAACTTAGAGAATATATCTATCTTGAATCTGACAGATTGCCAAAATACAATCCTATGAATGCCATAGGTATTTCAAAATTCGTTGGTGGGTTATGGACGAAGAAAATGGCAAGCTTAAAATCGGAAAATTTTGATTTTGTTTGGTTTTCACCAGGTTTAACTTCAGGTTCTACCGGATTAAAAACTTTACCAATCTTGAAAAGAACCGTTTTTACGGTAATGTTCAAAATAATGAATTTATTAGGCAAGTCTCAATCTCCCGAAAAAGGTGGTAAAAAATATGCAGATTGCCTACTCGGAAAAGTCGGAAAAAATGGCGAACTCATTGGCGCTCCGGAAGGTAAGACAATAGGAGAATATACGGAACAAACGGCTTTAAATCCTTTGTTGAACAACCAAGGACTAAAAGATGAATTATGGAAAATACTACAAGAGATTGAAAGTTGACCAAAGGGCACATAACATTAAATAACTGCTCATTTTTTTTTTCGCTTTGAGAAGTATACTGAAGTTTTCAAAGTTTGTAACTTGTTCACACAACTACTCATAGCCTGAGATGTTGGAAAGTTAGAAAGTATTATAAGATCTTTGCAGCATTGATTTGGCGAAAATCTCTTACCATCAATATTTTTCCTTCAAAATTATCTTAGGTTTCTTTTCTTCTTTTTTTATACTTCCGGGAAATAGTAATGATGTACTCGAAAAAGTAGTCCCAAAAGTTATATTAGCACTATATACCTGGCTTACGGCATCTTTTACCTGTTTTTCCGAAAGCTCTCTTAGAGGATGTATAAAAACAGACCATAAAATACCTTCTGCAATGGCGTATTTTACATCTAAGGCCGAATGAAAATTAGCTATCAATGCAGCACTTTTTAGTTTGTCATTTAGAAGATATGATTCTGTTATCGGCGAAATAATTCGCATCCTGTTGTACTTGGTATCTGTGATACATAAAAAAGTAATCTCTTTAATTTTGAATTGCCATCTTCCGTCAATTCCTTGTATAGTATCACTTATGTTTGTTAAAATAGCACCTATTTTTTCTGCGGTCATTTCCTGGGCAAGAGAAATTTGAAAGTTCAGCAATGAGACGAATATGATGAAGGTTTTTTTCATGGTGCTAAGTTATACAGTTTAAAAGTTCCAGGTTTCAAGTTCCAAGTCAATTCCGGTTTCAACTAATAAATACCCGAAAAACCGGATTTGTTTTTTGGGAAAATAATAGCTCATATGGGACAAATGTTTAAAGATTAGACGAAAAAATACGTATTATATAACGAATCCGTTTACACTTTTTTGCCAAATCAATGCTGCAAAGGTCTCCCAATACCAAAAAGAATACTATTTTCAAATTCTTTTGTTAAATTTATAAGAGCAATTAAAAGGTAACTGTGAAAATACAAGATGCAAAATCGATTGTTGATGTTATACGAAACGCTACTTTTGGTGAGCTGTTTTTTACATCGTTGATAACCTTACCTATTTATTTGGGAAGTTGGGTGCTGGTATTAAAACAGATAGATAAAAACTTGTGGGGCCTGAGTTTTTATATTTTTTTAATTCTTATTGCTGCATACATATTGACACTTATTATCATGAGATACTACCAAAGTAAGGATATGAAAGTTGAAAGGGCTTCTCAAAAATAAAAGCGTATATCTCATCCAGAAATTGGACCAGAATGAGTTTTGAAAGAGTGATGAAGAACATCGATAGTACCTATACTATACTGAAAAAATAATTATGGGTGTTTTAAACAAATATCCGGAAGATTTTCGAATCGGAACTGTAAAAGGAGGTAAAAAAGCAATTGTTCTTTTAGGTGAAGAAGAGGAATCATAAACTCCGTTTAATATTCAATTTATTCTTCTTTTAAAGCATTCCACCCTTGTGCTTTTAAAGCCAGTTCCTGATTGGCTCTTGTAACCAAATTCATTCCTGCGGCTTTTTCGGTAATATGGCCGATAACGGAAAGATGAGGGTTTCCTTTGATTTTTTCAAAATCAGAAATAGGAACTGTAAACAGCAATTCATAATCCTCTCCTCCGCTTAAAGCCACCGTGGTACTGTCGATTTCAAACTCTTCACAAGTGGAAATTACCTGGGGATCCAAGGGAACTTTTTCTTCGTAAATTTTACATCCTACTTTACTTTGTGAACAAATATGCATGATCTCCGATGACAGGCCATCGGAAATATCAATCATCGAGGTTGGTCTTACTTCCAATTCTTTTAACAATTTCGGAATGTCTTTTCTGGCTTCCGGTTTTAACTGACGTTCTATAATGTATGCATATGGATCTAAATCCGGCTGATGATTCGGGTTCACCTGAAAAACCTGCCGCTCTCTCTCTAAAACCTGTAAGCCTAAATATGCTCCGCCCAAATCTCCGGTTACTATGATTAAATCGGTTTCTTTTGCCCCGTTCCTATACACTACATCTTCTTTCTTTGCTTTTCCTATGGCAGTGACAGAAATTAAAATTCCTTTGGAAGAAGAGGTGGTATCACCGCCAATTAAATCTAATTTATATGTTTCACAAGCCAGATGGATTCCCGCATATAACTCCTCGACGGCCTCTAAAGAGAAACGGTTGGAAACAGCAATGGAAACCGTAATTTGTTCGGCTTCGCCATTCATTGCATATACATCGGAGATATTTACCATTACAGATTTATACCCCAGATGTTTTAACGGCATATAACTTAGGTCAAAGTGAACGCCTTCTACTAGCAGATCTGTTGTAATCAGGGTCTGTAATTTGGAAGCATTGATAACGGCCGCATCATCTCCAACACCCTTTACAGTAGAACGATGTGATAATTTGAAGTGTTTTGTAATATGATTGATCAATCCGAACTCTCCTAATTCAGACAGCGATGTTCCGGATTGATTTTTATTTGCTAACATGCTGCAAATATAATGATAAACAACTGCTTACTTCTTTTTGCTTTTATTGTTTTACTATTATGAGTGGTATAGGGGCATTTATACTATTCATTTTGGCAAAGGTCTCATTCATTTAATTTTACTATTGCATTATATAACTGTAAAATAACTAAATTTAATTTTTTCAAATCGAGCGTTTTAAGAAGATCTTTATCCGTGTGATAATTTTTGTTTCTGTAAAAAGCTGTATTGGTAATCATGACAGCTTCATAATTGAATTTCCAATAATTTAGATGATCGGAAAAATCAACCCCCGATATAGAAGCATTTGATTTTAAAAGCTCAGTTTCTGTTAAATTTTGATTGAGCAATAAATTGGCAATTTGAGAACTAAATTTCTCATTTTTATCATTTTGAACAACAGCAATGAAGTTCCCTTTTGTTCCATACATTGACTCCATTTCTTTTAAAGGAAATCTTTGAGAATGATCTGCATCGCTATAATACCCAATACTTTCTAAACAAATCATTCCTTTTACATCAATATGATTATCATACAATACTTGGCATGCTTATAACTATCCATATTCTTTGTTCTAAAAAAAGGGGGTTCTTCAAGCATATATGCCACAAAATCAATTCTGTATTTCAATTTTTCTTTAGCTAATAACCTGGCTAATTCTAACAAACCTGCTACCCCGTATTCTGACCCGTCCTGAAATATGTATACAAAAAACAACAAGTATATGTATAAAAATGATGGATATGTAAGACGTTATAGTGAGAGTTTTAAACTCAAAGTATTAGCAGAACTTACCAAAGGAAACCATTCCAAAAGACAAATTGCCTTAACTTACGGCATACAATCTAGTACGATAAACGTATGGATTAAAAAATATGACCGTAAAGATTTAATGAACACCCGTGTAACCGTGCAAACAGACGACGAATTATCCCGTATTAAAGCCCTTCAAAAAGAGCTAAAACAACTCAAAGATCTTCTTATTAAAAAGGATCTAGATAAACTTGTGAATGATAGTTATCTTGAAGTAGCTGCTGAAAATCTTGGCTATAAAAATGTTGAAGAATTAAAAAAAAACTTAAACATAAAGCCTTAATGAAAATAGCACCGATTAATAGAAAAAAAAGAAGGTACGCCATCGCTACTATTTGTAATGCTTTCGAGTTAAAAAGAGATGCTTATTACAAATATCAAAAAAGGTTTGTTCTTAAAAAACAAATAGAACAAAATGTAATAATGCTTGTTAAAAAAAGCAGGAAAACATTACCCAGAGAAGGTACTAGAAAGCTAATGAAATCCTTACATAATGATTTTAGGAAACAGAATATAAATATAGGTAGAGACCAGTTATTTAGAATCTTAAAAGAAAATAATTTGTTAATTAGAAGGAAAAAATATTCTTCTAAAACAACCAACTCTTACCATCGTTTTTATAAATATAAAAATATCATAAAAGACCTGATCATTAATAGACCTAACCAAGTTTGGGCTTCGGATATTACCTATATAAGAACTATAAATGGATTTTGTTATTTAGCACTTATTACTGATATGTATTCAAGAAAAATAGTAGGCTATGATATTAGTGATAGTTTAGAACTTAAAGGCTGTGTTAGAGCTTTAAATAAAGCTATTTATCAAACTAAAAATACCGAAGAAATCATACATCATTCTGATAGAGGAATACAATATTGTAGCAATGTTTATACTCAAATTTTGAAAAGAAAAAAGATACAAATCAGTATGACCCAAGAAAATCATTGCTACGAAAACGCAATGGCCGAAAGAGTTAACGGAATTTTAAAAGATGAATTCTTCCTCGACCAAACATTTACAAATATCAATCACGCCAAAAAAGCAACAAAAAATGCAATCAAATTATATAATAATAAAAGATTACATTTATCTTTAGATTATAAAACACCTAATTACGTGCACAAAAATGTAGCATAAATTTTAATAATTAACTGTAGCCCTATTTTAGGACGAGACATTCTATGATAAAAACAAGTAAAAGTTGAGATATTATTTTTACTAATTTATGCAGCAAATTTAAAAGTATCTACATAGGGTGTTTGTCGTTTGACAACGGCAAACACTCTTGCTATTAATTTGTTTCTAATAATGTTAACGGTACTCATTTTACTTTTGCCTTGTTTTATTCTTTTATGATAGTATAATTTCATTTCTGGGTTATGTTGTATAGCAGAAATAGCGCACATATTAATAATTGCTTTCAATTTTTTATTAGCCAAATGAGAGACTTTTGTACGTCCTTTAATACTAGTTCCAGATTGGTAAGGAAAAGGAGCAACACCACAATAAGAGGCAAACTTTCTCCAGTTTTCAAATTTTGAAAAATTGTCAGTAAACACAATCATCATTATAGCAGTTTGCATTCCTATACCTTTAACACTAGTAACAAGTTTATAGGTTTCTTTTAACATTATATTTTGGTCAATAATAGCTTGCATTTGAGTATTAATCTTGTGTATTTGTTTGGTTAGTTCTGCAATCATTTTTTGTTGAACGTCAAAGATTATTTTATACTCTTTTGCTTTATAAATTCTTTTTTGTTCTTTCAAAGTAACTTTAAAACCAGCTCTTTGTTTGTTAAGTTTTGTCCTTAAAGATAAGAGACTTTTTAGTTGTAATATACTTCTTTTAGGTAGCTTACTGGGTTTAAGTTCTTCTTTTAATCGATACCCATATAGAGCAATGCGTTTGGCATCAATTTGGTCATCCTTTCCACGAGCAATACCAATAGATCTTTTAATTTCTAAACCAGAAGCTATGAAAAAAGATAATTTTTGTTCAGTTAAAGACACAGATAATAAATGAGAGTACATTCCTGTATGTTCAAATACAAACATGGTTTCTTCTTTAGAGAAAGACGAATTTTTAAAACTCCACTTTAGCATTAATTTAAATCCAGATTTACTGTTCTCAAACTGTTGAACAATTTGTTTAGAATAGATACAAACATCAATTAATAATTTACTGACATCGATTCCGATAATTTCATTTGTTTTCATAATTTTGTAATTAGATATTAATAATAGTTACTTAAACTAAGACCTTTAATAAGGGCAGAAACTGAAATTCTATATGGTTCTAAGTAACTTTTAAAAAGAACGGAGACTAATACGGGGGATGGCTCTAAAAAGCTAGCTGGCCGCTAAAGTTCACTCCGTTCTTTTGTGTTTTTGGTTATCAACAAAATAAGAGTTATTAACAAAGAAAAAAAGAAGCAAAAAAAGAAATTTCATCATAACTATTATGTTTTTATTTTAAGTAATTATTTCTATTTGCTAATCTAAAGGCTTGCGTTATCATCAGCACCGGGTGTTTCACAAAATACATCATAATGAGCACCGATTATTATTCTGGTAGAATGAGTTGTTCCAATAGACCCAATTACATTTTTATATTCATTACCATTAATATTGTACACCTGAAAAAAAACAGCATCACAAACTTTCTTTAATTCATTTTTTGAACTCGTTTAGACTTTTTGGGTTTAAGCGAAAATTAGAAGTTTTTAGGGCTGTTGAAGGCTTTTTTGAGTTGCATAGCGTTACGGAAGGAAAAAAAGACAAAAACATAGCGGAAAACAGCAATTTTTTAGCAAATTCAAAAAGTTTAAATGAGTTCTATGTTATGTGCATTCAAAAAAAGTATTTAATTTGTAACCCGAGTAATCAATAGAAAACAGGTTCTCTAAAAAATACATGACTTTATTAAAAAAAATAAATAAGCGTTTTTATCCAAAAAATTACCTATTCCCTCCGGAGTGGATCGTTTTAGGGGTAAATAATGTGTGTAATCTGCATTGTAAAATGTGTGATGTAGGTACCAAAAATATAGATAGTAATTTTGCTCAAAATCTGGTTGGAACAAGACCGTTAAACATGCCTCCGGAACTAGTTAAAAAAGTTATTGATCATACCGCAAAATACTATCCGAAATCTAAATTAGCTTACGCTTTTACCGAACCTCTTGTGTATCCACACTTACTGGAGTCCTTAGCATATGCTTCAAAGAAAGGACTGCATACAACCATAACAACAAATGCTTTGACCTTAAAACATAAAGCAGAAAAGATGGTAAATTCAGGAATTAACGATGTGTATATTTCCTTAGACGGCCCGCAAGACATTCATAACGAGATACGAGGGCATAAAAAATCATTTCAAAAAGCATTAGAAGGCATAGAAATATTGGCGGGTATGGATAGAAGGCCTACAATTAATATTATCTGTGCCATTACAGAATGGAATGTTAAGCATTTAAAAAACATGCTAGATTCATTAAAACATCTTATTATTAATGAAGTTGGTTTTATGCATACTCAATTTGTAACAAAAGCGTCTGTAGCACTTCACCAAAATACCCCATGGGGTGCTTTATATCCTGCTCATGATTCTAATATGGATTTGATCGATCTTAAAAATATGGATCTCAATGCGTTATTAGATGAGGTCAGATTGATAAAAAAAACATCCTATCCGTTTAGAGTTTATTTTTCACCGGAGATAGATTCAATAGAAAACCTGGAGCTCTATTACTTACAAACTGAAAAGATTATTGGAAAAAACTGCCATGCGGTATATTCCAGTATTATGATAAAATCTGACGGTACGGTAATCCCGGCTCATGGAAGATGCTATAACTTGAATCTTGGAAATTTGCATGACAAATCTCTAAAGGAAATCTGGGAGTCTGGCACTCTAAAAAAATTACGTAGTGATTTAAATAAAGCCGGAGGCCTTTTCCCGGCTTGTAGCAGGTGTTGTAGCGCATTTTAATTATGAAAAATAAAATCGTCATATTCAATCCCCGTAGCGCCAGTGCAAAGTATAGAATCCCCAATTCTATTTTGCAAGTAGGCGCCTCTATTCACGGAAAATTTGAGTATGTTTTTCTGGACGGAAACCTGGAAAAAGATCCATGGCAAAAAATTCAGCAGTACTTTGATACAGGCGAATTCAAATATTTTTGCTCTACCGTAATGCCCGGGCCTCAACTTAAACAAGCCATTCCGTTTACAAAAAAGGTAAAAGAAGTATATCCGAACAGCATAACCGTTTGGGGCGGATATTTTGCAGCCAATCAATTCAAAGTGTCCATCAATTCCGGATACGTAGATTATATCATTAATGGGCCCGGTGATGTTGCTTTCCCTGGTTTACTGTCGGTTTTAGAAAATAACGAATTAGAAAACTTAGCAACTGTTAAAAACCTGATCTACAAAAAAGACGATCAAATTATCACCACAGCAAAAGAGGCATTACCGGATCAGGATAGTTTGCCCGATTTGCCTTATGAATATTTGGATACTTTTTATCCGCTAAAAAATTATCTGGCTAAAACATTTATGGGAAGCAAAACACTTTCCTACCACTCAAGCATGGGCTGTCCTTTTACCTGCTCTTTTTGTGCTGTGGTTCCTATTTACAATGCCCGGTGGAAAGGGAAATCGGCTACAAATATTGCCAAAGACGTTTTTTATTTTAAAGAAAAATATAACATAGATGCTGTTGAGTTTCACGACAATAACTTTTTCACCTCCAGAAAACGTGTCGTGGAATTTTCTGAATTGGTTGTAGGTAAAAACATACAATGGTGGGGAGAAGGGCGAATAGATACCATCAACAAATATTCTGATGAAGATTTGCATTTGATGCGAAAAGCAGGATGCAGCATGATTTTTTTGGGAGCTGAAACCGGAAATGACGAAGTGCTAAAGCAAATGAACAAAGGCGGAACACAATCCGGAAAAATGATAGAAGATTTTGTAGTACGAATGAAAAAAGCAGACATTGTCCCGGAACTGTCCTTTGTATTGGGCTTACCTGCGGAAACCAAAGAAAAAGTGTATGAGCAAATCCTATGGGATATCCGGTTTATCAAGAAAATTAAGAAGCTAAATCCGGATTCCGAGATTATTATTTATTTGTATAGCCCGGTACCGACAGAAGGTTCGGATTTGTATCAACAAATTATAGATGCGGGGTTTTCTTTTCCCGAAACTCTGGAGGAATGGATTGAACCCAACTGGGAAAAATTTGACCTCAGAAAAAATCCGTTAACTCCGTGGTTGACACCAAAAATGGTAGACAGAATACAGAATTTTGAAACCGTATTGAATGGTTGCTACCCAACTGTTTCCGATTTCAAGATTAAAGGAGTTAAAAAACACTTACTGAAAACCATATCCCGTATTCGATACGAATCGAATATTTACAGGTTTCCCTATGAGGTTAAATTAATGCAAAAAATATGGAAATACCGTCAGCCTGAAATTGAAGGTTTCTATTCCGAATAAAAAAATATGCGAAATTTTCTAAAAAAAATTACACATCCTCTTTTAAAGATAGCTGCTAATATTTACTTTTTAAAACCCAGAAAATATATCTACAAAGAGATTCATACTCTTGTGCATCCGGAAGTTTTTGCGCCACATTTTATACTGAGTACCAAAATATTACTGGATTTTGTTGCCACGTTAAACCTCAATAACAAATCTTTTCTGGAACTCGGTTGCGGCTCAGGTATCATTTCACTTTTTGCAGCTTCGAAAGGAGCCAAAGTTACCGCTTCGGATATCAACCGTAAAGCCCTGGAATATTTGGAAATATCAGCAGGGAGAAACAATTTACCGCTTAATATCATTTATTCGGATTTGTTTGCAGAACTTAATTCAAAATATTTCGATTATATCATTATCAATCCTCCGTATTATCCCAAAAAGCCTAAAAACATGAAAGAAAAAGCCTGGTTTTGTGGCGAGCATTTTGAATATTTTCAACGTCTTTTTACGCAGCTGACAAAACGAAAAGATGTTATAAACACCTATCTGATTTTATCAAAGGATTGTAATATGGTTCAAATTAAAAAAATAGCAAAAGCCAATGCTTTACGTCTAAAAAATGTTCGAGAAGTTATGAAACTAAAAGAGAAGAATTTTATATTCAAGCTTCAAAATTATTCGGAGAATCTACAGTAAGTATGCCAGATACTCTTTTTTTCGCCCTAATATATGCTCTTCTTTTTTGTCCTTTTGAAATTTCAAAAAAAACGGATAGAAATAACATCCCTAATTCAATAAATTGCAATATCTTTTTCATGAAAGATACATTTTTAAATGTTGTCATTCTCACACAAGATCAAACCGGATAGAAATACATCTATAAATCCTTGTTTTTAATTCCTGCATGAGAATGGACATGGTTATATAAAAATCAACTAACTACATATGAATATCAATGGAATAATAAAAATTAAACTTCACAATCACAATTGGAATTAACTGTTCCCTGCTGATTTTGAATATAGCACGTATCTCCAATATTGAGTTGTAGTGCCGGACAATCATACTGTGTCGTGTTTTCTGCCTCGCATTCGCAATTAGCATTTATTTTCCCATCCATACCATTGGCAGTTGTACAGGAGTCTCCAATATTGAGTTGTAATGTCGGACAATCGTAAGTAACGGTAACTTCACATTCGCAATTTGCATTAAGTACACCTTGTTGGTTTTGCACAAAACAGATGCTTCCGACATTAGCTTGCAATGCCGGGCAATCAAATAGTTGATCATTTTGCTCGTCATTATTTTGAGTACAAGCGAGTATAAAAGCAATGGTTGAAACTAATAAAAATACTTTTGCGGATAAGATTTTTTTCTTCATGATAAATAAGTTTAAGTTTTTAAGTTTATGTAGTAGACAGTTGCAAAACACAATTTCCTACCTTCATTTAAAATTTTTAACTATTTGAGACCTTTTCAAAATTGATTTGGTGAAAAAGTTCGACGCCCGAAGAAAATTTTCAACCGGAATAACCTATTGATTTTGAGGATTTAAAATTTTCGAGAAGGAAGAAATTTGAAGCCAAATCAATTTCAATACGGAATATATTACTTTTTTGCAAAGGTCTCTATTTATCTAGTTTCAAGTTTGAAAGTATTCGAGTTAAAAGCTTCAAATCAGTCTTTTAAACACCAGGAGAAATAGCCTTATTTTTTGAGAAAATAAGGTTTCTTAAAAGTTATCACATCCCGTAAACATTATTGCTTAGAGCTTTTCATGCAAAAAACCAAGCTAGGCTTTAGTCAAAAATGATATTATATTTCACAATCACAATCAGGATTAACAGTTCCTTGCTGATTTTGTATAATGCAAGGATCACCGATATTTAACTGTAATGCCGGGCAATCAAATGTAGATTGACATTGCTGTGAGACAGTGGAGAGGTTTGCTCGTAGTTCCTCATTACTCGTAAGCGTAAAAGTAGTGTTTCCCGAATTAGTGTTTACCGGGAAATGTAAACTCACAAGATATGTGTCTGTATTGATTCTGTTAGTTACCATTACACGTAATTCCGCATCATTTGTTACGGTTTCATTAACTAATGACTGAAAATCTATGTTATAAACGTTAAATAGTATAGGGTAATTAAAATCTATACAATCAATTGCATTAGTAGAAACATCCAGGATTAAAGTAGCTAATTCGGAATTGGCCACAATAACACTATTCTGATCCGGAGGAGTTACTGAAATAGTATCATTTTCTTTACAGGAAAAAAATAATAGTAGTATTAATACCCCTAAATATTTAGAAAAAGTTAATTTCGCTTTCAAAATACATATGGTTTTATTAGAAGTAGACATGTTATCACTTATAAATTCCTACTTTGCAAGTGTTAAAAATATGTAATTCCATATAAGTTCACAAAATATTATACTATGAACTCATTTAAACTTTTTGGATGTAAGCGAACATTAGAAGTTTTTAGATATGTTGAAAGTTTTTTTGAGTTGCATAGTAGCGCTACGGAAGGGAAAAAAGATAAAAACAGAGCTAAAAACAGCAATTTTTTAGCAAATTGAAAAAGTTTAAATGAGTTCTATATATGAAAGATGATGATCTTTGTGATGAGTTAACGTTTTCAGGTATTTTCAAAAAATATTCTAAAGAATTATATCAGTATTTTTATTACCGTTACGGAGGAGATTGTAATATTGAAGACTTCATTCAAGATGCATATACAAAACTGTGGCATAAGTGTAGTCAGGTAACTGCTTCAAAAGTTAGAGCTTACTTATATACCTCCGTAAGAAATATGATTTTAAACGATATGGCTCATAAAAAAGTGGTGTTAAAATACCAGCAGCAGTCTAAGCACATAGAAACTTCTTCCTATCATCCATCCTATTTTGAAGAAGACAATATGTATGTGAAACAATTGCAAAAAGCACTGGAAAGTTTATCTGAAGAGCAGAGGGTTACATTTCTCTTAAATAGAATAGAAGGTAAAAAATTCAAAGAAATTGCGGAAATTATGGGAATTTCACCTAAAGCGGTTGAAAAAAGAGTGTATACTGCTTTTAAAAAAATAAAAAAACAAATATCAAATGACAAGTAATGCCAAAAAGAATACTAAAATAGCCCAATTTTCCTTACACAATCTTATAGACTATTTTAGTATTCTTTTTGGTATAAGGTAGGAAATATAAAAACAAACTTGTCTTATTATTTATAATGAACATACATCATGGAAAAAGACAATCAGAATATGATATCAAAATGGCTCAATAATGAATTGTCATCGGAAGAGCTAAAATCTTTAACAGATGTTGAAGAATATAAAGAAATAAGTCGGCTTGATGACACTTTAAAAGGTTTTAAAGCCGATGATTACGATGTTGAAAAAAATCATCGTCTGTTGATGGAGTCCATTAAACAACCTGTAAAAACAAAGGTTATTTATCTACGTCGTATGTATAGGGTAGCTGCCATAATTATTGTGACACTGGGAATATTTTTTATTACTGATTCTCTGAATAAAACACAGCATATTGCTACGCAGATTGGCGAGAAAACCGAATTTACATTACCGGACAAATCACAGGTTTCTTTAAATGCCGGTAGCAGCATCCGGTATGCTGAAAAAGAATGGCCAAATACCAGAAATATTGATCTGGACGGGGAAGCGTTTTTTAAAGTAGCCAAAGGAGAAAAATTTAGCGTTCATACCCTATTGGGCGAAGTAGTGGTTCTGGGAACGGCATTTAATGTATTTGCCCGGGAAAACCTGTTTAGAGTAACTTGCTATGAAGGAAAAGTAAAGGTGGTTTTTAATAATGAAACGGTTTATTTGTCCGAAGAAGAACACTTACAATTTATAAAAACCGACAGCAGTTATACAAAAAAGAAAATAACCATTGATGCGCCCACGTGGTTAGATAATTATAGTACTTTTAGCAGTGTTCCTGTAAAATATGTATTTCAGGAGTTTGAAAATCAATACCACGTAACGGTCAAATCGGATACCATTGATGTATCTCAATTATTTTCAGGCACATTGATTCATGACGATATCGTAGTAGCAGCAAAATCTATTGCCATACCTTTAGGCCTAAAGTTTGAAATAAAGAAAGACGTCATTGTATTTTCAAAATAAAGTTTCAATTAAGAATGAAATATGCTTCTTTGTGTATTATGTATTGCTGTGTACAGCTATCTGTTAGTGCACAAAATACACCTCCTGTTTCGCTGTCAGATGCTTTAGAAAAAATAGAAAAAGAATTTTCTGTAAGCTTTTCGTACGCAGATGAAAATATAAAAAATATTCAATTTTCATTCCCGCAAAAAAAAGTATCTCTGGATGAACTACTTGTAATACTCGCATCTCAAACAAAACTTCTGTTTAAAAAACTAAGCCCTAAAATTATAGCAATAAGTGTAGACGGCCCTTTTTCAGGTGTAATTAACCTCGACATGGTCCTCATTAAAAATTACCTGACCAAAGGAATTCATCAAAAAGTGAACGGGTCAATAGAAATCAAACCCATGTCTGCCGGAATTTTACCCGGATTAACAGAGCCTGATATATTTCATACATTACAAGCACTGCCAGGCATATATAGTGTAGAAGAAAGAATATCCAATATCAATATCAGAGGAGGCACACACGGCCAAAATTTAATTCTTTGGAATAGAATTAAAGTGTACCAGGTCGGGCATTTTTTTGGACTAATCTCCGCATTTAACCCCTATGTAACAGATAAAATCTACGTTTATAAAAATGGAACGAATGCATATCACGGAGGAGGTGTTTCGGGAGTAATTGATATGCAATCTGATTTGAGTAAAGTAAAAAAAGCTTCTGTTAATTTGGGTTTGAATGCATTGCATACTGATATCACAACAACGTTTCCCGTAGCTAAAAAAACAAATTTACAACTATCTTTAAGACGTTCGTTTACCGATTTTTTTAAATCCCCTACCTATAAAGAATATTTACAATATATCATCGTAGATTCTGATCTGAAAAACGAAGTCACGATGAACAATGACAAGTTTGTATTTGTCGATAGTAACATAGGAATTCATCATACATTCTCTGAGAACTCCTCGCTAAAATTTAATGCATTTCACCTCTATAACAAACTCGATTATGAAACCATTTTTAATGGTGCTGCCACCCGGGGAAGCCAATTAAAACAGGAAAGTTTAGGAAGTGCTCTCCACTATAAAAAACGTATTGATAATACGACAATAAACGGTCAAATATATCTTTCTCAGTACCATTTAACGGCTAATGATAATCGTTTTATAACAGCAAACAGGTTACATCAAAACAACCAGGTTCTCGATATTGGTTTTCGCACCGGCAGTACTGTTAAATTAAATGAAAAACTGGAACTCACATCCGGTTATCAGTATAAAAAACTGGTGATTTCCGATCTGGAAATTGTAACGAACCCAACATTTGGAAGAAAAGTAACACAAGAATTGATAACACATGCTGTTTTTGGTACGATAGCCTATTACGAACCTAATAATCTTTATTTCAGATTTGGCATAAGGGCAATATATCACCGTAAATTCTCCAAATCCATCGCAGAGCCCAGGATGAGTGTTTCAAAGAAAATAGGCCCTTTCGTAAAACTCAACATGATGGGGGAATTTAAAAGCCAGACCATTTCTCAAATAACAGATTTGCAAAACGCCTTCTTTGGTATAGAAAAGAGAAGGTGGGTATTGAGCAATAATGCCGATATTCCTATTACTAAAAGCAAGCAATTATCATTTGGGGTACATTATAAGAAAAATGATCTTATGATCGGAGTAAATGCCTTTGTGAAAGAGGTTAACGGAATCAGCTCCCGAAGTCAGGGGTTTCAGAATCAATTACAATTTGTAAATGCGACAGGTAGTTATACAATAAACGGAATAGATTTTCTACTACATAAGAAAATAAATCATTTTGTTTCCTGGATAAACTATACTTACAGTAATAACGTAAATCATTTTAATATAAATACGCAGCAACAAAAGTTTCCGAGCAATTTTGACATTCGGCATAATATAAGTATCTCTAATACCTATACCTTCAACAAAATAAAATTGGCTGCCAAACTAAACTGGCATACCGGAAGGCCTTTTACAGGAATAAATGAGAACACTCCCATCCTCAATAATGAAATAAATTATGCAGCTATTAACAGTAACAACCTAAAGAATTATTTTAGAGTTGATTTTTCGGCAACAAAAGAATTTAAGACAAAGAGATTTCGTACTACTATGGGTATCTCTTTATGGAATCTTTTAAATACAAATAATACCATCAACACTTACTTCATAAAAATAAACGATACCACACTACGTTCGGATGTATCTTCTTTAGGCTTTACGGCAAATATCTTTTTTCGGGTAGTGCTCTGATTATACCAAAATGAATACTAAAGTGGTCTAATACCATTTACTATTTGAAAATACTGCAATAATTTTAGTTAAAAACTCAAAAGCTGTAATGCTTATTATTTTGTGTTCATTAGTAGATTTAATGAGTTGAACTATTTTATTTTCAAGCTGTTCTAAAGAATCATAAATTTTCATAGCCAATGTCGTAGCCAGTTATTTTTTCTTCCATAATTTTTCTCCAGTTTCTTTATCGATAGAAAACATAGTTTGCATAAAAACGTAATTCACTCCTGATATCCGTTTTATTTCAGATGCAGAAATTGGATTGTCTAGAATTTTAAATTTATTAAGCTTCATCGAGTATTCCTCATTAGCATATTTCGGGTTATTTCGATAACTACTTTTGTCAATTTTTCCAGTTGCAATTCCTTTTGCTACTATTCCAGTTCCTGAACGATAAAGAAAAACTTTGTCTCCTTTATTAAAGTGTTCAATTTTGAATTTCCAAGGTTCAAAATATGCAGCAACTTTTTTATTGTCTAACATATCAGTTTCATCCTCTGAACCGTGTTTGATATTTGTGTTTAAAATATAATATCCTTCGTCAATATATTCGTATGGATTTGGACTTTGGCGGTATGTCTCAAAATCAAGAAGAAATTGATTACTAACTTCATAAATTTTGTAAACCCAACTGGAAATATTTACTCCTTGTTCGTCCCAATATTCAATCGCTGCTCTTGTTTTAAAGTCTAGCCCATTTGTTATCAAAATAAACTTTTGTTTTTTGTTGATATCGGTTGGTTTTAGATGGGTGCATAACATTTTGTCGCGAAATAGTTATTTTTAAGGATTAACTTTTAAAAGCGACACCATTATGATTAGCGAAGAGGAATTTTTAGCCCAAGCCAAGAAGCGTTATCAAGCGATAGCAAAATTATCAAACATAAAGAGTTACTATGATTACGAAAAGACTTTTGATCAAATATGGACGGACTATGGTCGAGAGGTTTTAGAGAGAAGTATAAGCGAACCATCTAAAGACAGGCGTAAAAAAAAACTTATCACGTTACGGAAAGATAGAGATTAACAACACTCATCCCTTTAGTGAAAAAGTCAATGGATTTAAGATAAGTCCCTATATGCAAGACAAAATGATTTATATTGGTCAAAACGATTGTTATGGAGATGGTCATGAAGTTTTATCGAATCTTCTAGGTGTTTCAGTCAATGCGATGCAGCTTTACAGAGTCACAGACTTTTATGGTGGTTTATTAGAGCAAGAAAAAGTATTGGAGGTTGATGCCGTTGAACCTGATATTCTTAAGGTAGATAACCAAGAGTGCATATATGCTATGGTCGATGGGTCGATGCTTTTCACTCGGGAAGAGGCTTGGAAAGAAGTAAAATTAGGCAGAATTTTTAAACAGAGTAGCTGTATGGACATATCAAATAAACGTGGATGGATACGCCATTCGTTGTATGAAGCATATTTAGGCAAAGCTGATAAGTTTACAGATAGAATGGATAGATACTTAGGCTGTTACAGGAGTATTGATAAGCGACTGATTTTTGTTGGTGATGGTGCTAGATGGATATGGAAATGGGTAGATCAACATTACCCTTTTGCCACACAAATATTGGATTGGTATCATGCTTTAGAACATTTACACGATTTTGCTAAGGTTTGTCTCTCTAATCAAGAGTCATATAACAGTTGGGTTGGTCAACAGGAGCAACTACTAAAAAACAGTCAAGTAAATCAAGTCATTGAGAATATCAAAAACTTAGAATTGACAAAGCAAAATCAACGTAAACAACAAAGCCAACTTATCACATATTATACCGAAAATAGGTCGCGTATGGACTATCAGCAATATCAAAATACAGGAGCAGGTATTATAGGATCTGGAGCCATAGAAGCAGCTAACAGGGAGGTTGTTCAAAAAAGAATGAAACTCTCTGGACAACGTTGGTCTAAAATTGGAGCTCAAAATATGCTCACATTAAGAACAACTAAACTGAGTGATAAATGGAACAAAGTAGTTAACCTAATCTGTACTGAGAAAAATAAAGCTGCTTAAAACGACAAAATGTTATGCACCCTTTTAGATTTGAATTAAAGCGTGAGTTTAAGGCATTAATTAAACTGTTTTCATTTGGAAAGAATTTAAGAAACAATTCGTTTAAGTCGTCATATTGATATTGTCCATAAATCTGACCATATCGCATAACTTGTAACAAATTCACATCTAGTGATTCCCAAGATTTAAGTTCAAAAATATATAATTCTCCATTTTTATCAATTGCCATTAAATCTGGCTCTTCTTGCCACCTACGAGATTGCATTATTAGTAATAATTCATCTTCAGGAAGAAGTACTTCAAGATTTTCGTAAATCATTTTTTGAAAATCTTCTTCTTTCCAACCAATATCAAATAATTTTAGTCCTTTTCTGCGATTTATTTCATATTGTTTTCTGTTAAGATTAAATATCATTGATAGGTCATTTTAATTGGCTACAACGTCAGTTCGTCTCAAAAGTATATTAAATTATAGTTTAATTTTTCTGAAGCGCTAGAAATTTGCAAAAAGCACTTGCGTTATGATTTTTAATCAAATTCTCAAATCGTTTAGAAAATGACGTTATTGACTCAATACGATCTCTTATTTGCTTAAATATGGCTTTATATAAACTAAAACAGCTTGTTTTCAGGAGTTTCATCAATGCTTTTACACCAATAATATTGATGATCCTTTTTAAATTGTAAGCTGTAGCTATCAATCCAAAGTCAGCCGAAGCTCTATTGATTCCTTTTTTAGTGATAATATGGTCAACTCCCCATTGCCGTTTTATGGTGCCATAGGGATGCGCTACAATTGCCTGTCTTTGTTTATAAGCATTACCACTATTTTTAATACGTTTGGCATTGTTTTCAATGTTTTGTGCGTATTGACTACGTTGCACAATTTTACCATTCACTTTAGCGGTGGTGCATTGTTCACGCATAGGGCAAGATTTACAGGCTTTGGTTTTGTATTGTTTAAATGTATAATTTCTGGTTTTATACCAACTGCCATTACTGGTTAAGGTTTGATTTTCAGGACAGGTGTAGCTATCGTTTTCTTTTTTGTAAGTAAAGTGTTCTACGTTGTAATTAGGGTTAGGTGCTTGACTGCTTCTACCAATACCAGGAATAGCTACAAGAGTGTTAATACCTAAATGATCGGCGACATTAAATTCGCTAGCTGTATGATAGCCTTTGTCATATAGTGCAGTGAAGTTGGTGTGCCTAAGACTGGTCTTTGCACGTCTAAGCATAGTACCCATCGTTTTTTTATCATTGCTATTGGTAATTTTATAATCAATCAGTAATTTGTGTTTGTGATCTACTGTGGTTTGTGCGGTATAGCAAACTTCAGTGATGAGCCTGCGAACAATTTGGTGTCTGCTATCAGGATCAGTGGTTGATATTTGAGGGTTTTCACAAGAGTTGTCATTATCGAGTTGTTGCTTAATATGGTGGTACTTTGCTTTATGTGCCCTGTGGTTTTGGGGTTGCTTTTCGATGAGTTGTTTTTGATTGCTATGATCATCGTATGGTGCATCCCCGTCAGCGTTGGCTAAGGTTTGGTTGTGCTGATCTAACTTTTTATCAATATAAGCTAAATGACGTTCTATTTTCTTTTTATTGTAATTGTTTTTTTTAGAATTTTGAGCCCTTAGTTTGGTAGAATCCCCTGCAATAAGCAAGCCTCCAATTAGGTTAAAGTTTTTGGCTATTGCTACACTTTGTCTAAATACTGGCTTGATTGCTTTGGGATTGTTTTTTCTAAATCGGTTAATGGTGTTGTGGTCAGCTTTGAGATTGCCTAAGAGCCACATGAGTTCTACATTGCGATGACATTCTTTTTCTAAAGCACGTGAAGAACCTATACGGTTCATGTAGCCGTAGATGTATAGTTTGAGTAAATCACAGGGATTATAGGGTGGTTTACCAGTATGTGAGAGCATTTGAAAGCCTAATGCCTTTAGTTCTATAGAATCTACAAATACATCAATAAAGCGAACAGTATTTTCTGAGTCAATTAAATCATCTAAAGCAGTAGGAAAAAAACTGAGCTGATTGCGAGGGATTTTCTTAATATATTCCATAGCTTTAAAATACAACTTTTTAAGAAATCTAAAAAGAAAATTAAACAGAGTTTTGAGACAGTCTGACAGTCTTGTATATGAAAAGTAGCGGATTTTACTCACTAATTTTTGGGTTTTACAATGACCTTTATTTTATTATTTATCTTTTGTTTAAGCACTTAAACCGCTATTTTTTATATACGTTGTTGTGTTTTCGTACTTTATTTTCCATTCTGTTTGTAGCGTTGGCAAAGACAAACTCTTTTGCAATTTTTGGTGTAGTGTTGGCTTGAGCGAATTGCAAATGTGTATGGCTTATGCGGTAGCTTCTTCAATATTCTCTATTTCTTTATCTGTTAGTTTATATATTCTGTAAATTATATTATCAATCTCACTTTCAAATGAACCACTTTCAGCATTATTATTAGAATTTATTAACACATTCACTAGTTCTACTAATTCTTTAGATTCTAGTAATTCTTTTATAAGTGGTAATTTTAGTACATGAATTATTTTAGTTTCAACAAACGTGTTTCCTAATGACGGTGCTATTACTTTTCTAATATAATAATTAGCGAACTTGGAATTCAATAACCCAAGGACAGGAATTAAATTATCAAAACTATTAAAGTCATAATCCTTAAATTGAATTGAAAAAAAATTATTCGAAGCATAGTTTGCATTATCAATAAATGCTTTGAACGGATTACCTGTTCTTGTCAAATATATTTTTGGTTGGTTAAAAATACGTTCATCTCTTAATGAAGCATACTCCTTTTTACTTTTGTCAATAATCTCTTTGCGATAATCTACATACCAACCAAATCTTTTTGAAATATAATTTTCAATTTGGTCACCATTTCTTCCTCCAAGAAACATTGGTTTTTCTTCACCTGTGATTTGTTCTTTAATAAAAAGTTTCTCTCTTATATTACCTGAATGTATACCTTCATGACATTGCAGGTAATCATCTAAAATATCAAAACTTCTTAATTTGTTAAGAATTCCAATGTCTATTGAATTTAAAAGAATATTATATGTATTATCATATTCTTTAAGGATGAAATTATCCTTGTTTGCAAACCATCTTTTTTCGATTACTGAAGAATTTTGGTAGAATCTTGTTGAAATTTCTGTCTCTTCGGAAACTTCTAATTGATTTAAGAACAAAGTACAAACATCATGTTCTACATCTGCAAATGGTCTAATGTCGTCTGGAATTGCTGTGTTTTGATACCAAGATAAGTTGTAGAGGTAATTAGAACATAAAGCTCTAGTTTTTGAGAAGTCTTTTACAAGAATACTATCTGGAAGAATTTGGGTTATTAAATAATTACAAATATTTATAGATAGTCCCATGAAATAAGCGAAAGTGTTAGGTGTAGAACTATCAATATTTTGGTATCTAACTTTTAAGAAAGTTTTTTGCTCTTTTGTCAAAGTAGCACCCCAAGGTGGATTCCCAATTATTGTATCAAATCCAACAAAATCTCCATTATCATATAAAACTTCTGGAAACTCAAAACGCCATTCAAAAGCATCTTCATATATTTTGTTGTTCTTAATTTCTTCAATCATGGTTTCCAATTTTTTAGAATCCGCTGTGAGTTTTTTTAGTTTTTTATTCCAAGCAGTTTTTTCTCTTTTGGTTAACTCAAACATTTGAGTTTGATTGGTCATTCCAAAAATTTCTCCTTGTAATTTCTTTAGTTTCTTAACTTTTGGGTCGTTTAGTGATATTTCACTTCTAAAGTCGTTTTTAATATCGTCAATGAGTTTTTCCATTGCTCGCTTTTGCTCTTTGTTTTGAGCATTACGATACGTGTCAACTGCAATTCTATAACTGTCAATAGTCCATTTACTACTTTTTAGTGCTTTTTTAAGGTCAGAATCTAATTCGAAGCGACTAATAAGTGAGTTTCCACATTTTATATTAATATCAATGTTTGGAAGTGTTTCTAATTCGCTTTCATTTTTGTAATAAGCATTTTTAAGTAGTTCTATCCAAAGACGTAAGCGACAGATTTTTACAGAATTTGGGTTAATATCTACACCAAATAAACAGTTTTCAATGATGGTTTGCTTTTCGTGGAATAGAGCTTCTTGTATTCGTTGACTTTCTTTATTCGTTGGATTGTATTCAAATAATTCTCCATCTTCATCAGTCACAATTAATTCATCATTAACAACTTCAAATTGGTATTCTTTTAGCCTTTTTCCATCTCTGTCTTGTAAAATTTTCAAGTCGTTTTTAATGGAAATCATTTCATTAAGTGCAGAAACTAAAAAGTGTCCTGAACCAACTGCTGGGTCACAAATTTTAAGACTGTTTATAATATCGTTTGCTTCTTGTCTGTCTTCAATTTTATCGTAAAGAGAATCTATGTCTTTACAGTTCCAATCTTTGGTTTCGTTGAATTTTTGAATAACCGCTTTTCTAATGGTTTCACGACACATATACATTGTGATAAAACCTGGCGTAAAGAACGAGCCATCTTTGTAACCATTGATTTTCTCGAAAATTAGACCGAGAACAGAAGCGTTAATTAAGGTTTTATTGTCTTCTTGAATTTCCTCTTTTCCTTCACTACTAAAGTCGTAAGCATTTAAAAATTCAAATAGATACTCCAGAGTGCTTAAATTTCCTGTTCGTTTTTTTCCGCTTTCACTTTTTAAAACAGTTGAGAAATAAATTGGAATAGTTTTATCATCTCGCAAATTGCTAATAAATAAAGTTCCGTGTTCAATTCCTGTTGGTTCAAAAAGTGAACTGTTCAAGTAAGGAACTTTTGCAAAAAGCTCTGTTACATCTTCGTTCCTTTCTGATTGTTGTTTAGCTAAAACTTGAAAGAAAAGACTGTTTAAATCATCATAGTTTTGAATTTTATCGATACTTAAAAATTCATAGAATTTGTCTCCTTTATGATAGGTTTTTAGTTGAGCTTCTAAAAGTTTAAGAAACAAAACTCTGTTAATCCAAGTGATACTTAATTCAAGACCAACATTAAATAAACGTTCTTCTTGAGTTGTTCCAAAATGACTTGGATTGTCAAGTCTATTTATTTTGTCTAAACTGTCAAGTTGTATAATTGCGTTTTCGAGAAATGAACCTGTGTTCCTTTCGCCTTTTTTGTTTCGTTCTATTAATTTTTTACTTCCTTCTTTGGTTTCCGAAAGTCCAATAATATGCAGTAATTCTCCGTAGAATCTTTTATCAAGACTATTGCTGTCATTGGCAAACGGTAGTTTTAATAAATGCTCTGGTGAGAGTAATTTAAAAAGTGAAATAAGGTTGTTGTCGTCTTTTAGATTGTCATTACGAAGTGGTTTTTCGTATTCTCGAATATCGAAAAAGGTAAATTCAATATCGTTCTTTAATCCATTGACAAAAGGCTCTGCAATTTCCTTGTAGAAAAAATCAGTTGTTTTTCCTGCTAATCTTCCATTTTCAAAATCGTTGAATTGTTTAACCAATCCTTTGTTTTGAGCAAACTGTTTTTCAAATACGTTGGAATCAAAAATGAACCATTCGTTAATGTTTGTTGCAACTAAATATTTTATTTCAAGATTTTTGTGAGTAATTCGTTCTCTTAAATAATAGAGAACCAATTCTTGAAATGCTTTGACATTGATTTTTTCCTTTGTCAGCATTTCCGATTTGTTGGTCGGCTTTTTTGCCTCAATGATTACTCCAACTGTACTTATTGATTTATTTCCGTTGTGGATTACAAGGTCATTTCTTCCTTTTGTGTTTATGAAATGGTTGTTCTTGTAATAAGTATCTTTTAAAAAGTCAGAAACTAGGTTCTTGTGAAATTCTTCAGATTCAGTATCGTTTGTTCGGTCGAGTAGTTCAATCAAATTCGTCTTGAAATTTTCAATTTCCGTTCTGTTCGGTTTTATTTTTAAAAAGGCTTTATTTATTGCCTTTCGTGGTTTCAAGATTTTTAATTCCATTTAATGTATTCTATTTTTCAGTAGGTCAATTTAATTCTTTATTCTCAATATCATTCGAGTGTTGGCAAAAACAGCTCTTTTGGTTTTTCAGCGTTGGCTTTCGTGTCGGCAAAAACCAAATGTGCTGTTTGTGCGGCTGGTTTTTTTCAGTATGAAACACAACGGTTAATGTATGGTGTCGTAGCATCCTGCAAGGTGCTATGCACTATACATATTGTTGTGTTTTCGTGTTTTTAGGTGTTTTTCAGTTCTGTTGGTCAAAAGTCATGTTCTTTGTCCAAAAATATAATGTAAAAAATATCGTCCTCAATAAAACCTGCAACAACTTCTTTACTCTTGGTCGTAATATGCATTGTTGTCCATGTGTCCACTGTTATATGTTTTGGCTCTTTTAAGTTTGAATTTGGAGGAAATCCGACTTTTGTATATTGTTTTAAACAGCCATTATGGTACGCTTCTGTAACAGAAAATTGTCCAACAAATTTCATACGTGTATTTAATAGACCTAAAAGACCAAGTTCATCCCACTGTTCAATTGTTTGACCTTGAGTAGTAATATGTTTTGTTAAGCTAAAAGATAATTTTCTCTGCTTTTTTTCTTGAGCCTTTCTCTTACCTTGTTCTCTAAGGTATGCAGGATCTTTTCTGTTATTTCTTTTAGGACTCATAAAGCAAGTTTGTTAGGTTGTCAGAAATTTCAAGAGTTTCAGCTGCTCCAAAAATATTTTTTAAATACTTTTTGTCAAATGCAGAATCGTTTCTAACAGTTTTTGCGTCAAAGTCAGATAAAGAATATAATTCTGAAGCTCCAAATTGGTCTTTTTCTACAAACCATATTTGATCTCTTCTATAAATACTTTTATCTAAAAGATTAGTGTCATGCCCTGAAATTATTATTTGTGCATTTCTTTTATTGTGTTTATGAAATAAGTCAATAAGTTTTTTTGATAAGTTGGGATGGAGTTTAGAATCGAATTCATCAACAAATAGGATTCTACCATTTCTTAATGTATGATAAATAGGTCCTAAAATGTGTATTAATTTTTTAGTTCCTTCAGATTCATTAGTAGCTTTAAAAGGAATAGCATCAATCAATAAATTGTTACTATCAAATTTATTGTGATATGTTATTATCTCTCCGTCCTTTTCTCCTGCTTCTATGTTAGATATTTCTAAATATTTTAATACAGAAGCTGCCCATTTTTTAAAGGTTGAATCTTTCTCTAATAGTTTTGCTGTGAATTTATCATAATATCTTTCATGTAAACCACTAATAGTGTTAACATTTGAAAACCATTGAAATATTCTTTTCGATATTTTCTGATTATTTTGAGCTAAGTGACTTAAGAGTAAAACATTTGAATTGACTTCTGATTTGAATTTATTTCCTTCTTCAAAGGATTCACCATTTATATCATATTTGTCAATTTCCCTTTTGAATAAATAAACTTCTCTATCTTTTTTTCGAGATAACCATTCTTTTTTTATCTCATATCCATTGATTTCAAAACCGTATTTGTATATATAATCATCTAAAAGGAACGAAACCTCATACATAGTATTTTCGGTTTCACATTCTGAATTTAATTTGAATTGATAATCCTGTTCAGGCTTTTCATCATCTTTTTTTAGAGAATTACTGTATGAATTAAACAGCACCCTGCTCATAGTATTCATAACACTCATGAAGTTACTTTTACCACTACCGTTTGCTCCGTATATAGCCGCTGATTTTAAAAGGTCAAACTCTCTTTCAGTAGAAATTATGTTTTCTTCAAGGTGTTCTTTGAATGACATTACATTTGTCATTGAGAAAACTGTTTCATCTTTGAATGAAAGAAAGTTCTTAAATTTTAATTCGATTAACATAATTATCTTTTTATGGACTGCAAAGATATGGGGTTAAATTGGTTTATTACTATTTTTTGGTAATAAAATTAAATAACGCATTTTGAAATATGTAGATTTTACATGAAACACAACGGTCTAGTATAAGAATAGTAGCGGATTTTACGCACTAATTTTTCGGATAAGCACAGACCGTTTTTTATGTTACCTACTTTCGTTTTAGCGATTAAACCGCTATTATTTTTATACAATGTTAGCTGCTGGCTTTTTTCGCAAACTTGCTAGCGGTGGCAAAGACATACTCTTTTGCAATTTTTGGCTTGTGTGTTGGCTGAAGCGAATTGCAAATGTGTATGGCTTTAAGCGTTGGCATTTCACACGAAAGATAATGGTTCGAAACCAACATCTTCATTTGAGACAGAATCATATATTTTAAATACCCCTTCCTGTAACCAAACTACCTTAATGTTTTCTGCTGAACAAAATTCGATTAAACTGTCTTGAGGCTTTTGAGAGTAAACTAAAAATTCTTTTATATCCTCATATTCCATTTGTCTATTGACAATAGAGAATTTATAATATTTAAGTTGTCCAACACCTTTAATTGTCTGCTTTTCTTGGTCAGACATTGAGTTCAAAATAGTTTTGATTTCAAAAACTAAAGCAGTTTCTCCTAATGTCGATAAGCAATCAAATTTTCCTTCGTAAAGTTCAAATTCTCTTTCCTCACACAATAATCCAAGCTGTCTTACAATTTGTTGATGTTCAGCTAAACGTTCTTGGCGTATTCTTATTGATTCGGTATAATCAATACTAACAGATGAAATTGTATTAAAAATTGGGTCTACTGCAATTGTACCGGAAGTTACAGGTCTATATTGTGAATAGGGAACTCCTTCTAGATTCGTTCTGTCAGTCGGGATTTCAGTTGAAATTTAATCTTCGGTTACAATTATTTGTCCGATTGGATAAGTGTTATTTCCACGTCTTTCAATATCTCCAAGTTGTTCTGCTAAAGATGGAAGTATTTTAACTGCGTTTCTCGCTTTATGTATAGTTAGATTAAGTTCTTCTCGAATTCCTTCAAAAGTTGAATTAGATAGACTTAGGACTCTTTGGTATTCTTCAATCGAATCATTTTCTGCATCAAGAGCTAACATTAATTTTTTAGTCTCTAATCCTGGATTATCTTGAACTAGTTTCAGTAAAATTCTATACGGATGACTAATTTCTCCATCGTTTCCTTCAACACCCATTCGAAGCAAAGAGTCACGCCATAGGGTAAGTCGAATATTTTCGGAATCAGTTGATAAAAGTAAAATTGCAAAAGGACTTAAATATGCTGACTTGTCGTCAGCTACGGTCAATAATCCTAACAATTCGAAGAATCTCCTAGTTTCTCTACCTGCCGTATAGTAACCTCTATTTGCAGGTGTTTTTTCGCTCTGCTCCCCTAGATATTCTTCAATTGTTTGTTCTGGTGTGTTTGGGAAAATTACCTGATTGCGAAGCAGTCTTTCTCCAAGATTTTCATCTCTCAATGGGATTTCTTCTTCAATAATGGTCTTTGACCGTTACTAAAGCTCGGTAGAACTTATCTATTTGGACGAATTGATGTGGAATGTTCTTCATTAATATTCAAAGAAATTAAACTTCTGCTAAGATACCATTTGCGTTAATTTCTATCTCAATATGATTATCGATGGTTATTTCTTTTAGTCGATTATTGGCGATTTTGATATAATCTCTATTCTTTTCGAAACCAATAAAATTTCTATTATTTTTTTTGGCACTTACACACTCACTACCAGAGCCACCAAAAGGAACAAGTACTAAATCATTTACATTTGAAAAGTGATTTATTATTCTGTCGCAGATGGCTAATGGTTTTTGTGTTGGATGGTCAACTTTTTCGTCTGCAAAGCGTCTGCCTGCTAAAACAGGTATATTCCAAACATCTCCAGCGTGTTTACCATCTGGATGTGGTGTCCAGACCTTGCCGTTTTTTGTTATCTTATTTTTTAGTCTTTCCGTACTTTTATATGGTTCCCTTATTTGGTGATAAGTGTAGTTGTCTGTTTTTGAAAACCAAAGGATTGGTTCATAATTTGCCGAAGGCGAATTTTTGTAACCTGAAAAACTGTTTTCATAATGCCATATTATTTGCCTTCTATACTTCAAATCTTTTTGATAAAGATGAACGTGAAGATGGCATAAGTAGTGATGTATGCCATAAATAAAAATTGAGCCTGTGGGCTTTAATTTTGTAATAGCAATATCTAGCCATTTTTTAGACCATTTAAGCCAACCATCTACATCATTCCAATTGTTAGTTGATTTCCCAAAATCTTTGTTCAAATTGTATGGTGGGTCAGCTATTATTAAATCAATTGACTCATTATCTAACTTCTGCATTTGTTTAATACAGTCTCCATAATATATTTTGTTTATCTCAATCATCTTTCTTGATATTTTGGAAAATTAAAACGTTTTGATGATGCATATTAGGGACGAATGAAAAAGGATAACCATAAGGATAAATGCTTTTGTGTCTTTGGTATAAAATTTTAATTCCTTTTAACACAAAATTTCCTTTTTTCTCTAAAGCATTCGCTAAATCAGCGTGAAAAGTGTAGTATTTTTCTTTTTTTCTAAAGTCGCTTACTATCACACACATATACTTTCCAGACTTTAACGGTCTTGAGCAGTCGTTGAAAAATTTCGCAAGTGTTGAAAGAAATTTGTCATAATCTTCAATATTTGCCAAATCTTCATTATTCTCACTATACTTATAGTCTAAATCATTGTCAATTCTCTCTTTTCCTTTATGGTCAACAGTTTCTAAAATATTCCAATATGGTGGACTTGTTGCAATAAAGTCAATCTCATTTATTTTGAACTTTTTGATTTCTTTTTGACTATTTCCATTTATTAAATTTTGCTTGGTTTTTAATGGAAAATCGTCAGGAACTTCTTGCTCAATTCGTTGTAAACCCAAATCGTGGTATTTAGGATTTAACTCAATACCGAAACCAATTCTATTATTAAACGCACAAGCCTTTACGGTTGATGCAACTCCAGAAAATGGGTCAAGAACTTTGTCATTTTCTTTAGAAAAGAACTGAATCAGTCTACCAACATCTTGAAAAGAAAAAGGTGCAGGATGCTGTTTTTCTATTTGTGTGTCTTTATTTCCAGCTCCTAATCCTTTCTGACTGAATACTGTAATAGTTTCAGGCAACCATTCTTTTGCCGTCAAATCATTTAGTCCATTATTTAGCGTAAAAGCTGATTTTTCGTTTGGAAATAGAATTGCGTTGGCTTTTTCTACATCTCCTTTCGAGTGAAATAATGCAACTTTCTCCCAATCCTCAATAAATCTATTGGGAATCCTCAACTCAACTCTATTTTCAAAAATTTTGTTCAGTTTGCTTTTTGCAAGTTTATTCTGTTTAGTTTCTTCAACTGGAACAACCTCTTTTCTTTCTTTTTTATATAGTTGATATTTCATCAATTATTTCTTCTCGTATTTCATTTGCTCTTCTGCAACTTTTAAAGCATTCATTCCTTCTTTTTCATCTTTAACTATATCGTACACCTTTGAGCCAATCCACAAAGTTTCTAATTCCGTAAACGAATAGTTAAATGTTTTGCTTAGAGTTTTTAGATGCTCACGCTTTAGAGGTTTTTGGTCACTTTCCACTTTACTTAAAAACCCATCTCCAATTTCGAGTATTGAAGCAAGTTGCCTTTGAAACATTCCATTTGACTCTCTTAATTCCTTGATTTTTTGTCCAAGTGTCATTTTACCAAGTTTAAACTTGACTAATTATGGTCAAATGTAATGAAATTTATTTGAACTTCAATTCGAGCGATGGGAAGTTTTAGCTCTTTTGGTTTTTAAAGCGTTGGAATTGAGCGTTGGCAAAAACCGAAAGTGCTAAAATATGTGTTGGGTTTTAAGCTTGCAGCTAACTTGTTTATATACAGAACTTTCTTCCTCTTATTCTGTCATTATGGTGGTATATGCAGAAGTTTTGATTGTTTTTATGTTTTTTAGCTTTCGGCATAAAAACTAAGAAAATTCCAAAAATTTCCTTACAATTTAATGATATTTTACAAACTGTCAAAAGAATGCTTTATTTTTCTAACTCCAATAAAGAAAAAAATCATCATTTTCTTTTACAGTAATTTCAAATAATAACTGAACTCATTTAAACTTTATAACTTTCCAACTTTGAACTGTATAACAGATAAAAAGGTTAAAGTTTTGCTAAAAGCGAAGTTGTATATCTTATAATTATTATATTTAATAAAATTGAGATTCCTAAATTGAAGAAAGTTATAGTAGTCATAATATGTATGTTGGTCAGCTCTTATTTATTTGGGCAAAGCAAATTTAATTTTTTAGGAAAAAACAAGGATAAAGAAGAGATAAGATTCAGGCTAATCAATAATTTAATTATATTCCCTCTGGAGATAAATGGAAAACAACTGTCTTTTATTTTAGACACAGGAGTCAATAAAACCATCCTCTTTAGCTTAACAACTTCAGACAGCTTGGGAATCCACAATGTAGACAAAGCTGTCTTAAAGGGGTTAGGAGGGGGGAGCCCTGTAGAAGCATTGCTCTCAAGAAATAATACATTTAGAATTAAGAGTCTGGTCAGTGATAATGATCAAACATTATATGTGGTTTTAGAGGATAAATTTGATTTATCTTCCAGAATGGGGGTTACCATACACGGAATTACAGGTTACAATATATTTAAAGATTTTATTGTAAAGATCGATTATCGGAATAAGAAGCTGACATTTTACAATCCAAAAACCTATGTGAAAAAAAGATGTAAAAAGTGTGTGTCTTTTCCTTTGATTTTTCATAAAAATAAACCTTACATCCATGCCAAAATTGAGAACCTGGAAAAGGCAGGTACTCTGATTGACGTAAAACTGCTGGTAGACTCCGGAGGAAGTGATGCGTTGTGGCTTTTTGAAAATTCGAAAGAAGAAATAAAACCGCCAACCAAATTTTTTAACGATGTCTTAGGGGAGGGGTTAAGCGGAATCATATATGGAAAGAGAAGCAGAATTTCCAGATTTATTTTTGGCCCGTTTCATATTATTGAACCCACAGTATCTTATCTGGATTCGCTATCCGGTTTTAATACGGAAAGGCATGTAGGAAGAAATGGCAGCCTGGGAGGAAATATTCTGAAGAGATTTAAAGTTTGGATAGACTACCCCAATCAAAAAATAACACTAAAAAAAACAGGCTCTTTTACCACCGGATTTAACTATAATATGAGCGGAATTACCGTAACATATAGTGGAAAGATATTGGTAAGGGAGGCGGAAAATACGGAAATCTCTATTTACAGTACGGGAAATAGAATAGAAACAGCATCTAATAAACTCACTTTTGTTACCAGTTATAAATATTTTTTCAGACCGACATATAAAATTAACCATGTAGTAAAAGGATCTCCTGCCGATATTGCAGGTCTGCGAAAAGATGATCTCTTTTTAGCAATCAATAACAAAGATGCACACGAATATAATCTGGAGGATATTGTGAGCCTGTTCCAAGACAGGGATGGGAGACGCATTTTCCTTAAAATTAAAAGAGAAGGAAAAGAAATGAGATTTAAATTTCGTTTAAAAAAGGAGATTTAATTATCTTCGGAAAGCATACTTTTTGGTTTTTCCGGAGCAGTCATTTTTTCTACATATCCTTTTATTTTTATAACCTTACGGTTATTTTTAGCATTAGAATAAATAGTGATAAGCTTAGAAAAACCACCGAGTCTTTTCGTATCATAGGAAACTTCAATCGTACCTTTTTCGCCCGGCAGAATGGGCTGTTCGGGTTTTTTGGGAACGGTACAACCACAAGAAGCCTGTACTTTAGTAATTACTAAAGGGCTTTTGCCAATATTGGTAAACTCAAATACCCTGACACCATTAGATCCCTGAGTAATTTTCCCATAATTAATAGTTTCGGTTTTGAACTCAAATCCGGCCTTTATAGTAGTAGCATCTTGCCCAAGAGTCGATATGCTTATAAATAAAGCAGTAGCAAAAGTATATAGCGTTCTCATAATGGTTTATTTTCTGTAAAAATACAAATAATTCTTTTTTTAAAAAAATGACGACAAGTTTTCAAATCCTGGAGATAGTTGTACTTTTGTTAACTGCGTTCAAAAAGCATTCCAATTTATGAGTATTCCATCAAAATATGATGCAACTTTAGTAGAAGATAAGTGGTATGATTACTGGATGAAAAATAATTATTTTCATTCGGATCCAGATGAAAGAGAGCCATATACCATTGTGATTCCGCCGCCGAATGTTACAGGTGTTTTACACATGGGCCATATGTTGAATAACACGATTCAGGATGTGCTGATTCGCCGTGCCCGTTTGTTAGGGAAAAATGCATGCTGGGTTCCGGGAATGGATCATGCTTCCATTGCAACCGAAGCAAAAGTAGTTGCCAAACTAAAAGAGCAGGGAATTAACAAAGATGATTTGACTCGCGAAGAATTTCTGGAATACGCGTGGAATTGGAAAAATGAATACGGAGGGATCATTCTGGAACAATTAAAAAAACTGGGAGCCTCTTGTGATTGGGAACGTACCAAATTCACTATGGATCCGGACATGTCTGAAGCCGTTATTAAAGTTTTTGTTGATCTATACAACAAAGGATTGATTTATCGCGGGTACAGAATGGTAAATTGGGACCCCCAGGCAAGAACTACTCTGTCGGATGAAGAAGTAAACTATGAAGAAAAAATAAATAAACTGTATTACGTTAACTATCAAATCGAAGGAGAGGAAGCATTTCTAACCATTGCAACAACGCGTCCTGAAACGATACTGGGAGATACTGCCATATGTATTCGCCCGGATGATGAACGTTATAAACATCTAAAAGGAAAAAAAGCAATTGTGCCTATTTGCAACAGGGTCATTCCGATTATTGAAGACGACTATGTAGATATTGCATTTGGAACGGGGTGCCTGAAGGTAACGCCTGCACATGACTTCAATGATAAAGAAATAGGAGACAGACACCATCTTGAAGTGATTGATGTATTGAATGAAGACGGCTCTATGAATGGTTTTGGATTGCACCACCGGGGAAAAGATAGAGAAGTAGCCAGAAAAGATATTGCCGGAGAATTAGAAGAACAGAAGCTCCTGGTAAAAACAGAAAACATTACCCACAATGTAGGAACTTCCGAAAGAACCAAAGCAGTGGTAGAACCAAGATTATCCGATCAGTGGTTTTTAAAGATGGATGCACTGGCAAAACCGGCTTTAGAAGCTGTTCTGGAAACAGATGATATTAAGCTGTTTCCAAAGAAATTTGAAAATACCTATCGCCATTGGATGGAAAATATTCGCGATTGGAATATCTCACGTCAATTATGGTGGGGGCAACAGATTCCGGCGTATTATTACGGGCAAGGAAAGGAAGATTTTGTAGTTGCGGAAAGCAGAGAAGAAGCGTTAAAACTGGCGCGAGAAAAAACTCAAAACCCGGCATTGAAAGTGCAACAGTTACAACAAGACCCCGATGTGTTGGATACCTGGTTTTCTTCTTGGTTGTGGCCCATGTCTGTTTTTGATGGTATCCGCAACCCGGAGAATAAAGAAATCAACTATTATTACCCAACCAACGATCTGGTAACCGGGCCGGACATTTTATTTTTTTGGGTAGCAAGAATGATTATCGCAGGATATGAGTATAAAGGGAAAAAGCCCTTTCAAAACGTATACCTAACAGGATTAGTGCGTGATAAACAACGGCGTAAGATGTCCAAACAGTTAGGAAACTCGCCCGATGCATTACAGTTAATTAAAGATTACGGAGCTGACGGAGTCCGTGTCGGTTTATTGTTGAGTTCAGCAGCAGGAAACGATTTGATGTTTGATGAAGAACTATGTCAACAGGGAAAAGGATTTGCCAATAAAATCTGGAATGCATTCCGTTTGATAAAAAGTTGGAAAGTAAGCACCTCCGTAGCACAATCCGATGTTTCTAAAATAGGACTGAAATGGTATCAATCAAAGTTTCAAAATACATTGGCAGAAATAGAAGACCATTATCATAAATACAGATTGTCGGATGCACTAATGGGAATTTACAAACTCATTTACAATGATTTCTGCGGATGGCTATTAGAAATTGTAAAACCGGCATATCAACGGCCTGTCGATCAAAAAACATATGAAAGTGTCATTGCTGTTTTTGAAGATAATTTAAAAATCTTACACCCGTTTATGCCATTTCTAACAGAAGAAATCTGGCAGGTAATTAAAAAAAGAACCCCTGAAGAAGCTCTGATAATTGCAAAGTATCCCGGATTAAAGACGAGCAACACACAGTTAATTGCCGATTTCGAGTTTGCTTCCGAAGTAGTATCGGAGTTAAGAACCATTCGTAAAGAAAAAAATGTTCCTTTTAGGGAAGCTATAGAAGTTTTTGTATTAAATAATGAGAACATATCTGCTCATTTAGATGGAATCATTCAAAAATTAACCCATACATCCGTTATCCGGCCGGTATCGGAAAAGATGAAAAGAGCAGCTTCTTTTAGAATACGATCAAATGAATACTTTGTGCCCATTTCTAAAGAAGCGATTGATGTGGAAGCAGAGGTAAAAAAGCTCACAAAAGAGCTGCAAAGAGCAGAAGATTTTTTATCGGGAGTTCGGAAAAAATTGACGAATCAGCACTTTATAAGCAATGCACCGGAACAAGTAGTGGCTATAGAACGTAAAAAAGAAGCAGATGCAATAGCAAAGATTGAGACTATTAAAACCAGTTTGGCAAATTTACAGTAGTATCGGGAAAAATTAAATGAGTTCACTATTTAGACAACTCTGTAAAATAGTTGTAAAAATAAGGAATGGTTTCAATACCCTTTAAGTAGTTAAAAATACCAAAATGTTCATTAGGCGAATGAATCGCATCACTGTCCAAACCAAACCCCATTAAAATGGTTTTACTTTTTAACTCTTTTTCAAATAGCGAAACAATAGGGATACTTCCGCCACCCCTTTCTGGAATAGGAATCTTTCCAAAAGTTTTTTCGTAAGCTTTCTTTGCTGCCTGGTATCCGATAGTATCCATTGGAGTTACATATGCTTGCCCTCCATGATGCGGGGTTACTTTTACTTTTGTCGATTTTGGCGCAATATTTTTAAAATGATTCGTAAACAATTCGGTAATTCTATACCAATCCTGATTTGGCACCAGACGCATTGAGATTTTTGCAAATGCTTTGGAAGGAATCACCGTTTTTGCCCCTTCCCCGGTATAACCACCCCAAATTCCATTTACATCTAAAGTAGGTCGAATGGAGTTTCTTTCATTGGTAGTATAACCTTTTTCTCCGTACACATCTTCAATAGCCAAAGCCTTTTTATATTGTTCCAAAGAAAAAGGAGCTTCTGCCATTGCATCTCTTTCTGCTCTTGATAATTCTTCCACATTACCATAGAAACCGGGAATGGCAATCACATTATTTTCATCATGTAGCGATGCAATCATCTTCGCTAAAATATTGATCGGATTTGCCACTGCTCCACCATATAACCCCGAATGCAAATCTCTATTCGGTCCCGTTACTTCAACTTCAACATAACTCAATCCGCGTAAACCTGTAGTGATAGAGGGTTGTGTATTACTGATCATCCCGGTGTCAGAAATCACAATAATATCATTTGTTAATTTTTCTTGATTTCGTTTGACAAACCAACTCAAACTCTCCGATCCGATTTCTTCTTCACCCTCTATCATAAACTTTACATTACAGGGAAGGTTTTCTGTTGAAATCATATACTCTACTGCTTTTACGTGCATGTACATTTGTCCTTTATCATCACAAGAACCACGTGCAAAAACAGCTCCTTCCGGATGTATGTCCGTTTTCTTTATCACAGGTTCAAATGGAGGAGCATCCCATAGTTCCAAAGGATCAGCAGGCTGCACGTCATAGTGCCCGTATACCAAGACAGTAGGCAGTGAAGCATCAATAATTTTTTCACCGTAGACAATAGGATAGCCGGGTGTTTCACAGGTCTCTACAAAATCACATCCTGCTTTTTCCAAACTTTTTTTAACGATATCAGCTGCATTTAGTATATCTTGCCGGTAAGCTGAATCTGCACTGATAGAAGGAATTTTTAAAAGCGTAATAAGCTCATTGATAAAACGATCTTTATGCGTTTCTATATAGGTTTTTATATCTGACATGATTTGTATTTGCTAGAGACCAAAAGTACATGAATTTTTTCATTTGAAAATTCAAAAAGTCTAAACGAGTTCTTTAATTAAAAAATACAAAATTTAGTTTTTTACAGCAGAAAAGTAGTAAAAATTCCTACAAAAAGTACTTTGCGATTTGAGATGAATACTTATATTTGCAGTCCGAAAGCTGAACATAGATTCAGTTGAGATGCAGGCGTGGTGGAATTGGTAGACACGCTAGACTTAGGATCTAGTGCCGAAAGGTGTGAGAGTTCGAGTCTCTCCGCCTGTACAAAAATAGAAGAAATCCGAAGTCTTAGGACTTCGGGTTTTTATTGTGTGCCGTGCATGGTAATGCACTAGGTGGTGAAAGTCCGGATCAAGCAAAAAAGTTGTGGGGAAGACTTGAATAAAAATTTTATCATTTCAGATTTTTTTTAAATGAATATCCATTAAATAACTGTTTATTAAGTTTTTAAACTCTATTGAATGATGCTTTTGCGATTGACTCAACTTAAATGTTTTCAATAATATCTTTAAAATCCCACAAGTTTTCGGATTGATCCGAACTTACATCACGCAGTAATGGTTGGATGAATTACTTTAGGTTAGCAGATATGCAGAAGCTGTTAAAGAGCATAGACGAGTGGTATAGAAGACGGCTTAGAATGGTTATTTGGAAACAATGGAAACAGATAAAGACCAAACTAAGGCATCTCACCAAATTGGGATTAAACAAATCTAAAGCTTGGCAATGGGCAAACATAAGGAAGAGTTATTGGCATACAGCTAACAGCTTTATACTTGCCACTACCATTACCACAGATCGACTTAGACAAGCAGGCTACATATTTATGCTGGATTATTACCAAAAGGTCAGAGTTAAAACTTAAGGAATCGCCCAGTACGGAATCGTATGCTAGGTGGTGTGAGAGGACAGATAGGGAAATAATCCCTATCTTCCTACTCGATTAAAAAACAAATAAATATAAAGAATGAAGAAAATAGTGTTATGTAATTTAATTATGGAGTTTACAACATTTATACAGATATGGTAACACCTCATGCTTCAGTTATATTAAATTTGATAAAAACAACTAATTGTGTGATTTGATTCCTTGAACTCATTTAAACTTTTTGGATGTAAGCGAACATTAGAAGTTTTTAGTTCTGTTGAAGGCTTTTTTGAGTTGCATAGGCAGCGCTACGGAAGGAAAAAAAGACAAAAACAGAGCGGAAAACAGTAATTTTTTAGCAAATTGAAAAAGTTTAAATGAGCTCCTTTTCAAACCATCAAAACTTTTGATATATTTATTTTAAAATCCTGCTAACTTAATTATTACGGACGGGTTTTTTTGTGCAGAAAAATAATTTAAGTGAAAAATAATAAATGATGTAGCAGTAAGTATTGTTTTAGCAATTTGTAAGTATCGTGTCATTTTCACAAACAAGTATTGGTACCATAACACCTGATCCTTCTGCTATATTGGATATAGCAAGTACAACAAAAGGGTTTACTACCACGGGTGAAGTACAAATAAAAGGGATTGTTTCTTCGGTGGAAGGGTTGGTTATATATTGTACGGACTGTAGCCCGGAAGGATTAGCTTATTTTCGATATAATTATTCTTTTTGATATTAAAGCGTGTCAACCTAACGAACAATAACCAATTTAAGTTATCTCTTCTTTAGTAATTATTCTCTATTTTTGGGAAGCTTTAAAAAGTACGTATGAATAATAACGATATAAAAATTTTATTGGTAGATGATGAACCGGATATTTTAGAGATTGTAAATTATAATCTGAAAAATGAAGGGTATCAGGTACTCACTGCAAAAAATGGTTTGGAAGCTGTAAATACAGCTAAGAAATTAGTTCCGCATTTGATATTATTAGATATTATGATGCCTGAAATGGATGGTATTGAAGCTTGTGAAAAAATAAGAAAGATAAAAAGTTTAGAGGAAGTAATTATTGCTTTTCTAACCGCAAGAGGAGAAGATTACTCCTTGGTAGCCGGATTTGAAGCGGGTGCTGATGATTATATTACAAAACCTGTAAAACCTAAAGTGTTAGTGAGCAAAGTAAAATCTTTACTAAGGCGGTTAAAAACCGATAAATTAGTTGAGATTTCTTCTAATATTGGAGATATTATTATAGATAGAGATGAGTATGTTGTTTTTAAAAGTGATAAAAAAATTGTACTTCCCAGAAAAGAATTTGAACTATTATCGTTGCTAACTTCCAGGCCGGGAAAAGTATTTAAAAGAGAGGTTATTTTAGATACTGTTTGGGGTAATGAAGTCGTCGTTGGCGGAAGAACTATTGATGTCCATATCAGGAAACTGAGAGAAAAAATAGGGGACAATTATTTTAAAACTGTAAAAGGAGTAGGCTATAAGTTTGTACTGGAAAATAAAGATAAATAGTTTTATCTTCTTATGAAGTTTAAAAAAACGTATTCCTTTGCACTCTGGTCATCAGTGTATCTAACACTTATTTCTGTTATTTTAACACTTATATTTTATTTCTTTTTTTTCAAAAAAATAGATTTTTTAGTTATCCTTATTTTTCAAATTGCTTTTTTTTTCCTATCTTTTTTAATTATTCAATATAGGACAGAGCACTCTATATATGAACGTGTAAAAAAAATATACGATGAAGTTTCCATTCTAAATGCAGGAGACATAAGAAAGAAATCCATTACCACAGATATTGAGACACTATCTAAAACAGTACAAGAGTTTGTTGAGGGAAAACGTATTGAAATTCAAAACCTTACTGAGCGGGATTCTTTTAGAAGAGATTTTTTAGGCAATGTTGCACATGAACTTAAAACTCCTCTTTTTACTGTTCAGGGATATATTTTAACACTATTGGAAGGAGCTGCTGAAGATGGGTTAATCAGAGCCAAATATTTAAACAGAACCGGGAGAGGAGTAGAGCGTTTAGTTTCTATTGTAAAAGATATGGATATGATTGCCAAACTGGAAACTGAAGGCATGAAAATGAATTTTGAAATTTTCAATATTTTAGAACTTATTCAAAATGTCTTTGATTTACTGGAAATACGCGCCAAAAAAAGGAATATCACTTTGCAATTCGATAAGTTTTATGAGTTTTCTATTTTTGTAAAAGGAGATGTTAAAAGAATTGAGCAGGTACTCATTAATTTGGTGGTAAATTCTATTAAATATGGTAATACAAACGGCTTAACTACTGTTGGTGTAGAATCATATAATGAGCAAAAGTTTATCATCAAAGTAACAGATAATGGGGAAGGAATTAAGCAAGAGCATTTATCGCGTTTATTTGAACGTTTTTATAGAGTAGATCAAAGTAGATCAAGAGAGCAGGGGGGTTCGGGTTTAGGCTTATCTATTGTAAAGCATATCGTGGAAGCTCATAATGAAACTATTTTGTTAAATAGTATATATGGCAAAGGATCTGAATTTTCATTTACTTTAGAGAAAGCGAAATAAAAAGTAGTAGAGGTACCCTAAAGTAAATTCACGGTATAGCATCATTAACACGCCCTAGTACATTTTATATATTTCACTATATGGAAACATCGGATAACTTTTTTGAAAGAGTATACCAATTAGCCCGTCTTATTCCTTACGGCAGAGTAACCAGTTATGGGGCCATTGCCAACTATTTGGGAGCAGCACGCTCCGCCAGAATGGTGGGTTGGGCTATGAACAGTTCAGGGAAATATGAGGACGTTCCGGCACATAGAGTTGTTAATAAAAAAGGACTATTAACAGGCAAACACCATTTTGGCGGAACTAACTTGATGCAACAATTGTTAGAAAATGAAGGTATTGTTGTAGTTGATAATCAGATTCAAAATTTAGAAAAAGTCTTTTGGGATCCAATGAAAGAGCTATAGAAATGTGTTATCAAACTTATCTCCCTTCCAATAACTTGAACTCTTATGATTAATAGCAATCTTTTTTAAAAACCCTTTCTTTACAAGGGCTTCCATATCTGTTCTGGCTGTCTGATTGGTTACTCTATACACATTTTGAATTTCTTTTACCGTAAAAGTTCTATTTGATTTTTTTCTATTTTAAATAGAATGTCAGCTTGCCTGTCATTGATGTTTTTATATTGTAAAAATTTTGTAAGATTGTTCTCTTCTGGATATGCAACAAAAAATGGTACAAAAAGTTAAGCTACATTTTTGATTTGATATAATTTTTCAAATTCGATGATATTTTTGTAACCAAGAGCAGAATGTCTTCTGTATCTGTTGTACCAAGTTTCTATGTATTCAAAGACTTTAATTTGAAGACTTTTGTTGGATATAAACTTATTGTCTATCATTAGTTCTGTTTTGATTGTTTTAAAAAAAGATTCAGCTACTGCATTATCCCAACAGTTTCCTTTTCTACTCATACTGGGTGTTACATGATAACTTTTAAGGATATTAACAAACGCATGAGATGCGTATTGTACACCTCGATCAGAATGAAAAATCATACCTTCACAAGGCATTCTGTTGTTTACAGCCATTCTCCATGCAGCAATGATAGTTTGTCTTGCTTTGAGTCCATTGCTCAAAGACCAACCAATGACTTTACGATCAAACAGGTCAATAATTACCGTTAAGTACAGCCATCCTTGTGCAGTCTTTAAATAGGTAATATCAGAAACCCATTTCTGTGCAGCAGCGGTAGCTTTAAAATCTCTATCCAATACATTATCAGCTACTGGATATTGATGCTTAGAATCTGTCGTGACAACAAATTTCTTTTTACGAACTGCTTTAATCCCGTGTTTTTTCATCAATCGTGCTACCCTAGACCTAGATACTTTAAACCCTTTAGCTTTGAGTTCCTCTGTAATTCTAGGACTTCCATAAGTAGATTTACTTCGCTCACAGATACGGTGAATCTCAGAGAGTAGCATACGATTTTTTCCATCTCTATCTGATGGAACATAATTCTTACTCCTGTAATAACTGTTTCTACTAATTTTAAAAATTTTACACATCTTCCCAACCGGATATTCTCTACTGTAATCTTTGATAAATTTCAATACTTCCGATCGCTCTTGGAGAAGATGCTCACGGCCTTTTTTAAGATATCCCGCTCCATGGTAACATCCTTGAGCTGTTTACGTAATCGCTCTAACTCTTTCTGATCTTCTGTGAGTTGTTTGACGCCATTACCGCTAAAAGCTAAATCAGGACGCTGTTCTAATTCTCTACGCCATCTGTAAATAAGATCTGCACTGATTCCCAATTCCATGGCAATCTGCTTTGTGTTACCTCGTACATTGCTTAATTCTACTGCTTTAATTTTAAACTCTTTACTGTATTTTCTTCGTTTCATATGGTTAAGTTATTTTAGATAAAATTAGCTTAACTCTTTGTCACTCTAAATGTAGCAAGTCCATCGACGAATTGAAAGTGGCAGAACGAACCCTACAGTTAAAACATTACTTAGAATAGCCGAAGGTTTGGATATTGATTTTTTAGACTTGTTTAAAACTTTTTAATTGAGAAAAGAAGAAGTTTTTAATCTATCATCTTATTGGTTTTAAGATAATTCATAATATGTTCATAATATGTTAGATTCATTTCCTTTTGTACTATTGAGTAAATTTCTTCACCAACCTTAGTTAATCTTAAAATATCTAATTCAGTCCTCTTTTTGGAGCTTTTAACCGAGTGTTTAATGTTAAAAAAATCAAGTTGATATGAGTATTTTGAAGTATTTAATATGTAAATAGATTCTTCGATAAGGCCTAAATCTTCTAAAAGATAGATATCTCTTCTATCAAAGCCCCAATGCAAATCAGAATATTCACTATTCTCATCGGAATCGGTGATGAGCATTTTAGAATTTGATACTCCTTCACCATGTAGGTTCCACAAGCAGTTAGATAATAAAGAAAACAATTCTGCTTCGTCTGACGAGATTGATTTTAAAAGATTTAATGTTCTTTTTGAGAAGCTAGATGGATTCTTTACTTCACCAGCTAAAATTTTAGCCCATAAATATTGCATCTTTTCATGAGAACAATCTTGAGTAATATTGAAAAATTCAACGATCCAGTCTGGGTCAACTGGATTCTCTGATGCTTCTCTCTCTCTGGCAAATTCAATAGCTCTAGCAACAATGCTATCAATGTTTCTTTGTCGTCTTTCTTCTTTTAACAGAATTCTATTGTAGATTTTTTTAGTCGGGTATATGCCAAATTCTCTAGGGCAAAGTAATAAGACTTCCCGACCTTGCAATTGAAAGTATTTAATAACAGCTAAGGCACTCCATGTTTTTCCAAGACCAACGGCATCTGCAAGTATTGATCCGTTGCATTTTTGAAGCATTTTAATCAGGCTTAATACCCCTTTTTTTTGGAATTCGTAAAGCGCATTATAAATTACACTGTTTTCTAACCTACCTATTTGCCTGTTAAACTCAGGATTATTTTCTTCTTCCAGAAGTTGATTGCCAAATAATTCAAATAAGATTTTATAGTATATCTCTCTCGGAGTGTATTTAATAAAAATCTTTTCTATTTCACCTATTAGGTATTTTTTAAAGTCAATTTTTGTGTGTTTTCCATCTTTGTGAATTATTGTCTTATCGGTATGAGCTTGAGGTTTAACCCACAAAGATTCAAACCAATATACCAATTCCTTGTATTGGTTATTGTTGCCGGTTTCTGCAATATTTAGCTCAACATTATTTGTGTGCTTTAATCCGATTCCGGCTTCGGTAAGATTTGAGCTTCCCGAAACAAAATATTTATCTCTGTCGTCGTCTTTGGCCGGATGGAACAGATAATTTTTTGCATGGCAAAAATTTGGTTCTAATGTCTTTGCCAATACTTTATCTTGTTTTAAGAAATTCACTGCTTCTTGTGAAACACTGTTTAATTTCAACGCTGCTTCAATCGAGATATTTTCGTTTAATAAATCAAGTGGTCGATTTTCTTCTAAGTCAACATTAACAATGTCCCCAAGCACCAAACGGAAGTCACTAATTTTATCGTTTACTTGTCTTGACAACCACGCTAAAGCTCCAATTGTAAAGTATCCCGTTACTAAATCAAATTTTCCCTCTTCTGTATATTTGGAAATCCACTGGTGGACTTTTAATTCTTTGTTTTCATTATCGAGGATCATCTATTGCTCTTTTTCTGTTTGGATTAGGTCTTTTGGGTCAACATCAAGGATTTTTGCTATCTCAAATAACACTTCAAATCTTGGCTGTTGTCTGTTTTGCACATAGCTGTTAACCATGTTATAGCTCTTACCTAATTGCTCAGCCAACTATTTTTGTTTAATTCCTTTTTGTTCCGGAGCTTCTTTTATTCTGTTCATTCCGTTTAAATTTTGGTCAACTAAAATAGAAAAGTTTGAATAAATATCTTGTTTTTTGTGATATTATTTACCGAACTCGTTTGGACTTTTTGGGTTTAAGCGAACATTAGAAGTTTTTAGGGCTGTTGAAGGCTTTTTTGAGTTGCATGCACCGCTACGGAAGGAAAAAAAGCTAAAAACAGCCCTAAAAACACCCATTTTTTAGCAAATTGAAAAAGTTTAAATGAGTTCTTTTAGTAAATTTGTATACTCTATATAATAGAGTTAAAAGTTTTGAAAGCCCCGAGTTAAAAGTTTGCTCAACCTTTTTAAAACACTGAAAAAGAGCATCCTTTTTTTGAGAAAAAAGTTAAAAAAGAGATCTTTGCAGAATTGATTTAGCAAAAAGTTCGACGCCCGAAGAACATTTTCAACCGGAATAATCTGGTGGTTTTGAGGATTTAAAATTTTCGAGAAGGGAGAAATTTGAAGTCAAATCAATTCAAACACAGAATATATCACTATTTTGGCAATGGACTCAATAATATAACTAAGTAATAGATGAGTACTCTAAAAACGATTCAATCCGCATTAATTTCTGTTTTTCATAAAGAGGGTTTAGCGCCTGTTGTAAAAAAATTAAATGACTTCGGTGTAACTATTTATTCAACCGGAGGAACGGAGAGGTTTATCGCTGAGCTTGGCATATCGGTTATTCCTATAGAAGATGTAACTTCATATCCTTCCATTCTTGGAGGTAGAGTAAAAACATTGCATCCAAAAGTATTTGGAGGTATTTTAAACAGACAGGATCACAAAGGAGATATCGCCCAAATGAATGAATTTCAAATTCCCCAGTTAGATTTGGTCATTGTAGATTTATATCCTTTTGAAAAAACAATTGCTTCGGGTGCCGATGAGCAAGGCATCATAGAAAAAATTGATATCGGTGGAATTTCTTTAATAAGAGCTGCTGCAAAGAATTTTAAAGACACATTTATCATTTCATCGATGGATCAATATGAAGCATTTTTAGAACTAATCTCCGGTAATGATGGTAAAACATCCCTAGCATCAAGAAAGGAGTTTGCTGCTAAGGCATTTGATATTTCTTCTCATTACGATACCGCCATATTTAATTATTTTAATGAAAAAGAAGTCGTTTTTAAAGCAAGCGAGCGGACTTCCAAAACATTGCGATATGGTGAAAATCCACATCAAAGGGGAACTTTTTTTGGAGATTTAGAAGGTATGTTTGATCAACTTCACGGAAAAGAATTAAGTTATAACAACTTGTTAGATATTGATGCTGCGGTTCATTTAATGAGTGAATTTACCGAAGAGCCTCCTACTTTTGCTATTTTAAAACACAATAATGCATGTGGTTGTGCTCAAAGAGCCACCGTATATCAGGCTTATATTGATGCTTTGTCCGGAGATCCTGTTTCTGCTTTTGGCGGAATATTAATCACGAATACAAAAATTGACAAGGTGACCGCAACAGAAATACATTCCCTTTTTTGTGAAGTGATTATTGCACCGTCGTATGACGAGGATGCTTTAACCATTTTAAAAGGGAAAAAGAATCGAATTATTCTAATTCAAAAAGAAACTAAGTTGCCAAACCAAACGGTAAGAACCTGCTTAAGTGGGCTACTTGTCCAAGACAAAGACAACAAAACAGATCGTGTAGAGGACCTGTCGTATCCTACAAAAAATAAGCCGACTAAAAGAGCGTTAGAAGATCTCATTTTTGCTTCCAAAATATGTAAACACACAAAGTCTAATACCATTGTATTAGCCAAAAACAAGCAGCTTTTTGCCAGTGGTACCGGCCAAACCAGTAGAGTTGATGCATTAAAACAAGCCATTGAAAAAGCGACAAATTTTGGGTTTAATTTGCAAGAAGCTGTTATGGCCAGTGATGCTTTTTTTCCTTTTCCCGACTGTGTGGAAATTGCAGATACCGCCGGAATAAAAAGCATTATTCAACCGGGAGGTTCAATTAAAGATCAATTAAGTATAGATTACTGTGACTCAAATAGTTTGTCTATGGTATTTACGGGAACAAGACATTTTAAACATTAAATACATAATTGTATTCCGAACAAGTAATTTTTATTAGATTTGTAAGACTACTCAAAATCAAAAAAATATTTTATGGGGTTTTTCGATTTTATGACAGAAGATATTGCAATCGATTTAGGTACTGCAAACACTTTAATTATACATGATGACAAGGTGGTCATAGACAGTCCTTCCATAGTAGCGAGAAATCAACTAACGGGTAAGATTATCGCCACGGGAAAAGACGCCAGTTTAATGCAGGGGAAAACGCATGAAAATATCAAAACCATACGCCCGTTAAAAGATGGGGTAATAGCTGATTTTCAGGCTTCCGAAGAAATGATTAAGAATTTTATTAAAAAAATTCCTGCTATCAGAAGAAGGTTTTTTTCACCTTCATTGCGAATGCTTATTTGTATTCCTTCCGGTATTACCGAGGTGGAAAAACGCGCTGTAAAAGACTCCGCCACACATATGAATGCAAAAGAAGTCTATTTGATTTACGAACCTATGGCTGCCGCAATTGGTGTTGGTATAGATATTATGGAGGCCAAAGGGAATATGGTTATTGATATCGGCGGAGGAACTACGGAAATTGCTGTAATTGCACTATCCGGTATTGTTTACGATCAATCTGTAAAAGTTGCAGGAGATCTATTTACAAATGATATCATGTACTACATGCGAACCCAACATAATTTGTACATAGGGGTGGCAACTGCAGAAAATGTTAAAATAACCGTTGGTGCTGCCACCGAAGATTTGGATGATCCCCCGGAAGATATGTTGGTTAGGGGAAGAGATTTATTAAGCGGAAAACCTAAACAAGTTCAGACCTCTTATAGAGAAATGGCAAAAGCATTAGATAAATCTATTTTAAGGATTGAAGATGCTATTATGGAAACCTTGTCTAAAACGCCACCCGAATTATCTGCCGATATTTACAACACAGGTATCTATTTAGCAGGAGGAGGTTCTATGCTTAAGGGTCTGGATAAGCGATTATCCCGTAAAACCGATCTTCCTGTTTATGTTGTAGAAGATCCGCTGAGGGCTGTTGTAAGAGGTACCGGATTGGCTCTAAAAGAACTGGATAAATACAAAAGTGTTGTGATGAAATAATTTCAAATATTTTCATTGTATGCAGCAAATTATTTATTTTATCCGGAAATATAAATACTTTCTATTTTTTCTTCTTTTAGAATCCGTTGCTCTGTTTTTTATCCTCAATAATCACCGCTTTCACAAAAGTAAGTTTATTAGTTCTGCAAACTTTATCAGTGGGAACTTATATGAAAAAACTACACAATTTTCCGGATATTTTAATCTAAAAAAAGCCAACAAAATATTAATAGAAGAAAATACACTGCTTAAAAACAAACTGGAAAAATTAAAAAATGTGTTGGACACATCTTTAGTTATCAAGGTAAATAATTCGTTATATCATCAGAAATACACATATACTGCAGCTAAAATTATTAATAATAAGTTCAACTCTGACTTTAATTTCCTGACACTTAATAAGGGGAAAAAAGACGGAGTTACTACCGAAATGGCTGTTGTAAATAATAAGGGAATCATAGGGATTACCGATCAAACTTCCTATAGATATGCGAGAGCTCAATCTATTTTAAATAAAACTATTGGAATCAATGCACGTCTGAAGAACAGCCCTTATTTTGGCTCGTTGACCTGGAATGGAAAAGATATACGAATAGTACAATTAAATGATATCCCCAGACAAGCTGTTTTTAAAGTTGGAGATACGATCATCACAGGAGGAATGTCTTCTATCTTTCCTAAAGGTATTTTAATTGGAACCATACAGAAAATAACCCCTGGTAATTCTATAAAAAATACCATAGATGTGGCACTATTTAATGATTTAAGACATATTGAAAATGTATATATTATTTCAAATTTTGATAAAAGAGAAATTCGAACTATAGAAGATACTGCAAATGAATAGATTTTCATTAACTATAAGATTGGTTCTTATTATGCTTTTTCAAGTACTTATATTAAATAATATCCATTTTTTAGGATATATAAATCCATATTTGTACGTGCTTTTTGTATTTGTTTATCCGGTTCGTACGAATCGTTTTCCTTTTTTATTTTTTGCTTTTCTTTATGGCTTGGTTGCCGACCTGTTCTCAGATTCCGGAGGAATACATGCTTTTTCATTACTGTTTGTTGCTTATATAAGAATCTTTTTAATAAAAGCTATTTTCCAAAAATCCAATACTGATTTATTAACATTCAACTTTAAATCAGAGTCTTTAAAAAAAATGATCAACTATGTAATCATTTTAACAGTTATACATCATTTTATTTTATTCTCTCTGGCTCATTTTAGTTTTCAAAATTTTTATGATATTATGTTAAATACTTTTTTATCTGCTTTTTTTACGCTGATTTTGTATTTTTCAGGAACCTTTATTTTTAATAAAAAATATCCATGAAACGAAGTTTTCTACTATACTTTTTAACTACTTCCATTGGTTTGCTTTATATCGGCAGGCTTTTTCAATTGCAAATAGTAGACAGTGCACCTAATGTTATTGCTCAAAGTACTTCCGTAAAAGTAATTTTCGATTATCCGGAAAGAGGTTACATATATGACAGAAATGGTAAACTTTTAGTAGCCAATCAATTATCCTATGATGTAATGGTAATTCCAAATGAAGTAAAACCTCTGGATACTTTAGAGTTTTGTTCACTTCTTAAAATAGATACCGCATACTTTAAAAAGAGATACAGAAGAGCAAAAAGATACTCACCGTGGTTGCCTTCGGTTTTTCTCAGGCAATTGGCTAAAGAAGATTTCGCTTTTTTACAGGAAAAACTGCACAAATTTAAAGGTTTTTATGTCCAAAAAAGAATTATACGAGATTATCCCGTTAAATCTGCAGCCAATATTCTGGGTTATATCAGTGAAGTAAATGAGGAGATTACCAAAAAAAGTAATTATTATCAGCAAGGAGAGTTGATAGGGAAAACCGGAATTGAAAAGCAGTACGAATTGGTATTGAGAGGAAAAAAGGGAAGAAAATACCTCCAAAGAAATAGTCTTAATAAAATTATAGGGCCCTATAAAGACGGAATATATGATTCACTTTCCGTTGACGGACAGGATGTAACTTTGTCTATTGATAGTGAGCTACAACAATATGCAGAGTCTTTAATGAAAGGAAAACGGGGAGCTATTGTTGCTATTGAGCCTGCTACAGGAGAAATTCTATCATTAACCACTGCTCCCAGTTATGACCCAAATATGATGGTTGGCAGAAAACGTTCTAAAAATTCTGTTATACTTTTTAATGACATCATTAATAATCCCACTTACGATAGAGGTTTACAAGCAATTTATGCACCCGGATCTCCTTTTAAACTGGTAAATGCCTTGATAGGGCTACAAGAAGGTATTATTACAGAAAAAACTCATTTTTATTGTTATCACGGGTATCGATACGGCAATAGAAAAAATGAATTTATGGGATGTCATTGTAATATATACAATAAACCTATTCAATTGCATACCGCCATTTCCAAATCATGCAACAGCTATTTTGCAAATACGTACAAACGTATTATAGAGAAAAATAATGATCCGGAAAGCGGGCTTACAAACTGGAGTAGGCACTTGAAAAGTTTTGGATTGGGAAATTACTTAGGATACGACTTACCTACCGGCCAAAAAGGGTTAATTCCTGATGGTGAATATTATAACAGGCAATATAAATACAAGTGGAATGCATCTACTAATATTTCCAATGCTATTGGCCAGGGTGAAGTATTAACTACTCCCATTCAACTCGCAAATGTTACTGCTGCAATTGCCAACAGAGGTTATTTTTATATCCCGCATATATTAAAAAATATCAATGTGATTCCTATTAAGGATTCCACATATATCATCCCTAAAAAAACAACGATACAGGCAAAACATTTTGAACCTGTAATACATGCAATGGAAGAGGTTTTTAAAACAGGAACAGCCAGTTGGGTTAAGATTAAAGGAATTGATATTTGTGGCAAAACAGGAACTGCTGAAAATTTTACAAAAGTAAATGGGAAAAAAGAACAACTACCCGATCATTCTATTTTAATTGCATTTGCTCCAAAAGAGGACCCAAAAATTGCTCTTGCCGTTTTTATTGAAAACGGAGGGTTCGGTTCGGAAATAGCAGCTCCCATTGCAAGTCTTATGATTGAAAAATACATATTCAAAAAAGTAAAAAGAAAATGGATTGAAGATATCGTTATCAATAAAGACTTATACCCTGTTTATAATAGACATCTTGATAAAAAAATAACCGTTGAGAGCAGCACGCAATAATATTTTTTACAGTATAGATTGGACACTGGTTTTAATTTATATACTTCTGGTAGGTTTTGGTTGGGTAAACATTTATGCTGTGTCTCCGGAAAATACGGGCAGTATTTTTAATTTTTCAACCATACATGGCAAACAACTCCTTTGGATTATTTTAAGTATACCACTTATCATTGTTATACTCTTCTTTAACTTTAAATTTTATGAAAAATTTGCAGGTTTTTTTTATCTCGCTTCGGTAATCCTTTTAATTGGTTTATTTCTATTTGGCAAGAATGTAAACGGTGCCGTATCATGGTATGATGTTGGAATAGCAAGTATACAACCTTCTGAATTTTCCAAAGCCTTTACAGCATTGGCTTTGGCAAAACTGATGCATGACAGGAATTACAATCTTGGAATTATTGAAAATCAAATCAAAGCCTTCTTTATTATTTTTCTCCCTGCTTTTTTAATTTTCTTACAACCCGACGCGGGTTCTGCCCTTATTTACTTATCTTTCTTTTTTGTCCTGAATAGAGAGGGTTTGACATTAGCTTATTTGATTATAGGCATTTCTGCTATTGTTCTTTTTATATTCACTTTAATTATAACCCCATTTATATTAGCATCGGTTCTCTTCTCTTTAATTACACTTTTCATCCTATACGCAGTTTATAAAAATAAACGTTTCTTAAAATTTCATTGGATTAAAATTATGGGGTTCTATTCCATTATTGGGCTATTTATCTTTAGCTCGGATTTTATTTATAATAATGTTTTTGAACAGCATCACAGAGATCGATTTGATATCTTATTAGGCAAAAAATCAGATACACAAAAAATAGGATACAATTCAAATCAATCTATCCGGACCATAAGCTCCGGAGGGTTTTCAGGCAAAGGTTTTTTGAAGGGTGATAAAACCCAGGGAGGATTTGTACCTGAGCAACACACCGATTATATCTTTAGTGTAATTGGAGAAGAATGGGGATTTATAGGCAGTAGTATGGTAATCATTCTTTTTCTGATTTTGTTATATCGAATCCTCTTTTTAGCTGAAACCCACAATAACAAATTCGGACGAATCTATGGATATGGCGTAGCCTCTATCTTATTTTTTCATATCCTGATAAATATAGGAATGGTTATCGGTTTATTGCCAACCATTGGAATCCCGCTACCTTTTTTTAGCTACGGCGGATCTTCTCTTTGGGGGTTTACACTGTTGCTCTTTATATTTATAAAGTTAGACGCTCATAAAAATTACGATTGGTGACTTAGTTAGTACCCATTTCTATATAATCTCGTAACGTACTTCCCTATCACATCAAACTCCAAATTGACAATACTGCCAACAACTAAATCTTTAAATGTAGTATGTGCTAAGGTATAAGGTATAATTGCCACACTAAACTCATTCTCTTTAGTATTTACCACTGTTAAACTAACTCCATTAACCGTAATGGAGCCTTTCTCTATCGTTATATTTTCCGTAGAAGTATATTGAAAAGTAAATAAAGTACTTCCTTCTTCATTTGTTTTGGCGATACAAACAGCTGTCGAATCTACATGCCCCTGTACTATATGACCATCTAATCTATCGCCCAATTTCATTGCTCTTTCCAAATTGATCTTATCATTTACTTTTAATAATCCCAGGTTTGTTTTGTCCAGCGTTTCTTTTATGGCAGTAACAACATAGGTGTCATTTTCAATAGAAACAACGGTCAGGCAAACTCCATTATGCGCAACACTTTGATCAATCTTTAACTCATTGGTTGTATCACTTTGAATGGTAACATGAATATTTTCCTGTTCACTGTCAATCCGTTTAACAACTCCCAGAGTTTCAATAATTCCGGTAAACATCTCTTATAATTTAGTTACTTTTGCACCATACAAAAATAGAAATAATACAACATGCACGATGAATAAAACCAATAACATAATTGTAGGAATTTCTTTGGGTGATATAAACGGAATAGGCGTAGAAGTTATTTTAAAAACATTTGCCGATAAAAGAATGCTGGAATTTTGTACTCCTGTTATATTTGGCTCAAACAAAGTAGTTTCCTTTCATAAAAAAGCGTTGAACATTCAAACGCATATTAACGGTATACATCATATTAACAAAATAGTTTACGGAAAAATCAACCTGTTAAATATATGGAATGAAGACATTAAAATCGAATTAGGAACCCCTTCAAAAAATGCTGGAAAATATGCTTTTCAATCTCTGAAAAAAGCTGTAGACGAATTAAAAAAAGAAACCATAGATGTCTTAATTACCGCACCGATCAATAAAGATACTATCCAATCAGAAGATTTTAAATTTGCAGGACATACGGAATATTTGCAAAGTAATTTAGAAGGACAAAGCCTGATGATTTTAATGAATGACTTATTTAAAGTAGGGCTGTTAACCGGACATATTCCTGTTTCAAAAGTGGCAGATACGATTACACCCGAATTAATCAAAGAGAAAACAGCAATTATGTATGCCTCATTAGTACAGGATTTTGGTGTTATTAAACCAAAAATTGCTGTTCTTGGATTGAACCCGCACTCGGGAGACAACGGGTTAACGGGCAAAGAAGAAAAAGAAATCATTATTCCTACCATCAAAGAAATACGAGATTCGGGAAAATTAGTGTTTGGCCCTTATGCCGCAGACGGATTCTTTGGTTCAAAAACCTATCAACAATTTGACGGAATATTGGCCATGTATCACGATCAAGGCTTAGCTCCTTTTAAAGCATTATCATTTGGAAACGGTGTAAACTTTACAGCAGGTTTAAATAAAATAAGGACATCACCCGATCATGGAACCGGTTTTGATATCGCCGGAAAAGGAATAGCAAACGAAGATTCATTTAAAGAAGCTTTATTTACTGCTCTTAAGATTTATAAAAACAGAAACGAATATAAAGAGATCACTGAGAATGTTTTAAAATCCAATTGACTTTTTACCTATAAAATTCAATTAAATCCAAAACATTTTTTATATTCGCATGCTCAATTTGATTCATTGATAATGAAAGGCATGAAAGATTTTAACATTCCTTTTGTAGGTTTAAAATTAGGAAGCCATTTATTCAAATATCAAATCGATAACACGTTCTTTGAAGCATTTAATTTTAATGAATACTTTAATACCCGGGTTACAGCTAACGCCACCCTTGTAAAAAAGACAACTTTTATAGAAATCTCTGTTCAGATAAGCGGAACTGTAAACCTTTCTTGTGATATTACAAATATTCCTTATGATCAGGAAATTACAGGGAATCTAGACTTGGTTGTTAAGTTTGGGTCGGAGTATAATGACAATGATATAGATATCTTGATACTCTCACATGGGGCATACCAGCTAAATATAGCCCAATACATATATGAGTTGATTATTTTGTCTGTCCCTGCAAAAAGAGTTCATCCAAAAGTCACAGACGGTACTATGCAATCTAAAACTTTGGACATATTAAATAGCTCACAAAAAACAGTTCCGGCGGAAAATGCGGAAACAGATCCCAGGTGGGATATGTTAAAGAATTTAATAACAGAAAAAAATACATAAAATGGCACATCCAAAGAGAAAAATATCCAAAACCAGAAGAGATAAAAGAAGAACTCACTATAAGGCTTCAACTCAGCAAATAGCGGTAGACCCAACAACCGGAGAAGCTCATTTATACCACAGAGCTCATTGGCATGAAAGTAAACTCTATTACAGAGGCCAGGTTGTAATGGAATCTTCCGAAGCAGAAGTATAATTGTGTTTTTTTTTAGAAAAACCAAAAACCCTCGTTTTTTGATGTCTTTTTATAATTTCATACTAAAAATTGGGTTTTCTCAAGCTTTTTTGTACGGAAAAAGTTTATTTTCCTTATTTTAGCCTTCCCTTTTTATGGTAAACCAAACAACAATAGAACCTTTATAAAAGGCAACCCTATGATAAAGTTAACTGCAGCAATTACAGCAGTGGGGAAGTATGTCCCCGAATACGTGCTGACAAATAAGGAGCTGGAAACTTTAGTCGATACCAATGACGAGTGGATTACGTCCAGAACCGGAATTAAAGAACGTAGAATCCTTAAAACTCCGAATAAGGGTACTTCTTTTATGGCTATTGAAGCTGCAAAAGATTTAATCCGGAAAACAAATCTGAACCCCTTAGAGATAGACCTGGTTATTGTTGCCACTGCCACACCCGATGTACTTGTAGCTTCTACCGCAGTTTTTACGGCAACAGAAATAGGAGCTGCTAACGCATTTGCCTATGACATACAAGCTGCCTGCTCCAGCTTTCTCTACGGAATGTCTACAGCAGCAGCCTACGTAACATCCGGTAGATATAAAAAGGTATTACTCATAGGGGCCGATAAAATGTCTTCTATCATAGATTATTCGGACAGGACTACTTGCATTATTTTTGGAGACGGGGCCGCTGCCACTCTTTTTGAAGTCAACGAAGAAGGCCTGGGTTTACAAGACGAATACTTAAGAAGCGATGGTATTGGAAGAGAGTTCTTAAAAATTGAAGCCGGAGGCTCAATTTTGCCTCCTAGTGAAAGTACTGTAAAAAATAAACAACATTTTGTGTATCAGGAAGGGAAAACAGTTTTTAAGTTTGCAGTATCCAATATGGCTGATGCATCAGAAAAAATGTTGACTAGAAATAAGCTAACCCAACAAGACATAGATTGGCTGGTTCCACATCAAGCAAATAAGAGAATTATTGAAGCTACCGCAAATAGAATAAATCTGAATTCCTCAAAAGTAATGATAAATATTCATAAGTATGGAAATACAACCTCTGCTACTCTACCTTTGTTATTAGCAGATTATGAGCAGCAGCTAAAAAAAGGAGATAATTTAATTTTTGTGGCTTTTGGCGGCGGATTTACGTGGGGATCTATCTATTTAAAATGGGCATATAATTCACAAACTAATTAGTACTAAAATCAAAAATATGGATATTAAAGAAATTCAAAGCTTGATAAAGTTTGTAGCAAAATCCGGTGTCAGCGAAGTAAAACTGGAAATGGAAGGTATAAAAATTACTATCAAAACCGGTACTGCTAATGAAAGCACTATAGTACACCAAACTCCTGCGGTAGCAATACCTCAACAATCCATACAAATGGCTCCGGTAGCTCCTCCGCCTGCTCCTGAAGCTTCTGCTCCCGTTGCTGCTCCCACAGAAGACGATTCTAAATATATTACTATAAAGTCTCCTATTATTGGTACTTTATATAGAAAGCCTTCACCGGACAAACCCGTGTTTGTAGAGGTAGGCAGTGAGATTAAAGTCGGTGATACGCTGTGTATTATTGAAGCCATGAAATTATTTAATGAAATCGAATCCGACGTTTCCGGCAAAGTGGTAAAAATACTTGCAGATGATTCTTCTCCCGTAGAGTTTGATCAACCACTGTTTTTGATAGATCCTTCATAATTTTCTTTTATTTTTTTAAGTGCCTCCTCAAAATTTTAAAAAATAAAACTTATAATTATGTTTAAAAAAATATTAATAGCCAATAGAGGTGAAATCGCTTTACGAATACTTAGAACTTGTAAAGAGATGGGAATTAAAACAGTAGCAGTATATTCCACTGTTGATGCAGAGAGTTTACATGTTAAATTTGCTGATGAAGCCGTATGCATTGGCCCTGCTCCCGGTAGCGAATCGTATTTGAAAATGTCAAATATTATTGCAGCAGCCGAAATTACAAATGCCGATGCCATACATCCGGGATATGGTTTCCTATCGGAAAACGCTAAATTCTCGAAGCTATGTGAAGAACATGATATTAAGTTTATAGGGGCAACCGGAGATATGATAGACAGAATGGGTGACAAAGCCTCTGCAAAATCAACCATGATTGCTGCCGGTGTTCCCTGTATTCCGGGGTCTGAAGGAATTATAAAAGATTTTTCAGAATGTGAAAAATTGGCTGTTGAAGCAGGATATCCGGTGATGTTAAAAGCAACAGCCGGCGGTGGCGGAAAAGGAATGCGAGCCGTATGGAAAGCAGAAGATTTACAAGATGCCTGGGACTCTGCTCGCCAGGAAGCAAAAGCTGCTTTTGGAAATGACGGAATGTATTTGGAAAAATTAATTGAAGAACCCAGACATATTGAAATTCAAATTGTGGGCGACGCTTTTGGCAAAGCCTGCCATTTATCAGAAAGAGATTGTTCTGTCCAAAGGCGACATCAAAAACTCACCGAAGAAACCCCATCTCCTTTTATGACAAAAAAGTTGAGAAGCGATATGGGAAAAGCCGCAGTAAAAGCCGCAGAATATATTAAATACGAAGGTGCAGGAACGGTAGAATTCTTGGTAGATAAACATAGAAACTTCTACTTTATGGAAATGAATACCAGAATTCAGGTAGAACACCCTATTACTGAAGAAGTGATTGATTTTGACTTAATTAGAGAACAGATTTTAGTTGCTTCCGGTATTCCTATTTCCGGTAAAAATTATATCCCAAAAATGCATTCTATTGAATGTAGAATCAACGCAGAAGATCCTTTTAACGGGTTTAGGCCATCTCCGGGAAAAATATCTACCCTACACCTACCCGGAGGCCATGGAGTCAGAGTAGATACGCATGTTTATTCAGGATATATGATCCCTCCTAATTATGACTCCATGATTGCCAAACTGATCGTGACTGCTCAAACAAGAGTAGAGGCTATTAACAAAATGAAAAGAGCTTTAGATGAATTTATCATTGAAGGAGTTAAAACAACGATTCCTTTTCATAGCCAGTTAATGGATCACCCCAATTATATATCAGGAAATTACACTACAAAATTTATGGAAGATTTTGAAATGAAGCCCTAAATTCTTTCAAAGTTATTAAGGTACAAAACATTTTTTAGCTATGGGTATAAAAATAGATGGTATAGATAAAATCATCATCAATAGATTAATTGAAGATGCCAGAATACCTATATTAAGTATTGCCAGAGAGGTCGGAGTATCAGGGGCAGCCATACATCAAAGATTGCGAAAATTAGAAGTTTCCAAGCTTATTGCAGGTTCTCAGTTGATACTGAACCCTAAAGTATTAGGGTATACAACAACAGCTTTCGTAGGAATTTTTTTAGAATCTGCAAGCATGTACTCCACTGCTATTAAAAAACTAAAAAATATTCCCGAAGTTGTAGAAAGTCACTATACTACAGGAAATTATGCTATATTTATAAAGGTTCTTTGTAAGAATAATAATGACCTCATGTACCTGTTAAACAGTGATATTCAAAGAATAAAAGGGGTTGTAAGAACAGAAACATTTATCTCTCTGGATCAACAAATAAAACGGCAAATCAAAATATAAATAACTGATAATTGACGAAAGGTCTTCTAAAAATTACTTTTTCTTAGCCTTATCTATTTTCTATTGTATTTTATTATACAGAGACCTTCTAAAAATTACTTTTTTAACCATTTGAGGGCTATGCAACATTGATTTGGCAAAAAAAGCTTAATACCAAAGAGAATGTTCCGGAGGGAAGAAATTTGAATCCGAATCAATAAATACAGAAGATATACCTATTTTGCAAATCTCTATTTGCTAATCAAATAATTAGTATTACATTTGCACTCCTTTTTTAAGGATAAATCCATAACAAAAACTAAAAGTGTAATTATGAACACATTAAGTTACAAAACAGTGTCAGCAAACAAAGCCACGATTACAAAAGAGTGGGTTATTGTTGATGCGGACGGGCAAACATTGGGTCGTCTAGCTTCTAAAGTGGCAAAGCTAATTAGAGGTAAATACAAACCTAACTTTACTCCTCATGTAGATTGTGGAGATAATGTGGTTATTATCAATGCAGAAAAAATAAACCTAACGGGTAAAAAGTGGACAGATAAGTTATACATTCGTCACACAGGTTATCCGGGCGGGCAAAGATCATTAAGTGCTGCGGAAATGTTCAATAAAAATCCCAAAAAACTTGTTGAAAAAGCAGTAAAAGGGATGTTACCAAAAAATAAATTAGGTAACGCTTTATTTAGAAACTTATATGTATATGAAGGTACAGAGTATAATCAAAATACTCAAGATCCAAAAGCTATTAACCTTAACGATCTCAAGTAATGGAAACAGTTCACAAAATAGGCAGAAGAAAAACAGCAGTAGCGCGCGTTTACCTTTCCAAAGGTAAAGGAAACATCATCGTTAACAAAAGAGAATTAGCAAACTACTTTACAACTTCAACGCTGCAATACAAAATAAAACAACCTTTGCTATTAACAGAGAATTTAACCTCTTATGATATTAAAGTAAATGTTTATGGCGGCGGGCTCACCGGACAAGCCGAAGCAGTTCGCCTGGCAATTACCAGAGCCTTGGTAACAATTAATGAAGAACACAAAGCTATCTTAAAACCAGAAGGCCTTTTAACTCGTGATCCAAGAATGGTAGAACGTAAGAAATTTGGCCAAAAGAAAGCACGTAAAAAATTCCAGTTCTCAAAACGTTAATTCTATACTTTATATCTGAGAAATACGTTTTTGGAACAATATCAATTAATAATAAGTTTAGCATCTAAATAGACAAGATTCGAAAGACTACTTGTCTATTGCTACAAAACAGAAAGTAAACATATTTAAAATGGCAAACGTAGACATTAAAGAATTGCTTGAAAATGGAGTGCACTTTGGTCACTTAACAAGAAAGTGGGATCCAAATATGGCTCCTTATATTTATACGGAACGCAATGGTGTTCATATTATTGATCTGTATAAAACGGTTGCTAAAATAGAAGAAGCTGTTACGGCACTGCAAAAAATTGCAAATTCAGGAAGAAAAATTTTATTTGTGGCAACTAAAAAGCAAGCAAAAGACATTGTTTCGGAAAAAGCAAACGCTGTAAACATGCCATATATTACTGAAAGGTGGCCCGGAGGCATGTTAACAAACTTTGTTACCATTAGAAAAGCCGTAAAAAAAATGGCTTCCATTGAAAGAATGAAACAAGACGGGTCTTTTGATGCTTTATCTAAAAGAGAAAAACTACAAATCAATCGTCAGAGAGAAAAATTAGAAAAAAATTTAGGCTCTATTTCCGACATGACCCGTTTACCCGGAGCCATATTTATAGTAGATATTAAAAAAGAACATATTGCAGTTACAGAAGCTCAAAAATTAAATATTCCCATTTTTGCAATGGTAGATACCAATTCCGATCCAAGAATGGTAGATTTTGTAATCCCTGCAAATGATGACGCTTCCAAATCTATTGAGAAAGTACTAAGTTTTGTTACCGATGCCATTGCTGAAGGTTTAGCTAATAGAAAAGCCGAGAAAAACAAAGCAACAGTAAAAAAAACTGAAAAAACCGAAGTAACGGAAACCGTTGAAACTACTGCTAATCCGGTAGAAATAAAAGCAGAAGAAACTCCTGTGGAAGAAACAAAAGAAGGAGAAAAATAAAAAGAGAAAGAATTTGTGGGTATTTGTTCGTATAATTTATGAGAATTATTCGAATAAAACATCAGTGTACCAATAAATAAAAAAGTTAAATAATGACAAAAATAAGTGCTGCCGACGTTAAAAATCTAAGAGAAGCAACCGGAGCAGGAATGATGGATTGTAAGAAAGCCTTGGTAGAAGCAGAAGGAGATTTTGACAAAGCAATAGATATTTTAAGAAAAAAAGGACAAAAAATTGCTGCAAAAAGAGCAGATAGAGTTTCAATCGAAGGTGTTGCCGTTACCAAAATAAGCGCGGATAATACTGTTGGAGTAGCCATTGTTTTAGCCTGTGAAACTGATTTCGTAGGTAAAAATGATTCTTTTAAAGAACTGGCGGGTAAATTTGCAGATATTGCTTTAAACTGTCCAGATAAAGAATCTTTCTTGGCTGCTGATTTTGACGGAATGACAGTTGCTGATAAATTGATAGAACAAACAGGTGTCATTGGAGAAAAATTAGACATCACCTCTTTTGAAAAAATGGAAGCACCCTATGTGGGCTCTTATACACATATTGGCAAAATCGCTGCACTGGTAGGAATATCCAAAGCCATTGACGAAGCGGCTGTTTTAACTAAAGATCTTGCCATGCAGGTAGCATCTATGGGAGCAACAACATTATCTTATAAAGATTTTGATCCTGCTTATATTGCAGCAGAAACCGAAGCCAGAATTGCAGCTATCGAAAAAGACAATATAGAGTTAGGCAGATTGGGAAAAGCCCTCAAAAATGTACCTCAATATATATCCATGGCTCAATTGACCGAAGAAGTTTTAGCGAAAGCTGAAGAAAAAGCAAAATCCGAATTAAAAGCCGAGGGAAAACCGGAACAAATCTGGGATAGAATTCTTCCGGGGAAAATGGAAAGATTTATTTCTGACAATACAACTCTGGATCAAGAACAATGTTTATTAAACCAAAATTTCATCAAAGATGAAAAGAAAACCGTTGCGACATATGTTAAAACATACGGAGATGTTTCAGTAGTTGGGTTTAAACGGGTTACCTTGGGTTAACATTTCATGTTATAATAGTAAAACTTTGAAAACCGTCCTTATAAGGACGGTTTTTTATGTGTACCGCATCTTTCTTTAGCAGAGATCTTTACAAAATAATGGTATATTCCGTATTTGAATTAATTTGACTTCAAATTTCTCCCTTCTCGAAAATTTTAAATCCTCAAAACCAACAGGTTATTCAGGTTGAAAATGTTCTTCGGGCATCGAACTTTTTTGTTAAATCAATTTTGCAAAGGTCCCTAGTAGCTAAAATCTAATTAGTATATTTGTAACACCTTTTAGATAAGAAAAAAAATGTAGTACATAGCTCTGCCAACACAGTGTTTCTCTTTTAAAGGATGAAGTGAAACAGTTGGTTTTTAAGAATAGTACTCGGAAATGGTATCAAACTTTCTAAACTATATATGCAGTATAAAAGAATACTTCTAAAATTAAGCGGTGAAGCTTTAATGGGAGACAGACAATACGGAATAGATCCTGACAGACTAAAAAAATATGCCAAAGAAATTAAAGAAATTGTACATAAAGGTATCGAAGTTGCTATTGTAATAGGTGGCGGAAATATTTTTAGAGGCGTTGCGGGCGCGAGTAATGGCACGGACAGGGTTCAAGGAGATCATATGGGAATGTTGGCTACTTGTATTAATGGGTTGGCTCTGCAAAGCGCCCTCGAAGAAGCCCAAATATATACTCGGCTACAAACTGCCATTGAAATTAAAGAAATGGCAGAACCATATATTAGAAGAAAAGCCATCAGACATTTGGAAAAAGGGAGAGTAGTTATTTTTGGAGCAGGAACAGGAAGTCCTTATTTTACAACCGATACCGCAGCAGTTTTAAGAGCTGTAGAAATTAATGCCGATGCTATTTTGAAAGGAACCAGAGTAGATGGTATTTATAACTCAGATCCGGAAAAGAATGCAAATGCTGTAAAATTTGAAAATATTACATTTAAAGATGTTATTGAAAAAGGGTTAAAAGTCATGGATATGACTGCTTTTACATTAAGTGAAGAAAACAAACTTCCCATCATTGTATTTGATATGAATAAAAACGGTAACCTTTTAAAATTAATATCCGGAGAAAAAATAGGAACTAAAGTAAATATATAGAACATAAAATGATACTGACTTATGAATGAAGAAGTAAAATTTATTATAGAAGGCGCAAAAGAACAAATGCAAAATGCCATTGAGCATTTAATTAAGGAATTGCGTTCTATTAGAGCGGGGAAAGCATCACCTGCTATGTTATCTAATATTATGGTTGATTATTATGGCTCTCAGACTCCACTAAATCAGGTAGCTAACATCAATACACCGGATGCCAGAACCATCAGTATCCAACCTTGGGAAAAGCAACTACTACAAGAAATTGAAAAAGCAATTATGACTGCTAACATTGGTTTTAATCCGATGAATAACGGTGAAAATATTGTCATCAATGTTCCTCCGTTAACCGAAGAGCGAAGAAAAGATTTGGTAAAACAAGTTAAAGCAGAGGCAGAACACGCCAAAATAGGTATTAGAAATGTGAGAAAAGATGCTAATAACGATATAAAAAAAATAGATATCTCTGACGATATGAAGAAAAATACCGAAGCGGATATTCAGACATTGACAGATGATTTTGTGAAAAAAACCAATGAGCTATCAGCGACTAAAGAAACTGAAATAATGACTGTGTAATTTTTTTAGGCTAAGAAAAAGCTACTAAAATAATTTTCCATATCATTCAGGGAAGCACCAAAAAATCGGTTTATAGTAATCCTTTCATGTTTGTCGTAAATAATTTTACTGCAATCGCTAATAGTACAACACCAAAAATTTTCCTAATAATTTTAATCCCGTTAGGGCCAATAAGGCGTTCGATTTTTGAAGACGTCTTAAGTACAATATAAATGAAAAGTATATTTAATATAATTGCTATGATGATATTCCTAATTTCAAACTCAGCTCTTAAAGAGAGTAACGTTGTCAAGCTCCCCGGACCCGCAATTAAAGGAAATGCCAAAGGAAAAACGGAAGCAGTAATCGCATTTGAATCCTCTTGTTTATAGAGTGTAATTCCCAAAATCATTTCCAAAGAAATAAAAAATAAAATAAACGATCCGGCTACTGCAAAAGAGTTTACATCTATCCCTATAAGAGTTAATAAACTTTGCCCTAAAAAAAGAAAAAGAATCATAATACTCCCTGCAATAATGGAAGCTTTTCCTGACTGAATATGCCCTACCTTTTTCCGTAAATCTATGATAATCGGAATATTGCCAATAATATCAATGACTGCAAACAAGACCATAAATACCGTAAAAATCTGCTTAATACTTTCTATCATTACATATAATTTTTTGCAAAAGTAGTCAACTTACATCTGGAATCTTCTAAAATAATAGAAAAAAATGCTTTATTTTTGCACATGTTTCAATTAGAAAAAACAATTATCTCAGAAGCTATTATTGAGAAAGATTTTGTATGCAATTTATCAGCGTGCAAAGGCGCATGTTGTGTAGAGGGAGAAGCAGGAGCTCCTTTAGAAAAGCAAGAAACCAAAATCTTCGAAAAAATTTATCCGAAAATTAAACCCTTCCTCCGAAAAGAAAGTATTGACATTATAGAAAAAAAAGGAACATGGATAAAAAGCGTTTTTTCGGAATTAGAAACCCCTTTACTAAATGATGCGGAATGTGTATATGTTATTTTTGATGATAAAAATAGAGCCCTTTGTGCCATTGAAGAAGCATATAACAGAGGCATTATTAATTGGAAAAAACCCATCTCATGTCATTTATATCCTGTAAGAATCAAAGAATATACAGAATTTTCGGCTGTAAATTATAACAAATGGCATATATGTGATGATGCATGTACGCTGGGGAAAGAGCTTCAGGTACCTGTATATAAGTTTGTTAAAGACGCATTGATTAGGAAGTTCGGGGAATCCTGGTATAAAAAACTTGAAAAAGTAGCAAAAGATATATAACATTAATTTTTAGTATCCTTAAAACGCTAAAAGCTTTCATAAAATGAAAAAATACTAGTGTTGTTTTTGCATAAAAAAGCCTAAAAAAAGAAGCTCTTTAAGAATGTCAATAACAACAATGCCTAACAAAGAAATATTAAATTAAACATTTGATTGTCAATTATTTATAAATTAACTGTTTTTTGCATTTTTATATAACATAAATTGATTTTGTTAAAAACTTGCTGGTTTTTGTGAATAAGTATAGCTTTTAATTTGTAGCATTTTTTTTAACCTTTGTAGGTGTCTCTTTGTTAAGAGAAAATTTCCCCAAGATCAAAATAATTTACGCAAAATGGCTGCAATAGAACCTATTTTAGAATCCAACGATAACAGATTTGTAATTTTCCCTATACAACACGACGATTTATGGGATTGGTATAAAAAACAGCAAGCCTGTTTTTGGACTGCCGAAGAAATAGATTTACATTCGGATTTAGCAGATTGGAACAACAAACTAACTGATGACGAACGTTACTTTATCAAACATATCCTTGCGTTTTTTGCTGCTTCAGACGGTATTGTCAATGAAAATCTAGCTGAAAATTTTGTGAATGAGGTCCAATATTCAGAGGCAAAATTCTTTTATGGCTTTCAAATAATGATGGAGAATATCCACTCGGAAACCTACTCTCTTTTAATAGATACTTATGTAAAAGATGAAGTAGAAAAAGATCGATTATTTAGAGCAATTGAGGTATTTCCTGCCATCAAGAAAAAAGCAAAATGGGCTCTAAAATGGATTGAATCCGATTCTTTTTCGGAAAGGTTAATTGCTTTTGCAGCGGTAGAAGGAATTTTCTTCTCCGGGGCATTTTGTTCTATTTTCTGGTTAAAGAAAAGAGGCCTATTACCAGGATTAACATTCTCAAACGAACTAATTTCCAGAGACGAAGGAATGCATTGTGATTTTGCCGTTCATTTGCATAATAACCATATCGTATATAAAGTTCCCAAAGAACGCATCAAAGAAATCATAGTGGAAGCTCTAGATATCGAAAGAGAGTTCATAATAGAATCACTACCCGTTAGCTTAATTGGTATGAATGCCAAATTAATGATAGAATATTTGGAGTTTGTTACCGATAGATTATTAGTAGAGTTTGGCTGTGAAAAAGTATACAATGCAACAAATCCTTTTGATTTTATGGAAATGATCTCACTGGAAGGAAAAACCAATTTCTTTGAAAAAAGAGTATCTGAATATCAAAAAGCAGGTGTCAAATCAGGAGGTACGGGCTCCATAAGTTTCGACGCAGACTTTTAAATTAAAGAAAAACTGCTCTTGCAGTTTATATATCACATTACAAAAATAAATAATACATGTACGTAGTAAAAAGAGATGGTAAAAAAGAACCTGTGATGTTTGATAAAATCACAGCAAGAGTAAAAAAGTTGTGTTATGGATTAAACACTATAGTTGATCCTACAAAAGTAGCCATGCGGGTAATAAAAGGGTTATATGACGGCGTAATGACTTCCGAACTTGATAATTTAGCAGCTGAAATTGCAGCTACCATGACCACTGCACATCCGGATTATGCAAAATTAGCTGCACGGATTGCCGTATCTAATTTACATAAAAATACTAAGAAGTCGTTCTCAGACACTATGAATGACTTATACCATTACGTAAATCCTCGTACCGAAAAGAAAGCTCCCCTACTAGCAGATGACGTATATGAAATTATCAAAAAAAATGCAGAAAAATTAGATTCTACCATTATTTATAATAGAGATTTTAACTATGATTATTTTGGTTTTAAAACATTAGAACGTTCTTATTTATTAAAGTTAAACGGCCAAATAGTGGAACGCCCTCAACATATGCTTATGAGGGTTGCCGTAGGAATTCATAAACATGATATTGATGAAGCCTTAGCCACGTATGAGTTAATGAGTAAAAAATATTTTACCCATGCAACCCCTACGCTTTTTAATGCCGGAACCCCAAAACCTCAAATGTCATCGTGTTTTTTACTACAAATGCAGGATGATAGTATTGAAGGTATTTACGATACACTAAAACAAACAGCTCAGATATCTCAATCTGCAGGGGGAATAGGGTTATCTATCCATAATGTAAGGGCTACAGGATCTTATATCAGAGGAACCAACGGAACATCAAATGGCATCGTTCCCATGCTAAAAGTATTTAATGATACCGCTCGTTATGTAGATCAGGGTGGTGGAAAACGCAAAGGTTCTTTTGCCATGTATTTAGAACCCTGGCATTCGGATATTTTTGATTTTTTAGACCTAAAGAAAAACCATGGAAAAGAAGAAATGCGTGCCAGAGATTTATTCTATGCTATGTGGGTACCGGATTTGTTTATGAAAAGAGTACAGGAAGATGGAAACTGGACTTTAATGTGTCCGAATGAATGCCCACATCTGTATGATACTTACGGAGATGAATTTGAGAAGCTATACCAGGGGTACGAAGAAGTAGGAAAAGGAAGGAAAACCATAAAGGCGCGTGAACTTTGGGAAAAGATTTTAGAAGCCCAGATTGAAACAGGAACGCCCTATATGTTATATAAAGATGCCGTAAATCGAAAAACAAATCATAAAAATTTAGGAACCATTCGATCTTCTAATCTATGTACGGAGATTATGGAATATACGGCCAAAGACGAAGTCGCCGTATGTAACCTGGCATCCATAGCATTACCGATGTTTGTCACAGAGAAAGAAAACGGAGAAACCTTTTTCAATCACAAAAAGCTATTTGATGTTACTAAAAAAGTAACCCGCAATCTGGGTGCAGTGATTGATATGAATTATTACCCTGTCAAAGAAGCAGAAAATTCAAATTTTCGTCATAGGCCTATTGGATTAGGAATACAAGGACTGGCAGATACATTCATTAACCTACGCTTGCCTTTTACATCGGAAAAAGCAAAACAATTAAATCAGGATATTTTTGAAACCATATATTTTGCTGCAGTTACTTCTTCTATGGAAATAGCTAAAGCTAAAAAAGAACCCTATTCAACATTTAAAGGTTCTCCGATGTCAGAAGGTGAATTTCAGTTTAATATGTGGGGCATTAAAGACGAAGAATTAAGTGGAAATTGGGATTGGGGAAAATTACGCAAGAATGTTATGAAATACGGTGTAAGGAATTCACTTTTGGTAGCACCTATGCCAACAGCATCTACTTCCCAAATTCTGGGAAATAACGAAGCCTTTGAACCCTATACTTCCAATATTTATACAAGAAGAGTATTGTCCGGAGAGTTTATAGTAGTAAATAAGCATTTACTGGAAGATTTAGTAGAATTAGATTTGTGGGATAATGACATGAAAGAAGATATCATGCGTGCAAATGGCTCCATCCAGCACATAGAAAAAATTCCCGCGACATTAAAAGAACTATACAAAACCGTTTGGGAAATGAGTATGAAAGATATTATAGATATGGCTCGTCACAGAGGGTATTTTATCGATCAATCTCAATCCCTAAATTTATTCATGAAAGATCCGGATTTTGCAAAGTTAACATCCATGCATTTTTACGGATGGAAATCCGGCTTAAAAACAGGTATGTACTATCTAAGAACTAAGTCTGCAGTAAATGCGATTCAGTTTACACTTTCTAAAGAAAAGAAAGTAAATGAAGTAGAAAAACCGATAAGCCCGGAAGAATTTAAAACCATGATAGATGCATCTAAAAATGCGGACCCTGATGATTGTTTAATGTGCGGTTCCTAAGCATTAATAAGAATTAAATAAAAAATAAAAGTATAAGTTTACCCTGATTATTTATATGGTCAGTTGTTGTATTCTTTTAAAAAAAGAGTATATTTGCACCCGCATTTTCAATAATGAAGTGTAAAAAGAAGCTAATATAAACGAAATAAGTATGTATGCAATTGTAGAGATAGCAGGGCAGCAGTTTAAAGTAGCAAAAGACCAAAAAGTATATGTTCACCGTTTACAAGAAACAGAAGGTACTAAAGTAACTTTTGATAAAGTAATGCTAGTAGAAGATAAAGGGAACGTAACTATTGGCGCCCCGGCTATAGAAGGAGCTGCAGTGACAGCTAAAATTTTGAATCACCTCAAAGGTGATAAAGTAATTGTTTTTAAAAAGAAAAGAAGAAAAGGCTACAAAAAGAAAAATGGACATCGTCAATATTTGAGCGAAATTCAAATTGAGGGTATTACTACCTCGGGAACAAAGAAAGCTCCGGCCAAAAAAGCAGCTGCTCCTAAAAAAGAAAAAACAGCAACGGCTCCGAAAGTAGAGGTAAAAAAAACAACGTCTGATGATCTAAGTTCAATGACTGTTGCACAATTAAAAGCTTTGGCCAAAGAAAAAGACATCAAAGGATATACTTCTCTAAAGAAGGCCGAGCTGATTGAAATATTAAGTAAATAAGAATCAATTTTAAAACCATATAGAGCCATGGCACATAAAAAAGGAGTTGGTAGTTCGAAGAATGGTAGAGAATCCGAATCAAAACGATTAGGTATTAAAATTTTTGGAGGGCAGGCTGCAATCGCAGGTAATATAATCGTTCGCCAAAGAGGAACCGGTCACAATCCGGGAGAAAATGTATATATGGGAAAAGACCATACATTACATGCCAAAATAGATGGAATTGTCCAATTCAGAAAGAAAAAAAATAATAAATCTTATGTTTCTGTAGTTCCTTTTGAGGCTTAAGAAATATAAACAGAAATAAGGAAATCGCCCGGAAAGTATTCCAGAGCGGTTTTTTTGTTATTTTAAATACCTTTTGATTTTTTCTACTTCAAAAATAATCTTCCACTGATGTTATACAAGACACGATGCGCTTTCAAACTTTTAAATATAAAACTAAATTTACATAAAACAGCTTCTCAAATTTAATTTTTCTTAACTTTTGAATAACAGAAATTTATTCGAAAAATTAATGTGCAACATTGAATGAAAATAGATATATTTTAATACCTTGTGCATATTATTTATAACCTAAATTCATGGTATGAAAAAAATTTACTTTACACTTTTATCGACTCTTTGTTTTAGCACTTTTTCCTTTGGGCAAATCATTATTACGGAGTTGGCAGACCCAAATAACAATTCAAGCGCCAGATATGTTGAAATTTACAATGTGAGTACAGGAGCAGTTGATTTAACAAATTGGTCATTGAAAAGATGGACAAATGGAGGAACTACAGTATCTACCGTAGTTGATTTATCATCCATTGGTAATTTAGCATCAGGAGCTTTTGCTATTATTGCTTCCAATGGAACTACATTTCAATCCGTATATGGAATGACAGCAGATATTTCTGCAGGAACCGGAGGCCCGGCAGATAGTAATGGAGATGATCAAATTGCTATTTTTAATGCCTCGGATGTTATGATTGACATTTTCGGCGTGCCCGGAGAAGACGGATCCGGAACATGCCATGAATTTGAAGACGGAAGAGCAGAGCGCAAAGCTTCTGTAACTGCTCCAAACACAACATGGGATGAATCCGAATGGAATGTCTGGGCAGATAGTACGGTATCAGGATGTACAAGCCATACAAATTCACCGAGGACTGCACCGGGAGATTATAATCCGAAATCATGGATTGGTGCCGCTTCAGGGCCTGCTATATCTGCGGGTGCTGCGGTTACCGAACTGGATTATTTTGAAGGTAACGGGCCGTCAACAGAACAAATATTCTCTGTAGAAGGAATTAACTTAACTGGAAATATCACTGTTACTGCTCCTGCAAACTTTGAAATTTCTACTACTTCCGGAAGCGGTTTTGGAAATACTGCGATGCTTACACAATCCGGAGGTACGGTAAGTTCAACCAATATTTATGTACGTTTGGCAGCAGGATTAAGTTCAAACTCATATTCCGGAAATGTTACCTTATCTTCTGCAGGAGCTGCTGATCAAACGGTTGCATTGTCAGGAACCGTAAGTCCGGCAGATCCGCAGATTTCAATTACTGCTTTTTTAGATAATTTGAATTATATTATTAGTGTTGGAGGGCCTTCTCCGGAAGATACGTTTTCTGTTTCCGGATTGTTTTTAACAAATGATATTGTTATTACAGCACCGGCAAATTTTGAAATTTCTCTAACTTCCGGAAGCGGCTTTGGAAGTTCCGTAAACATCACACCCAGTTCAGGAACAGTAGTAAGTACAGACATATATGTTCGTTTGGCAGCGGGTTTAAGTGCGGGTAATTATAACGGCAATATTACAGTATCTTCCACAGGGGTCACTACTCAAACCATAGCCGTAAATGGGAATGCATATGGGCCTCCCACCAATAGCATGGTTATAACAGGTATATTTGACGGGCCTTTGTCAGGTGGTACTCCTAAAGGAATTGAATTGTATGTATTAAATAATATAGCTGATTTAAGCTTATATGGAGTAAGTTCTGTGACAAATGGCGTCGGTTCCTCAGCAGGTAATGTAGAATATAATTTTCCTTCCGGAGCTGTAACTGCGGGAAGTTTTATTTATTTGGCAACTGAATCCCCAAATTTTACTACTTTTTTTGGAATGGCACCCACTTATGTCGACGATGTTGTATCTATTAATGGAGATGACTCCATTGAATTATATGAGAGCGGGCAGAGCATAGATGTATTCGGAGATGTTAATACAGATGGTTCCGGTCAGGTATGGGATCATTTAGACGGATGGGCATACAGAAATTCCAATACCGGGCCGGAAGGAACTACTTTTACTCCAACAAATTGGTCTTATAGCGGAATAAATGCTTTAGATGGAGAAGCATCAAATTCTTCTGCCGAAACTCCATTCCCCATAGGAACTTATATGGCAACTGCCTCCACAGAGGATAGTTCGATAGGTGGCTTTTCCGTATATCCGAATCCGGTAAACCATAAGAGATTTACAATTACTACCAATACCAATACTATTTCAGAGAAGAGTATAGAAATATTTAATGTATTAGGCAGGCAGGTATTTACTGCAAAGTTTACTTCAAATCATAATACAGTAGATATACCTTCCCTAAGCTCCGGAGTTTATATTCTTAAAGTGTTAGAAGGAAGAAAATCTGTAACAAAAAAATTAGTTGTTAGATAAGTTTAGGTAATCATAGTATAATTTTTAACAAAAGCCTCCTATAAAAGTACTTTATAGAGGGCTTTCTGTTTTTTATTTGAGTGAGAATCTTTGTAGCATTGATTTGGCAAAAAAAACTCAACGTTGAAAAAATTTTCAAAAAGTAAGAAATTTGAAACTAAATCAATCCAAATACGGAATATATCCTATTTTTGACAAAGGTCTCTAAGTATTTTTAAATTGGAAAAAGTATTATATAAAAAAACTCAAACCGAAGGGATTTGAGTTTCTAGAGATATTAATTATGAAGTTATGGGGATTCATGAATTAATATACTTATAATTAAAACAAAGAATAATAATATAAGAAATTTAATACCGATGTAAAGGTAATCCAATCTTGAATACTTGTCAATAACAGAAAATAATAAAATTTTCATCTAACGGAAAACAGTGATATAGTGATATGATTTTAGCATTTAAGGACTGGCCATATATGGTAGTAGACATAGCTTATTTCATGCTCTCTTATTAGTTCTTCGTTAAAAAACAATTCTTAATTAGGTGGTAAGCATTCATGTGAAGTGCATGTTATTTAGTATCTTTAAAAAAAAATAAATGCTTCAAATCAACAACCTGACTATCTCTTTTTTTTCTAATAAGGTAGAAAATACAATTGTAAAAAATATTTCTTTTGAACTGGGCAAAAACAAAATTTCAGGAATGGTAGGTGAATCCGGAAGCGGAAAATCTATTACTTCTTTAGCTATTTTGAGACTATTGCCAAAAAATACACAGGTTAAAGGTGAAATTATTTTTGAAGGAGTTGATATTCTAAAATGCCACCCGAAACAAATTTTAAATATACGGGGAGGGAAAATCGGAATGGTTTTTCAAGAACCTATGAGTTCACTAAATCCTACACTTACATGCGGGTACCAAGTTGCGGAGATATTAAAACAACATACAAATGTGTCATCCGAAAGAATTAAAAAAGAAGTGATACAGTTATTTGCAAAGGTAAAGCTACCTCAACCCGGGAGAATATATACATCTTACCCACATCAAATAAGCGGAGGGCAAAAACAGAGAGTAATGATTGCTGTGGCAATTGCTTGTAAACCGAAATTGCTAATTGCAGATGAACCCACCACAGCTCTTGATGTAACAGTTCAGAAAGAAATTTTACGATTACTAAAAGAATTGCAAGCAGAAACAAAGATGAGTATCTTATTTATTTCTCATGATTTAGAGTTAGTTTCGGAAATAGCTGACACAGTTATTGTAATGCATAATGGAACTATTGTAGAGCAAGGAAATACAAAAACTATTTTTAAAAAACCAAAAGAAAATTACACGAAAGCTTTAATTGCATCAAAGCTTACATTAGATAAAAGGTTTAAAATATTGCCAACTATTCGGGATTTTATGGAAAAATCCGTAAAAAACAGACTGTATACAAATGTCGAGAGAGCAAAATTTCATAAAAAAATATATGCAACTCCCCCTGTACTTGAAATCATTAATTTAGAAAAACAATTTATTTCCAAAGCGAGTTGGTTTAGGAAAAAAAGCATTACGAAAGCAGTTGATGCTGTTAGTTTTAAACTCTATGAAGGAGAAACTTTAGGTTTGGTAGGAGAATCGGGTTGTGGAAAAACAACTTTAGGAAAAACAATATTGCATCTGGAAAAAGCAACATCTGGACACATTTTTTACAAAGGGAAAGGCATTACTAAAATGAAAAAGAATGCATTAAAAAGTTTTCGAAAAGAAATTCAAATCATTTTTCAGGATCCATTTTCTTCTTTAAATCCCAGGATGACCGTCGGTAGCGCAATTATGGAGCCGATGAAGGTTCACAAAATTTTCTCAAATACTAAAGACAGAAAAGCATATGTTTTAGAGCTATTACAAAAAGTAGAGTTAACATCATCGTACTTCAAAAGATACCCTCATGAACTTTCAGGAGGGCAAAGACAGAGAATAAGCATTGCCAGGGCCATTGCTTTACAACCTAAAATAATCATTTGTGATGAGTCGGTCTCTGCACTGGATGTTTCCGTGCAAGCTCAGGTTTTAAATGTATTAAACAACCTCAAAAGAGAATTTAATTTTACATATATCTTCATTTCACACGACTTATCCGTAGTGAAATATATGTCAGATCAATTAATTGTTATGAATAAAGGAAAAATTGAAGAAGCAGGTGATGCGGATATTATTTATAAAAACCCTAAAACGGCTTATACCAAATCTTTAATTGAGGCAATTCCCAGAGGGATTTAAACCCCAATGATGCATTAGAAAATCTATTACAGCTTGAAATCGTTTCAAAATATATTCGCTTCACTGCATTTTTGAAATGAGTCGTAGCGCTGCCTACGCTACATTCCGGAAAACGCTATATTTTATCACGATTTCAACCTTCATTACGAAGTTCTAATGCATCATCCGGGTTAAATAACTCCTCATCTTTTCGGATCGAGTTATATATAGTATATTGCAGCGTTAAATCATTGAAGATAAATAGATGAGGATTATTGTTCCAATGGCTGGGATTGGGTCAAGGTTAAGACCACATACGCTAACAGTACCTAAGCCGTTAACTGTAATAGCGGGGAAGCCCATTGTTCAGAGGTTGGTAGAAGATATTGCAGCCATTGTAAAACAAGATATAAAAGAAATAGCCTTTATCATTGGGCCTGCAGCAAAAGGTTTTTCTGAAAACACGCGGAAAGTATTATTAAAAATTGCAAATACATTAGGAGCAAAAGGATCTGTATATATACAAGAAGACACTTTAGGCACAGCACATGCTATTTATTGTGCTAAAGACTCGTTAGACGGGCCATGTGTTATTGCTTTTGCAGATACACTTTTTAAAGCTGATTTTACTTTAGATGCAAATGCAGATGGTGCAATTTGGGTAAAGAAAGTAGCTGACCCAAGTGCATTTGGAGTCGTGAAATTAAGCGATGGTTATATTACTGATTTTGTTGAGAAGCCAAAAAAATTCGTCTCTGATTTAGCCATTATCGGAATCTATTATTTTAAAGATGGCAACAGAATAAAACAAGAAATTAAACATTTGATAGCTAATGATATCAGGCCTTCGGGAGAATTTCAGTTGACCGAAGTGCTGGAATCTTTAAAACAACAAGGTGCTAAATTTATCCCCGGGAAAGTAGATATTTGGATGGATTGTGGCAAAAAAGACCCTACGGTAGCTACCAATAAAACCATACTAAAAATTGAAAAAGATAAAGGAACAAATCTGGTCTCCAAAACAGTCGTATTAGATCATTCGGAAATCATCCCACCTTGTTTTGTAGGAAAAAATGTAGTACTTAAAAACACGGTCATCGGGCCTTATGTTTCTATTGGATCCAATAGTTTGGTTAAAGATTCTGCTGTTAAAAATTCCTTAATACAATCGAATGTTACTATTACAAATGCTACCTTAGATAACGCAATGATTGGAAATCATGTAAAGTATAATGGAAATTATACTTCGGTAAGTATTGGAGACTATACCGAGCTAACATAAAACAGTATGAATAAAAGGATTACAATACTAATTTTTTTAGGGTTTTTGTACTATCCTTTTTTTTCTTTAGCACAAGACAGTATTCCTACTGCTAAAGATATTTCCGAAGAAAAAGAGTTAAAATTTCAGCAATATTTCTTTAAAGCACTTTCGGAAAAATCCATTATGAACTATGAAAACGCCATAAGAAATCTTGAGAACTGCCATGAGCTTCTACCGAATACGGTTTCTGTACTTTTTGAACTTTCTAAAAATTACTTATTCCTAAATAGAACAACAGAAGCCAAAATATACATAAAAAAAGCATTGGCAAAAAAACCGGATGATATCTGGATGCTTTCTCATCTGGTTGCGATATATAAAAAAGAGTACGATTATAAAAATGCGATCATCACTCAGAAACAAATCATCAAAACGGACCCTTCCAAAAGAGAGGGTATGGTGTTCCTTTATGTACAAAATAAAGAGTATAAAAAAGCTATCGAGTTAATGGATATACTTGAATATGAAGAAGGGCTTTCCGAGAATTTAAAAAAATTAAAAACCAATCTTCACAGAGGAAAATCGAAGCCGGTTGAAAAAAAAGAACCTGCGGATTTAAAAGCTTTGATAAAAAATTTCGAAAACAATCCGTCCTCTTTTAAGGTACTGAAAATGATTTTACAAAAAGCAGCTTTAGAAGATCAAACCATCCTTAATATATATAGCAAAGAAGCTGTTGAATTGTTTCCGGCTCAACCATTTGTCTATTTAATGCGCGGGAGATTTCTAAATTATCAGAAATCATATAAAAAAGCGTTAGTCATACTACAAAGTGGTATTGATTTTGTAATTGACAATAAAAGCATGGAAGCAGGTTTTTATGATGAAATTTCCAAAGCTTATCTTGGGTTAAACAACATCGCTAAGGCTGATGAGTATAGAAATAAAGCAAAGAGATTAAGAGCCGTTAAATGAAAAAATTGATATCTGTTAATGTCCTTTCCCTACTACTGGTAGCGGTTTCCTGTAAAACCACAAAGAATGTTGTTGATACCAAAGACATAAAAAAAATGTCTGCAAAGAAAATTATCAAAAAACATGTAAGCAATACATCTGGTGCAAATACACTTGAAGCCAAAATCAAGGCAAAATACCGTAGTACGAATGGAGAAAAAAGTGAGAAGCATAGTTTTACCGTTCGACTTAGAATACAAAAAAATGAGGTGATTTGGCTGAAAATCTCTAAAACAATTACGATATTTAAAGTCAAAATCACACCCAATTCTCTTCGTTTTTATTCTCCTCATGAAAAAATATATTTTGAAGGTAACTTTAAAATATTAGAACGCATATTGGGAATGGAGATCGATTTTTTTCAGCTCCAAAAAATGCTAGTAGGCGAAAGTATCTTTGACCTAAGAGAAAAAAAGTATATAGCCTCAATAGAAAATAAATCATACAAACTGGTGCCTAAAGTAGAAGAACAACTATTTGAGATATTTTTTAATATAAATCCGTATCATTTTAAACTAAGCAAATTCTATATAAAAAATAATCAAAAAGATCAGAGTTTAAAGGTACATTATACAAAGTATAAAGATTTTCATACGGAACAGGTTCCTGTCGGTATGGGGATCCAAGCAAAAGACGGAATAAAGAATACTCGTATGGATTTGGATTACAGAAGTATTGAACTAAACAAACCTCTTAACATTCGTTATAGAGTTCCAAAAGGTTATAAGCGTATTACATTATAGTGCTAAAAAAATATACAGCCATATTATTTTTTCTCTTTCTAGGAGTTTCAACACTTGCTCAAAAAAAGACCCGCAAGCAGCTGGAAATTGAACGGAAAAAACTCAAGATTGAAATTAGAAAAGTAAATAAACTGCTTTTTGATACGCAAAAGAAAGAGAAAAATGCACTAAACGATTTAAAAGATATCAATCAGAAAATAACAGTTAGAAACAAATTAATTGAAACCATCCGTTTAGAGACTACTATTTTATCCGAGGAAATCAAAGCAAATGAAAAAAAAGCGAAGAAACTGACAAAAGAGTTGGCAGTTTTAAAAGCAGATTATGCAGATATGATTTTTAAATCGTATAAAAGTAAATCACAACAGAGCAAAATGATGTTCATATTGTCTTCTAAAAATTTCTATCAGGCTTATAAACGATTGCAATATATGAAACAATACACTGCATATAGGAAAAAACAGGGAATAGCTATTGATGTACAAAAAACAACCATAAAGCAATTAAATGATTCACTGACTTATCAGAAAGCATTAAAAGATACATTAGCAATTTCAGAAGAAAATGAAAAAGAGAAAATAGAAATCGATAAAAAAAACCAGGAAAAGTTAATTGCCCGGATTAAGAAAAAAGAAAATAAATACAAGAGGGAACTGCAAAAAAAACAAAAAGAAGAAAAAATAATTGCAGCAAATATTGATAAATTAATAAAAGCTGCAATTGCCAGATCGAATGCAAAAAAGGGGGCAAAAAAATCAAAGGGTTTTGCATTGACTCCCGAAGCTAAAGCCCTGGCAAGCCGCTTTGAAAAAAACAAAGGCAGGTTGCAATGGCCATTGAAAAGCGGATTGGTTGTAAGGCGTTTTGGAAGGCAGGCACACCCCACTTTAAAAGGAATCACGATCAACAGTACCGGGCTACATATTCTTACTGATGAGGGAAAAAGCGCAGAATGTATTTTTAACGGGACTGTTTTAGCTGTTCAGATATTGGCAGAGGGAAAGAAAAATATTTTAGTACAACACGGTAATTATATTTCCGCGTATAATAATTTGGAGACTGCGTTTGTAAAATCCGGAGATGAAGTAAAAACAGGCCAGCAATTAGGTACTATTTTTACCGATAAACTAACAGGGAAAACAAAACTCATCTTTGTACTCTTTAAAAATACCACACGGTTAAATCCATCTTTTTGGATTGCAAAAAGGTAAAAAATCATATATATTGAGTTCGTGATTGTATTCCTTAATAGGAATTTAACTTTATTTAGAAAGTAGTCCTGCTCTTTTTAACAAAGCATCCGGTTTTGGCTCTTTTCCTCTGAAACATTTATATAAATCCATTGGTTTTTCAGTCCCTCCCTTAGATAAAACATGTTCTTTAAATAGGGTGGCAACCTCTTTATTAAAAATTCCCTTCTCTAAAAAATATTCGAAAGCATCTGCATCCAGAACTTCCGCCCATTTATACGAATAGTAACCAGCGGAGTATCCTCCCTGAAAAATATGAGAAAAAGAAGTACTCATACAATTTTCCGGGACATCAGGGTATAATTGGGTTTCTGAAAAAACAACTGTTTCAAATGTTTTTACATCTTCAATTTCCGAAGCATCTTGCCCGTGCCAACTCATATCCAGTAATCCGAAACTCAATTGGCGTACTGTTTGCATTCCTTCCTGAAAATTGGCAGATGCTTTAATTTTATCTATATACTCCATTGGAATCATTTCCCCTGTTTTATAATGTTTGGCAAATAATGCTAATGCTTCTTTTTCGTAACACCAATTTTCTAAAATCTGGCTCGGCAATTCCACAAAATCCCAGGAAACAGCAGTTCCGGATAGACTGCTATATGTAGTATTTGCAAGCATGCCATGCAATGCATGTCCAAATTCGTGGAATAAAGTAGTTACTTCATTAAAAGTCAATAAAGAAGGTTTGGTTTGAGTAGGTTTTGTAAAGTTGCAAACAATGGAAATATGAGGCCTGTCATTGATGCCGTTTTTAATTTGCTGCGGTTTATAAGATGTCATCCAGGCACCGTTTCTTTTTCCTGCTCTTGGATGAAAATCAGCATATAAATAAGCAATAAAGAAATCATTGGCATCATGCACTTTATAGGTTTTTACCTCTTTGTGGTAGGTATCCATATCAAAAACTTCGACAAACTTCAAACCATATAATTTATTTGCAACTGTAAAAACTCCGTTGATTACACGGTCTAATTGAAAATAAGGTTTTAACAGTTCTTGATCTAAGTTGAATATTTCTTTTTTTAATTTTTCAGCATAATACGCTCCGTCCCATTTTTGCAATTGATCGATACCATCTGATTTTTTAGCGTATTTCTCAAGTTTTTTAAATTCTCTTTCTGCTGCCGGTTTTGCTTTTGCCAATAAATCGTTTAAAAATTGAATGACCTTTTCGGGTGTTTCGGCCATTCTTTCTTCTAATACAAAATCAGCATGTGTTTTATAGCCTAATAAATGAGCTCTTTTATGACGAAGATTTGCAATTTGTAAAACAATGTCTTCGTTATTATTTTTAGTATTTTGAAACCCTCTTTTACCAAATGCAATTGCCAGCTGTTTCCGCAGATCTCTATCATCCGCATAGGTCATAAAAGGAATATAACTTGGATAGTCCAACGTAAAAACCCATCCCTTTTTTCCTTTTTCTTCAGCAGTCATTTTAGCAGCTTCTTTTACATCTTCAGGCAAACCCGATAATTGTTTTTCATCGATGATAAGCAGTTGATATGCGTTCGTTTCGGCAAGCACATGTTCCCCAAATTGTAAAGATAATTTGGAGAGGGTAGCATCTACTTCACGAAGTACCTTTTTATCCGTATCATTTAAATTCGCGCCATTTCTTGAAAATCCCTTAAATTGTTTTTCTAACAACATTTCCTGCTCAGCAGATAATCTCAAATCCACTTTTCTATCATATACGGATTTTACTCTGGTAAACAGTGGTTTATTTAAGACAATATCGTTCTTAAAGGTACTGAGCCAGGGAGCAATTTCTTGTGCTGTTTTTTGTATTTCCTCATTGGTCTCGGCACTGTTTAAGTTGAAAAAAATGCCGGTAATTCTGTTTAATTTCTCTCCTGTAAACTCTAATGCTGCAATGGTATTCTCAAAATCGGGTTTTTCTCTGTTAGACGTGATGGCTGAAATTTCTTCCGCAGTAATTTCAATTGCTTTTTTTATGGCAGGCTTATAATCCGAGTTCTTGATTTGAGAAAAAGGAGTCGTATCAAATTCTTGTAAAAGCGGATTCATAATGTAATAACGAAATGATTTAAGGTAATTTCTTTACTATATCTGGCTAAATTACAATTACTTTCTAACACGTTTGGAAGCTTCTTCTGCTTTTATTTTTAATCCCTCCTTATAGGCCTGTATTTTATCCAATACACATCTATCTGATATTCCGATCATCTGAGCAGCTAAAATACCTGCATTTTTAGCACCGTCCAAAGCAACGGTAGCTACGGGAACACCTCCCGGCATCTGTAAAATGGATAAAACGGAATCCCAACCGTCTATGGAATTACTACTTTTTACGGGAACTCCTATGACAGGCAAAGGGCTTAAGGAAGCTACCATTCCCGGCAGATGGGCTGCACCGCCCGCACCTGCTATGATTACTTTCATCCCGCGGGTATGTGCATTTTTAGCATAGTCAACTAATTTTTCGGGAGTTCTGTGTGCAGAAACAATATCTACTTCTATTGAAATATCAAAATGCTCTAAGATATCGATTGCTTGTTGCATGACAGGGAGGTCTGAATCGCTTCCCATGATAATTCCTATCATAAATTATTTATTTAGATGATTTTAAATTCAAGATATGTTTTGTTGTACAACGGTCTCAGCTATGATTTCGTTGTGGAAAATGTTGGGGATTTTTCCGCAATTGAAACTAGCCGATTGGTTAGTTAAAATTATATTTTTTTCTCCTAATATCACAATGAATTATAGCATTTATAAAAAAACAGTAAGTCGAGCATCTTTAAGTAAATCTAAAAATATAAAGATATGAACACTCAAATTACTACCATACCAAAGTTATACATAGGCATTGACATTCACAAATGCAGTTGGAAAATTCGTTGCAGTACAGATTTATTTTCTGGTAAATTATTTTCCATGGTACCTAAACCCGAAGAATTGAAACATTATACTATAAAGCATTATTCTGACTATGAAGTCTCAGTGGCTTATGAATCAGGTTTTTGTGGTAGCTACTATGCGCATCGTTGTTTTGTTTCTTATGGTTGGGAATCCTTGGTGGTCAATCCTACAGATATTCATCGTAAAGGTAAAGAGATATATATCAAGACAGACAAGATTGATGCACAATTGATACATTATACTTTCGTCTTTTATTTTTTATTCAGTCAACCAATTCAATGCTTTTTGTGCTATTCCATTATACCAATCTTTTCCGTTGTCCGTAGAATCTGCTAATCAATTAGAACATTCAAAAAACTGCTGTACGTGTCGTGGTTCGGGAATGTAACTTGCTCTATGCGAGTCTTCAATCATCTTGAGAAAAACACTCAATGGAAGCGGAACTATAGTGGATTTCCCGCCATAATAGCTGATATTCATTTTGTGCAATGCGTAAAAGTGGGCAATACAAGCTTCATTTATACTCGGTGCAATGAATAAACAGTAAGCAGGTTTGTTAGTTTCTCGTTTTACTTTGGCAAGATGTCGGGTTACAGGTTCTCCCTCAGTTTCATATTGTCGTTGTCCACCTTGCATAGTTACTTCTACAGTCAATCCAAAGTCCCCATAATCACAAACTATATCAGGCATATTTCCCTGTGCCGTGGACATTGGATTTCCAAAATCGTCAAACTTTAAATTGGCTTTTATGCTGCCTCCGTTCAACATTGTCATTGCCCTCCAAGTGTTCCATTCAAGCATCAAAGGAGTATCGTAAAGTGAATTGTCAAGTATCTGGTCAAATGTTGAGTTTATTTCATCAAACAATCGATAATCTTTGATTGCTGTTACTTGCTCGGTAAGAATTTGCTCCTTACGTTTTTCTAATTCGTCTGCAAAAATCTCTTTGAGTTGGTGTAAACTCATTTCATTGCTGATATGAATATTAGGGAACTCGGAAGCAATTTTTTGTTCAAGTAATTCACGATTGTCAAAAAGCAAAGTGGGAGTTTCCGCATTGCCTAAATAGTTTATATATTGCTTCTCGTTATCAATAAAAATGGGTTCTCGGTTTGCGTGTTCCAAAAAGAAATCTACTTCCTGAATTTTTTCAGGTGCTATTGAAACGGATTTTCCAATATGTGAAATGTTTACTAATCCCGTTGCTCGTATGTAACGAATACAGGCATCAGCATAATCTCGCATATTACTCGCTTTAGTTTTCAGGAATTTTGAGATAGACGTATCATTCGTTTCCCTTGTTTTTATATTTCCTGCAATGATGTCCTCCTGATATATTTCCCGTAGTTCTTTATCTAAATATTCTTTGCGGAATTTTTTATAATTGCCTTCATTTTGGGCTTTAGCTGTCCTAAATTCATTAACTTTTTGGACAATTCTATCAAACTTTCTGTAATCAACTAATTGCAAACCGAAAAACATCAATTCGTCAAATTTTAGTGAACCAAAATGACGAACTAAACGAAATAATTCAAGGTAAGGTTTGCCCCAGAAATCTGTGGATTTTTCAGATGGTTTGTGATATGGGGAAGGAACTTGGAATTTGAGAAGTTGCCTTAAAAAGATTTCGTTCTTACGTTTTGAATTTATTAATTCCGTTCCTGCTGGTGTTAAGCTAATTTTCGGCGAAAGAATTACAAAACCAAGAGCCTTTGGTGCTCGGTTTATTCTGTCTCTTGCACTGAATGCAGGATCTTTTGCTCCTTGCCCGTTGAAAAAGTTTTCCTCTTTCAACAATTCCATAAAAACTCGTTGTGTTTCGGTATTCCATTTTTGCCCTGCAAAATGAGTGTTCAATAACTCAATTTCCGGTATCATTTTAGCCGGAGTTCTCGGAGATGTAGTAACGAAAATCACTTTGCTGTCAATTCTGGCCATAAGAAGCTGATTCTTCTTCTAATATTAGTTTGGGTTCTCGTTTTAATGCTTCATTGCCATAGTTGGAAATAAGTATATGACTTGCTTCTGCTTTAAATATATTCTTAATGTTTACAGCATATGATTTTCCATATTCGTCCACAATCATATCTCCGTATAATTTTTCGGTTAGCGGTGTTCGTCCAATAACCATTAATGCTTTGCAGTTTAATTCTTTGTAAGCATTGGCTAATTCGGTGTGGTTTTTTTCGTTGAAACCATCTTTGTATTCTATATTTCCATAGTCCGAAAATACACAGTCATAAGGCGGGTCTAAAAACATAAAATCATCTTCTCTTGCCATTTCAAAAATGGCTTTATAGTCAAAGTTATATATTTCCGTATTGGCGAGTAATTGATTGTGGTTTTTTGTTACTAATGATGTATTCAAATTTTTATAACGTCCATAAGGTACATTGAACTCACCTTTGGAATTGTAGCGTACCATTCCCGAATACGCAGTTTTGTTAATAAAGAAATATAATAGAGCATCAGAGTATTTTTTTTCAACCAAATCATTAAACATATCTCTAATTTGGTAGTAAAGTGTTTCGTTTTCGTCAGGAACTCTTTCAGTTGGTGTTTTGGCTTTTAGTTCTTCAAATTTTTTACGGTTGGTTTTGTAAGTTTTTTCAATTTCAAAAAGTTCTTTTTTTAATGTTTTAAAGTCTGATTTCACGTCTTTATAAAAATCCATCAGTTTGGAATTGATATCATTGATGATTGCCTTCTTGGGTCCTAAGTGAAAAAATAAGGCTCCACCACCAAAAAATGGCGCAATATATCTGCCATTGAAATCAGGAATATGTTTTTCTATGTATGGGATTTCTTTTGATTTTCCGCCTCTGTATTTGACTAGTGGCTTCATGCTTTTGTTTTTTGGCGTTTGTAATATGTAATATTTTCGGCAACTACATTTAAGATTTGTGTTGCTTCATCTTCGTCAGCAATTAGGTCATAAACTTTGTCTGCCGACCACAATCGTAAAAGTTCTTTGGTGTCTGTCTGCAATAACTCCGCAAGAGTTGCTACTTGTTTACGTTTTGCTCGTCTGTCGCCTTTCTCGATTTTGCAATAGGTCGCTGTGTCGATTTCCAATACGGAAGCCAACTGTCTTTGAGGGATTTTTTGTTTCTCCCGAAGGGTTTTGAGTCTGTTACCAAATATTGTTGACATAACTCTGTCTTGACGTTATTTGGCAAATTTAGGAATTAATTTTGATTTTGGAAATATTTCGTCTGTACGTTTTTAGGTCTTGTACAACATTCATATATAGGAAAAGAAGTGGAATTTTATGTACTAACTTTTCGATTTATTACTAACTATAAATGTACAAAACGTATTCTGATTTAAGGATTTAAATCGTTATTTTTATAGCATCCATGTAAAAATAGTGCCTTAAGTTTGAGGTAAAGAAATAACATTATTTACTTATTACCCGTACGGTTTCTTTAACTTGTTGAGCAATTTTTCTGGCTTCGTTTACATCTTCATTTACAGTAGTAACATGTCCCATTTTACGAAAAGGTTTTGTGATTTTTTTTCCGTAAATATGCGGAGTAACTCCTTCCATAGCTAAAATGGTTTCTATATTTTCATAAATGACTTCTCCCGTATATCCTTCTTCACCTACCAAATTTACCATAACTCCGGCTACTTTACTGGCAGTATTCCCCAAAGGCAAATTCAAAATACTGCGTAAGTGCTGTTCAAATTGGCTGGTATAACCGGCTTCTATACTATAATGTCCGGAATTATGTGTCCTTGGAGCAACTTCGTTGACAACTATTTTATTTTCGTGAGTTTGGAACATCTCTACGGCCAATAAACCAACAAAATCAAAAGCATCTGCAACTTTCAATGCTATTTTCTGGGCTTCTTTTGCAATGGTAGCATCAATCCTTGCCGGACAAATAACATATTCTACCTGGTTTGCTTCCGGATGAAATTCCATTTCCACCACAGGATATGTTTTTGTTTCACCATTCAAATTTCTTGCTATGATAACAGCCAATTCATTTTTAAACGGAACCAATTCTTCTGCAATACATGCCACATTTGGCAAACGTTCCAAATCAGCATGATTGCGAATCACTTTTACTCCGTTTCCATCGTATCCAAAACGTGCTGCCTTCCATACGAAAGGCAATGTAAGAGAACTGTTTAGGTATGCGTGTTTTACTTCTTCTCGGGAAACAAAACGATAAAATGCAGTTGTAGGGATTTGATGATCCGTGTAAAATAATTTTTGTTTTATTTTATCTTGGATAATTCTGATATTTTTTGGTTTTGGATAAATAGTCAACCCTTCTGATTCCAATTTGTCAAGTGCATCAATATGGACATTCTCAATTTCAATGGTCAACAGATCTACTTGTTTTCCAAAACGATAAACAGTGTCGAAATCCAACAAATCGCCTTGATGAAATTCATTACAAATTTCTGCACAGGGAGCCTCATTTGAAGCATCTAAAACAACAGTATAGATATCCCATTTTTGAGTTTCCCGCAATAACATTTTACCTAACTGCCCTCCTCCTAAAACGCCTAATTTAAAATGGGAAGAAAAATAATCTTTCAAAATAATTATCGATATTTTTGTGCAAAAATAATAATCTAGCCCGTAAAGAACGATTAAAAATTAGTAATTCTGATAACCGTAGGGGTGATGATTTGAACAGCGTATTCTTTTGCAAAACAAGTTGCATCCTGTGTAAGCGGAGAACCATTTAAAATATTATATTCATTAGCATCGCAAGTACATTTTAAAATGATACTGTTTTCGACAATCATAGGGCTACATGTTGCCTGATCCTGCTCCGGACAACGCCTGTCATATGCTTTAAATTGAGAACCGTTTAAGTTAAAAATAACAATGCCGTTATGCCCTCCGGTTGTATAACTCCATCCGCCCGGAACTCTCGCATTAATGAATTGCGGTAACTCTAAATTTATGATTTCTTCAACAATAATATTTGTAAAACAACTATCTGCAACCCCGTCGTTACTACAACTACAAGTCGCTATCAAGAGAAAATAAAAAAATCTTTTCACTAGTAAAAAAATTAATACTATACTTTAAACGAAGCCTATTTACAAATATTTTGTACATTTGTTATCTGGTCTCATACTGATAAAAGTAATGAGATTTTCTGTTTTTAACAACAGCATTAAAAGCTGTTACAGGCGGATTAATTTTTAATTTACAGTAGATTATGAGTGAAATTTCGTATTACACAGAAGAAGGGCTAAAAAAGTTAAAAGACGAGCTTTTACAATTAGAACAAGAAGAAAGGCCAAGAGTGACACAAGAAATTGCCGAGGCAAGAGATAAAGGTGATTTAAGCGAAAATGCCGAATACCACGCAGCAAAAGAAGAGCAGTCTTTATTGGAAACGAAGATTGCCAAACTAAAAAATGTAGTGGCAAATGCCAGAATCATAGACGAATCTCAATTAGACGCTTCAAAAGCCTTAATTCATTCCCATGTGAAAATAAAAAATACTGCTAACGGAACAGAATTTACCTATACGCTGGTTGCAGATTCCGAATCGGATATCAGAAATCATAAACTTTCGGTAAACTCTCCCATAGGAAAAGGGTTGTTGGGAAAACAGGAAGGAGATATTGCAGAAATTCAGGTCCCCAAGGGCATTATGAAATTTGAAATTATAGAAGTTTTCAGGTAAAATAAGTAATATTTTGGTTGCAAATTAGTACACATTACGAACATATGAGCATTTTTACTCGGATCATACAAGGAAAAATTCCCGGTTATAAAGTAGCTGAAAATGAGGAGTACTTTGCTTTTTTGGATATTCGTCCAAATGCAAAAGGGCATACCCTGGTAGTACCCAAAAAAGAAGCGGATAAGATTTTTGATCTGGATATGAACACATACACCGGATTGATGCAGTTTTCATATCGTGTGGCAAAAGCCATAGAAAAAACCGTCTCCTGTAAGAGAGTTGGGATGAGTGTTGTAGGTCTGGAAGTGCCACATACGCATGTACATCTGATTCCCATTAATCAAATGGCAGATATGCAATTTGTAAAAAAAGAGACCTTCAGTCATGAAGAGTTTACTGCACTGGCAAATGCCATTTCAGAAAACTTTGTATAGTTGAATTTGAATACTCGTTCCTTTACTTGTTTCGGATTTTAGTACAAAGATTTTTCCTTTATGGTAATCTTCTATAATTCGTTTGGACAGTGATAATCCCAGACCCCAACCCCGTTTTTTGGTAGTAAACCCGGGTTTAAAAATTTTCTTATATAACGATCTGGGTATTCCTTTCCCTGTGTCTGAAACCGTAATTTTTACTTTTTTGTCAGATGATTCCGTTTGTAATGTTAATACTCCTTTTCCTTTCATAGCGTCTACTGAATTCTTTATCAGGTTTTCTATTACCCAACTAAATAATTCGGTGTTTACATGCATATAAGTATTACCATTAATTTTATTTATAAAATGAAATGCAATTTGTTTAGAGCTCCGTCTTTCCAGATAATCAAAAGATGTTTTGGTAACAGCAACGATATCTACCTGTTTTAACTCCGGTACAGACCCAATCTTAGAAAATCGATTTGCAATGGTATTTAGCCTTTCAACATCTTTTTCTATTTCTTCTATATACTCATCATGTGTATGTTTTTGTTTTAAGATAGCAATCCACCCCAGCAAAGAAGATAAAGGTGTACCTATCTGATGTGCTGTTTCCTTTGCCATTCCCGTCCATAACTTATTCTGTTCGGAAACTTTACTGGTGTTGAAGAACATATAAATAACCGTCAGGAATAACACAATAATCAAAATGAGTGCCAGCGGATAATAGCTTAACCTGTTTAATAAATCCGAATTTCGATAATAAATATATTGCTTGCTTTTTCCTTTATAACTGATTTCTATAGGGGTATTTTCTCTTTTCATAATCTCTAATTGCCGCTTTAAATAATTGGGCTTTTTTGCTTTTATGGAATCTAAATTCCGATACCCCTCTTCACCCTTTAAAATATTTCCGTCTTGATCAACTAAAATCATGGGAATATTATTATTACTTGAAATAATGGCAAAAGACAATTCGGCATCCGCTTCCAAATCCAAATTATTTAACTGCTTCTGAGCAATGGCTATAATTTCCATCTTAAGACGTTCTTCCGTCTTAAATTTTTGGAAAAATATAAATGTATTCCAGAGAATTAAAGAAACGATGACAACCGAAATTGCAATGGCAATTCGTTTTAAAACAATAGTATTTTCAAATACAGACATAGGTCAAAAGTACATGAATTTTTTCATTTGAAAATTCACAAAAAACAAATGAAAAAAATTTATGGACTAACGAAGTGGTTGCTGAAGTGAAACTAAATTTTGTATTTTTTTTAATCAAAATTTAGTTTTTTACAGAAGAAATATAACTATTATGGCATATAACTACTTTGCAAATTTGATAGTGAACTCGTTTAGACTTTTTGGGTTTAAGCGAAAATTAGAAGTTTTTAGCTCTGTTGAAGGCTTTTTTTGAGTTGCATAGCGCTACGGAAGGAAAAAAAGACAAAAACAGAGCGGAAAACAGCAATTTTTTAGCAAATTCAAAAAGTCTAAACGAGTTCATTATATTTACATTCAATAAAAATGTAGTGCATGCTCTCTATAGATTCAAAAGAAATTGCAACCGGTAAGTTACACAGCTATTTATTAGATGCCGTAGCACCACGACCCATTGCGCTTGCCAGTACAATTAGCGAAAACGAATCGCCTAATTTGTCTCCGTTTAGCTTCTTTAATGTTTTTAGTTCCAATCCTCCGTTGTTGGTATTTTCTCCGGCCAGGAGAGTGCGGGATAATACCACGAAACACACTCTGGAAAATGCGGAGAAAACAAAAGAAGTGGTGGTGAATGTTGTTACTTATGATATGGTACAGCAAGTATCTTTAAGTAGTACCGAGTATGCCAAAGGTGTAAATGAGTTTATAAAAGCAGGGTTCACAATGTTACCCTCAGATCTTATCAAACCTTTTAGAGTAGCGGAATCTCCCGTACAATTTGAATGTAAGGTTAACGATATTATATACACGGGAACAGAAGGTGGTGCGGGAAATTTAATAGTTTGTGAAATTTTAAAAATTCATATCTCTGAAACCGTATTAGACGAAAATAACACTATAGATCAATATAAAATTGATTTGGTTGGAAGAGCAGGCGGAAATTTTTATACCAGAGCAAAAGATGGGTTTTTTGAAATCCCAAAACCTGTTGCCACACTTGGGGTAGGAGTGGATATGATCCCGGAAACGATACGAAATAGCAGTGTGTTAACAGGAAATAATTTAGGAGTATTGGGGAATGTGCCATCGATCCCAACACAGGTAGATGTTGATAACTTTACTAAAGAACATCCGGAGTTTATAGGGCTGGAAGAATTAAAAAAACATACATTTGCACAAGCGTATTTAAATAAAAATGATGTAGAAAGTGCCTGGAAAGTACTTTTAATAAAATAAAAAATATGGAAGTTATAGGTAAAATTAAGCTAATTGGCGAAACCCAGACTTTTGGAAATAACGGTTTTAGAAAAAGAGAATTGGTAGTTACTACTGACGAGCAGTATCCTCAAATGATCCTTATTGAGTTCATTCAGGATAAAGTAGAACTTTTAAATAATTATACTGCAGGGCAGGATGTAAAAGTTTCTATCAATCTAAGAGGTAGAGAGTGGATTAATCCGGAAGGAGAAGCAAAATATTTTAATTCTGTTCAGGGCTGGCGAATTGAAAGTTTAACCCAACCGACACCTGCCCAGCAATTGCCTCCTACAGAGCAATTTGAACCGGCTCCTGATTTAACAAGCGAAGAACCGGATGATTTGCCATTTTAAATCTGCCCCGAAAAGTTCAAAAATTGAAATAAATTGAGGTTGCGTCAGGAATCTTTTTTAGGCATTGGCCCACGTAAGTGGACAATGAGCCCATTTAAAAAGTTCCGTAGTATTTGATCTCCGCATTCCATGTATTTAGGGTGGTTTTTATTTCTAAAGAAAGCCCCTAGTTCTGATTTCGAAACCTTAAAATCTACCAAAGCGCAAATGCTTACAATATCTTCATCACGTAATTTATGCGCAACTCTTAGTTTTTTTAAAATATCGTTATTTGTTAATCCCATAAAGCTAACTTACCACTTTGAAAATTGCCCAGGCATAGACAGCAAAACGTAAAAATCTGAACAATCCAAAAAACACAACCCCTTTAAAAGGGTATTTAATCATACCCGCAGCCATACAGGTAATGGAAAACGGAACCGGTAGCATTGCTCCTACAACAATTAAAAAACCGCCCCATTTACGGGTATTTTTAATTTGTTTTTCCATTTTTATCTCCAGATAATTTTTAAAACGGTTTATTTTTAATACCACTTTGCCGATAAAATAAGAAATCATACCTCCACTATAAGATAGCATCGCTAAAATGGATAAATTTATTGTTGGACTAGCTGTTTTTTTAGACCATCCAATAAATATTTCCGGTGGTATTAACCCTAAAATGGTTTCGGAAATAAAAAAAGTGGTAAAAACTCCCGCTTTGGAGAAAGATTCATTTAAAAGTTTTAGCCCGTCATCAATGGTAAATACATATCTGTTAAATAAGAATAAAACAATTATGATAATAAGAACAGGTAAGGCAACTTTTTTTAGGCTTCCTAAAATGAATTTGTAAAATCCCGTATAAGAATAATACTGATGTAGTAATTTGGCTCTGGATTTTTTCTTGTTTTTCGTTTCCATATATTTTCTAACCGGCAGCAAAAGTAAGGATAAAAATGGGTTTTTTATATACCCCTGCTAAGAATTAACATTTCTTATGAAAAAATAGTTGTTTACAAACATGCTTAGAATCCGGGTTAAAGTCTGTGTTGCAGTGAATGCATCTATTTCAGTTGTATTTTAGGTATACTATGGATCAAATTCAGATGGAAATTGGAGTTCCTGTTTTTGGTTTTAGACTTTTACAGTTAGAAGTAGGGGTTAACCTTAATCTAACTAATAATAATTTTACTTCTAAAGATGTTATAGGTGGTTTATTGCTTCACATAAGAAAACCTTTCCAGAGTCAGTATACAAAATCGGAAGGTTCGTATAAAGTTTGTAAACATAATAGGTACTTGTTTAAAATTTATGATAAAGGGATGCATCGTAGAAATAAAGATTCTGGTTTTGATAAGGATATTTTAAGAATCGAAATAGCATTTAAAAAAATGAGAGATTTGAATAACCTAGGAATTTTTAATGTAAACGATCTTGTGAATTTTGATTTCAATTCATTTAAGAGCCTGTTGTTGAATAAATGGAGTAGATTGCTATTGTTTGATAAAAAGGCACTCAAAGGGTGTAAAAACGAGTATTTGTACAGTAATTTAAGGTGGTGGCAAGAAAGATCAGTGGGTGGGTTCAAGTATCATAAAGGAATATTAAATAATCTATCATTAAAAAAAGAATTAACTCAAATTTTGGAAACTAAAATTGATGAATTAATTTAAGAGAAAATATCCATTTTTAATCCTTAGTTTATTGTTTTACTTTTTTGTTTTATTCAAAAAAGCCCCATAAGAACTAATTCTTAAGGGGCTTTTTTACAAATTTAGTTATTCATTTATGTAAATGTTTTAAATTTTTTAAAAGCCCAAAACCTATTAAAAACATGGTAATCAAAGCTGTATAAAATATATTTTCTATCAAATTAAATTCACTTTCAGGTTTAAAAAATTCTGGCTTAAAAGTATTCCAGTTTACTGAATTTGCAGGTAATTTGTCGAAAATTTTAGGATAAAATTGTAAACGTAAATCTTCATGAAAATTAGTAGTTGCATTTAAAAAATTTACGTGATCTGTTAAACTTGTATTTGCAATTGCATTCATAGACAATTGCATTTGTAATGGCGGAAAAAACTGACTAATTTTTTTACTCAATGCTTCTCTTTTTTCAATTTTAAGATACATCGCATCTCGCTCTTCTTTAGATTCATCATCTCCCATTTGCTGAATTGCATAATACCACAACCAAGAAAAACCTTCTTCTTGCAATTTGTATCCAGAAAATTGTGGATAGTGTGCATAAAATTTATCCATAGTTGCTTTTTTATCTGTATCCCATCTTTTATGATATTCATCTCTTTGCTTAATAGTCATGGTAAAAGCCTCGTCAACAGGATACGAATTTGCAATATAGTTGTTTACCAAAACTGGTAAGAAAACAACTAAAATTAACCAAGTACTCAACAATACAATTGCATTTGTACTTGATGATTTTCTTAGTAGAATTGTATAAAAACAGAGCGCAAACCAAAATAGTAAATACAAATAACTAATAATTATCATCTGTAAAAAACCATTAGTAAAAGGAATTTGCAAAATAATTTTAGCAAGTAAAAACAAAAAACCTAACACCGTAAAAATAAAAAGAATTCTTATTGAGAATTTTTTTAATAGATATTGAAATGACGATTTTCCTTGAATAGTAACTAATTTCCAAGTTCCTTTTTCTATTTCTTCGGATAAAATATTAAAACTTAACGCAATTATAATTAACGGAAAAAGAAAAATAATTAAAAAACTGAGATCTAAATTTCCCACATGCAATCGCATTGGGTTTATCAAATCTGTATCATATTTTTGACCTTCAATGTTTAATATTTTTATATTTTGAATATGAGAATTTAAATCACTTTGCCCAATAGAAATTCCAGCTAAAGAATTAACAGGATTTATATAAGAGAACTTTAAATAATACAATAAAAGACCCAAATCATCTTTATGAAACTTTACTTGTTTTGCAATATGTTTTTCTTGTTCTACTTTAGCCTTTTCAACTACTTCTTTTTTTTGATTCAAAAACTGTTTTCCTGTTCCAATACTTAAAAAACCTAAAACCATTAAAATTCCGAAGGCTAACAAAACTGTTTTAGATCTAAAAAATTGTTTAATTAATAGTATATACATATCTAAATAATTTTAAAGCGGTTAGAAAATCTGGTCATAACTAATAATGCTAACACAAACCAACTAAAAAGTGTTACAATTGCAGGCAATTGTTGGACTTGCTACATTTAGAGTGACAAAGAGTTAAGCTAATTTTATCTAAAATAACTTAACCATATGAAACGAAGAAAATACAGTAAAGAGTTTAAAATTAAAGCAGTAGAATTAAGCAATGTACGAGGTAACACAAAGCAGATTGCCATGGAATTGGGAATCAGTGCAGATCTTATTTACAGATGGCGTAGAGAATTAGAACAGCGTCCTGATTTAGCTTTTAGCGGTAATGGCGTCAAACAACTCACAGAAGATCAGAAAGAGTTAGAGCGATTACGTAAACAGCTCAAGGATGTTACCATGGAGCGGGATATCTTAAAAAATGCCGTGAGCATCTTCTCCAAGAGCGATCGGAAGTATTGAAATTTATCAAAGATTACAGTAGAGAATATCCGGTTGGGAAGATGTGTAAAATTTTTAAAATTAGTAGAAACAGTTATTACAGGAGTAAGAATTATGTTCCATCAGATAGAGATGGAAAAAATCGTATGCTACTCTCTGAGATTCACCGTATCTGTGAGCGAAGTAAATCTACTTATGGAAGTCCTAGAATTACAGAGGAACTCAAAGCTAAAGGGTTTAAAGTATCTAGGTCTAGGGTAGCACGATTGATGAAAAAACACGGGATTAAAGCAGTTCGTAAAAAGAAATTTGTTGTCACGACAGATTCTAAGCATCAATATCCAGTAGCTGATAATGTATTGGATAGAGATTTTAAAGCTACCGCTGCTGCACAGAAATGGGTTTCTGATATTACCTATTTAAAGACTGCACAAGGATGGCTGTACTTAACGGTAATTATTGACCTGTTTGATCGTAAAGTCATTGGTTGGTCTTTGAGCAATGGACTCAAAGCAAGACAAACTATCATTGCTGCATGGAGAATGGCTGTAAACAACAGAATGCCTTGTGAAGGTATGATTTTTCATTCTGATCGAGGTGTACAATACGCATCTCATGCGTTTGTTAATATCCTTAAAAGTTATCATGTAACACCCAGTATGAGTAGAAAAGGAAACTGTTGGGATAATGCAGTAGCTGAATCTTTTTTTAAAACAATCAAAACAGAACTAATGATAGACAATAAGTTTATATCCAACAAAAGTCTTCAAATTAAAGTCTTTGAATACATAGAAACTTGGTACAACAGATACAGAAGACATTCTGCTCTTGGTTACAAAAATATCATCGAATTTGAAAAATTATATCAAATCAAAAATGTAGCTTAACTTTTTGTACCATTTTTTGTTGCATATCCAGATCATCTGGATTGTGACTATCTCCTTGTTTAGAAATTTCTTCTTCAATAGCCGCTTTAAAAGCTATTTTAGAAAGATTTGGATGTAAAGAATTTCCAACAACTTGTGCCATTTTAGGCACAATTATAAAAAACAACAACCAAACGCCTAATACACTTAATAAAGATTTGTTAGAACTACTACTTTTTCCTGAAATTAAAATCGTTACGCAACATAAAATCATATAAAAAAGCAGATAACTTACCGTTATTAATAAGCATCTTAAAACAATAGCACTATTAATAGCATCACTTTCTATAAAAGAAATGCACCACAAACACAAAAATGCAGGCAAAAAGAAAATTGCTGAAATAAAGAACAAACCCAAAGATTTACCTAAAAGAATCTCTTTTATAGTTGCACCTTGCATGTGCATTATTTTTAAAGTTCCATTTTCTTTTTCTGATGTAATCGCAGCATAACCTAAGAAAAACAATATCAGTGGTAAAATTAATTGTAAAAGCATGGTAATATTTAAATCACCAAAACGAACTAAACCTGTTGATAAACTTGCTTCAGAAAAATTGGCAGTATGTTGTTTATGTGCTTCTAAAAAAATGGCATTACCAGTATAAGTTTCTATACCAGAATCAAAAATACTTAAAGGATGTTGTTGTCTAAATACAAAAGATCCAAAATGTGCCATTCTATGCGGATGCTTATCTGGATTGTTATCCCAACTTTTTCTTGATTCTTTTTGATGATGTTCTACCACATGATGCTGTTTCTCAAAAGTAAGCCAACTATTAGTGGTTACATAAGCCAAAACTGCTAAGAAAATAAACAATAGTATTAAAAGACCTTTATTACTAAAGGTCTTTTTAAAAAATTGTTTTGCTATTAAAATAACAACTGCTTTTTTCATAAAATTTAAAAATTATAAGTGGCGTTTAACAAGAAATTTCTTGGTGCTCCTGGCCCTAATCTTGAAGGATTTAAACCACCTAACCAATAAGTTTCATTAAATAAATTATTTACTTTTAAAGTTAACTGCATATTTGTATTATTTGGTTTGTAATAAATAGCAGCATCAAAAACGGTATAATCTGGTAATAATACTCTGTTTGTATCGTAAGTTGGGTTATACCAAGTAAAACGTTCGTCTACATATTGTGCACCAAAACCAATTCCAATTCCTTTTAAGGTCTTGTCCATAAAATCGTAACGTCCCCAAAAATTTGCATTGTGTTTTGGAGCGCCACCAATTCTTTCTCCAATAAATTCTGCAATTGCGTCTTCTTCAATAGTAGCATTTGTATATGCATAAGAAGCTGTTAATTGTAAGTTTGGTAATACATAACCAGAAATATCTGTTTCAAAACCTCTACTTCTTTGCTCACCTCTTGTTGTTAAGTTATCTAAATCGTACGTATCTCCCAATAAGATATTCTTTTGAGTGATATTAAAAACTGCAAAGTTTGCAAAGATTTTTCCGTTTAAAAATTCACCTTTTGCACCAATTTCTTGTAAAGAACTTTCTAAAGGATCAAACCTTGCTGGTGAAGCTGCCCAAAAGAAGCCTTCTGCAGTTGGCGATAAAGATACTGTGTTTGTATGTGGCTGAAAACCTTCTAAATACGTTGCATACGCACTAATATCTTTAGTTACCTCGTACGTTAAACCTATTCTTGGTACAAAAGCACTTGTTTTAAATTCTTGATCGTCTCCTTTGTAATCAAAAATATCTGTAAAAGTTTCATATCTTAAATTTAATAAGACTGAAAATTTACCAACTTTAAACTGGTTTTGAATATAAAATCCGTTTGATGTATTTAAGTTTGCTGGTATTGATAGTTGAGCTAAATTATAGGCATTTGTATTTCTGGTACCGTTAAAAGGATTTGCCAAATTAAAATGTGGAACTGCAGGGACTGGCATAGTTACACCATCTACAACCATTTGCTGAAAGTTAGCTGCATTAGCTGGATTAAAATTAGCTTGACCACCGCTTACTGTTAAATATCTTCTGGCACGTAAAAACCCTGCTCCAATTTTTCTTTCCCATCGTGTGGCATCATAACCAACCAATAATTTGTTGGTGATGTTATCCGTTTTAATATCATATGTAAAATAGGCGCTAAAGTTATCTGTTTCCCAGAATTGTTGTCTTTCATCATAACGTAATCTTGCCAATGTAGGTATTACATTTCCATCAATATCAACTGCTGTTCCGTCAAAACGATGTTCTGCTAAATCTTCATCCCAAGTTTGCTTCATAAACTGCGCATTAAAACCAAAGTTATCTGTAAATTTTTGACTAAAATTTGCCATAAATATCAATTCGTTGGTTTTGTAATGATCGCTTGAAGCACCAACATTTCTTGTAATTGGAGTACTATTCAAATCAAATTCGCCATTAATTGCTCCGAAAATTGGCTGACCTCTATCTAAATTACCTTCAGAATTGTTATAAATCATTTCAACATTTAATGATGTTTTATCATTTGGCACATAACTTAAAGACGGATTTATTAAAATAGCATTGTTATTTACAACATCTCTAAAAGAATCTGCATCTTGAAAAGCCGCATTAAAACGATATAATAATGTTTTATCTTCATTTAAAGGGCCTGTAAAATCTGCAGTAGCCCTTAAAGTTCCAAAACTTCCTGTAGTAAAGCCAATTGAGCTTCTTTTTTCTGCCAATGGTTTTTTAGTAACCATATTTACAGTTCCTCCAGGATCTGCACTCGAAAAAGTTACAGAAGAAGGTCCTTTTATAACTTCTACACGCTCTAAATGCGAAGTAATTGGTTGTAAAAAGTAGTATTGACGCGTACGCATTCCGTTTAACATTTGCCCATCGTCTGCTTGTGTAATACCTCTAATATTATAGTGATTGTAAATACCAGTTGCAGAAACAGCACTCACTGTTTTGACTGCATCTACTAATTGAAATGCTTGACGATCTGCCAATAATTCTTTGGTAACTGAAGCTACAGCTTGTGGCAATTCTTTATTTTTTATAGCCGTTTTGGTTGCCGAGAAAGAATAATCACTATTATAATCTTTTCTTACCCTACCAATAACCTCAACAGATTGTAAAGATTCTTGAAGAATAATTGTACCTAAATTTAAATTCTGATTTTTTACAATATTAATTGTTTTGTTATAAGTCTGAAATCCAACATAGCTTATACTTACATTATAACTACCAGCTTCGGTTATAGTTATTGTAAAATCTCCGTCAATATCTGAAGTTACTCCTTTTAATTTCTGTGTATCATTTTCTAAAACGATATTAGCTCCTTCAATTGAGAGATTCTCTGAGTCTAAAATTTTACCTGTTATTTTAGATTGAGAAAAAGTAACTTGTATAGCTAATAGAAATAATAGAAATACGCTAAGTACATGACAAAAATTTAGTCAAGTTCATATTGTTTTGATTTACAGGGTTTAATAGCACAGAAGCGATATAATCTAATCCATATTTGAATATGCTTTTAGCCATTCTTCCATGCTTTTTTATTTTGATAGGCTTAATCTGATGTAAATATATACCAACTTTGTAACACCATACGAAAGCCATCATTACAAGCAGTACTAATTTTTCAATACGCTTAATATCTTGCAGGTGTGTGTTTTCAATATCAAAGCCACTGGCTTTCATTGCTTTAAAACACATCTCTATCTGCCATCGTTCTTTGTATTGTTCAAAGGCCTTATCAGGAGCGTTGAACGATACAATGATTAAGAAATCAGGCTTTCCATTTTTTGGGTACAACTTGCATCCGGAAAGGAAACAAAGCTGACCATTAACACGTACAATTTTAGGATAATACACAAACTCATTGATCTTATGTGGATTAAACAAGTGAAATACTTTGATGGTTTTGTTCTTATCAGGAAGCTCTACCTTAAAGTTGTTTCGAATGCGGATATAATATTTGATTCCATTTGTATTCAAGAAATCCAACCAATGATTACCTACAAACTCTCTATCGGCTACAATGGATTTAATAACATCTTTGCCAAAAAGTCTTATGAAACGATTCACAAGATCAATACGCTCCTGACTGTTAGAGTTCCCTGGCTTATCTAACATAGTAAATAACAATGGGAAGGCAACACCTTTATAGACAACTCCCAACATAAAAATGTTGATGTTGGTCTGACCAAACTTCCAATTGGTCCTATCAATACTCAAGATCAATCCCTCTTGCTTAGGAAGGAGACTAAATATAAGACGAGCGATCAAATCTCCATCCAACGAATAATCAGCAATAAATCTTTGAATACGTCTGAGTGATGACTTCGAATCTACTGAGGTCTCAAAAGCGTTGGCTACCTTTTCAAAGGTAACTGTCTGTACCTTACAGAGGGCGATAATGAAATGTGATATGAGTTTGATTCTTGCCAAATTGATCTTACCTTGGAAATGAGAACTTAAAACTGAATTTAATTCACTACTTTTAGTGGAAGCATTGGTTTTTTTCATTAGAAAAATGAGTGATGTTATTCTTCTAATATACTGAAAATCAATGCTTTATTTTAATTATTTAACATTTAATTTACTGATAATCAATTAATTATATTTTTTGTCATGTACTAAAAAAAAATACGTTTTTTTTAATGTTCATTTTATTTGTTTATTGAGTTAATTAGATTGTTTTGATGTATAAATCTTGTAATTCTTGTGCGGTTATGTTTTTAGTTTCTGTAGTATGAATTAAAGTTCCTTCTTTCATAATTCCTATTCTTGAACCAATGTTTACTGCATTAAAAATATCGTGTGTAGCCATAAAAATACCAACACCTTTTACAGCTAATTCTTTACATGTTTTTGCAAATTCTACAGATGCTTTCGGGTCAAGTCCAGAAGTTGGCTCGTCCATTAAAATATAAGATGCATTTTTAGCCACAGCCACAGCAATACCAACTTTCTGACGCATTCCTTTAGAGTAGGTTGATAGTTTTTTGTGATACGATTCTTCTTGTAAATTTGCTTGTTTTAAAAACTGAATTAAATCTTCTTTTTTATAAGTAAAACCTGCTAATTTGCTAAAAAAGTCTAAGTTTTCTAATCCAGACAAATTACTATAAAGTTGCACTGTTTCTGGTATATAAGCTAATGAACTTCTGTTAGATTTGTTATCCATTACAGAAACATCATCTATAAATGCTTCTCCAGAAGTTGGTTTAATTAGACCTAAAAACAGGTTGATTGTTGTTGTTTTACCTGCACCATTTTGTCCAAGTAGACAAAAAATTTCACCAGGATTTACTGTAAGACTTAAATCTTTGAGCACTAACTTATCGTCATAGCGTTTACAAAGCTTTTTAGCTTGTAGCATAATTGAATTTTTAAAATGTTAGGTTGGGATTTTAGATTGTTACTAATTATTGCTTAACCAAATAATTAAGAAACCTAAAAAATGGAAAATACAGTTTAAACATACTATAAGTTTTGTACCTTTTGAGTACAAGAAACTATTAATAATAGTTGTTTAATATGTTAAGCAATAAAAATAGGTGGTGCTCTTGATTTCTTTAAATTAAAAATAACAGTAGAAAAGCTATTATCTTTATTAAAGATATCTTTTATTATTAACTTGGGTGTTAATAAAGTGTAAGTAAAAGTTGGGTTTTTAGATAGTTCTACATCTAAATAAATATCACAGATAGAACAGTCTTGTGATAAATCATTTACTTTTTGGAGTTCTGAAGAAATTGAATAATCTTCTTTGTTATTAGAATTATGTTCTAAAGAATGGTCAAGAGCAATAATGTGTGTCATAAAAATGACCACAGAAAGCGATAAACTTACTATTCTTTTAAAAGAATTCACAAAGCAAATATAATTTTTTTTTAATACACAAACAAAAACTTCTATGCTTTTTAATATCATAGTAATTTTAAAAACATAATGAAATTAAAAATGGAGTTTTAATCTAAAATGAAAACTATACTTATTCTCCTTTAAGTTTTTTGAAGTTAACTTCCATTTTTGAAAGAGTTTATCTTAATAAATCATATTTTTGGAACATCCATTTTTAACCCTTAATATATTCGGTTAATTCCGTTTTTTTTACTCAAAATCGGACACATTAAAAAAGAGAAGATTACAAAATTCGTACACATAAAAAAAGAGTTTAAATTAGCAACCTAAAATATTGAGTAGCGTAATCGTATTCTGTTCTTAAGAAATCGCCAGTTTCATCAAAACAGTCATGAATACAGATTAATAGCTGTGTCCAAATGGGCGTGGGCTGTTTCTGTTTGACTGTGGGCTTCTGGCGATGCCTTTAAGAAAGACGATTCAGTTCCGCGCTTCTTTTTTTATTATCCTGTTTGGAGCTGACAGATAAAAACTTACAAAATGAAAAGACAAAGTAAATTTAAATTAAGAATCTGTATTCTATTTTTATCAACTCAACTTATAGCCCAGCAAAGAATAAAATTAAAAGGTGTAATAATGGAAAATGATTATCACGAAAAAATTTCTTGGGTAAAATCGAAGCCAGTAGCATTAGTATCTAAAGATTTTATAGTAAGTGCCATGAATGTTAAGTTTATTCAAATCTACTTTGGAGCTCAACAAGTTGAAGGGGAGCAAGTTATTATGCCTATTAGATTAGTAAATCAATACCAAGATAGTGATTGGATATTTTTTGATGAAATTAGTTACCTCTTAGGTAGTAGAAAAGATATAAGAAGAGGTAAAGGAGTTCGCTTTAAAATAAAAGATGATGATATTAAAAGAAGAGTGGATAGAGGTGTTAAGGAGCGTTCAGATATTAAAGAAAGAGTTTGTTAAGTATGTTGTAAATAACGATGTAACTGATTTATGGGTTAGATACGTTGATAAAAAAGATAATACTTATAAAGAAATTAAAGTTCCTAAAGGAACTAAAAAATTAAAAAAAACATTTCAAGGCACTTATTGAAAGTTATAATAAGTTAAATGAATTTTATGGCTTTAATGAAAGGTTTTAATTTAAGGCTAATTTATAATTACTGGACAACTACGCGCGCACGAGAAAATAATTCTGAACTCAGATTTTTATCCGAGATTAATTTTTAAATAAAATCTCTTTGTTTTATAAAAATATAAATTATTTGACCATTACGTAAAGGAATTTAAATATGTTTTATATTATGGGATTATTATGAAAAATATTCACCTTTTTAAGATTGTTGTCTAAATACTGGCTAAAAGATAAAAAAATAACCTCAACTAATTAATTACTAATTAGTTGAGATTTTTAATTGTGGAGACGCCGAGAATCGAACTCGGGTCCAAACAAGCAGCCAAAATGCTTTCTACATACTTAGTTTTTAATTGATTTTCGACTTGCAGCTGACTAAAAACAACCTACTTGCAAGCTTATCTTCTTGTATTTCAAAACCCGATTGAAGCGTTCGAGTTTCCATATTTACTTTTACGATGCTTCTTAGCTGAACGCGGTAAATCAACGCTTTCAAGAAACATTTAGCTTACACATCTTATGTGTCTAGGCCGAAATCTTACTGTAATTCAGATTGTTAGGCAGCTAAAGCGTAGTTATTTTCGCCGTTTAATTGTCGAAATAAGTTTTACGAGTATTCATTTCACTCCTCGGTATGCTTACATGTTCACTAACCTTGCTGTCAAAACCAGTCGTCCCCTATAACGTTTTTACTTTTTAGGTTTTGATAAAAAAATCAGGGCAACAAATATACAAAATTCATTTGAATTTATCATTTGTAAATCCTATATAAATCAACTAATTTCGAATAAAAATAAACTGTTTTTGTATGAACTTGTTTAAACTTTTTGGGTTTAGGCGAAAATTAGAAGTTTTTAGTTCTGTTGAAAGCTTTTTTGAGTTGCAAGGCAGCGCTACAGAAGGAAAAAAAGACAAAAACAGAGTGGAAAACGGCAATTTTTTAGCAAATTCAAAAAATTTAAACGAGTTCATATGAAATTTGGCATTATTAAAGAACGAAAAAATCCACCGGACAGGAGAGTTGTTTTTTCTCCCCAAAAGTTACTGGAATTTCAATCGCTTTTCCCCAATGCACGTTTAAAGGTTGAGCGTTCCGATATTAGAGTTTTTAGTGATAAAAGCTACCTGGAAGCAGGTATAGAAGTTAGCGAAGATCTTTCTGATTGTGATGTGCTAATTGGTGTAAAAGAAGTTCCCATAGCGGCATTAATACCAAATAAAAAATATTTTTTCTTTAGTCATACCATAAAAAAACAGCCCTATAACCGAAAATTGTTGCAAGTCATTTTAGATAAACATATAACATTATATGATCATGAGGCGATCATGAAAGAAAATGGCGATCGCCTAATCGGTTTTGGAAGGTATGCCGGAATTGTCGGTGCTTATAATGGGTTTAGAGCCTATGGACTGAAAAATAACTGTTTTTATTTACCAAAAGCAGAAAGTCTGTCTGACCAAAAAGCGTTGATCCATGAATTAAAAGCGATTAAACTTCCGCCTGTTAAGATACTATTAACAGGAAGCGGTAAAGTTGCCAATGGAGCAAAAGAAATGTTAGATGCCATGCATATTCAGACAGTTTCGGTAGATGATTATTTGCAAAAAACGTTTAAAGAGCCGGTGTACTGTATGATAGGTGTACTGGACTATAACAAACGAAAAGACGGCCGAATAGTACACAATAAAGATTTTTATGACTATCCGGAGAATTATGCATCTGATTTTATGCGTTTTGCCAAGGTAACCGACTACTTTATTGCGGGCCATTTTTACGGTGCCGGATCACCGTACTTGTTTACCAGAGAAGATGCACAATCAAAAGCATTTCGTATCACTGTAGTGGCTGATATCTCCTGCGATATTGATGGCCCGATAGCCTCTACCTTCAGGGCGTCTACTATTGCCGATCCTATTTACGGATATGACCCGAAAACGGGAACCGAAGTCGATTTTAGAAACTCAAATGCTATGGCAGTCATGGCAGTTGATAATTTACCTTGCGAATTGCCAAAAGATGCAAGCGAAGGTTTTGGATCCTTATTTTTAGAACATGTAATTCCCGCTTTTTTTAATAATGATAAAGAGGGTATTTTACATCGGGCCAAGATAACAGAAGGTGGAAAGCTGACAGAAAGATACAGGTATTTACAAGGTTATGTGAATGGTAAGGAGTAATTTCTAAAGATCTTTGATCCGGATTAATCAATTAATGAACTCATCTTGGCTTTTTCTATCTCCTAAAAAAGTCAAGGTGAGTTCAATTCATATTATCCTTGATCCCAATCTATTTTTCTTGAAGCATACATTACTGAAGCCAAGATAATGAATAACCCTATACTACCTACCAGTAAAGCATAATTTTCTAATTGAATAATTATAAAAATGAATGTATATAATGCTGTTAAAGATGCTCCAATAAATAATGGAAATTTTATAGTTTTTAATATGGATTTTGAATATAATGTAATCATTAAAACAACAGAAGACTCCGCAACTAAATAGGCTTTTAAATAACTACTGTGTTCGGAAATTGAAATCAATAGGGTATAAAACATTGTTAAAGCAATTCCTATCATTAGATATTGAAAAGGATGTATAGAAATTTTACTCATTGTTTGTATTAAGAAGAAAATTAAAAACGTTAAAGTAATCACTAAAAACCCATATTTAACAGAACGCTCGCTCTTTTGATATTCATCTACAGGAATCATAAAGTTCACACCAAAAGCATATTCGCTTAATGAAAGAATTCCATATTTAGATGGTACTACCGTTCAACGTTGTGGCCAACCTTTCGCTGCCAGTGATCTAGTTCACTTTCGTCAGCGCATTGGGCAAGAAGGTGTCGAGAAAATATTGAAGCATTCGATAGATAAGCAAGGTAAAAATGGTAAAGACAAGCATGTGAGTATCGACAGTACGCCACAAGAGAAAAACATTACCTATCCTACGGGTTCTAAATTAGCAAAGAAGATCATTGATCGCTGTGTTAAAAAAGCGAAGAAATCAAGGATTACCTTGCGCCGAAGTTATAAACGTACCAGCAAACAATTACTCAGAGACACTTACAATGCCACACATCCCAAACGCAGAAAAAAAGCAAGTGCTGCCAAACGAAAGTTAAAGACCATAGCAGGGCGATTAGTGAGAGAATTAGAACGCAAGCTTCCTGAAGGGGATTACGCTAAAGAACTTGAACTTTACAAAAAAGTACTGGCGCAAGAACAGAATAGCAAGAACAAAATTTATAGTCTTCACGAGCCAGAGGTTTATTGTATGAGCAAGGGCAAGGCCCATAAGAAATACGAATATGGTTGCAAAGCCTCAGTAGTACTTACTCAAAACACAGAGGTCATTGTAGTGGCAATGACATTTAAGACCAACGTGTACGACGGGCATACCTTGCCCAAGGTATTGGAACAAGTAGGGCGCTTGACCAACAAAGCCACAAAAACGGCAACTGTGGATAGGGGTATAAAGGCAAGCAAATTATTAGTGATACACAAATACTAATTCCAAAGCCTCCGTTAAAGAAAGATAAAGACTATCAAAAACATAAAAAACGAAAGCATCATAGAAGAAGAGCTGCTATAGAACCTACAATATCCCATCTTAAACAAGACCATAGGATAGCAAACAACTTCCTAAAAGGTCAGATTGGGAGTTAGAAACTCCAGTAGATAATAACTTATTGTAAGTACATTTCGCTTTTCCAGTAAGTTTATTTATAATCTGTTTTTCGAAATCTACCCCCATAACCATTTATTAATGCATCAATAGCATTGTTGTTTCATCAAAATTATTTTGGTTTTGTGAACTATCTTTTTAATAGTTCTTATATTTTTTGCAGATTCTACTATCAGGAAATAGTTAAACCTTTATCACATTTTATAACCCAAGTAGAACCATCTTTATCCAAAAAATATACTGCCGAAAACCCATTAAGTTTCCCGAAACCCGCACTCATAATTACTATTGCTTTTGTATAATCTTTATTAAAAGCTATTCGCGAAAATTTTAATAAAACATTAAACTTCTCACACCCTTTTCTCGTCAAGCTTTTGTAATGATCCCTATAAGGAATGATAAAAGAATAATTATCCATTTGTATTTTAGAAACATCAATATCTACTGTATCTTTTATACTTTTAAAGTTACTGTAAACTTCATTAAAATCTTGTTTCAAACATTTTTGCAGATAATATTTCTTTGCATCTAATAAGTAGGGAGGGTTAAGTTTAGGATCAACAGCAACAATTAATCTGCCATTTTTCTTTACTAAAGAATTAATTAACTTAGTAGTATCTTTATTTCTATATAACTCTATAATAGAGTCTAAACTAACTTTCTCAATTGGAGGTGGAGCAGGCAATGCATAAAAAACCATTTTTTTATTTGTAATATAACTGCTTAAGGTACCTAATACATTATATATTTCCTCTAATTCATAATTAGAGTTATTATGAGAGTTACACCCCAAAAAACTTAAAAATACAATTGTAAATAAAATAAATATTTTCTTCATATATACCGTTTTTAATTACAGTTAGATGCAAAAGCGATGATGATTACGATTAGCTGTTTCAGAGTTTTTTGTTTTATTGCTTTACAAACTCATAATTACCATCCGGTATGTCAATTCTATCATTTTCATTGTCTGCCAGTATGGAATAATCATAGATGCAAACCTCCAGTTTTTCAGTACCATTTTCATTGACATAGCGTAAAATAACTCGCCCTTCTATTTGGTGATTACCGGGACTTTCGATCGTCAGTTCGATTTTTATTTCAGAACTATGACTATTATCAATACAACTTTTCGGTAGAAAATGAACAAAAACTCCTCCGCTTATTCTATGGTCATAACCTGAAATGCTTGGATTGTCAAAATCAGCTAAAGTGTTTACTTTTTCAACTCCATTCTCAATATATTGATATTCTCCTACTAGTAAATCTTCATAATTCGCCTCATTAGATATTCTATAATGTTCCTCTTTTTTTAGTTTAAATATAATTGAAGTATTCCCATTTTGATACTTCCATACTCCTTCAAATTTGCCAAATTCATTATTAACATCTTTTTCGTAACAATTAGAATCATAAGGCGAACATGGACCATCACCGTCTAATGATTTAATGATAGATTGTGCTTTACAGGAAAATAAGCTTATTAGCGCTATTATTGTTATTATATGTTTCATTTTGTTATGGTTTTTTTAATTACAGGGTTCTTGTTCCAGTGTTTCTTTATTTATTTTTTGCCAATGATCTACAAGACCCAAATCGTTGAAATTGGCTTCATACAACGAAATATTCAAATTATATTTTTCCAAATGCTTGAATAAATGTCGTTGCTGCTTAAAAATATCGGTTTCATCCGTATAGGTCTGATAGCTATAATCACTTTCATAAGCATTTTTTAATTTTTTATTAAATCGTTGTTGTTTTTTCTTATTGCTGATAATATCCTGCAAAATTTGTATACTTTGCATATCGTCAAAACGTATGGCATAAGTTTTATCAGTATCATTATTATCAACCACCAAAATATGAGTTATTTCCAGAGGCAATACGGTACTATTAGCATTACTCTGCACCCTGTTTACAATTTGCGCCATTTAAGGATATCAGGTGCAGAAAACATTTTATAGGCAACATCGTTTGAGTGGGTGTGTGCAATGGCGGCAGTATAAGGATGTACCACTATGTTAATATGATTAGTACCATTGTTGTCTCCCGGAATTAAACTTGGCACATAAGCCCCTGTGTTTGGGTTTTTATTAATTCTCAACCCTTTTTCAAAATTACCGCTAACCATTCTTAACTGATTGAGTCTGGTTTTTATCAAGGGTGTGTTCGATAAGGCGTTTAGTTGTGCACAGTCTGTGTTACATGCTTCTATAGTTCCACCTTCTTGTACACAGTTACAAACTTCATCACTATACCCGTTTAGCAGGCAAGTTTCATAATAGTCAATTTGGCAATCCCCATTCAAATCTCCTTCCGGCCTGGGATCACATGGCGTTTCACTGTGCATGATACCCACAGGAGCCGTAAGCGTTGTATCTCCATTACCACCGGAGCTTCCTCCTCCGCCACCTCCAATAAGCTGATCTCCTCCTGAGCCATCATCTCCTCCCACCGGGTCTCCCACAGGGCTGTCCGGAACACTGTCAAGATATTAATAACCTTTTATTACATTTTATCTCCCAACCCCCCCCTTTTTTCTCTAAATAGAAAAGTATAGAAAAGCTATCTAACCTCTCATAACTAACATTAACAATTAAAATAGCCTCAGTAAAATTATCATTAAATATAATCCTCGAAAAACCTATTAAAAAATAAATATCATATAACCTTTTTCGTAAATTTTCTTTTTTGAAAAAATACACTAAAGAATCTTTTTTAGAAAAAGAAATCTTATCAATATCAATTCTCTTTTCTTTATTTATAGATAGTCTTTTTTTTGTCAATATTTTATTTATTTTACAATTATTAATGAAAAGAGAGTTATTTTTAGGGATAACAAACATATTTTCCTCAAATGCTATTATCTTTTTTTTGGTGTATTGTTCATAAAAATATTTGTATTTATTTAAACTATCTCTTGTAGTATATGTATAACTACTTTTATCAGGTGATGGTGGAAAAACAGGATGCAAAAGAGACTGTTTTTTTATTTCCTTTGTAATATAGTTAATTATCTGATAGGTATTTTTATCTTCTTTTTTATCAACCTTCTTAATATTACAAGAAACAAATAAATAAAGGCTTAAGAATACCCAAATCGTTTTTAAAAAATTAATTTTCACAATCATTACTTTGTACATTAGTGTTATCATTTACTGTTTTTTGATTTTGATAATATTCCGTGCTCGTACTTTTATCTAAATCTACCCAATTACCATTGTCCCAATATCCGTCATAACCATATTTTCTTAGACCGTCCCAACCATAGCCCATATAATACTCCAAAGGATAACTATTATTATCTAAACGTCTTATTGCTTCTGCGATTGGCCTAGCATAGTTGTCTGCCATATGCTGATGTTGTGCTAAAGCATCAACATACCGTGGGTCTACACTCTTTTTTGCTTCAAAATAATAGAATAATAGATTTTCTCTCTCGTTAGGATCTAAGCCTTGAGTATATTCATCTATATATTTAAATAACTCTGCATGTATCCCTTCATGCAATATAATTGAGGCAAATTCTAAAGGTAAGCTATTAACTGTAGTCTCAAAAATTATAGAAATATTACCATTAGATATATCACCTGCACCTGTACAAGCAATATCTGTATTACTACAATTTCCATATTTCAAAATTAAATTGTATGTATCACTATCTTCAAATTTTTTAATAGTTCTTTTAAATAAATCTAAGTTTTTTAATTTATTGTATATGCATTTTTCTTCACCGGTTAATTCATTGATGATTTTCTCCTCAAAATCCACTTCTCCATCATCAATTCCATCACCATCTAAAGCATCAATAGCCAATTCTATAAAATTTTGCGTTTGTTCATTACAACCATTTGTATTTATAAAATCTTTTATTTGGTTTAATATATTAATACTTAAACCTCTTACGCCTATATCTATCAAACAAACTTCATAAAACTCCAACATACAATCCCCATTCAAATCTCCTTCCGGTCTGGGATCACATGGCATTTCACTGTGCATGATACCCACAGGAGCCGTAAGCGTCGTATCTCCATCACCACCGGAGTTTCCTCCGCCACCTCCAATAAGCTGATCTCCATTGGAACCGTCACCTCCTCCCAATGGGTCTCCCACAGGAGGGTCCGGAACACCGTAGTTCTCACAATGTGAAAAATCTATATACAACAGCGGACTACCGCTACAGTAGGTAACTCCGTCGTTTTGCAAAACCGGCCAGTGTCCGTCTGCATTACCTCCCCTATCACACTGTTCATATACCAAAATACCGTCACAAGGACCGCTACCCGTACCACCACCGTCATTCGGAAAAACCCAATCAAAAGCATCTCTGGAAGACAGGTTGAGGCCTTCCAGGCTTAGGTATTCTTCGGAAATCACATACGAAGTAGCTTTTTCATACAATGTTTCGGAATCGGTAAGGTCAGTGAACTCATAGGAAACCAAAAAATAGGTAAACACACCGTTGTGTTTTTTTACCAAAAAGTTTTCAAAGTCAGAAGTTTCCAAAAAATGGCTCTGTGTCCGGAATGTCCAGGTGATGACATCGTCTATGACAATTCTGTTAATCTCATCAGTAAAGATGGTAAGACCTTCTACCACCTCAGTAGCACTTCTGCTGTAGATGCTTTGTAGCGAGTGCTTAGAAAATCGTCTTTCAATCAGAGGTAAAGAGGATTTTATTTCCTTGTCTGCAAGTAGTTCCTGATAGGATATTTTGGTTAAGGAATACTTGAGTTGGTTAGAAGTAACGGTGTTTTGAGGGTTCATAAAGTCTTCTCATATACAGTTCCATAAGAGCAAAGATAGGCCAAAGACCAAGACCCCAATTTTGATGAATGAAGTTTTTTTCATTTTCATGATTTGATGTTTAACATTGAAAATTTGTTTTTGTATTCAAGCTAATTGCAATTTTTATGAGGGGTAGTAAAGAATGCTCATAACAACTGAATTTTGAATAGAACAAACCTATGATATAGAAAAACACGTGTCAATCCCTGAAAACAGTGATTTCAAAATTTCACTGTTTTCAGCGATAGGGTATTTTTGGAAAAAGGATGAAAGTAATGTCGGAGAAAAAAGAAGGCTACTTCTTAAACTTCGAGTATTTCGTTTTAAATTTATCAATACGCCCTGCCGTATCAACTAATTTGGATTTACCCGTATAGAACGGATGCGACGTTCTGGAAATTTCTAATTTTACCAAAGGATACTCAACACCTTCAACATCTAACGTCTCTTTTGTATTGGCAGTAGAACGCGTTAAAAAAACATCTCCGTTAGACATATCTTTGAACGCTACCATTCTGTAATTTTCCGGATGAATTCCTTTTTTCATTTTGTGTATCTTTTTAAATACGTTAATTAAAATTCACAGTAAGAGTAAAGTTGGTAAGATTTTACTCCGATAAAACGCTCAACATCAATTTTTAACTATTGAGGCTGCAAATTTAACCCTTTTTTTCTATTTACAAACAAATAAATTATTTTATTTGTATAAAATAAACTCATCATGAATGTAAAGAAATACAGTATCTTTCTTTTACTGACTATCGCATTATTTTCTTCTTGTGAAAAGCCGTATCAATTCCGTATGAATGCTCCAAAATCTATCAAATTAAATGATTCTTTTACGGTAATGTTAAATGAAAAAACCAACCGGCCTGTAGATTCGGTACAATTTTTTGTTAATGGTTTCCGGTATCCCAATAGTACAAAAAATAGCTGTACACTTAATTCCGTAAAAACCGGACTGGGAAAGCATGCTATTAAAGCATTGGTTTTTTACCCGGGAAAAGTAAAGAAAATAAATAGTTCCATAGAAGTACTTTCGGATATTGTGCCCGTAGTATATACATACAAGGTCATAAATACATATCCTCATGACAGCACCGCTTATACTCAGGGATTAGAATATCACAAAGGTTTTTTATATGAAAGTACCGGTCAAAAAGGACAGTCATCCATTAGAAAAGTTGATCTAAAAACCGGAAAAGTACTCCAAAAAGCAGCTATTGACGACGATTATTTTGGTGAGGGAATTACCATTTTTAACAATAAAATTCACTTTTTAACCTGGAAAGCAAAAAAAGGATTTGTATACAATTTGGATACGTTTCAACCGGAAAAAGAGTTTAGCTATAACAAAAGTCCTGAAGGATGGGGTTTTACTCATAACAATACGGAACTTATCAAATCAGACGGGACACATAAAATCTGGTTTCTAGACCCGGAAACACATCAGGAGAAAAGAGCTATCCGGGTGTATCATCATAAAGCAAAAGTAAAAGACCTGAATGAATTGGAGTTTATTAATGGAGTTATTTATGCCAACTACTGGAAAAAACCAACCATTGCCATTATAGATCCTGAAACCGGAGCCGTAAAAGGGTTGGCAAATTTGGCAGGTTTACAAAAAGAGGTTCAAAAAACTCAAAAGCTGCAAACAGATGACGTGTTAAACGGCATTGCTTTTGACGCTAAAAATAACAGACTCTTCGTAACCGGAAAAAACTGGGCAAAATTATTTGAAATTGAACTGATAAAAAAGTAATAATCGGGTGAATTAAAAGTTATATTTTTAGCTATATTTAATATATGAGAATCCTGTTAGCTGCACTTATTGTCTTAGGTATTATTTCTATAGGTTCCTGTAGAAAAGATTTTAGCACTGTTCCCAGTTCGGGAAATCTTACTTTTTCCAAGGATACGGTGTATCTGGATACTATTTTTACAAATATCGGCTCTGCAACTTATAATTTAAAAGTATATAACAGAAGTGGTAATGATATTACCATTCCCGGCATTCGACTGGAAAACGGAACAAATTCCAAATACCGATTAAATGTAGATGGCATTCCGGGAAAATCTTTTCAGGATATCGCTGTTCTTGCCAGAGACAGCATTTATATTTTTGTAGAAACTACCATTGATATTACGACTATTTCCAACCCGTTATATACCGATAGGATTTTGTTTGATATTGGGTCGAATGAGCAAGATGTAGATCTGGTAACGTTAGTACAGGATGCTACTTTTATTTACCCGGGAAGAGATCCTGTTTCCATGGAAATCGATGTACTGACTTTAGACGGGCAGCCGACAACCATTCAAGGCCGGTTTTTAGCAGATAATGAACTTAACTTTACAAATACCAAGCCCTATGTACTATACGGATATGCAGCTGTAGCCGAAGATAAAACACTAACCATTGATGCCGGGGCAAAGATTCACTTCCACGATAACTCCGGTTTGATTATAGATCGTAAAGCAAGCTTAAAAGTGAACGGAACCTTATCGGACAAAGTTATTTTTGAAGGGGATCGCCTGGAGCACTCGTTCAGTAATATACCTGGCCAATGGGGGGTAATATGGATGCGTGCCGGCAGTATGGAAAATGAAGTCAATCATGCAGAAGTTAAAAATGGAAGTATCGGATTCTTAGTGGATTCTATCGGTACCCCTACATCTCCGACATTGACATTGACAAATACGCAAATTTATAATCACTCCAACTATGGACTCCTGGCCAGGCAAAGTAATATTTCAGGTGAAAATATAGTGATAGGGAATGCAGGGCAAGCTTCATTAGCTGCTACCATTGGCGGTACCTATAATTTTACGCATGCTACCTTTGCAAATTACTGGAGTAATAGTGTTCGGCAATTACCAACAGTACTGGTTAATAATTTTTTTACTTTTACAGATAATAACGGTCAGGAAATTACGGAAACAAGAGATTTGCTAGTAGCAAATTTTAATAATTGTATTATTGACGGAAATTCGAATATTGAATTTATTCTTGACAGAGTAGACGGAAGCCAATTTAATTTCGGAACATCAAATTGTATGATTAAATTTAATGATACGAACAATACTTTTTCCGACATCTCCGAATTAGATTTTTCCAGTATTACGAACTATCCGGGAGTTATTTTAAATGGAAACCCCAATTTCAGAAATACATCCATTAATGATTTTATGATAGGTCAATTGAGTGACGGTATTAATAAGGCTAACGGAGCTTTTTCATCTTTAATACCGTTAGACATTCTGGGTGTGGACAGAACTTCTGCTCCGGACATCGGAGCTTACCAGCATATTGATTTTTAAGCAACGGGGATATCTTCTTTTTTGACTGTTCTCTTTACAATTACGGTTGTCATCATCCGCTATAAATTTCTTCCTTCTCGAAAATTTTAAATCCTCAAAACCAACAGGTTATTCCGGTTGAAAATTTTCTTCGGGCATTGAACTTTTTTGCCAAATCAATTCTGAAAAGGTCTCTAGTTATTATAGACAATGCAGGGTTCCATGCTTGCCAAAACATTACAATCCCAAAAAATATAAAACTCATAAGAATACCACCATATCCACCAGAGTTAAACCCTGCTGAGAAAGTATGGCAATAGATGAAAGGTAAAGTAGCAATGAAATTATTCAAAGACGTGAAAACATTACAAGATAAAATTACAGAGATGATAAACCAATTAAGCCCAGAACTCATTAAAACTAAGCTGGTCAAGAAAAGAGGTTGATGAAAGATATTCATGATGCTTGTGTAGCACATGGAAAAAATGAAGACGGTTCCATAGATTACATAAAAGGTGCTAATATTGCCGGTTTTGTAAAAGTTGCAGATGCTATGTTAGCACAGGGGATTGTGTAACCCACTTATGGGAGAAATGCCTTTAAATTTAATATTAATTTGGTTTCTAAGAAAAAAAAACTACCTTTGCCCGCTAGTATATTAAATTGATCTGTATACCGGAATTAATATAAATATACTTAAAGAGTATTTTTGTAATATAATAATTAATTAAAAGGGATGAAAAAAATAATTATTTGTTTTTTATGTATTGTTGTGAATGCTGTAAGTTATGGGCAAATTGCCATTGGTACAACGACTCCTAGTGCTTCTGCCCTTTTGGAATTAAGCAGTACCACCAAAGGGCTCCTGCCACCAAGAATGATAAAAGCTCAAATAGATGCCATCGCATCTCCTGCCGAAGGGCTTATTGTATATTGTACGGATTGCAGTGCAAAAGGACTTTATGTTAACAATGGAAATGAGTTTATAAACCTAGTAAATGGCACGAGTCTTTCTGCTTCAGCCGTAGCTGCTATTGTAGCTGCATCTGATAATTCTGCAGATGGCAATCCGAGTATAGCTGATCTGACCAGTGTGGGTTTAACAGGCCTGGTAGCAGGAAATCTGGGAGCTTATGAAATCGCTATTGATGCAGCTACTCCTGCTCTTACAACAGTTGCCGAGTTGCAAACCATCATTAATAATGCAAACGTAACTGTTACTATTTTAGCTCAAATCGGTAGTGATGCGGATAGCTCTACACAGAATTCAATGCTAACCATAGCAGAACTAAACCTGATTGTACCTGCTTTGACAGGAATAAATGCTGCCAATGAAACAGCATATAGAAATTATATAGATGCCAATCCCAACAGCTTCTCCAGTCCTGCAACACAGACAGAAGTACAAGCAATGATATCTTTCTTGAACATTCCAACAGTTGTCGGAGCCGGAGGTGCCATTTTTATGGACCGCAATTTGGGAGCTACCCGGGTTGCTACAAGTTCTGATGACAGCGATGCTTACGGAGGCCTGTATCAATGGGGTAGAAATACCGATGGACATCAGTTCAGAACGAGTAGTATAACTGCCGGACCTGTAACCAGCGGTAATGAAGGTTCTGATTTTATATCACGTGCTGGTAACAATGATTGGTTAAGTCCATCCGATAATACTCGCTGGAACGGGGCTACCAAAGGAGCACATGATCCGTGCCCTGACGGTTTTAGAGTTCCTACCGACGCAGAGTGGACCACGGAACGTAGTGCGTGGGCTACCAATAATGCCGCAGGTGCTTTTAACAGCCCTTTAAAATTACCCGCCGGAGGGCGTCGTGATCCAAGTGGTACCCTTGAATGCCTTAATACTAGTGGTATGTGTTGGTCGTCGGTAGCTAGCAGTACTTCACATGCATTTGGATTATTATTCAATTCAAGTACTGCATTCGTTGATACTAATCATTCAAAAGTCTATGCTCTAGCTATACGTTGTATCCGTGATTCAAATTAAGAAGAAAAGTCTTTGTCATCATTTACCTACCCTTGTGCAACTCAAAAGGAGTTAAACATAAAAAAGAGAGGGGATTTTTTTAAACCCGAATGATGCACCTTGAGACTTTTCCAAATTCCCCTCAAAAAGCAAACATATCCAATTTGCACCGGAAAAAGTTTCTAATGCGTGAGGAGTTGTAACATCCGGTTTGGAAATGAGTCAGAATTCATTACAGGAGACGAGACCTTTGCAGAATTGATTTGACAAAAAAGTTCGACGCCCGAAGAACATTTTCAACCGGAATAACCTGTTGTGTTGGTTTTGAGGATTTAAAATTTTCGAGAAGGAAGAAATTTGAAGTCAAATCAATTCAAATACGGAATATATCACTATTTTGCAAAGGTCTCTACAGTTAAGCAGCTAATCGAGTGAGTTCTATTACTTACTTCTTATATACTATTCCGTCTTTCATTACAAAAGAGACATTTTCCATGATCTCAATATTTTTTGTCGGGTCTTTATCTACTGCAATGATATCTGCAAAGAACCCTTTCTTAAGTTCACCTATCTCATTTTCCATTCCCAGAATCATAGCATTGGTAATTGTTGCAGACTGAATCGCTTCCATTGCAGGCATTCCGGCTTCCACCATAAACCTAAACTCTTTTCCGTTATTTCCGTGTTTAAAAACGCCTGCATCTGTTCCAAAAGCAATTCCTACACCTTTTTTATATGCCCTGGCAAAAGTTCCCTGTATCTGCGGGCCTACAGCTAATGCTTTAGGAACCACAATTTCAGGGTAAAACCCTTTGACTTTTGCTTTCTCCTCTACCTCTTTTCCTGCTGTAATGGTGGGCACTAAAAACACATCGTATTGTTTCATTAACTCCATGGTTACATCGCTCATATACGTCCCGTGTTCTACTGTTTTTACACCTCCTTTAATTGCTCTTTGCATCCCCTCGTCTCCATGTGCATGTGCTGCTACATGCATCCCATAATCTTTGGCCGTTTTACAGATAGCTTTTATTTCTTCTATGGTAAATTGAGGGTTATCTCCGCTTTTTGCAACACTTAGCACCCCTCCGGTTGCCGTAATTTTAATACAATCCGCTCCGTTTTTATAGCACTGGCGAACTGCTTTTTTAGCATCTTCCACACTATTGACAACCCCTTCTTTGGGTCCCGGATTTCCAATGAGTTTTCTACTGCTCCCATTAGTGGGGTCAGCATGGCCTCCTGTTGTTGCCAAAGATTTACCGGCAGTAAAAATTCTGGGACCGATTACTTTTCCTTCCCCAATCGCTTTCTTTAACGATATGTTTACGCCGGTACCTCCTAAATCTCGCACTGTCGTAAACCCGGATAAAAGCGTACTCTCAGCATATCCTGTTGAGTTAAAAGCAATATCCGAAGGGTTTAAAATATATTTTTCCAAACGTGTTTTAGGACTAAATTCATGCTCAATATGTACGTGCATATCTATCAACCCCGGTAATACGACTTTGTTTTTTAGGTCTATAGTAATGTCTTTTTTACTTTTTGTTTTTACATACCCGTTTAAAACATCAACAATCTTATTCTTTGCTACAATAATTGTCTTTTTAGTTACTATGCTACCTGTTTTGGTATCTATCAACTTTCCGCAATATATATACGTTTGTTGAGCCGATATGTCGGTTATTAAAAACAAAATCGCTATGTATAAAAGTATTTTTTTCATTGTTATATGTTTATTGCCTAAATGTATAAAAAAATCCCTAGATTGCTTTTTGAAATCAATTCATGAGTACATGAAAAATATCATTATTACGGGTACCAGTAGAGGTATTGGTTTTGAACTGGCTAAAAAATTCGCCGAAAATAATTATCAGGTATTAGCAGTATCAAGAAATGTAAAACCTTTGGATGATTACCATCATCAAAACATTACCACCCTTTCCGTAGATATATCGATTGTTGAAGAAATTAAAAAAATAACAGCATTCGTAACATCAAATTGGAGCGACGTAGCTATTGTAATTCACAATGCCGGGTTATTAATAAATAAGCCTTTTGACAAATTAACGAATGAGGATTTTATAAATGTCTATAATGTAAATGTTTTTGGGGTTGCCGAAATTACCAGGCAACTCATTCCTTTTATGAGCACCGGTAGTCATGTACTCACTATTAGTAGTATGGGTGGGATTCAGGGGAGTTTAAAATTTCCCGGTTTGGCAGCTTATAGTTCTGCCAAAGGAGCAGTTATTACACTATCTGAGGTCTTGGCCGAAGAATACAAAGAGTCTGGCATAGCATTTAATGTGCTCGCTATTGGAGCGGTTCAAACGGAAATGCTGACAGAAGTTTTTCCCGGATATAAAGCCCCCTTATCTGCTTCGGAAATGGCAGATTATATATATCATTTTTCTTTAACCGGAAACCGGTATCATAATGGAAAAGTATTACAAGTTTCAAATTCTATCCCTTAAAAATTACAATTGAATTTTTCAAAATACATTCCCGAAAAAGCAGTTCCTTTGATTCTTCTTTTAATTGATACCTATACGATCAACCTGAAAATTGTCAATGAGCGTCAAACCAAACACGGTGATTTTAAAAGGCTTCCTAACGGGGAACTTCAAATCACGGTCAACAATAATTTGAATCCGTATCAATTTTTATTAACATTGATTCATGAAATTGCACATCAAGTAGCGTATCTGACATATGGTAAAATAAAACCTCATGGGAAGGAATGGAAACAGACTTTTCAGCATTTAATATTGCCTTTTTTAACTCCGGAAATTTACCCGGATGCTATTCTCAAACCCTTAGCTAATTACCTAAAGAACCCTAAGGCAAGCACCGGTTCCGATGTAAATTTGACTTTAGCTTTAAAAGGGAATAGTGCTGTTAAAGGTAAGAGTTTTATCTTTGACCTCCCGTTAGGAGATATTTTTATTTTTAAAGGCATGCTTTACAAGAAAGGCATTAAAAGAAGAACCCGGTATGAGTGCCTTCAAATAAAAACGAATAAAACCTATTTATTTAACCAAAATGCGGAGGTAAAAATGATGACACATGAATAATTATTATGCATTAGTGATGGCCGGTGGGGTCGGATCCAGGTTTTGGCCTGTAAGCACGGAAAAATTTCCCAAACAGTTCCACGATATGCTGGGAACCGGAAATTCTTTAATTCGGCAAACTTTTGAGAGGATTAATGGATTGGTTCCGCCAAAAAATATTTTCGTTGCAACGAACGAACGGTACCAAGATTTAGTATTGGAGCAATTACCCGAATTGGGAAAAGATCAACTACTGTTGGAACCTTCTATGAGAAATACCGCTCCCTGTATTTTATATACGGCTTTAAAAATATACCAGATAAATAAGAACGGAGTGATGCTAGTTGCTCCTTCCGACCATTGGATTGATGATGAGTCCGGGTTTATCAGATCTGTGGAAACTGCATATAAAGCAGCTTCCGAAAATGATATTTTAATGACTTTGGGAATTCAACCCAATACACCCAGCACAGGTTATGGTTATATTCAATATGAAAAAAGCAATACTGAAATAAAAAAGGTAAAAAGTTTTTCGGAAAAACCCGATCTGGAAACTGCCGAGAAATTTTTAAAGAATGGTGATTATCTTTGGAATGCCGGTATTTTTGTATGGTCTGTTAAGAGTATTATCAATGCTTTTGAGATGTATTTACCTGAGATGAAAGCATTATTTGATGTGGCCAATATTTACAATACGAGCAATGAGAAATTATTTATGAAAGAACATTACAAACATGCAGAAAATATTTCTATAGATTTTGGTATCATGGAGCGTGCAAAAAATGTACATGTGCTTCCCGTAGATTTTGGTTGGAATGATCTGGGTACCTGGGGTTCTCTTTATCATAAATTGGAAAAGGATACCCATCACAATGCAGTTGTGGGCCCAGATGTGTTGTTCAGAGATGCCGGTGGCAATATGATAAAAACACAAAACGGTAAAAAGGTAGTCGTTCAGGGGTTACAAGACTTTATTGTTGTAGAAAAAGAAGATGCTTTGCTGATATGCCCCAAAAATGCAGAGCAAGATATTAAGCAAATTGTATCTGAGGTAAAAAATACTTTTGGAGATGCTTATATCTGAACATTAGGAGGCTTGAACAAATAAGCTAGCAAGGCAGCGATACTATTGTAATAGTAAAGGTTGCATACATTCGTTCAACTAGTAGATTGTGATTATGACATTATAAACATAATTTTATAAGTAATTGCTTGTTTTCGTTTCGCTTTGAGAGAAGATACTGAAGTTTTCAGAGTTTGTATATCACGAAGAAAGTTTGTAGCTTGTTCACCAACTACTCACAGCCTAGATCGTTACCACAATATGGGAAAGCTCTTTGCAACAGTATTTTTGTTAATTTCAAACCTTTGCTTCTGTCAATTAAAATCTGTTATAATTGACGGCGAAACGAAAGAAAAAATCCCCTATGTAAATATTTGGATAGAAAATGAAAACGTTGGAACTACTTCAAATGAAAATGGCAAATTTGAATTAACAGTTGGTGCTTCAAAAATTATTATTTTTTCTGCGATCGGGTTTGAGACAAAGAGAATTATATCAGATTCTGTCCAAAGCATTGTTAAATTAAATCCTGTAATAACACAATTAAATGAAGTTGTAATTAAATCCAATAAACCAAACCAGATACTAACAATTGGAGGTTTTAAAAAATCAAAAATCAACCATTATTTTGCTTGTGGCACAACACTTTGGATTTCTGCAAGATATTTTGAATTCAAAGAAAATTACAAGGAAACATCATTTTTAGAAACAATAAAAATTTTAACAAAGAGCAAAACTAAAGATTCTAAATTTAATATAAGACTTTATGGAGCTAACGAAAATGGTGAGCCTGAAAATTATATTTATGATAAAAATATTATCGTAATTGCTAAAAAAGGTAAAAATCTAACTGAGATAAATATCTCTGAATTAAATATAGAATTTCCAAAAAATGGATTTTTCATTGCTTTTGAATGGTTACTAGTTGAAAACAACAAATATGAATTCAATTACACAGTAAAAGGTTCTAAGAAAAAACATATCGGAATTCAATACGCACCAAAAATTGGGCTTGTGTCAAGTAAAACGAATAAGAATAGTTGGATTTTCAGTCAAGGTAAATGGATGAAAACTTGGAAAAATAATAATGATAATTCAAAAAAATATAGAAATAAATACAATCTTATAGCTATGGAGTTAACTTTAACGAATTAAAACACTTTGGGTAATATTGCACAAGCCCATGATTTTGTAAAAGTTGACCGATTTTTAAAAAATTTAAGCAGTTTTTTTATTGTAATATTTCATTCACAGATTTTATTGCTGAACGTGCTGCTGTATGCACGCTGCCCCAATCATCTCCAATTGTATATGCTGTCCCAGCAAAAAAGAGCTTGTTGTTTACCGATTCTCCAAGTATCCTCACTCTTCTCCAATCTTCGTGGTCGTATACATATGCTCCATTGGCAAAAGGTTCATTATTCCAATTTTGCGAAATATGATTTACATAATTTGATGATGCCTGACCGTTAAACATCCCATCGAGTTCGCCTAACATATAATTAATTAATTCACTATCAGATAACTGTCTGTAAGGAAGTGTGCCTGAACCAACCGTAAATAAACCTAAAATGTGGCGATTAGAGTTTTGTCCGTATGCTGCATCATAGTATAGTTTTTGACCTGCTGTCTCTGGTGTAATATCAAAGCCGATAGCTGTAGGGTAAAATTTTTCTGAAAACTCGATAAAAGCTTTAAAACCATCCCATACAGTTACATTATTTATGGCATCTAACTTGCCATCAGGTAGTTCTGGTGTAAATGAAATAGAACCATTCTGAAGCATTTTCACCGGTACAGTAATAATAATTTTGTCCGCTTCAAATTCGTCATTTGATGTATTGACTATAACCTTCTCACCGGAGTAATCAATCGACTGTATAATTTTATTAAATGTTATTTTATTCTGGATTGACGGGACAACATATTGCTCGAAAAAATCAAACCAAGAAGAACTTATAAATTTTTGATCAATAGTAAACCCCAAATCAGCCATTGAAACTTGCTGACCTTCATACAATGCATAATCAACATTTTGGTCATAAGATGTGGTTTGAGTATCCACCTGTACAGATGAATTGTTTATGATCTCGTCAAAAATACCTCGTTCAACATGTAACCATTCTGCACCCAATGGTACGGGGAAATCTACAAAATCCATTGTTCTTTTCATTCTACCACCGTAAACTGAAGAGGCTTCTAAAATTTGAAAGTCAATACCTCGTTGGCTTAACAAATGTCCTGCGGTCAATCCTGCAGCACCTGCACCTATGATGAGTATAGTTCCGTCAAAGTCAGTTCGAGAAGTGTCATTATCAGATTTACAAGACACTAAAACTGATTGAAAGGGAGAGGGAATGCTAATGCTAAATAAACTGCAAATCTTAATAAACTCTTTTCTTGTCATATGAATGTTGCCAATAGTTTTTTTATTGTTTTGGTCTTAGTTTTTCTATAATCTCTGTACTCACCCAATAAAAGTTTGATAATTCCCGCTTTTCATTATATCTGCCAAAAAATAAATATTTACCATCCGGAGTGATGCTTGGACATGTTTCAGCAAAATTAGAATTTACTTCACTTCCAAGGTTAATGGCCTTTGACCATCCACCTTTTTTTTCTTAAAATAGACATATATATCGCTTTTTCTTTGATTATCTTCTTTGTTTCTGGCATTTACAACTAAATAATCTTGAGATGGAGAAATAAAACCGTGAAAACCTCCGGTTCCAAGTTCATGTACTTCAGGATATTTATCATTTATTTTAGGCGCATAATACATTTTTCGTTTTGACAAATTTGTATAATAAAGATATCCGTTTTTCGCTTCATTCGAATAAAAAACAAAATCATCATTTATAGGTGAATCTAGTTGTTTTGCTTTGCTCCAAGAATCCCCTGAGCGTTTTACATACCAAGTTTTAACTGATTCTTTATAGTGAGGTAATGTAAAAGTGTCATGAGCTGCAAAATGAATCATTGTCCCATTAGAGTTCACAAATGGATGCATTTCACCACTTTTTTGCCTTCGGGTTTTGAGAAATAGATACTTGGATATTGATCTTCATAATTAGCTCCGAAATATAATTCTTCTAAATCAGGAGAAAACGAAATACCATGTTCATATCTTCCATTTATTGAAACTATTCCTGGGGCAAAAATTTCAGGAATTAAACCTGGTGGTTTTTGTCCAAGATAAAAATTTTCTTCGGCTGAAGAATCACTTTCTTTTGTATTCGATTTTTCGGTCTTGCAAGCATTTAGAAATATTACAAATACCAGTACTGAGAATTTAATTATGTGGTTTTTCAATGTTCAATTTGTTTTAAATTCTGACTAACGTTAAAAAATATTATTGTCATTCAGTGCGTTACTAAATCCAATGTCGTCAGGTTTTAGGTCAAATTTAGCCATTTGTTTCTTAATTCTTTTAACTATTCCCGGTTTTCTTTTTTGATCTAGGAACAAATATTGAGTTGGAGGATGATAAAGCACTTGTTTTACAATCATGGTTCAAATTATGGTAGCAAGTTTTCTAGCTGTAGCACTTACAGCGGCTTGTCTGCCTTTTCTGTAGGCGATACGGTTAAAAAAGTCTGATAAATGAGTATCTTTTAAATTGCCTATTGCATTAGCAGAGTATCTAAGTGCAATTTTTAATCTACTACTGCCTTTAGGTATTCTATTACTTAGCACCTTACCGCCAGATATTTTGTTATTAGGAGCAAGTCTGAGCCATGAACAAAATTGGGGTTCGGTTTACTATTCATGTCTTTTTTCCAGATAAACCATTTATACCATTAATTTACCTAATCATAGGGATATTTTCTTAAAAGGGAATCATTGATTTTTGTGGTATTGTTTAACTAAAAATTATATAGATCATGAAAAAATTATTTATCCCCTTAGTACTGGTTTGTCTTATAGCGATTAGTTATGCTTTTACAAATTTTAGTAACAATAAGCCTAAAGAAGTTAAAACCTGGTATGGCTGTTGTACGAATCATTATAAGCATAAAAACTTAAACTATAATTGTATCCGAACTACAAGAAGTTTTAAAACCTACAAAAAATGTAGAGCAGCAAAGAAAAGACATGAAAAGAGTTATAAAAAACACAGGTACGCATGTCGTTAAAAACCGATCAAGTTAAAAGTTTCGGGTTTAGAATGCTCAGACTTTAAACCTGAAACTTTATAACTTTTACACTTTCCAACTTTAAACCGTATTACTTAGATTTGCAGATAAGAAAATGATAGCACACCCATGGTTAATGTCCATAATTTAACGGTTTCATTCGGTGGAACCGATTTATTTTCCGGGATCACTTTTAAATTAAATAAAGGAGACAGTGTTGGGCTGATTGGGAAAAATGGTGCGGGAAAATCCACGCTTTTAAAAATCTTGTCTAAAGATATGGAAAGCAACGGAGGAACCATTGCTTTTGATAAAGAGATTCGCATAGGGTTTTTAAGGCAGGATATAGATTTTGTAAAAGGAAGAACCATCTTGGAAGAAGCTTATCAAGCTTTTGAAGAGATTATTGAAATTGAGATGAATCTGAAAAGCATTAATTATCGACTGGAAACCCGAACGGATTATGAAACCGAATCGTATAATCAATTAATCGTTGAGTTAACAGAATTGACCGAACGATACGAATTATTAGGAGGGTATAATTATCAGGGAGATACGGAAAAAATATTACAAGGACTTGGTTTTCAGCGTAAAGATTTTCATAAACTGACAGACACTTTTTCCGGAGGTTGGCGTATGCGGATTGAATTGGCAAAATTATTGTTGCAAAATAATGATATACTGCTGTTAGACGAGCCTACCAACCACCTAGATATAGCATCTATTATTTGGCTGGAAAATTTTTTAAAATCATATCCGGGAGCTATCGTATTGGTATCTCATGATAAAATGTTTCTGAATAATGTGACAAACCGTACCATTGAAATTTCTCTGGGTCGGATTTACGATTATAAAAAACCCTATACCGAGTTTTTAAAACTACGGGCGGAAATTAAAGAAAAGCAGCTTCAGGCCCAAAAGAATCAAGACAAGGAAATCAAACAGGCACAGCAACTCATAGACAAGTTTAGAGCCAAGGCAAATAAAGCCTCTATGGCACAGTCTTTAATTAAAAAATTAGATAAAGTACAGCGAATTGAGGTAGACGCGGAAGATCACACTGTGATGAATGTACGCTTTGCCATTTCTAAAAACCCGGGAAAAATTATACTTGAAACAGAGCAACTTTCTAAAAGTTATGGCGCTAATCATGTGCTGGAAAATGTAAACCTGATAATTGAGCGTAACAGTAAAATTGCATTTGTGGGTCAAAACGGCCAGGGGAAATCTACCTTGGCTAAAATATTGGTCGGAGAAACTTCTTTTGAAGGAAAATTAAAGTTGGGTCACCATGTGGAAATAGGATACTTTGCACAAAATCAATCGGAACACCTACCTCCCGAAAAAACGGTTTTGGAGATTATGGAAGACGCCGCAAATGATACTAACCGTATGCGTGTGAGAGACCTGTTGGGTGCATTTTTATTTGGAGAAGAGGCTGTAGATAAGAAAGCAAAAGTATTGTCCGGGGGAGAGCGAAACAGGCTGGCTTTATGTAAGCTATTACTAACGTCTTTCAATGTACTGATTATGGATGAGCCCACGAATCATCTGGATATTGCCTCCAAAAGCGTATTAAAAAAAGCGTTGCAAAATTTTAATGGAACGCTCATTGTGGTTTCTCACGACAGAGACTTTTTGCAGGGGCTCGTATCTACCGTATACGGATTTAGAGATAAAGTGATTAAAGAGTACCTGGGCGATATTGATTATTTCCTGGAACACCATAAAATGGAGAACTTACGGGAAGTAGAAAAAACGACTTCTAAAAAAGAATCACAAGTGCTTTCCGGAGCATCAAATAAAGAACTTAAAAAATGGCAGAATAAATTGTCTAAAATTGAAACTCAAATATCGGATTTGGAATCTGAGATTGCCGATATAGATATTCGTTTAACTCAAAATTACGAAGAGGTAGCCTCTCAACCCGGATTTTTTGAGAAGTATCAATCTAAAAAAGAAAAAATCGATAAGCTTATGGAAGAATGGGCACAGATAGAGCAACAGGTAGCCTCTTATTCATAAGTTTTTTAGATTTGAAAATGAAAAATCAGCAACTAATGCTGCCGGAACTGGCACACACACAAATTCAATTATTTATAAAAAGAGAAGATCAGATACACCCCTATATTTCGGGTAATAAATTTAGAAAGCTCATCTATAATTTATTAGAAGCAAAAGCTAATAAATACAAAACACTTGTAACTTTTGGAGGCGCTTTTTCCAATCATATAGAAGCAACGGCAGTAGCAGGAAAACAGAGCGGGTTTAAAACAATAGGAGTTATCAGGGGAGACGAATTAGGAGCGGATATGGAAAAAACACTAACTACCAATGCAACATTACAACTGGCACATAAAAACGGAATGCAATTTGTGTTTGTGTCCAGAGAAGAGTATGGAAAAAAACATAAACGAGCGTTTATAGAAAAGTTGGAAAATAGTTTTGGAGCTTTTTATTTAATCCGGAAGGAGGTACAAATAAACTGGCAGTAAAAGGTTGCCAGAAGATTTTAACGGCAGAAGACACAAGGTTTGATTATATTTGTTGTTGTGTCGGAACCGGAGGTACCATTTCGGGATTGATAACATCAGCAAACGAAAAGCAGAAAATAATAGGTTTTCCTGTGTTAAAAGGACATTTTTTAGAAGATGTCATAAAGCAATTTGTCGGCAACCGTAAAAACTGGCGATTGGAAACGAATTATCATTTTGGAGGGTATGCCAAATACAATGCGGCATTGATACATTTTATAAACCGATTTAAAAAAGAAACCACTATTCAGTTAGACCCCTTATATACCGGAAAAATGGCATTTGGAATATTGGATATGATTAAAAAAAATACATTCCCTGACAAAAGTAATATCTTAATGATTCACACGGGAGGATTGCAAGGAATAAAAGGGTTTAACCATATGCTAAATAAGAAGAACAAAAAATTACAAATTATTGTATGAGGTTAAAAATAGTTCTATTCATAAGTGCTCTTGCTCTGTTATCGAGCTGTGGTTCTAATAAGAATGCAGCTTATAAAAAAAGAAACCCCGGAGTGGTTCTCAATGAACCCAAACCTAAAAAATTACCATCTGTAAAACAAATTCAGCATGTTAAAAAACTTCAGAAAAGCCGGAAAGATCTAAATAAATATACCTTAAAATACATTAGTAAGTACGCTTCTATTGCCGTACTGGAAATGATTGACTATAAAATTCCTGCCAGTATAACACTGGCACAGGGGATATTAGAATCCGGCAATGGCAGGAGCCGATTAGCATTAAAATCAAAAAATCATTTTGGAATCAAATGTCATAACAATTGGAAAGGAGAAAGAGTATATCATGATGATGACAGAAAAGGAGAATGTTTTAGAAAATATCAATATGTACAAACTTCTTATAGAGACCACTCTAAATTTTTATCACTAAGAAGGAGGTATGCTAATTTATTTAAACTAAGAAAAACAGATTATAAAGGTTGGGCAAGAGGTCTGAAAAAAGCAGGATATGCCACTGACAGAAAATATGCCAGAAAACTCATTAAAATTATAGAAGATTATAAGTTATATGAATTTGATAAATTAAGGAAAAAAGACCTTGCGAGATTTGCCAGGCAGGAAACTAAGGAACTTAAACCCATAATAAAAGAAGAATTAAAAAAAACAATTCCGTATTATTACCAGGTAAAAAAAGGAGATACTTTATATTCGATCTCCAAGAGGTTTCATATTTCCGTAGAAAAGATAAAAGAAATAAACGGCTTGGAAAGTGATACATTATCTATTGGGCAACGGCTATTGGTTAAATAGAAAAATTACATTTATGAAAAAATATTTCTGATTATTCATTGCAATTTTTAATGTTTGTTTCCCGCAGACAGAAACTAAAAAACGTACATTATCTGATTGTGCGTTGGAATTTTTAGCACTTCTAAGACATTTTTTTCCAAACTTAACTATAACCTTAAAAATTTAAGCTTCGAACTTATTTAAACTTTTTGGATGTAAGCGAAAATTAGAAGTTTTTAGCTTTGTTGAAGGCTTTTTTGAGTTACATAGCGCTACGGAAGGAGAAAAAGACAAAAACAGAGCGGGAAACAGCGATTTTTTAGCAAATTGAAAAAGTCTAAACGAGTTCTATATCTATTTAGATACCTAAAAGGAATTGTTAGCTGATTTCTTAAATCTTTGAATTTTTTAATTCATTGAATATCAAATTAAAATTGATTACTATTTGTCAAAAAAATACAATTGGGTGTAGTAACGGATAATTAAAAAATGATTATATTTAGGTATGAAATATTTAGAAATTTTCCTTATCGTCTTTGTAGCAGTAGCGCATCTTTATTTTTTAATTTTAGAAATGTTTTTGTGGACTAAACCTAAAACCATGAAAGTTTTTGGAATAAGAGATAAACAATTAGCAGAAGACACAAAGGTCATGGCAGCCAATCAAGGCTTGTATAATGGTTTTTTAAGTCTTGGTTTACTAATTTCTGTTATTACAAATGATCTGTATTTGAGTGTATTATTTTTATCTTTTGTAACCATTGCAGGGGTATATGGGGCTTGGTCAACTAAAAAAATCAAGCTTTTTTATGTACAAGCTGTACCTGCTATTTTAACAATTATACTGATTTTATTAACACATTCGGAAGCTTTTTTGGCTTACCTTTGAAAACTCGTAAATCATACTACTATGAAAATCAAATTTAGTATCCTGCTATGGTTGTTATCTGTTCCTTTTTCTTTTTCTCAGGTTAATTTTAATCCTTTGGCAGGGGAGATTGGTTATGATGGTGACGTATTTATGGGCCAGTGATTTATAAGAAGATAGAAAGCAAAAATCTGGAAGGGAGCCCTTATATTTTTGATGATAAAATGGGTTTTAAAACAAATACCAAACTTAAGCTAATAGGAAGATATAATGCTTTTACTGATCAGATAGAAGTTACAAAAAATGACTGAAATTCACCTATATTTCGTTACTTTTCTTACCTGTAGCATTGCTATAGCTTTCAAAAAGTGCCTTATCTAGTTAAATTTCAGTTCATTTTCGGTTAAAAACAAAAAGTCAATGAGTTCATAAAATCGTATATAAAAGCTAACAAATTAAATATTAAAAAAGCTGCTCATTTAAAAAAGATATTGAGGTATTACGAAGCGCTATAATTTACTTTTAGTAACTATAAAATCTTTTAAATAAAAAGGTTCGAAATAAGCGATATTTTCAGTATGGTTTTCTTTGTACTTGCGATATGAAAGCGATGCCATCTCCCTAGCCGAAGGAAGTTTATCATCTATAAAAACAGCATTTGGATGTGTAATTATTTCTTTACATTTTTGGGAGCCGTCTCCCAGAAAATAAACAGTATCTTTTTCCAGGTAATCCTGAAATGAGTTGTTGTCAATTATTTCAGCTTTTGTTTCTCTGATTTTTTGCACATTGCTATCAAAAACAGTAGCATATACCTCCATCCTTCTGGCATCTAACATAGGCACAATGAATCCTTTTCCAACACTAACAGACAAAGCCAAAGAAGTTAATGTATCGACGGAAATGAGCGGAATACCCAATACAAAAGCAAGCCCCTTTGCTGCCGAAACACCAATTCTAAGACCGGTGTATGAGCCGGGGCCTTTACTTATGGCTATGGCATCTATATCTTTAAAAGTACCGTTGCCCTTTGATACTACTTCCAAAATAAACGGATGCAATTTTTCCGCATGCGAATAGTTCACATCCGTTACTTCTTTTACTTCAATTACAACACCGTTTACAGCAATACTTACCGAACAGTTTTTAGTAGCAGTCTCAATATTTAAAATGGTAGTCAATATAAAAACAGATAGGTTAACAAAGATTATAATACCGGAGACCTTTGCAAAATAGTGATATATTCCGTATTTGGATTGATTTGACTTCAAATTTCTTCTTTCTCGAAAATTTTAAATCCTCAAAACCAACAGGTTATTCCGGTTGAAAATTTTCTTCGGGTGTCGAACTTTTTTGTCAAATCAATTCAAAGGTCTCACTGTTTAAAGTTACAAAGTTTGAGAGTTTCAAGTTCAAATTGACATCAAGTAAACTTTTCACTTTGTAACTTTTTCAATTCAACAGACTTGAGATACTGAAGTCAGTTTATTTTCCATTAAAAAAATTCATGGTATTATGTATTCCGTCAGTGCCAAAAGAAATGATTGCTTTTGTCGCTACGGACAAGCGCTCTATCAATCGGATCTCTTCATCTTTTGTCCATGTCCCCAGCACAAAATCAATTTGCCTCCCTTTCGGATAATCACCTCCTATCCCAAATCGGAAACGGGCATATTGCTGTGTATTTAATTTCTCCTGGATATCTTTTAGCCCGTTATGCCCTCCGGAACTTCCTTTAGCCTTGATTCTAATGGTTCCAAAATCAATATGGATATCATCTGTAATGACCAATATATTTTCCAATGAAATTTTTTCTTTCCCCATCCAATAAGTAATCGCTTTTCCGCTTAAGTTCATATATGTACTTGGCTTTAATAGTATAAAACTTCTTCCTTTAAAACGAAAACGAGTGATATCGCCCAGTTTATGAGATTCAAATGTGGCCTCGTGTTCTTCTGCCAAAGCCTCTACAATGCGGAACCCGATATTATGACGCGTATGGGTATATTTTTCGCTAATATTTCCTAATCCTATGATCAAAAGCTTTTTCATAAACTTTTCCGTATTCTTTTTTGAATTTTTAAAAAAGATGTTGCGCAAATGCATTACACAAAAGTAATAAAATAAAAAAGCGTCACATGTGTAACGCTTTTTTCGGTTTTTTTATACTAATTTGTATTATTCTGTTGTAGCCGCTTCAGTTTCTGTAGCTTCCTCCTCTTTAGAAGCATTACGGGAAGTTCTTACCTGTACGACTACTGTATTTTCCGGATGCATAAATGTATAAGCATCATTCATTAGCTCGGTAATAAATAATTTGTTTCCAATGTTTAGCCTGGAAATATCCGCATTTATAAAATCGGGTAGATTGGCAGGCAATGCCTTTACTCTTAGTTTACGATTTGTGAAACGTAAAGACCCTCCGTTTAAAACACCCGGTGAAGTCCCTACTAATTTTACGGGAATATTCATCGTAATTTCTTTATCGTCAAATAACTGATAAAAATCTACATGCAAAATTTTATCCGAAACCGGATGAAATTGAATATCTTGCATAATAACCGGGAGCTTTTCTCCGTCAATGTCAATCGTTGCAGTATATACATTTGGAGTATAAACTAAACTTTTGAACGCTTTTTCTTCTGCCGAAAAATGAACCGGTTTATCTCCTCCGTATAAAACGCAAGGAACCATACCAGCATTACGTAAGGCTTTGGTAGCTACTTTGCCCACGCTTTCTCTTTTTGATCCTTTGATTGTAATTGATTTCATTACTTACGTATACTTATTTACATTAAAAATTGATCGCTAATGGATGTATTTTCCTGAACTTTTTGCATCACATCAGCAAATAAAAGGGCGCAAGATACAACTTTTATTTTAGAAGTACTCTTTTTTAACGGTATGGTATCCGAGACAATTAATTCAGTCAGTTTCGAGTTTTCTATCTTCTGATAGGCATCTCCGGATAATATAGCATGTGTACATATCGCACGCACACTCAAAGCTCCTCTTTCTATCATTAAATACGCGGCTTTGGTTAGCGTTCCTCCGGTATCGATCATATCGTCAACCAGAATGACATTTTTGCCTTTAACCTCTCCTATGAGTTCCATATGAGAAATGACATTGGCTTTTTTACGTTGTTTATAGCAGATAACTACATCGGAATGCAAATATTTGGAATATGCATAAGCTCTTTTTGAACCTCCCATATCCGGAGATGCAATGGTTAAATTTTTTAAATTCAGGTTATTTATATACGGCATAAAAATAGTCGATGCATATAAGTGATCTACAGGTTTTTCAAAAAAACCCTGAATCTGATCTGCGTGTAAATCCATTGTCATAATTCTGGTAGCTCCGGCAGCTTGCAATAAATTAGCTACCAGTTTTGCTCCGATAGCCACTCTGGGCTTGTCTTTTCTGTCCTGGCGAGCCCATCCAAAATAAGGGATCACTGCCGTAATGTGTCTTGCTGATGCCCTTTTTGACGCATCTAACACCAATAGCATCTCCATAAGGTTATCTGCATTCGGAAATGTAGAACCTATAATAAAAACCCTGCGCCCTCTTACGGATTCTTCCAGGGCAGGCTGAAATTCTCCGTCACTGAAATGAGAGGTTTTTACCTTTCCTAATTCCACACCGTACGCTTTGGCAATTTTTTCTGCCAACTCCCTGCTGTGCTTGCATGCAAAAAGTTTTGGAGATAATTGATGTAATCCCATGTAGTTGTATCTTTTTTACCGGTTGTAACTAAACAGGTAAAAATAAAATTATTTTATGAGTTTGATTGGTAATTAAACCACTTATATCCAAAAGAATATGAAAATAATCCAATCTTGCTATGAAAATTCCAAATTCCATCGCTAAAAATACTCGGCGTAACTAAGCCTGTGTTTTTTAACTTGAACTTTGAAATTTTCCTCACACAATCTTTAGACCACTTTAATATTCTTTTTAGTATTAAATCGAAATCGTTTTCGTTTTTTTTTGTCCGAAATAAGTAATATTAAGTATTTTTACATCTGTAAAACAGATGAAAAAAATTAAAAAAATAGCGGTCATGACCTCCGGAGGAGATGCTCCGGGAATGAATGCTGCCATACGTTCGGTAGTGAGGACTTGCGCCTACTACAGAACAGAATGTATGGGTATATACAGAGGATATCAGGGAATGATTGAAGGAGATTTTTTACCACTGACAGCAAGAAGTGTCAACAATATCATCCACAAAGGAGGTACCATTCTTAAATCTGCCCGCTCTGAAAAATTCAGAACCAAAGAAGGAAGAAAAAAGGCTTATGGCCATTTGTTAGAAAACAATATCCGGGCTTTAGTAGTAATTGGCGGTGACGGTTCCTTTACAGGTGGAGTTATTTTTAACCGGGAATACAAGTTCCCGATTATTGGGATTCCCGGAACTATAGATAATGATATTTTCGGATCATCGCACACTCTGGGATATGATACGGCACTAAATACTGCCGTAGAAGCCATTGACAAAATCAGAGATACAGCATCTTCACACAATAGGCTGTTTTTTGTAGAGGTAATGGGTAGAGATGCCGGATTTATAGCACTAAATGCCGGAGTTGGAGCAGGTGCGGAAGAAATTTTAATTCCCGAAGAAGATTTGGGGTTGGACAGAATGCTGGAGTCACTCAAGAAAAGCAGAAGAGCGGGGAAATCATCGAGCATTGTTGTAGTAGCTGAAGGAGACAGATCCGGAAAAAATGTATATGAACTGGCAGATTACGTAGAAAAAAACTTACCGGAATATGATGTAAGAGTCTCAGTATTAGGGCATATGCAACGAGGAGGAAGCCCTTCCTGTTTTGACAGGGTTTTGGCAAGCAGGCTAGGTGTAAAAGCCGTAGAATTAATTTTAGATCATAAAACCAATTTAATGGTTGGCTTAAAAGATAATAAGGTGATTGCTACCGATCTGGAAGAAGCAATAAAAGGAGGCCATACTATTAATATGGAATTATTGAGAGTTTCTGATATCATGACAACATAAAATATAAACCAACTAAAGAAAACACTACACAATGATTAAAATAGGAATAAACGGATTCGGAAGAATAGGAAGGCTTGCTCTTAGATCAGCAATAAGCCGTGAAAACATGAAAGTTGTTGCCATTAACGACCTGTTGGATGTAGATTACCTGGCATACTTATTAAAATACGATTCGGTACACGGGCGTTTTCAGGGAGATGTAGCAGTAAAAGACGGAAAACTCGTAGTAAACGGTAAAGCGATCAGAGTAACTGCAGAAAGAAATCCCGAAAATTTAGCTTGGGATGCAGTGGGAGCAGATTATGTGGTTGAATCTACAGGTTTTTTCTTGACAAAAGAAAAAGCAGGCTTACACATAAAAGGAGGTGCAAAAAAAGTGATTATTTCTGCGCCGTCTAAAGATGCGAATATGTTTGTGATGGGTGTAAACCACACTACACTAGCTGCCGACGAAGATATTTTTTCAAATGCCTCATGTACTACAAACTGCCTGGCACCGTTAGCAAAAGTGATTCATGAAAACTTTGAACTGGAAGAAGGACTAATGACTACGGTACATGCGGCAACATCCGGGCAGGGAATTGTAGACAGCCCGAACGGGAACAGAAGAAGAGGACGGTCGGTATTAAACAATATTATTCCTGCAACTACAGGGGCCGCTAAAGCAGTAACCAAAGTAATTCCCGCACTGGAAGGAAGACTAACAGGAATGGCCGTAAGGGTTCCTTTGGCAGACGTATCGTTAGTGGATTTGACTTTTAGAACCGAAAAAACAACTTCTTTGGAAGCTATTTTAGCAGCTCTGAAAAATGCCTCGGAAAACGAACTAAAAGGAATTTTAGGCTATACGGAAGATGAGGTAGTTTCACAAGATTTTGTATCTGACACCCGGACTTCCATTGTGGACGCAAAAGCTAGCTTGGCATTAAATGGGAATTTCTTTAAGATAATCTCCTGGTATGACAATGAATTTGGTTATGCCACCAAGATTATAGACCTTTTAGAATATTCAGCATCTCTTTAATATTATGAGGCCTTTACAGAATTTATTTGACAAAAAAGTTCGACACCCGAAGAACATTTTCAACCGGAATAACCGGTTGGTTTTGAGGATTTAAAATTTTCGAGAAGGAAGAAATTTGAAGCCAAGTCAATTTCAATACGAAATATATCACTATTTTGCAAAGGTCTCATTATGGTTCCAGATTCCGGGTTTGAAAATTTCGGGAAAATCGAATTAATTTGAAATTTTCACAGATTGGACTACTTTATGATGCTTTTGGGTATCATTTTATATATCCTTATATAAATACGATGCTTTTTAAACTCTTTAATTAATTGATAACGATCAGATAAAAGACTCAAATTCTCATCGGAAACATTATATACATTTGCATGTAAGGCATATGTATGCGGTTGATTAAAACCTACAAAAGAGCGTTGGTCTTCAACCAAATCAATATCTGTAAATCGGCTCAGATTTGGAAAAAAAGAAGCCACATCTTTGATGTCAATTCGGTTGTCTTCCAAATAAGCAATTGCCTGATGCCTTAGTTCATAATAAGGCAGATGTGCTATGGTAGCATCCCACCCTTGAGATATTCTTTGCGGATATATCCAAAAACTTCCGGTAGTAATTGTTAATATCCATATCGCTAAGACTACTTTTCTAAGTGATTCTTTGATATGATTTAAAAATAATAAATGAGCAACGAGTAAGGTAGCAATCAAAAAGACAGGCAATAAATATCTATGAGCAGATAAATTTTTTGCCCAAAGCATATTTACGGTCATAAAAAGAGTCAGAATAACCGTAAAAAAAAGTAACATTGTTGTCTTTTTGTCTTTTCTTTTTTGTTTTACGTACTGTATAAAAAGAATCAATCCTATCATAAAAACCCCCGTATTCTATGATAAAAACAAGTAAAAGTTGAGATATTATTTTTACTAATTTATGCAGCAAATTTAAAAGTATCTACATAGGGTGTTTGTCGTTTGACAACGGCAAACACTCTTGCTATTAATTTGTTTCTAATAATGTTAACGGTACTCATTTTACTTTTGCCTTGTTTTATTCTTTTATGATAGTATAATTTCATTTCTGGGTTATGTTGTATAGCAGAAATAGCGCACATATTAATAATTGCTTTCAATTTTTTATTAGCCAAATGAGAGACTTTTGTACGTCCTTTAATACTAGTTCCAGATTGGTAAGGAAAAGGAGCAACACCACAATAAGAGGCAAACTTTCTCCAGTTTTCAAATTTTGAAAAATTGTCAGTAAACACAATCATCATTATAGCAGTTTGCATTCCTATACCTTTAACACTAGTAACAAGTTTATAGGTTTCTTTTAACATTATATTTTGGTCAATAATAGCTTGCATTTGAGTATTAATCTTGTGTATTTGTTTGGTTAGTTCTGCAATCATTTTTTGTTGAACGTCAAAGATTATTTTATACTCTTTTGCTTTATAAATTCTTTTTTGTTCTTTCAAAGTAACTTTAAAACCAGCTCTTTGTTTGTTAAGTTTTGTCCTTAAAGATAAGAGACTTTTTAGTTGTAATATACTTCTTTTAGGTAGCTTACTGGGTTTAAGTTCTTCTTTTAATCGATACCCATATAGAGCAATGCGTTTGGCATCAATTTGGTCATCCTTTCCACGAGCAATACCAATAGATCTTTTAATTTCTAAACCAGAAGCTATGAAAAAAGATAATTTTTGTTCAGTTAAAGACACAGATAATAAATGAGAGTACATTCCTGTATGTTCAAATACAAACATGGTTTCTTCTTTAGAGAAAGACGAATTTTTAAAACTCCACTTTAGCATTAATTTAAATCCAGATTTACTGTTCTCAAACTGTTGAACAATTTGTTTAGAATAGATACAAACATCAATTAATAATTTACTGACATCGATTCCGATAATTTCATTTGTTTTCATAATTTTGTAATTAGATATTAATAATAGTTACTTAAACTAAGACCTTTAATAAGGGCAGAAACTGAAATTCTATATGGTTCTAAGTAACTTTTAAAAAGAACGGAGACTAATACGGGGGATGGCTCTAAAAAGCTAGCTGGCCGCTAAAGTTCACTCCGTTCTTTTGTGTTTTTGGTTATCAACAAAATAAGAGTTATTAACAAAGAAAAAAAGAAGCAAAAAAAGAAATTTCATCATAACTATTATGTTTTTATTTTAAGTAATTATTTCTATTTGCTAATCTAAAGGCTTTTCCATAGTCTAAAAACCTCCAGATCAAGATAGCAACATTCTTTAAAAACCCTGAAAAATCAACTCTTTCAAAGGCATCGGCCCAAGGAGAATTTGCATGATATCCTATCCAGCCCTTTGCCGTATAATGATACACATTAAAAACAATAAATATCAAAATTGCGGGAGTATAGATCCAAGCTCTTTTAAAAAGGTTCGGAATGAGTATCCTGATATTTTTACTGAATAATTTATTTGCATATCCATCTAATATAAACAAACAAACAGCAATCATCATACCTCTCATACTTGTTAAAAATAAACAAGCAATGGCGCATGAAATCAACCACTTGTTGTTGCTTAACACCGCATTAGCAGCCATCAGAAAGAAAAAAACCAACGGCACATCAGGAGAAACCAACGTTATTTGTCCCAAAAGGGTAGGCGTTAAAAGGATGAGTAGTGTAGTAATTCCTACGTTTTCTTTGGGAACAAATTTTTTAACCAGCAGAACGGTTTGCCAAAACAACCCGACAATAAAAGGTAAAATAGCCAGATGGCTGACAAATAAGGTTTTGTCAAACAGCTTCCAAAATAATGCAATATGACAGCCAAATGCAGGAATATGCCCACTATCTATTTCGTCAGGCAATAAGATAGCCGAAAAATTATTTTCGTAAAAAACCCGGGCATGCTTTGATCCTAACTGAACGGTATCCCAAAAAAAACTGTTTTGACAACTAACTGCCCATAACACGATAAGAAGTACAAGGCTAAAAAATATGGCTATTTTATTTAGAATATCTTTTCTCATGCGGAAGAAACCTTTTGGAAAAGACTATTTTTCAGGTTCATTTTTTTGGATAGAAAATATTGAAAAGAAGTTTTTAAAACCCCTAAGCCATACGTAATACTTCTGTTAAAATTGATAGAGGAGGCCTCTTTAAAATACTTTGTCGGGCAGCTGACCTCTCCAATTGAAAACCCTGCAAAACATATTTGAGCAAGCATTTGATTATCGAAAACAAAATCATTCGAATTCTTTTGATAGTTTATTCCTTCCAGTACTTTTCGGGAAAAAGCCCTGTACCCTGTATGGTATTCTGACATCTTTTGATTCATTAAAATATTCTGAATAAATGTCAAAACCCTGTTAAAGAAATATTTATACAAAGGCATTCCTCCTTTTAACGCTCCTTTCCCCAGTATCCTGGAACCGATTACAACATCGTATACTCCATTTGCAATCATATAGGCCATTGCCGGAAGGATTCTTGGAGTATACTGATAATCAGGATGCAACATAACAATAATATCTGTATTCAACTCCAAGGCTTTATGATAACATGTTTTTTGATTGGCTCCGTAGCCTCTGTTCTTTTCGTGTTTTATAACATGATCGATACCTATTTCCTTTGCAAGCTCAAACGTGTTGTCTGTGCTGAAATCGTCAACTAAAATAACAGTATCTACAATGTCTTTCGGAATTTCTTCATATGTTTTTCGCAGCGTTTTAGTTGCATTATATGCCGGTAGAATAACACTGATTTTTTTTCCATGAATCATTTACGATGATTTGACAGCAATCATACTGATTTCAACATTCACAAATTTAGGTAAGTTCGCAACTTCTACGGTTTCTCTGGCAGGTGCAGTTGCTTCATCAAAATAGCGTGCATAAACACTGTTGATTTCTGAAAAATGATGCATATCCGAAATAAAAATAGATGTTTTTGCCACATGTTCAAAAGTCATTTCAGCAGCTTCTAACACTGCTTTTAAATTTTTCATGACGAGTTCGGTTTCTTCGGCAATACTATTTCCCAATGCCAATGTTCCGTTTTTCGGGTCAATGGCAATCTGCCCGGAGATATACAAGGTATTTCCGCTTAAAACTGCCTGATTATATGGCCCTATTGGGGCAGGAGCTTTGTCTGTTTGGATAATTTTTTTCATAAATGTAGTTTTAAAATAAAACCCTATCCGGTGGTTGGTTTTTATCCCATTTCAAATCACTTAAAACAGAAGATTTAACACCGATAAAGAAGTTATAAGAAGTATTCGTTCCAAAGGGAACCCAATTAAAATTAAACTTCCAGCTATCCAGATCACGGGAGAAATTAAATCTGGAGAAAGTAAACCCGCCTCCCACAATATCATATCCCGAAGAAAACCCTACATTCCATTTTGGAGAAAGTTCCAGGTTACCACTGAAGATTACCGAATGAATGCTAATCCCAATATTTCTGACACCGTTATTAACATATGTTGCCGTATAAGCCAGGTTTACATTCCAAGGTATTTTGGCCTTGTATAATTCTGTCTTTTTTGTTCCGCCGCCTCTATTTTGAGGGGTATTTGCAAACCTGTTTGTAGGGTTTATATTGGCTCCCAGCACATCCGGGGTGTTTTGATTTCCATTTCCACTATTGTTTTGTTGCTGATCTTTATCCTTTTCATCACTTTCAAAATCTTTATTGGATAATGTATAATTGGCCGTAAGATTTGCACTGGCAATTCTAAAAATTCCCGCATTAAATTTATCAATTCGCTGCCCGTTACTATTTACCTGATAAGGGTCCAGGGAAGCTGCCAGATTTACAGCCATTCTATCTTTGAATAGCCGAGTACCGGCAGTTACACTCACCGGAGACCAACGCAGACTGTCTGCTGCAATATTATAGGATGTGCTAAAGTTTAAATTATTTAAAATAGTAATCTTTTTATCTTCTTCATCACTATCCGGGTCTTTAGGTGCCACTTTCCCTTCAACCACATTATTTATTGAAATTCCAATGGAGTTACTCAGCCCGCTACTAGGCCTTCCATACACTCCTTGCTCAAAAGGAGAATAGGTCAGGATATCCGTAGGATCAGAACTTTGCTGTACGGTTCTGTTATAGATACCTGCAAAATCCGGACGGTAAGAATAGGATATGGAGGGCCTGATAGTATGGCGAATAGATTTTAAACGGCCTTTGCTTTTTTTAAAGTTAAACGTACCGTAAATATTTGTAGATAAGCTTAGCCCCGTAGTATATTCCCTAAAACTTTTAAAACCCCTGATAGTATCTGTCACAGTGCCTCCTACGGTATTGTCAGCATTTACGAGATTCGGATCGTATGTTCTGTTGATATAATCAAAGTTCCACACCTCTTTATAATTGATATTTGGAGAGAGTGTAAAATATTTGAAGACTTTTATATTAGTGCTTGTATTGGTCGTATGCTGCATTCCGGCTTTTGCATTTCTAAACATTTCAGGTTTCAAAAATAAGCTGTCAACGGTATTGATCCTATACTCCCCCTGCATCGTATAATTAAACCCCATTTTTTGAATCGGATTCTTTTTTACCCCTCCTTTTCCGGTAAAAGGATAGATTCTGTCCATCGTTAATTGTAGTGATGGCAACGTCATGGAAATACGTCGAGTATTGGTATTTTGAGAATGTGTTGCCGTAATATTTAAATTGAAAGGGCTTCCTACAAATCTTTTTTGGTAAGAAACAGATGAGTTAAAAGTATTTGTTAAAAATTGCGAATTATTGAATTCATTTAATGATTGCCTGAAATACTGGCTACTCCCTAAGTTTACCGAAGCGGAAAATCTGGAATTAGGGCTTGCTTTTGAATCTTGGTTATGCGCCCATCGGATATTAAAATTAGTAGCTTCGGAAAAATCATCAAATCCTCTGAGGCTTTGAATGATATTTTCAAAACGCACACTAAAATTACCATTAAACTTATATCTGACGACATAATTGGAGTCTCCTCTCAACCCCCAGCTCCCGTTTGTATACAAATCACCGGTAACAGTAAAATCAAAATAATCGTTGATAGCAAAATAATATCCTCCATTCTGTAAAAAAAAACCTTGTTGGCTATTCTCTCCCCAGGAAGGAATAATAAAACCTGAACTCCGTCGTTCTCCTATGGGGAAATAAGCAAATGGTAAAAACAGCGGAGTAGGCACATCGGCAATCACCAAATTACTCATTCCGACAATGATTTTCTTTTTAGGAACCAATTTAGCTCTATCTGTTGAAATATAATAGTCGGGCTTTTCTTTTTCCGAGGTAGTGAATCGAATTTTTCTAATATATATGGTAGAATCATTCACTCTTTTGGTCACTTCTCCGTATGTAGTAATCCCCGGATCTTGTATGGTTTTTAAATTGTAAATCAAAGCCTGTTTAGTCTTAAAATTGTACACTAGTGAGTCTTGCTCAGACTCCTGATCTCCCTGCCTAAATACGGGCCTTTGTAAATAGCCTAAACTATCTTTAATACCTTTTGCATATAGTGTATTTTTTTTATAATCAACAATGATAATACCGGCTTTTAAATCAATATCACCATATACAACATGAGCTTCGTTGTATAAAGTTACTGTTTTCTCTTTTGCATTTTGTACCGTATAATCTTTAGCAGTATGTGTAATAATACTCTGAATAGCTTCTTTGGGTTTGACAGAATCCAAAGCAACGGTGTCTTTCTTTTTTAAAAGCAAACTGTTATTTTTCTGAACCCGGGCAGTATCTTTTTTACCCGGTTTTAGCGTGTCTTTAGTTACTCTGGGAATTGCAACTCCTTGAGGCCTTATATCCTGTGCACTTATTTGCAATCCTACAAAAAGAAATATGATATAAAGTATGTAAGATGGGTTTGATCGCAATATTTTAAATACTATTTTTGTTTACAGGTAAAAATATGGTTCAATAATTGAGCCACCAAATTTGAAAACCTCAAAATTAGTTAAATTTTGTTGATAGCATTTGTACAAAATCATAAATTCCAGATGAATCGCCTTTTTAAAGCCTATGTGTTTTTAGCCTTTTTGAATGCTGGTATTTTACCTGTAATACACACTCAAAATAAGCAATATGTAGTGGTGTTGGATGCCGGCCACGGAGGCAAGGACCCCGGTACTTTAGGCAATGGGTATAAAGAAAAAAATATCGCGCTAGAAGTTACCTTACTTACCAGAAAACTACTGGCAAAATACAAAGACATTAAAGTTATTTATACCAGGAACAAAGATGTGTTTGTAGAATTGCATGACAGAGCCAAAATTGCTAATAAAACAGCAGCAGACCTATTTGTTTCATTACATTGTGATTCACATGCTTCAAATGCTTACGGAGCCGGCACTTTTGTATTGGGTTTGAGGGGTAATAAAGAAAACCTGGAGATTGCTAAAAGAGAAAACAGCGTTATTTTTCTTGAAAAAGATTACGAAAAGAACTACGATTATGACCTGGATTCACCGGAATCCATGATTGGATTATCACTTTTACAAGAAGAAAACTTAGATAAAAGCCTGGAGATTGCCAGCCTGATCCAGAATAATTTAGTACACAATTTAAAGCGCCATGACAGAAAAGTAAGACAAGATAATTTCTTAGTACTGAGAAATACGGTAATGCCCAGTGTGCTAATAGAATTGGGGTTTTTAAGCAATAAAAAAGAAGCACGCTACTTAAACTCCAAAAAAGGACAGGCAGCATTAGCAAACACCATAACCTTGGCAATTCGCAAATACATCGACCGGCTAAAGTTAAACACCATTCAAAATACAACTACAGTAGTAAATGACAACACAGAGATCCCTAAAAAAGGAACTTTAGAGTTTAAGGTTCAGATTGCCTCCGGGAAAAGAAAAATAAGCCCAAAGCCGTATAACTTCAAAGGACTAAAAAATGTAGAACGGGTAAAGGTAGGAAACTACTACAAGTATTATTACGGTACTTTTAAAGGCTACCGGGAAGCTCTGAAATACCATAAAAAAGCAAAAAGAAAGGGCTATACTTCAGCATTTATTACCGCTTTTAAAAATGGTAAAAAAATATCAATAGCAGAAGCTATGAAATTAGCTCTAAATTAAGGTAGAACTACCAAAAATTATTAGTAATATTGTAACAAAACCATCAAAATGTCTAAAGAATTTAAAACAGGCATCGCAGCTATTATCATTATTGGGATGTTTATCTGGGGATTCAATTTTTTAAAAGGACAAAATATTTTTGATGGGAATGCCCGACATTTTTTTGTAGAATATAACAATATACAAGGCCTCGATAAATCCAGCACAGTAACTATTAACGGCCTTCAGGTAGGTAAGGTAACGGACATCAGATTTCACAAAGACATTGCTAAAAAAGGACAATTGGTTGTAAAAATCAGTTTGGATAATGATTTTCAATTTGCTAAAAACAGTATTGCTAAAATACATGCTTCAAGCCTTTTAGGAGGCCAGTCTCTGGCAATCATACCCTCTTATGAAGGAGAAATGGCCGTTTCGGGCGATTATTTACAAGGAACAGTGGAGGCAAATATCTTTTCTTCGGTAGGAGAAAAATTAACACCTTTGCAAGCAAAACTTGAGCACGCAATTGTAAGTACAGATTCCTTGTTTCAGGGAATCAATCAGGTGCTAAAAAAGAAAACAAAAGAGAGTTTAAGTAACAGTATCATAGAATTAGGGCATATTATCACAAGTTTTAGAAAAACAATCAAATCTGTGAATCAGTTGCTGGACTCAAGTAGTGCCAATATTAAAGGAACATTAAAAAACACCGAATTACTCACTGCAAAAATTGTCAAAATTTCAGATACTTTACTGAATGCTAACTTAGGTGTCAGCATCAAAAAAATGGACACTACTTTAACGAATATAAACCTGTTAATAAGTGAATTAAAAAACGGAAAAGGAACCTTAGGAAAGTTGATGACAGATGAGCAAATGTATACCAACCTCACTAAAGCTTCCAAAGAGTTAGAGGAATTATTAAGAGAAATAAAATTAAACCCGAAACGCTTTGTGCATTTTTCATTATTCGGAAAAAAAGCTAGGCCTTATAACGGGAATAATAATAAAAAGAATATAAACAATAAATAACGAGTTGTGGTTGATATTCAACGGCATTTGGATAAAAATTTACAATTTTTCATTAAAGACGTATCGTTAACCCTAAATCTGTCAGGGTAAAAATAATAAAGAACAAATTAACTACTTAAAAACAATATTCAAACTGTATATGATCTATAAAAAGCCGTTAGCTAAAATTGAAGATATCTACTTACTAAAATAAGATACTATGGACAGAGATAAAATAGCAAAATTGATATCGAATAGACTAACCAGAGGCAAAGAATTACTCAAACAACAATATGATAAGTCAAAAAATAAAATAGGTTATTTTTATATTGATAATCTCTTACCTGCAGAAATTGTTAATGAAATTGATAATCAGTTTCCATATCAAAATATAGAAGTGGTTAATTGTATTAAACATATTTGTGGAATAGAAAACCTTCAACCCGATGAGTATCTATATGCCGGTGGAATATCTTCCATGAAGAAAAATCAATTCTTGAACCCTCATTTGGACAATTCTCATGATAAGGATAGAAATAGATGGAGGGTTTTAAATTTACTTTATTATGTTACCCCAAATTGGAATGATGAAAACGGAGGGCATTTAGAATTATGGCCTAACGGTCTAAAGAAAAAGCAAATCACCCTATATTCTAAGTTTAATAGATTAGTTGTTATGGCTACACACCAATTGTCATGGCATTCTGTAAGTCCTGTCTTAGTCGATTCTTATAGAAATTGTGTATCTAATTATTATTTCTCGAATAGTCCATTACGATTGAATGATAAATTCCATGTTACAACTTTTAGAGGGCGACCGGAACAAATAATTACAAATCAAATTTTAAAAACGGACTCATTTTTAAGAATGAGTATCCGAAGACTTTTAAGAAAGGGATTAAGGAAAATCTACATGTATACAAAAAGAAGAATTAACTTTTGCTAACAATGTATCAGTAATAGCAGTTTAGGTGATAAAATAAAAGTATAAAACAAATATCCGTGTAAATCTGAAAAATTAGTGAGTAGAAATCTGTTACTAATCATGTACAAGCCCATTTTGAATATGATATTTACCGGAAGCATACAACTTTATAAAAAATGAGTTCAAGTGTATAATTAACCAAACAAAACGATATATGGGGTATATATCAAATATACTTTTTGCCATACTATTGGTTGCAGGTATAGGCCTTTTTATCATACGTATTCGAAAGCTTATCAGAAATATCAAATTGGGTAAACACACAGGTCCTTTTGATCATACATCTGCTCGATGGAGAAATATGATAATGGTTGCATTGGGGCAGTCTAAAATGGTAAGCCGTCCTGTTGCCGGATTTTTGCATATGATGGTCTACATAGGATTTATCATTATCAATATTGAAGTACTGGAAATTATTGTTGACGGTTTATTGGGAACTCATAGAATATTTCTTCCGTTACTGGGCAAATCGTTTTACGGTTTTCTAATAGGAAACTTTGAAGTGTTGGCGATACTGGTGTTTATTTCAGTTGTTTTCTTTTGGCTAAGGAGAAACGTTGTCAATATAAAGAGGTTTGTGAATAAGGAAATGAAAGGGTGGCCCAAAAATGACGGAAACCTTATTTTGTATTTTGAAATGGTATTGATGCTGTTGTTTATTCTCATGAATGCTACAGACCCCGATTTTCAAAAAATGGCCGGTGGAAACCCCATTAGTCAGTTTGTAGCGCCTTGGTTTTCAGGCCTGCCGTTAGCATCAGTACATCTGATAGAAAGGACTGCTTGGTGGATGCATATTACAGGAATTTTCATCTTTTTAAATTATTTATACTATTCCAAGCACCTGCATATTCTCCTGGCCTTTCCCAATACCTATTACGCAAACTTAAATCCAAAAGGACAATTTACCAATTTGGAATCCGTTACCAAAGAGGTAAAAATGATGATGGATCCGGGTGCAGACCCCTATGCTATGCCTGAAGGAGAAACAGAAAACGAAGTACCGGAAAAATTCGGGGCTAGTGATGTTACTGATTTAAGCAGAGTACAATTACTAAATGCCTATACGTGTACCGAATGTGGGCGATGTACATCTGCCTGCCCTGCCCACCTTACGGGAAAAGCATTATCTCCCAGGTCGATTATGATGAAAACACGCGATCGGCTGGAGGAAGTAGGAAGAAATTTAGATAAAAATAAAGGAGTCTTCAAAGATGACGGTAAACAACTATTGAATGATTATATCACTCCGGAAGAATTGTGGGCTTGTACCAGTTGCAATGCCTGTGTAGAAGAATGCCCGGTAAATATAGATCCGTTATCAATTATTACAGATATGCGCAGATATCTGGTGATGGAACAATCCGCTGCTCCACAGGAATTAAATATGATGATGACAAATATTGAAAATAACGGTGCACCGTGGCAATATAGCCAGCAAGACAGGTTGAACTGGAAAGATGAATAATTGAACCAAACAGGTAAACAAGGCCATCATCAACCTAAATATACTGTAGAGGCCTTTGCAAAATTGATTTGGCAAAAAAGTTCGATGCCCGAAGAACATTTTCAACCGGAGTAACCTGTTGGCTTTGAGGATTTAAAATTTTCGAGAAGGAAGAAATTTGAAGCCAAATCAATTTCAATATAGAATATATCACTATTTTGCAAAGGTTTCTTATATTCGAAATGTTCTCTGTAACTTTTGGAAGCATAAAATTAAGAAGAAATTAAAATAAGTAATTAATAAATAAGTTTATATTTGTATTAAACTATAATGATTAGTTAAATATGGACATCAAAATGCATAATTCTATAAAATTTAATAATCAAAAAATAGAAAATTTAAAAGAAGCTAAGTTGATATTTTTTAGAGCAATTGAAAAATTCTTAAAAAATAACCCTGAAATGTCTACAGAGATAGAAGAATTAAAAAGGGAACTTGAAAAAATCTATTTGACAAAGAAAGCTAATTACGTTCTAGAAAACAAGATACAAGTTTTAAATCAATATCTGGAAAACGCTTTCCATTTTGCATTATCAAAAGACAATGAATTGGGAAAAGGATCTTCTAGTCTCTATTATTTAAAACATTCTAAAAGATTTACATTAAGTGAGTAAAGGTACATCAGAAAGCAACGATACCTCTGAAGAATTGAGCAATATCATTCCAAGTCAACCTCAAAGTAAGATTAAAAATATGCTTGAGGAGATTGAGTTATTAGCACTACATAAAGAACGAGGAAGTGGAATTGACATATCTTCATTTAATGAATCTCAAAAAGATAAGTTGTTAGATATCATGGCTAAAAATGAAGAGAATGCTTTTTCTTTTTATTCAAAGCGTTTAGAAACTGAAAAAGATATTGAAATAAAAAGGTTAGATACTTCAATTGTCAACCAAAAAACATTAAAAATAATTGTGTAATTGGAGGTATAATAGCAATCCCATTAGTTACAGTTCTAATTATGTTCTACAAAGATACTTACTTTGTTCCTTGGCTAACATTTTTAGCTGGTTTAGCTGGTGGAACAGGAATCAGCAAATTATCTAAACATATTTTGCAAGCACCTGAAAAAACTAACTTCGGGGAAGAATAGTAAGTCAGGCTACAGAGAACACAGTATAAACTTAATAAGGTCAAAGATTTAAATCAAAGTTATTTATGTGTTTGTGAAAGTAGTTGTTAAACCGAAAATCATAACACATAAATCCCTTACTAAGTTTATATGAGACCGTTGTAGGCAATATTCACTGACTAACAAACTGAATTATAAACTAAAAATACAACGGAAAAAATTATGAAAACAAGAATTAATCAACTAATCAAAATTGGAATTCTAACTTTCGGCATTTCATTATTCTTTTTTACAGCATGTCAAACTGAAAATGAAGTCATCGAGGAAAATTTGACAGCTGAAAAACAAGATTATTCTGTCAACAAAGTCAGGTTTTCAGAATTTGAAAGTAATACTAAACTTGTAGAGGTACTATCTAAATTAAATAGGATCAAGACTAATTGTTGTGTTTATGCAAAAATTGTAGTTAATCTATAGAGGAAGAATTCTGTGTTTTTGACCCCTCTAAATTGTAATCTAAAGGCTTTGATTTTGGCATTGAAAGATTCTGCCGCTGCATTAGTACTTCTATTAATGAAGTAATTCAATATTGATCTATAGTTAAGCCTGATAGAGTTTGCTATGGTATTAAAAGCCTTGTATGCTGTTTGTTCTACATCTTTATACCAATGCGCTAGTTTTGTATAAGCGACTTGTATTGGATATGCAACAAAAAATGGTACAAAAAGTTAAGCTACATTTTTGATTTGATATAATTTTTCAAATTCGATGATATTTTTGTAACCAAGAGCAGAATGTCTTCTGTATCTGTTGTACCAAGTTTCTATGTATTCAAAGACTTTAATTTGAAGACTTTTGTTGGATATAAACTTATTGTCTATCATTAGTTCTGTTTTGATTGTTTTAAAAAAAGATTCAGCTACTGCATTATCCCAACAGTTTCCTTTTCTACTCATACTGGGTGTTACATGATAACTTTTAAGGATATTAACAAACGCATGAGATGCGTATTGTACACCTCGATCAGAATGAAAAATCATACCTTCACAAGGCATTCTGTTGTTTACAGCCATTCTCCATGCAGCAATGATAGTTTGTCTTGCTTTGAGTCCATTGCTCAAAGACCAACCAATGACTTTACGATCAAACAGGTCAATAATTACCGTTAAGTACAGCCATCCTTGTGCAGGCTTTAAATAGGTAATATCAGAAACCCATTTCTGTGCAGCAGCGGTAGCTTTAAAATCTCTATCCAATACATTATCAGCTACTGGATATTGATGCTTAGAATCTGTCGTGACAACAAATTTCTTTTTACGAACTGCTTTAATCCCGTGTTTTTTCATCAATCGTGCTACCCTAGACCTAGATACTTTAAACCCTTTAGCTTTGAGTTCCTCTGTAATTCTAGGACTTCCATAAGTAGATTTACTTCGCTCACAGATACGGTGAATCTCAGAGAGTAGCATACGATTTTTTCCATCTCTATCTGATGGAACATAATTCTTACTCCTGTAATAACTGTTTCTACTAATTTTAAAAATTTTACACATCTTCCCAACCGGATATTCTCTACTGTAATCTTTGATAAATTTCAATACTTCCGATCGCTCTTGGAGAAGATGCTCACGGCCTTTTTTAAGATATCCCGCTCCATGGTAACATCCTTGAGCTGTTTACGTAATCGCTCTAACTCTTTCTGATCTTCTGTGAGTTGTTTGACGCCATTACCGCTAAAAGCTAAATCAGGACGCTGTTCTAATTCTCTACGCCATCTGTAAATAAGATCTGCACTGATTCCCAATTCCATGGCAATCTGCTTTGTGTTACCTCGTACATTGCTTAATTCTACTGCTTTAATTTTAAACTCTTTACTGTATTTTCTTCGTTTCATATGGTTAAGTTATTTTAGATAAAATTAGCTTAACTCTTTGTCACTCTAAATGTAGCAAGTCCATATTGAGTTTGCTGTGTTGAAGATATTTCTAAGTCCTTGTACGAGCTTAAAAGGGATCAAGACTAATTGTTGTGTTTTAGGCAAAAATTTGTGTTAATCTGAACAGGAAGAATTCTACATTTTTAACACCTCTAAACTGCGCTCTAAAGGCTTTAATCTTAGCATTAAAAGATTCAGCAGAAGCATTTGTACTCCGATTGATAAAATAATTGAGTATTGACCGATAATTTATAGAAATTGTATTTGCTATTGTATTAAAAGCTTTAAAACCAGATTTTTCTACATCATTATACCAATGTGCTAGTTTTGTATATGCAATTTGTATTGATTTAGCTGTATTGAATATATTTCTAAGGCTCTGATTTAAGTTAAAAGCCTTTTGAATATCAGGATATTTTTCAAAAAGTATTTTGCTTCTTAGATATTGATTTTGTGTCCATTTTTCAGGAGATTTATAGAGTAAATATCTACTTCTAGCTAAGAGTTGTTTTCTAGTGTCCCCATTGTCAAATATCTCAGGTTGATACTCTTTACCTTTTGTTTTTGCTAACTTGATTAGGTCATTTTCTAGGTCTATTGCATTCCATCGATGTTTTATTCTAATATCTTGTAGCGCTTCTAGAGCTAGTTTTTGCACATGGAATCTATCAGTTACTTGTATGGCCTTAGGGAAACATGTTTTGGCTATATTTTTCATAGAGTTCGCCATATCTAGTGTAATTTCTTTGACTTTGTTTCTTTTTTTAGAGGATATTTTAAGTAACTGTTCTATAATGGGTTCTATCTTAGTGCCTGCAAAAACCCCTACAATAGCTCCTTTTTTACCTTTGGCTTTTTTATTGGTAATAATGGTGTAGAGTTCTCCTTTAGACAATGCTGTTTCATCAATAGATAAATAAGCACCTATATTTTCAGGAAAAACATGCCACTCTTTAGCATGTTTTTTTTGTTTCCATTGTTTAAACTCACTTAAATAATCACGATATTGACGTCCAAGTTTTTTACCATCAACTCCGTAAAATCTACCTATAGTTCTACAATCACTGGTTTCTCTATCTACTAATTTCTTTTAAAAAAGCAGCGAACTGCTCTGTCATTCGAGTCCCCTGTGCTACTAAATTCCAATCTCTTTGTACAATTTGTTTGGTCTTCCTATCTAACCATCTACGACGTTTAATGTGAAGATATACTGTGTTGCCTCGTAATGGAAAGTCTTGAATGGTAAGCTCTTTATGAAATCCGTGAGCTATCAAGATACGTTCTGATTCTTCTTTGGGAACTATGTTACGTTCTTCAAAATACAAATGCATCACTTCATTTTCAACACTATGTTTTGACAAATCAAAATGTTCAACTAACAACTCTGGTAAAATTAATTTTAGTAAATCTATATAAGTATCCAACCTCCTTTTTTTACAAAGATCACAATACTATTTTAAATTCACACACAACTTTTGAGATTGATCCCTTAAAAGCTGTTTTGATATCAGGATATCTTTTAAAGAGGATGTTAGCTCTTACTCTTTGATCTTCTGTCCAATTACTTGGTGCTTTGTAGAGTAAGTATCTGCTTCTAGCCAAGAGTTGCTTTATGGTATCTCCATTTTCTAATATTTCAGGGTAATATTCTTTGTTATTGGTTTTGGCAAGTTTGATCCGTTCATTTTCTGTATCTATGGCTTCCCATCGATGTTTGATCCTAATTTCTTGAAGTGCTTCTAGAGCTAGTTTCTGTACATGGAATCTATCGGTTACTTGTATGGCTTTGGGGAAACACCGTTTGGCAATCAGCTTCATGGAGTTCGCCATATCTAGGGTAATTTCTCTGACCTTGTTTCTTTTCGCAGATGAGATTTTAAATAGGTGTTTGATAATAGGTTCTGCTTTGGTAGTAGCTATGATCGCCACAATACTTCCTTTCTTTCCTTTAGCTTTTTTATTGGTAACGATGGTGTAGAGTTCTCCTTTTGATAAGGCTACTTCGTCGATAGATAATCGAGTTCCTATATTCTCAGGGAAGATCAACCACTCTTTGGCATGAGACTTTTCCTTCCACTGTTTAAACTCACTCAAATAATCTCGATACTGCCTTTGGAACTTCTTCCCATTCACGCCATAGATTCTTGCAATGGTTTTGCAATCACTCTTCTCAGTATCGACTAATCTCTTTTAAAAAAGCAGCAAACTCACCTGTCATGCGAGTTCCCTGAGCTACTAGATTCCAATCTCTTTGAATGATTTGCCTAGTCTCTTTATCTAACCATCTACGTCGCCTTACGTGAAGATACACAGTGTTTCCACGCAAAGGAAAGTCTTCAATAGTAATCTCTTTGTGGAAACCATGAGCAATTACATTAGGATTTATGACTTCTTTAGGAACAACATTACGCTCTTCAAAATACAAATGAAGTTCCTCATTTCGATGAGTGTGTCTTACCAAATCAAAATGTTCTACGAGCATCTCAGGTAAGATGAATTTTAAAAGGTCTAAGGATAATTCCAATCTCTGTTTTTTTTTACAAAGATCAAAACTTTAATTCAATCCACACAAAACTTTTGACCCTGATCCCTAATTGCTTCGTTTCACTCGCAAAGACACACTTCATTCAATCTTCAATTAACAATTAATCTTCATCTGAACTCACACACAACTTTTGTGACTGATCCATTAAATACTTCTTTTAAAAAGAAAAGGAGCGGTTTGACCAGTCGTTCAAATTCATCTGAACAAATTTATGACTTAAATACTGATGAAGCTATATATATTGAAAATAATGATGGTACTCATCATTCATACACATTTTCCATTGAAACAGAAGATGGGAGTTTTAATATTGAAAACATTGTTTTATCTTCCCGAGAAGATGGAAGTTATAAGGCTTATGATTTTGTTTCAGGTTTGGCAAATCATATTAGGGATTTAATTACTAATAATCCGACTTTAAACTCTGGTCAAATAGCAGATTTAATCAGTTTTCCATAAAATATGAAATATTATAAATTAACTTTTAGTAGTAATGTTAAAGAGGTTGGAAAAATACCTCAGAGTGAAGAATGCTTGATGGGAGATATCCAACAAGACTTTATTCCCTGGGAAGGAAAAATAGATTTTGATTTTAAACTTCCTGAACCCAATCTTGAAAAAAAACAAAACAGACTTCTTATATTAATGTTGTTGCCATACCTTCATTCTTTATAGTAATAGATGATGAATTTTTAAACTTTCTTAGAATTTTTAATATTGGAAATTATCAGGATTGGAAAATAAATACTTGGCTTAATAAAAAAGAGGTAATAGAAAATTACAATTTATTTCTTATAAATGATACAAAACAAGCTGAATATATTGATTTCAAAAAGTCTGAATTCTATTCAAAAAAACTAGGAGATTGGAACAATTCAAGCATTCAAAAACCTGTATTAGTAAAAGATTATGAAGAATATGTTTTTGAAAAAGAAAAATTAAGAAAAGATAAATTAATGCTACTTCATAAAAAAGTTAATTGATTACACTTAATTATGCCACTAATTTAAAAATTCGTATCTTAATATAAAGTTTAGAATTATGAATTTACTACATTTTATTGAACAATTTCCAGATGAGTTTTCCTGTAAATCACATATGAAGTTGGCTCGTTCAAAAGAAGGAGTCATTTGCAAAAAATGTCAATCAAAAAAGCACTATTGGTTAAAGTCTAAATGGATGTGGCAATGTTCTTATTGTGGTTTTAGAACTACTCTACGCAGCGGTACTATGATGGAGAACTCCAATTTACCTATTCGTACTTGGTATCTCGCTATGGCATTTATGACTTTTAGTAAAAAAGGTATTTCTGCTGCCGAATTACAACGTCAGCTCAACCATACACGTTATACCACTATATGGTCTCTTATGCACAGAATACGTTCGGCTATGGGAAAACGAGATAATTTATACGACCTTGAAGATATGATTGAGTTTGATCAAGCTTACTTTACTGTGGCAACAAAAGAATCCGACAGACAAAAGCTTAAAATAGGCAGAGGCAGTCAAAAACAATCTAACGTAGCGGTAATGGCAGAGTCTGTACCTTTAGAAGATTTAAAGACTGGGAAACAATCCAAACAATGTCGTTATTTTAAAATGAAAGTTTTGGATACTCATAAAAAAGAAGAAGTCAACACGCTTATTGATAGTAATTTTGATGATACATGCATTGTTTTTAGCGACAAAAGCACGTCTTATGTAGACATAGGTGATTATGTGGAAGTACACATTACTGAAAAATCAAATAAAGAAACCACTATTACCACACTAAAATCGGTGCATATAGCCATAAGTAATGCAAAACGCACTCTGTTAGGTATTTACCATAAAATTAAAGGAAAATATTTGCAGAATTATCTTGACGAGTTCTGCTATAAACTCAACAGACGCTATTTCGCTGAAAGACTATTTGATAGACTGGTAGTAGCTGTCACTCATCAATACTGGTATAAAAGTGGGTAATCAATAAAAGTTATTTTAGATTTAAGAAAAACAAGTGAAGATATGTTTAGAATAATCAATGCTCCACCCGGAGGTTATTTTGTGTCTGAAAAACTTAAAAATGCAATTGAAGAACATGACTTTACTGGAATGGAATTTAAAAAAATAAGTAACTTAGATAAAGTTGAAGTGATTTATTAATACTGGCTACAACAACGTATAAGCATAATAAGGGTTTAAATAAAAAACTAAATGCAGTTTTGTTACTTGTAAAAGTAGTTTCTAAACCGAAAATAGTAGAGTACAAAACCGAAGTATACCATTAAATAAGAATCATATGAAGGTACTGACAATGGCAGAAATGAAAGCTCAGGGAAAACAACCGGAAGTATTGTTTTGGGTAGGTTCTGCAGGTAGTTATGATGATAGAGCAAAGAAAATTACAAGAGCTTTTGTAAAAGTGTTGCATACGGCCCGTGTAGATTTTGCAGTTTTGGGAACCGAAGAAAGCTCAACAGGGGATGCGGCAAAGAGAGCAGGAAATGAGTTTTTATTTCAAATGCAGGCAATGGCAAATATAGAGGTTTTAAATGCTTATGGGGTGAAAACGATAGTAACTGCAGACCCTCATTCATTTAATACCTTAAAAAATGAATATCCGGGTTTGGGAGGAAAATATAAAGTATATCATCATACACAGTATATTAAAAAATTAATAGATGAAGGTAGACTTTCTCCGGATAGTGTTACCCTAAAAGGAAAAAGAGTGACGTTTCACGATCCCTGCTATTTGGGAAGAGGAAACGGAGAATATGAATCTCCTCGGGACATTATTAAAAAACTGGGAGTGAATTTAATTGAAATGAAACGTACTAAAAGTAAGGCGCTATGCTGTGGTGCCGGAGGAGCACAAATGTTTAAAGAGCCCGAAAAAGGGATTATGGATATCAATATCTTAAGAACTCAGGACGCATTGGAAACAACCCCTGATATTATTGCTACAGGATGCCCCTACTGTAATACAATGATGACAGACGGAGTTAAATTCAATGAGAAAGAGAATCACATCTTAGTAAAAGATGTTGCAGAGCTAATTGCCGAAGCTAATCATTTATAATCGTTATAAAATGCCATACATTAAAGAAGAGGACTTAGTAAAGTTACATTCAGAATTAGACCAGTCAGAAAAGGAGAGAAAAAAATTAAAAAAGGGGTTTATCGACTTAAAATTAAAGTCTAATAAAGCGTTCAAGCAAAACAAAAATGAAAAATGGATACTTCTTTTAGTGTTCATTGCATTTATTATTGCTATCGTGTTCTTGTATATGAATCATACGGAAACAAAAAAGCAAGCTAAAAAAGCTAGCCATCAAACTACTCTTTTATTAGATAGTATTCAGAAATTATCTGCTCAAGATCCCGAGGAAATAGATTCGGATGTGATTTATTTTGTTCAGTTGGGAGTTTATAGAAATTTAGATTTGGAATTTGATCCCGAGCAAGTTACCAATTTTAAAGAACTGGAAAAAGACGGCTTGAAAACGTATTTAATAGGCTCGTTTTTAACATATAACACCGCTCGTAAATTTAAAAACGAAATAAAAAAAATAGGGCTAAAAGATGCTTTTCTGGTAGCATATAATAAAAATAAAGACAGGATACACATTAAGGAAGCACTGGTACTCAGTAATGAAGAAGAATATATTAAAGATTAATGCCTTAACAATAAAAGGCCATGCTAAAAAACTATCTCAAAGCTGCCAGATTAAGAACCCTGCCATTGTCAATAGCCGGAATTATAGTCGGATCTATACTTGGGAATCACGATATATATGCCCCGTCTCATACAAGTGTTAAAACACCTGTTTGGGAATCGTTACTTTTTTGGCTAGCTATACTAACCACGATTGGTTTTCAGATACTTTCCAATTTTGCAAATGACTATGGTGATGGTATTAAAGGAACAGACAATCATAGAGAGGGAGAAGAACGTCTGGTAGCTTCGGGAACCGTCACACCCAAACAAATGAAACGGGCAATAATAGTAACCGCTATTCTTACCATAAGTATTGCTTTATGGCTAATTTATACAGCTTTTGGTAAAAATAATTTTGAGCATTTCATGCTCTTTTTCTTACTGGGAATAGCAGCTATGGTAGCAGCCATTAAATATACGATAGGAAAATCTGCCTATGGATACAGTGGTTACGGAGACTTGTTTGTTTTTTTATTTTTTGGTTTGTTAAGTGTAGCAGGAAGCTATTTCTTATTTGCAAAGGAATTAACGTACACTATTTTTTTGCCTGCGTTTTCTGTCGGACTGTTAAGTGTGGCAGTATTAAACTTAAATAATATGCGAGACAGAAACAACGATCAATTAGCAGGAAAAAATACACTGGTGGTAAAGATGGGACCGGAATTAGCAAAATACTATCACTATTACCTGCTTATAGCCTCCCTGCTATTTGCTTTATTATATACGGCTATTCAATATCAAAATCCAAAACAGTTTTTATTTTTAATTGCTTATATTCCATTAACTGTACATTTCATATTTGTAATAAGAAATAAAGAAGAAAAACGATTAGACGGAGAATTAAAAAAAGTGGCTTTGAGTACTTTTTTATTTGCAATCCTTTTTGGATTAGGCCAGGTTTTGTAACTTTAGAATGCTAAAAATGAGTCCATGAAGACAATAAAAATAATCTTAGGGGTTATTATTTTCTTATCAATCGTTTTTTTTTGCAACGGGTCTGATAGTCAAAGAGATTCATTATACGACACAAATAGCAGTCAACAAGCCATTGAATGAGACCTTTACCATGTTTAACGATACATCTGCTTTGAAAGCGTGGATACCGGAATTGAAAAGCATAGAAATACTAGAAGAAAAACCGGGAAAAACCGGTAGTCGATATAAAGTAGTTGTATTAGATGGAAACGGAAATGACATTACTATGGAAGAAAAAGTTCTTGCCTATATAGCAAATGGGAAAGTTACGTTTCAATTCGATTCCCGGGGAATGTTAAAAACAGACGATTATACATTTACATCCGAAGAAAATAAAACGGTCATTAAAAAAAATACTACTTGCAGGAGTACTTCCTATATTTTTAGTTGTATGATGCCCTATTTTAAAGGAGTATTTAAAAACATAGATCAAGAATATTTAACTAATTTTAAGGCATATGCCGAAAAACAATAGATATGGACATTAATATGGTGAGTTGGTTCGAAATTCCGGTGAATGATATGGATCGCGCAAAAAAATTCTATGAATCAGTATTTCAGGTGGAGCTATCCATAAACGATTTCGGAGGCATTTTAATGGGTTGGTTTCCTCCGGCAGAAGACATTACGGTGTTGGGAATCAGTGGTTCCTTAGTAAAACATGAAACCGAATACATCCCCTCTGCAACACATGGGGCGCTAGTATACTTTAATTCGCAATCCGGAGATATAGACAATGAATTAAGCAGAGTAGAATCGGCAGGAGGACGTATTTTAAAACCGAAAACATTGATTTCCAATGAAATTGGTTATATGGCTGTCATCCTGGATACCGAAGGAAACAGAATAGCATTGTACAATAAATAATGTTGATTGCTGCCAGTTATAAAAAATATACACTGCACTTCAAAATTCCCGGTGGCACTTCAAGAGGAGTACTCACCACCAAAGAAACCTGGTTTATCATCTTGGAGAAACAAGGTAAAAAAGGAATTGGCGAATGTGGAATCCTCAGAACATTAAGTATAGATGACAGACCTGACTATGAAGCTACATTACAATGGGTTTGTAACAACATCCATATCGGATTGGAAGAGTTATTGGAAGAAACCACAGCATTTCCCAGCATCCAGTTTGGTTTGGAACAAGCTTTTTTATCGTTACAAAGCCACCCTACACCCTTTACACTGTTCCCTTCTGATTTTACAAGAGGGAAAGATACCATCCCTACCAACGGATTGATCTGGATGGGAGACAAAGCCTATATGAAATCTCAAATAAAAGAAAAATTAAATGCGGGATTCTCATGTATTAAGATGAAAATAGGAGCTATTGATTTTGATACGGAGTTGTCATTGCTGACATCCATAAGAAAAGAATACACATCTGGCGACATAGAATTGCGGGTAGATGCTAACGGAGCATTTCAACCGAAAAACGCTTTGGAAAAATTAAAAAAACTCTCGGAATTTGACTTGCATTCCATAGAACAACCTATTGCGGCAAACCAATTGGAAGAAATGGCGCTACTATGTGAAAAATCGCCGTTAGCCATTGCTTTAGATGAAGAATTAATAGGCGTTTTTTCCGTAACAAAAAAGAAAAAAATACTACAAACCATAAGACCACAATATATTATTTTAAAACCTAGTTTAATAGGGGGATATAAAGGAAGCATCGAATGGATCACATGGGCTGAAAAGCAGCAAATCAAATGGTGGGTTACAAGTGCCCTGGAAAGCAATGTAGGGCTAAACGCCATTGCGCAATGGACCTATACTCTAAAAACAAATATGCCACAAGGACTGGGAACAGGCAACTTATTTACTAATAATATAGAAAGCCCGTTAGAAGTAAAAAACGGAGTACTAAGGCACCATATAACACGAAGTTGGAATTTTAATATAGGATGTTATGTTTCATACTGACCTACCACACAAACAGCACATTTGGTTTTTCTCCGGTGCTAAATGACAATTAATCCGATAATATTTTTATTTTTGACAAAAATTGACAAAATATGTTGGACACATTTGTTTCAATTGGTGACACTCTAAAAGAAATAAGAGAAACCAAAGGTTTTCATCTTCAAGAAGTTGCTAAAAAAACGGCTATAAATTATACGATATTGAGTCGAATTGAAACAGGAAAGCGACTTCCGACCAAACCCCAAGTTCAAAATTTAGCCACTTTTTATAACTACAGTGAAGGGGAGCTAATAAAACATCTAATTAGGGATCAAGCAAAAAGTTTGTGGAGTAGGTTAATTTTTTAGAGTTTTGGTTTAAAAACTCAAATGCATACACAAGAGCTCCTGAAGCATTTTTTACCCGAAGGTATTTTAGATTACTTTGAACTTAAAGAGGTAAAAGATTCAACGAACAAACTTACTTTGGTTTTAGAAGAAAAACCTATACAACCAGATGAGTTATCTCATCGTAAATTACATTCCAAAGGATTTTACCCAGTAGTAGATATTCAAGATTTTCCAGTACGTAACAAGGCTTGTTTTTTACAAGTAAAACGTAGACGATGGTTAGATGTTGATACCTCAGAAGTATTCTCAAGAGATTGGAATTTGGTAGCAAAGGGAACTCGAATGACAGAAGAGTTCTCTCTTTTTTTAAAGAGGCTTGTTAGATAGTATTCCAGTAAGTTGTAAAAGTTTATCTACCTACTATCACCTTAACGGCAAGCGATTAGAAGAACAATATCGCAATCATTTAAGTAACTTTTTGACTTGGGATCAATTAGCTCATGCCGACCAATGGCTGCTTTTTAAGAAGAATATAGGAACTCATTTAAGTATTGATGAAGTAGCATACTCAAGGCGAGCTCTATACAGTGATTACCAACAAAGCAGGTAAAGGAAAACGAGGCAGTTTAGTAGCCATAGTAGCTACCACACAAAGTGAACGAGTCATAGAAGTGTTAAGGAAAATTCCAAGTAAAGACCGATATTTAGTAGAAGAAATCACTTTGGATATGGCACCTACTATGGAAAAGATTGCTAAAAAAGCCTTTCCTAAAGCTACTCAGGTCACAGACCGATTTCATGTACAAAAACGAGCTTATGATGCCTTGCAAGAAATTCGAATACAGTATAGATGGAAAACCATAGAACAAGAAAATAATGAAATAGCATTGGCTAAAGAAACAGGAAAAAACTTTAAACCGAATATCCTTGACAATGGAGATACTCCCAAACAACTACTAGCTAGAAGTAGGTATTTACTCTTTAAAGCCCCTAACAAATGGACAGCCAAACAAAAATTTAGAGCAGAATTACTCTTTGAAAGATACCCCAACTTGGAACGAGCTTATGAGCTTACTAGAGAACTGGCAACGATTTATCAAAAGACAAAAGACAAGGCGGTAGCATATACAAAACTAGCTAGATGGTATGATAAGGTAGAAAAATCAGAGTTCAGTAAAAGTTTTGGAACAGTAGCTAGATCAATACAAAGTCATTATCGAAGCATCTTAAATTTCTTTGATAATAGAAGTACCAATGCTTCTGCTGAATCTTTTAATGCTAAAATAAAAACTTTTAGACTACAATTTAGAGGCGTAAGATCTGTTCCTTTCTTCCTATTCAGACTATCTAAAATTTATGCGTAAAAATCTAAATCCCACAACTTTTTTGCTTGACCCCTAATTAGCGACAAAATACTGTATGAAGTTCAAAATGAAGATTTTGGACTTGAAGGTTTTCATCTTGCTGAACAAAAAATAAAATACGGACTATCTCTTTTCAATGACTATGACCATCTTGAAAAGTTTGAATTGCACAGTCGAAGATACATAGGAAATAAAGCAAAATTGACTAACTGGATAATGAAAATTATTCAGAATGAAACTTCGGGAACCGACACTTTGGATATGCAACAAAAAATGGTACAAAAAGTTAAGCTACATTTTTGATTTGATATAATTTTTCAAATTCGATGATATTTTTGTAACCAAGAGCAGAATGTCTTCTGTATCTGTTGTACCAAGTTTCTATGTATTCAAAGACTTTAATTTGAAGACTTTTGTTGGATATAAACTTATTGTCTATCATTAGTTCTGTTTTGATTGTTTTAAAAAAAGATTCAGCTACTGCATTATCCCAACAGTTTCCTTTTCTACTCATACTGGGTGTTACATGATAACTTTTAAGGATATTAACAAACGCATGAGATGCGTATTGTACACCTCGATCAGAATGAAAAATCATACCTTCACAAGGCATTCTGTTGTTTACAGCCATTCTCCATGCAGCAATGATAGTTTGTCTTGCTTTGAGTCCATTGCTCAAAGACCAACCAATGACTTTACGATCAAACAGGTCAATAATTACCGTTAAGTACAGCCATCCTTGTGCAGGCTTTAAATAGGTAATATCAGAAACCCATTTCTGTGCAGCAGCGGTAGCTTTAAAATCTCTATCCAATACATTATCAGCTACCGGATATTGATGCTTAGAATCTGTCGTGACAACAAATTTCTTTTTACGAACTGCTTTAATCCCGTGTTTTTTCATCAATCGTGCTACCCTAGACCTAGATACTTTAAACCCTTTAGCTTTGAGTTCCTCTGTAATTCTAGGACTTCCATAAGTAGATTTACTTCGCTCACAGATACGGTGAATCTCAGAGAGTAGCATACGATTTTTTCCATCTCTATCTGATGGAACATAATTCTTACTCCTGTAATAACTGTTTCTACTAATTTTAAAAATTTTACACATCTTCCCAACCGGATATTCTCTACTGTAATCTTTGATAAATTTCAATACTTCCGATCGCTCTTGGAGAAGATGCTCACGGCATTTTTTAAGATATCCCGCTCCATGGTAACATCCTTGAGCTGTTTACGTAATCGCTCTAACTCTTTCTGATCTTCTGTGAGTTGTTTGACGCCATTACCGCTAAAAGCTAAATCAGGACGCTGTTCTAATTCTCTACGCCATCTGTAAATAAGATCTGCACTGATTCCCAATTCCATGGCAATCTGCTTTGTGTTACCTCGTACATTGCTTAATTCTACTGCTTTAATTTTAAACTCTTTACTGTATTTTCTTCGTTTCATATGGTTAAGTTATTTTAGATAAAATTAGCTTAACTCTTTGTCACTCTAAATGTAGCAAGTCCAAAAAATGTAAAGTAAAAGCCAAACAACGATTTGAACATTGGTTTGAGGATACAGAAAAATTGGAATTTAAAAATTTCAATACAGCAATGAACAGTATTAAACATCATTTTAATACCATCTTAAACTTTTTTGACAATAGGAATACAAATGCAAATGCAGAGTCTTTTAATTCAAAAATAAAACTCTTTAGAGCCAATCAAAGAGGCGTAAGAGATACACAATTTTTCCTCTTTAGACTTGAAAAATTATTCGCTTAATACCCATAAAATTTACTTGAGCCATTTTTTGATTGAATCGAAAAATAGTAACTTTATTTTTGAGTGCCTGTTTAGATATTCGGGAAAAATGGATAGAACATTTTTTAAATCTTTTAATTCTTGAACCTTTTGATTCATGAAACACCAAATTCAGTTAAAAATATCCAGATATCCTAACGGCCATTTAATTTTATCTTTTGAAAATAGACATTAGTTTTAAGCGAATTAACACTCTTGCCGTACCTGCATTAATTGCCGGTATTGCCGAACCAATTATATCCATTACCGATACTGCCATTGTAGGGAATATAGCGTTTCATGCCACGGAAAGCCTGGGAGCTGTTGCTATTGTGGGTACGTTTATCTCCATGTTGGTATGGGTTTTCGGACAAATCCGAAGTGCCATATCATCTATTATTTCTCAGTATTTGGGTGCTCATAAATTGGATGAGGTAAAAACATTACCCGCCCAGGCTATCATTCTTGTTGTGAGTGCAAGTATTATTTTGGTGGTGTTTACCTATCCTTTTGCAAGAAACATTTTTTCGCTTTACGGTGCTTCGGATCAGGTTTTGGAATATACTACTGATTACTATAAGATCAGAATCCTTGGTTTTCCTTTTTCTCTGTTTGTATTTGCCGTTTTTGGAACTTTCAGAGGTTTACAAAATACATACTACCCGATGGTGGTTGGAATTTTTGGCGCTTGTATGAATGTAGTATTGGACTGGGTGTTGGTTTATGGTATAGAGGGGTTTATTCCTGCTATGAATATCAAAGGAGCCGCCTATGCCAGTTTTATATCTCAGGTATTAATGGCTGTAGCTTCCGGATATTACTTACTTAAAAAGACAAACATCACACTTACCATTGTATTTCCTTTTAATAAAGAAATAAAACGACTGATCGGAATGGTACTCAACTTATTTGTAAGAACGATTGCTTTGAATGTTGCATTGCTTTTTGCCGTATATAAGGCTACCGGTTATGGAAAAGAATCATTAGCTGCGTATGGTATCGGGATACAATTGTGGTTTTTAGGTGCTTTTATTATTGACGGATATTCCAGTGCCGGAAATATATTATCGGGAAGGATCTTAGGAGCAAAAAAATATAATACTCTTATTGCGCTGAGTAAAAAACTGACAGTGTATGCATTGTATACGGGAATTATCTTAATCATCATTGGATTTTTGTTATATACGCCAATAGGTGCTGTTTTTACAAAAGATCCGCTGGTATTAACTCAGTTTTATGATGTATTTTGGATCATCATCATCATGCAACCTTTTTGTGCTGTCACATTTATTTTTGACGCTATATTTAAAGGAATGGGAAAAATGAGGTTTTTAAGAAACGTATTACTCTTTTCAACTTTTTTTGTTTTTATACCTTCTTTAGTAGTATTAGACAAGTTGGGCTATAAACTCCATGCTGTCTGGTTTACATTTTTTTTATGGGTTTTGGCAAGGGGAATCCCCTTGATTATAAAATTTAGAAGAACGTTTTTACCCCTGATTCAAAAAAGTTAACTTTGGTACACCTTGGCAGCTAATAGGACCAAAGATTGTTCAAATACAGAAATATGGGCAAGGGTTGAGCACGTCTTTGGGTTTATGGAAAAATCATGGACAGTATAAAACCTACGCCAGTATTAAAATAAAACCAGCGTAGGTTTTTTATGTTTTTATGGGCAAAAATTAAATAATAGCCATAAATTTAGTGCGAAGTTCTACTTAAAATAGAAGGTGCACATCAATACTGGCTAGTCCACCATCATTAAAAGCTTTACCAAAATCATCTTTCCCGTCACCGTTAAAATTACCGGATAACCATTTCTGTGTGTCCCAAAATCCGCCTTGCCTGGTAACCAATCTGTTGAAACCAAATCCTGATCCACTGGATAGATGTACGTCGATACTGGCTAGCCCGCTGTCATAAAATACTTTAGCAAAATCATCTTTCCCATCACCGTTAAAATCACCGGATAACCATTTTTGTGCGTCCCAGAATCCGCCTTGCCTGGTAGCCCACCTGCTGAAACTAAAACCTGATCCACCGGATAGGTGTACATCAATACTGGCTAGCCCACCGTCATTAAATACTTTAGCAAAATCATCTTTCCCATCACCGTTAAAATCACCGGACAACCATTGCTGTGTGTTCCAAAATCCGCCTTGCCTGGTAGCCCATCTGCTGAAACTAAAACCTGATCCACTGGATAGGTGTACATCAATACTGGCTAGCCCACCGTCATTAAATACTTTAGCAAAATCATCTTTCCCATCACCGTTAAAATCACCGGACAACCATTGCTGTGTGTTCCAAAATCCGCCTTGCCTGGTAGCCCATCTGCTGAAACTAAAACCTGATCCACTGGATAGGTGTACATCAATACTGGCTAGCCCACCGTCATTAAATACTTTAGCAAAATCATCTTTCCCATCACCGTTAAAATCACCGGACAACCATTGCTGTGTGTTCCAAAATCCGCCTTGCCTGGTAGCCCATCTGCTGAAACTAAAACCTGATCCACTGGATAGGTGTACATCAATACTGGCTAGCCCACCGTCATTAAATACTTTAGCAAAATCATCTTTCCCATCACCGTTAAAATCACCGGACAACCATTGCTGTGTGTTCCAAAATTCCAAAATCCTGATCCTTGGTGTACATGGTAGCCCATCTGCTGAAACTAAAACCTGATCCTGAAACTGGATAGGTGTACGTCAATACTGGCTAGTCCACCGTCATTAAATACTTTAGCAAAATCATCTTTCCCATCACCGTTAAAATCACCGGATAACCATTTTTGTGCATCCCAGAATCCGCCTTGCCTGGTAGCCCATCTGCTGAAACTAAAACCTGATCCGCTGGATAGGTGTACATCAATACTGGCTAGCCCGCCATCATTAAATACTTTAGCAAAATCATCTTTCCCATCACCGTTAAAATCACCGGATAACCATTGCTGTGTATTCCAAAATCCGCCTTGCCTGGTAGCCCATCTATAGTGCATAACTGATGGGTATATAGTTTCTAAAGCTATTTTATCATTGTTATTGAAATTGCCGCTCACCCCACTATGAAAACACGCTAACATAAGAGATGTGCTATCATAACCTGTTGGTGTTCCGGAAATATGGTTAGCACCATCATAACCAACACCCTCACTGGCATTTTGACCACAACTCTGTCGGGAGAACCAATCGGTGTGTCGCAAACCGACACTATGACCAATCTCGTGAGTAATCACATGTTCTATCACATTAACACTAGAGTTCCTTAGACCAAAAATTTGATTCCATTTGTGTGGAGCCCCATTACTACTAGGAAATCCTGCTATTCCACCAGGAGAAGATACAGAGGGATTGTTGTACACTACGATATCTGCATTGGTTGAACTACTAAAAGATAATGTAAATGTGATATTAATGTCAAGAGCATTATAATTTTGCACAGCTAATCCCAAAGCTGTACGTTCTTTAGAAGACAACCCGAAGAAACCACCAGTATAGCCAATAACGGAGATCGTTTTTCCTGCAGTGACTAAATTGTTTGTACTATATTGACGGCCATTCTGCTGTCCTAATTCAAATAAGTGTTTCTCAGAAATTGCGATGTCATTCTCAATAAGTAGTAACTCCTCGGAAGTCCCATCAGGATAGTTAAATACTTTATATTCTACAAAATCAGCGTTGAGATTTAATGAAGTTAACTTGTCCTTGATTTCTTGAGAAACTTATTTTGTCGCCTCTACCTGATTAGATAAGTTCTCTATATTCTCATCTTTAGAACAAGAGATGGCTATAAAAATGATGAATAATAAGGTCAGAAATGTAAATGATAATTTCTTCATAATAAAAAATTTAGGGTTAAGTATATTAACAAAGCTAGAACAAATTATCAAAGAAAGAAATCCCAATTTACAATGAAATTTTTACATCACCATAAGTGGTGAATGGTATTAAAAAACGGATATAAAAATTCTTATGGGTTTCCGTAACGCTTTCATTTTAAATTGATTTTGTATAGCACTGCGGACCTGAACACCAATGAAAACTCCGTGCTGTCCGGGTTACATTTTTTTATGGGTTTTGGCAAGGGGAATCCCCTTGGTTATAAAATTCAGAAGAACGTTTTTACCCCTGATTCAAAAAAGTTAACTTTGGTACGTTCTTAATTCTTGATAAGAATATCACAATAATATGAACGGAAATCTATATACACATATTCAAAATAATGTTGGGATCATTAAATTTGGCCATCCGGCAGGGAATTCTTTTCCAAAAGCACTTTTGGAGAGCTTGACAAATGAGCTTGACAAACTTTCGGATAATGATGCCGTATCCGTTATTATTTTAAAATCCGAAGGAGATAGAACCTTTTGTGCAGGTGCTTCTTTTGACGAGCTTATGGCCATTGAAACTCCCGAACAGGGAATCGCTTTTTTCTCCGGTTTTGCCAATGTCATTAATGCGATGAGGAGCAGTACAAAAATGATGATAGGATGTGTGCAGGGAAAAGCCGTTGGCGGAGGGGTGGGTTTGATAGCCGCATGTGATTATGTGTTTGCTACAAAAGATGCAGCAATTAAACTTTCCGAATTTACAATAGGCATTGGTCCTTTTGTAATTGCTCCTGCCGTAGAACGAAAAATAGGCATTGCAGGCTTATCGGAATTAACTGTTGCCGGGCACGAATGGAAAAGTGCCTATTGGGCAAAAGAAAAAGGATTGTATGCAGCAGTATTTGAAACTCAAAAAGAAATGGAATCCGAAGCAGAAGCCTTGAGTATGAAGCTAGCGTCATATAATCCTGCCTCCTTAGAAGAAATGAAAAAAGTTTTTTGGAAAGGAACCGATAATTGGAACAGCCTGTTGAAAGAAAGAGCGGCAATATCAGGTTCTTTGGTCTTGTCAGACTTTACTAAAAAAGCATTGCAAAAATTTAAAAAATAACCATGAGTACCATACGAATTACCAAACAATTTAATTTCGAAACGGGGCATGCTTTATACGGATATGATGGAAAGTGTAAAAATGTACATGGGCATAGTTATAAATTAGATGTTACTGTTATCGGCACTCCTATAGAGGATACCCACCATGTAAAATATGGAATGGTGATTGACTTCTCCGATTTAAAAAAAATAGTGAAAGAAGAAATTGTCAATGTATTTGATCATGCGACGATTTTCAACAAAAATACGCCACATATAGAACTGGCCAAAGAATTAAAAGATCGCGGTCACCATGTAATTTTAGTTGATTATCAGCCTACCAGTGAAATGATGGTTCTTGATTTTGCTGCAAAAATCAAGAAACGACTTCCGGAAAACATTCAATTGTTTAGTTTAAAACTCCGGGAAACCGAAACTTCATTTGCAGAATGGTTTGCTTCGGACAATAATATATAGTTGTTTGGTTAATCCAAACGAAGTTCTCCGTAGTAGAATTGCAGCACTTTTGTTTTAAAAACAAAATCGTATTTTGATCTGATCAAAGCAGACTCTGCACTTACTAACCTGTTTCTGACCAAATCAAAATCAAATAGAGACATGGCTCCCAAACGATAGCTTTCCTGAGCATTTTTAAATGCTTCCCTTTGTGATTCCAAAGATATTGTAGCTGCTTCATATACTTTTGAAGCAGCTTTGGAATCCAGATAGGCCTGCTCTATGGTTTGCTGTAAATTCAATTTTTGACTCTCCAGGTTTAGCTCGGCAGTACTTTTATTAATAATAGATTTTGCTACTGTATTCTTATTTTGAAATCCGCTAAAAATAGGTATGTTAACAGAAACTCCTACTCCATATTGAAGCCTGTCATTTAATTGATCAAAGAAATTAGCATTCCGTTGCCCCGGGAGTAAATTGTTGAATTGATTAAAATAAGAAGTGCTGGTTGCCAAGTTATAAGAAACAGAAGGTAAAAAGGCCGCTTTTGAAATTTCAATGGATAAATCCGCATTTTCTATAGCTAAAGTCGCATTTTTTATTTGAGGTTGTATTTCCAGTGCCTTTTCATAAACTATATTTGAGTTTTCATATGGTAAATTTGCTGACGGAAATCCGACATTAATCTCTAAAACATCAAAATTTTCATAGGGTACCTGAAGTAACTGAGCTAAATTTAATAACGCCAGGTTTAATGCATTTTGCTGAGTAACAACATTCTGAGCATCATTTGCAGCAGTAGATTGTACATTCAGCAAATCTCCTTTCGGTATTACTCCCGCATCAAACCTGTCTTGGGCGGCATCCACTTGTTTTTTGCTTATTTCTGCCTGTACTTCGGCAACAGCAAGATTTTCTTTTGCAAAAAGAACATTCAGATAACCATTCACTACAAATAGAGAAATGTCATTTTGAATTTTTTCTAAGGTCAATTTACTGGCTTCAACCCCTAATTTTGCCTGTTTATAGGTGTTTAGGTTTCTAAATCCGTTAAAAATAGTACCTCTTGCAGATACACTAAAATTAGTATTGAAGTTATCCGTTGTTGTTAAAATTCCGTTTTGATCCGGAGATAAGCCCGACCTGAAATCGACGTTGTTCGAACCGCTTATATTAGGCAAAAAATTCCCTTTGGCAATCTCAACATCTCTTTCGGCCAGTAAAATATTCAACTGGTTCTGCTGAACCGTGATATTTTTTTTCAATGCTTCATCTACACATTCTTTTAAATTCCATTTTTTTTGTGAGTATCCAAAACTGGCCAGAATTAGTAATGCTATGATTAGAAACTTTTTTTTCATGTTGGTTAGGTGCTTTATACTATTCACTATTATTTTTCTCAAAAAACTAAGCCGATTTTCCGGGCGTTTAGAGTTTGTTTATTCAGTTCTTAACTAGGAATTTTTTAAACCCGAAACTATATGAATCGGTATATAGTTAATACATTATCTTTTAAAGTGGTATGGTTTTAAGACGAGTAAAATTAAAATATGTTACAGATTTGAGCTCTTATTAAAATGTTAATTTTTGATTTTTTTGCGATATTTGTAAAGAAAATAAAAAAGAACTCCAACTAAAACATACGGAAAAGCCATTAAATAGGTAATACCCAGATTGATTCCTTCTGCCATAGGTTGGTCTCCGTTTTCTACCACAGCTTTACACATAGCACACTGGGAATAGGAATCATTAGTGATGAATAAGCAGCTACTAATAAAAAAAACATACTTGTATTTATCCATAATATGGCGATATCATTAGATATACAACCACTCCGGTAATGGCAACATATAACCAGAGCGGAAATGTGATTTTTGCTATTTTTTTATGCTTGGTAAATTGTCCCAATTTTGCTCTCATAAATGTAATTAATACAAAAGGAATGACGACAATTGAGAGTAAAATATGAGAGAGTAGCACAAAATAATAGATGTACTTTACAACACTTTTTCCGCCAAATTCTGTCGGGTCCGAAGTCATATGGTAGGCAACATACATGACTAAAAATACTGTGGAGCATACCAAAGCAGTCATATTGAGCCTTTCATGTATTTTTCTGTTTCCTTTTTTGATTGCTATGACAGCCATGATTAAAAGAATAGCAGTAATTCCATTAATGGTAGCGTAAATAGGAGGTAGAAAATGCAAAGGTGCAACATTAGGAATTTTTACTCTGAACAATATCGCAACAACTATTGGAATTAAAACGGACAACATTATAATTCCTCTTTTATATTGCTTTTCTTGTAATTTATTCATTTAATAATGCTTTAATATCTGTTTTTAATTCTTCTATTTGATCAGCAAAACCACCTTCTTCTATTGCTCTGTAATACAATATGGGGTTTCCATAGGCATCTTTCCTCGATCTTATATATCCTTTTTTATCTATCAAAGCAAATAACCCGGAATGTTCAAACCCTCCGTGACTTTCTTCTCCTTTGCCTGCATATAATTTAAACCCTTTGTTGGACAAAGCATATACAACAGTATCCGGTTTCCCCGTTAACAAATGCCAGTTTTTATAAGTAATTTGATTTCTTGCTGCATATTCTTTTAGTATTGCCGGAGTGTCAATACCCGGAGTAATGGAAATAGAAGCTATTCCAAAAGCATCATTGTTGGCAAATGTGCTTTGTATGGTAACCATCTTACCCTTCATAATAGGACAAATTGTCGGGCAAGTAGAGAAAAAAAACTCCACAACATATACCTTACCCGCAAATGTTTTGTTGGTGATGGTATCTCCATGCTGATTGATAAACTCAAAATCGGGCACTTTATTAAATGTATATAAATCCGAAAGAGCTGCCTTTTTATTTTTTTTAACTTTATTTAATCGATTTTCTTTAACAATATCATTATTCTGATATCTGGTAACTATTTTAGGGATAGCATATATCCCAAATATTAAAATGATAAAAGCCACTCCTACATAAGAATATTTATTCTTCATCTTTATAAAGATTAAATTTCTCTGTTTCTTTTATTCTTTTTCAATGCCAATCTATATTCTGCCAAAACCACTTTCACATCGTCTTTCATTTTGTTGTTTAGTTCAGCAACGGATTGCATGTTGTATCCGAATAACAACCCATATTTAGAATCCTTATCATTCGTTCTTCCTCTTAAGTTCAGATCTTTATCTACAATAAATGCTCTTGAAGAATACTTTGTCGGTGGCAGGGAGGATTTCGTTTGTAAGCTGTTGTACAAAGTATCTATTTGAGCATCTGAAGCCGGGATAAAATTCCACTTTATCATATCGGTAAAATTACCTAAATCTGATTTCAAGGTATGTACAGCAGGCGCACTTTCTTTTGGGTAAATGGCTACGATTTGAAAATCTTTAAAATCATAAAACGGTTTGTATATTTTCTGATTTAAGTTAAAAAAACTCCCTTTTACTTTATCTATATCGTATCCTAAAAAGCAAAGAATACTAATTTTATCTTTCAACCGGATGACATTTGCGGTATCAATATTTGAAATATCGTATATTTTGGGAGTTATCACAGGCAATCTTGTAAAGTTATTTATTCCCGTGGAAAGGAGTAGAAAAAAAACTAACGGAAAGATAAATAGTGTAAATAAAACCGCTTTTTTCTTGGATATTTTTTTCATTATGAAAGCTAAAAAAAGGTGGTAAAACCACCTGAATATTAAAAATATGTTACCACTTTACTAATGGTGCTAAGGTGTCATATAAATAATCTCCCTCGATCAATAACAAGGTTATAAGGTAAATAATTAAAAAAACAGCCGTCCATACCACTGCTCTTCGAAGCCATTTTTTCTCACCTTCCATATGCATAAAAGTCCACGTAATTCCGTATGCTTTTGCCAAAGTAAGAATAATAAATATCCAGTTTAGCCAGCTTGTCCCTAAAAAAATACCTAAGTGTAACCCTTTGGGTTTATAAATCCCAAAAGCTACTTCTACAATTGTAATTATTGACAGAATGCCAAATACAACCCATATTCTTTTTGCATTTGATTCGTGTGCGTGTGCCATCGTCCTATTTTTCTTAATTTTTAAATTATACTAAGTAGAAGAAGGTAAAAACGAATACCCATACTAAATCTACAAAGTGCCAATATAAACCTACTTTTTCTACCATTTCATAGTGTCCTCTTTTTTCATAAGTGCCTAGAATAATATTGAAGAAAATAATGATATTGAAGACGATCCCTGAAAAAACGTGAAACCCGTGAAATCCGGTAATGAAGAAGAAGAAATTAGCAAAAATAGTATTTCCGTATTCATTTACTTCCAAATTCGCCCCTTCTGCCACCAACTTGGCTTTTGCGAGTTCGGATGCTCCTGCTTCTCTTGATAAAATGGTTTTTTGTTTTGTATCTAAATTTATTAATTCCGTTCTGATTTGGACATCGGAATCTGCATTATATGCATTTACAATTTGATCAATGGAATAGTTAGGTATGGTACCTTCCGATTCAAACCACAATCCGTTTTTTCGGGTGTGCTGTACCCTGTGGGCTGTTCTTTCTCCAATGACAAAATCAGACAATGCTATTTGATGCCCATCCTTTACAAATTGTAAGATTTTACCATCAGTAGTTTTTACGGCTCCATAAGAACCTTTGATAAACGTATTCCACTCCCATGCTTGAGAACCCACAAATATTAACCCTCCTATGATAGTAGCAAACATATACCAGGCTACTTTGTTTTTCTTCATCTGATGCCCTGCATCAACAGCTAGTACCATCGTAACCGAAGAAAAGATGAGGATAAATGTCATGAAAGCAACATAGATCATCGGAAAACTGCCATGCGTAAAAGGGACATGAGTAAATACTTCATCAGCAATGGGCCAGGAGTCAATAAACTTATAGCGGGTTAACCCGTAAGCAGCTAAAAAACCCGAAAAAGTCAATGCATCCGATACGATAAAAAACCACATCATCATTTTACCATAACTAGCTCCAAACGGCTTTACGCCACCACCATTCCATGTTTGCTTTTTTTCCGAGTGTACAGCAATGTTTGCTTCCATAAAATTTACGTTAAATATATTTTTAAAATACCTGCCAAAATTAATCAATTTTTATTTCCTGATAAAATAGAAAAAGAGAAATAGAAAAGTCCATAAAGCACCTACAAAATGCCAAAATATTGCCCCAAGCTGAAACCCGAGAAAATCAGCAGCCGTATATTTATGTCTGAAATGATTAAACAATATAACCAACAACACTATGATACCTGCCATTACGTGTAGTGCATGCATTAGACTGATACCAATAAGAAATGAAGCTGAGACGGTGCTCCCTTCCCCTGTAAAATACAAGCCCGCTTCTTTTAACTGATGAAACCCTTCATATTGTTGCCAGATAAACAACAGACCCAGCATAAAAGTAATCGCCAGTAGTATAATAGATTCGGGCCTTTTATTTCTCTTTATAAATAGTTGAGATAGGAATAAAGTAGTACTACTTACGATGATGAGTAGGGTGCTTGTAAAAAATGCTTGGGGCAAATCAAAAGTAACCCAGTCGTCCCGTTTCATACTTATAAGGTATGCACTGGTTAATCCTGCAAAAAACATCACCATACTAATCATGGAAACCCACAGCATCGGTTTTGCGGTTTTTCTTTTTGCTACAGTTAATTCTTCTTCAAGTGTTTCTTTGTTCGCCATAATTAATGTAAAAATTTATCTATCACATATACCACCTGCACCATTGTTATGTAAAAGATACTTGACAGCATCAGTTTTCGGGCTTCCTTATCATGACGAGTTTTGTATAATCGATAGGCATAATACAACATAACTCCTCCAAGTAAGGCAATTATGAATGCGGTCACCGGATATATATAGAATTTTCCTGTTACCTTAAATACGGGCGATACGGATACTACTATCATAATAAACGTGTAGAAAATAATTTGTCTGATAGAACCGGCATCTTTTTTGTTCATTGGCAGCATATTGAATCCGGCTTTTTTATATTCTTCGTATTGTAGCCATCCAATGGCCCAAAAATGTGGAAATTGCCAGAAAAACTGTATCATAAATAAGAAACCTGCTTCAATCCCGAATTGATTTGTGGCAGCTACCCACCCTAGCATGAATGGAATAGCACCCGGAAAGGCGCCTACAAAAACCGTTAATGGCGTTACCGATTTTAAAGGAGTGTAAGCGCAAGTGTATAAAAAAATGGAAATAGCACCAAATAACGCGCTTTTCGGGTTGATTCCATATAAGATAGCTAATCCGACAAGTGTAAAACTTATGGCTATGAAAAAAGCCGTATGAACACTTACCCTGCCGGTGGGCAATGGCCTGTTCATGGTGCGTTTCATCAGCGCATCCGTATCTTTTTCAATAATCTGATTAAAAATATTAGAAGCACCCACCATTAAAAATCCGCCTGTAGCCAATAGAAACAAAACAGAATAATCTATAAAATCTACAGCGAGTAAATACCCTGCCACAGAAGAAAAAACTACACTTAAAGAAAGCCCGACTTTGGTTAGCTGTTTTAAATCTGATAAAAAACTTTTTACGGATGATTTATGTTCGATTCCGGTAATAGAATTCATTTATATAACATTCTTTGCAAAGGTATTTCATAATTATGAAAATACCAATGAACTTATCTTAACTTTTCGTTTTAACCGAAAGTGAACTGAAATTTAACTAGATGAGACACTTTTTGAAAGCGATAGCAGCGCTATAGGTAAGAAGAGTAACAAAATATAGGTGAACTTCAGTCATTTTTTAGGAAATAGAAAAAGTAAAGATGATTTCCATATAGAACCATATGAAAGTTTGTTATCGGAATTATTTCATAAAAGTTGGATCATATGTATTTCAACGTATGAGTTAGAATGGTTTATCTAAACGATATACCTATACTATAAACAATACATTTTATTCATGATTCCTTTATTTTCAGGTTTTTTTCTTAATTTAGTAACCAAGCAAATTTGAATTTACGATGCTACATGTTGTTTTAGTAGTAAGGTCCATATGGACTCTGATAACTGTTTTAGTTACGGCGGTTTCAAAAATACATATACACTCATTGCATAACGATTTTTTATTGCTGAATTATTTTAAATATGGTATACATATAGTATTGTTTATTCCTTTTTTTCTTAACAGTCAGGAATTGCCACCTGTTAATATATATGCTTCCAAAGATTATGGAGCCGGAAATCAAAACTGGTCTATTTCTCAATCGAAAGAAAAATTTATTTATATAGGAAACAATAAAGGATTATTGGAATTTAATGGTGAGATTTGGCGGTTATACACATCACCTAATAAAACTATTATTAGATCCGTAAAAGTAGTGGGCGATAAAATCTTTACCGGATTTTATATGAATTTCGGATATTGGGAAAAAGATGATTTGGGGTCTTTAAATTATACTTCTTTAAGTGAGGAATCCAATATACCACTTATAGAGGATGAACATTTTTGGAATATTATTGAAATGGATGGATGGGTGCTGTTTCAGTCGCTTCAGAGAATTTATTTATATCATTTGGATACCCGGGAATTTAGAATCATTGACGCTGAAAGCACTATCTTAAAGATGATGAAAGTTGACAATACCATTTATTTTTGTAAGCAAGGCAAGGGGATTTATAAAATAGAAAATGGCAGATCGGTATTAATATCCGATCATACTGTTTTTAAAAACAATCCGGTAGTGAATATTTTTAAAAAGCAAGAAGATTTATTGGTATTGACTCAGGATGATGGTTTTTTTATCTTGCAACATAATCAGGCCCTTAAATGGAATACCGATGCTGATCTTATCATTTCAGGCAAAAGTGTTTATAGCAGTATCCAACTGTCTAATGGAGATTTTGTCGTAGGCACGATATCCGATGGTTTTTTTTACCTTGAAAAAAATGGTACTGTTAAATATCATATGAATCAGGCTTCCGGCTTGGGCAATAATACCGTATTGGCTGTTTTTGAAGATGAAGATAACAATATATGGTTGGGTCTGGATAATGGGATAAACAGCATTAATATAACATCTCCTTTTAAAATTTTTAGCAATAAAGACGGGAAGCTAGGTACTATTTACGCCTCAAAAGTATATAAGGGATACTTATATTTAGGGACGAACCAAGGGTTGTTTTATAAAAAGAGTATGTCTGACGATGCTTTTACATTTGTCAAAAATACACAAGGACAGGTTTGGAATTTGACCATCATAGACAATCAGTTATTCTGTGGCCATAACAGAGGTACTTATTTAATAGAAAACAGGAAAGCTATAAAAATTGCAGCTATTGAAGGAACCTGGGGAATTAAAAAAACCTCAAGAGAGACTTTTTTGCAAGGCAACTATAACGGCCTTCATATTTTAGAAAAAAAATCCGGAAAGTGGAGATATAGAAATAAGTTAACCGGATTTGATAATTCCAGTAAACATTTTGAAATGATAGGCAATACGATTTTTGTTGATCATGAGTACAAAGGCGTTTTTAAACTTACAGCAAATGATAGTCTCACAAAAATTCTCAGTGTAGAAAAAGACACTACTGTTGAAAAAGGCATACATTCCAGTCTTATACAGTATCAAAATAAACTTTTATATGCTAATGAAAAAGGCGTTTATGAATACGATTTTTTAAATAATCAGTTTAAAAAAGATGCTCTTTTTAGCTCTTTATATGACGAAAAGAGTTATGATTCGGGAAAATTAATTTTCAATAAAAATAGCCTTTGGGTTTTATCCAAAGAAAATATTTCATATGTTTCTCCCGATCCGTTAAGCAATCATCTCAAAGCACATAAAATTCCTTTAACCGTTAAATCAAAGGAAAGGGGTTACTGGCTATGAGAGTATATCATTGATAGAAGACAACAAATATATTATTGGCAAAACAGACGGGTATATTATGATGGACTTAGATAAATTTACGCCTCCTAAAGAATTTGAGGTTTTTGTGAATCAAATAAAGAACAGCGAACATAATAGTAATGTAAAAACGTATATAGATAAGTCAAAAACATCGACATTTGAAAATCGTCAAAACACCCTCGAAGTTGATTTTAGCGTTCCAAACTATACAAAATTCTCAAAAACAAAGTATTCGTACCGGCTACAAGGAGATTCCGAGCAGTGGAGTCATTGGTCTCACCATTCATATGTACTGTTTGAAAACTTAGCCAGCGGAACATATACGTTTTATGTCAAGGCCAAAATAGGAGATAATCTGAGCTCAAACGTAGCATCATATACATTTGAAATATCAAAAAAATGGTATGCATCCAACCCGATGATGCTGTTTTATGCGTTTTGTATTTTGGTTTTTTCCTTTTCTATGCATACGAGTTATAAAAAATACTACAAAAAGCAGGAAGCTAAATTATTGAGTAAAAAACAAAAAGAAATTGAACTAAAAGAACTTGAGGCAACACAAGAAATTATGAAATTGAAAAATGAAAAGCTTTTGACAGATATCGAAAATAAAAACAAAGAACTGGCAAGTTCTACGATGAGCATGATTAAGAAAAACGAATTTTTGAATGATATAAAGAAAGAGTTACAAAAAGAAGAAGGACGAAATATTAGCAATGTTGTAAGAATAATTGATAAAAACTTAAACAATACAAATGATTGGAAAATGTTTCAGGAAGCATTCAACAACGCTGATAAAGATTTCTTAAAAAAGATGAAATCCAAACATGCCAATTTAACCCCTAATGACTTGCGGTTATGCGCATACCTTAGATTAAATCTATCTTCAAAAGAAATAGCACCGCTACTCAATATATCGCCCAGAAGTGTTGAAGTGAAACGATATCGATTACGTAAAAAGATGAATTTAGGTCATGGCTCCGGCCTAACTAGCTATATCTTAGAAATATAGAGGCACAACATGCGTTTGTCATACCTATACAAAAACACAACAATAAAGTTCTTGATGTCTTTTAAAATATCGTAAAACCCAGTAATAAAGGGGTTTTTCCGTGTTTTTTTGTGTTTTTAGGACTGTATGTTTTTTGTAAAGCACTTATTTAACAATTTGATATTGAAGATATTTATATTTTTATGGAAATGATAAAACTAAAATTTAAATATGAGAGGCCTCATTCTATCAACCTTGTTTACATTGAGTTCATTTTTTGTCTCAGCGCAAAATATAACGGTGAAAGGTGTAGTTAAAGATGCAAAAACAGGAGAACCACTTCCCGGAGTAAATATTGCTGTTAAGAATACTTCAAAAGGGGATATTACCGACCTTGACGGAAATTATACCATTGCTAATGTTCCCAGAGGTGCTGTTTTAGTATTTAGCTATTTGGGATACGTAACCAAAGAAGTAACTGTGGATAGTACTACAATTAACGTATCTCTGGAAGAAAGTGCGGAAAAATTGGATGAAATAGTTGTCATCGGGTATGGAACACAGCGAAAAAAAGAAGTGACAGGAGCTGTTTCCGTGGTTTCCAGTGAAACGATTGAAGATTTAAAGCCGGTAAGAATAGAGCAAGCACTGCAAGGGCAGGTGGCTGGTGTCAATATTACCTCAGCTTCCGGTGCTCCGGGAGCGGCTTCCAACATTAGAATCCGGGGAATTTCTACGAATGGAAATAACAATCCTCTGATATTAGTAGATGGGAATCCGATTGAAGACTTAAGTGTGCTAAACCCTGCGGATATAGCATCTATCAGTGTATTAAAAGATGCAACAGCAGGTATTTATGGTGTTAGAGGAGCGAACGGTGTGATATTGATTACTACAAAATCAGGAAGAAAAAATACCGATTATAAAATTATATTCAATTCTTACATAGGATTCCAACAAACCACAAGGGAGATACCACTGTTAAATGCAACGGAATATGCATTATTGGCAAACGAAGCCTATGCGGCAAACGGACAGGCACTGCCTTTTACGGATGTAACCTCACTTGGACAGGGAACAGACTGGCAAAAAGAAGTGTTTAAAACAGCACCCATTTCCAGTGCAGATGTAACTATTAATAAAGGAACCAAAAAATCTACCTATTCTTTGGGAGTATCATTTTTAACACAAGATGGTATTGTTGGGGAAACAAAAGCAAATTTTAACAGGAGAAACGTAAAATTCAATTTCAGTACTGACATTTTAGATAATTTAAAATTTACATCTTCCTCTCTATATATTAACACCAATAGTAAAGGTATTATCCAAAACACAATAGGCTCCATATTGTACAACGCATTAAACATGCCTCCAACCACTCCGGTTAGAAATGATACCGGTGAATTTTCCACGCCTCCCCCCATAGGAGTGGGTATAGAAGTGGCAAATCCGCTTGCGCAAATAGATGATGCACATAACAGAGTCTGGGTAGATAAATTTTCAGGAAGCCATGCTCTAAATTATCAGTTTTCAGATCATTTGAGCGCAGAATCCAGAATTCAATTTAACTATGCAACCGTTCAGGGAAATACATTTACTCCTATCATTAATTACGGAGCAGGAAATGTATTCAATAATGAAAGGCCATCTTTTAATGTTTTTAAGACTGTGTTTAAAGACTATACATTTGATGCTTTTGTGAAGTATGAAAGAACTTTTAATGATATTCATGAAATCAAAGTATTATTGGGAACTTCGGTTTTTAGATCACAAGGAATTAATAAAAGGAATATAACGAGTTTGGATGTTACGGGAACGGATTTAAACTCATCCGGCCTGAATGGGAGTATCATTGACAATCTAGCGTTAAGTAATCAACCCAGGGAATTTTTTGATAGTAGGTTACTTTCCTACTTTTCAAGATTTCAATATAGCTATGACAATAAATATTTGTTTTCTGCTGTGATAAGGAGGGATGGTTCGTCAAATTTTGCCCCTCGAAACAAGTTTGGTTATTTCCCATCAGGATCAATTGGGTGGATAGCCTCTAATGAAGACTTTTTAAAAGGTTCCAATACGATTAACTTTTTAAAACTAAGAGCTAGTTACGGTATTATAGGAAATGACAGGATTCCCAGTTTTAGGTTCGTATCATTAGTATCCGGTGAAGGTGTATATGTATTCAATGACCAAATAACATTTGGTACGGCTCTGGGGGCCATATCAAACCCGGAAATTAAATGGGAAAAAAACAAACCTTTGGATATCGGGTTAGATATAGGGCTGTTTAATAAGGTTGATATTACCTTAGACTACTTCAATAAAAAAACGGAAGATCTTTTGGTGGAACCCCAGGTTTCCGGAATTTTAGGATCTACTGCACCCGGTTCCGGTCTACCTACTATTAATGCCGGTACTGTGGAGAATAAAGGTTTTGAGTTTTCTATCAGCTATAAAGACCATATAGGAGAAGATTTTAACTTTAATATGAACTACAATTTTACTACATTGGAAAACAACGTTTTGTTTGTAGGCAGTGATTCCGGTTTTCTGGCCGGAGGTTCTTTTGGCATTGGCCAGGATCCGCCTTCGAGAATGGAAGCAGGGTTTCCTATAGGGTACTTTTATGGGTATCGAACAAACGGAATATTCCAAAATCAAACAGAAGTAGATGCCCATGCTACACAAATGAATGCAACTCCGGGAGATTTACGCTTTGTAGATGTTAACGGAGACGGTGTTATTAATACGGATGACAGAACATATATTGGCGATCCCATACCTGATATCACTATGGGACTAAATTTTTCTTTCGATTATAAAAATTTTGATTTTAATATGTATGCCTTTGCATCTGTTGGCAATGAGATTGTAAGGAATTACGAAAGAAACCAGCCGCTCACAAACAGGACTGTATATTATCTGGACAGATGGAGAGGGCAAGGGACAAGTACTACTTTTCCCAGAGTAACTACCGGAGCAACAGGAAACACCTTATTCTCGGATTTTTATGTGGAGGACGGCTCTTTTGTCAGATTACAAAATATTCAGGTAGGATACACACTGAATGAAGAAAGTACTCAAAAAGTAGGTTTTGATAAAGTTAGATTTTATCTGTCAAGTAATAATCTCTTTACCTTAACCAAATACAGAGGTTATGACCCAACCACATCTAATGGAGCTCCCATAGGTGGTGGTATAGATCAAGGGTTTTATCCAAACCCTAAGACATTTTTATTAGGCTTAAATGTTAATTTTTAATAGCAGAACAATGAAAAAATTAAACTTAAAGTTTTTAATTACTTTAATAGTGTTAGTAACAGCTACTACTTCATGTAATGATGATTTTGTTGATGTGCCTTCAACTGCAGAAAATTCCGAAGATTATTTTAACTCGGAAGCAGACTACCGGAATGCGCTCATAGGCGCATACGATTTATTGCAAGCTACTTATGTAAATGTACTATTAGGAGAAATAGCTTCTGACAATACGCTGTGTGGAGGGGAAAATGCAACGGATGTTATTGGTTTTCAGGAGATTGATGACATGATACACACCCCTCAAAACAGTAATTTAAGAGATTTATGGAGTTGGATGTTTGCAGGGGTAAACAGAGCAAATTATATCCTGGAGTTCCAAAATAAAACAGACTTTACAGGTAAGGAACAGGTGCTGGCACAAGCTCGCTTCCTAAGAGCTTATTACTATTTTGAATTGGTTAAATGGTTTGGAGATGTCCCTTTAGTAGTAGACAGAAGGTTCTTATTCGGAGATCAATTTACAGTTGACAGAACTCCCAGGACGCAAGTATATGCACAAATAGAGGCAGATTTAATATATGCCGCAGACAACCTACCTTACACACAAGCAGAAACAGGTAGAATTACCAAGGGTGCAGCTCAGGCACTATTAGGTAAAGCTTATTTATACCAAAATAAGTTTATCGAAGCAGCTACCGTTTTAGAAAACTTAATTCAAAATGGCCCTCATGATTTGGTGGCTACTCCAAACGATATTTTTGAATTGGATGATGAAAATAATATAGAGTCCGTTTTTGAAGTACAATACTCGGAATTAGAAGGAGCCGGCTTTGGTTGTTTGCAATGTAGTGAAGGTAATGTTGCTGTCGGATTCAGTGGGGTTAGAAACTATGTTGCCGAACCTAATACTCCGGGAGATATTTACTCTTCAGGGTTTAGCTTTAATGTACCTGTACAGGAAGTGGTAGATGAATTTGAAGCAGGAGATCTGAGAAAAGATGTAGCTATATTAGATATAGATGCCTGGGCTGCACAAACGGGAATTACTTTTGGTACAGGTTACGAACATACAGGGTATTTTAATAGAAAGTATATTCCAAGAAAAAGATCAGCAAATGCATCGGGAGATAGAAATTTAACAAACCCTAACAACTACAGATCCATTCGTTTTGCGGATGTACTTTTAATGGCTGCCGAAGCCTTCAATAGAAGAAGTACTCCGGACGATGCAAAAGCACAAACATACTTAAACAGAGTACGAAGACGTGCATTTGGAGATATGGCACATGACATTTCGAGTACTGGATCTACCTTAACAAATGCTATTTATCATGAAAGAAGAGTAGAACTAATGGGAGAAGGACACCGGTTTTTCGATTTGGTAAGAACAGGTAGGGCTGCACAGGAGATAGATGGTTTTGTCTCCGGTAAACATGAATTATTCCCCATTCCGGCAATTGAAATCCAATTGGCAGGAAACAGATGGGCGCAAAATCCTAATTATTAAAAATGAAATCATGAAAAGTTTAAAAAATATTTATGTTATTCTTTTATTATTACTAACAGCTATAAGCTGTACCGATGATATAAGAGATACTTCATTTGCCAGTACTATTGAAGCGCCGGGTAATGTAAGTGCTTTATACGATATTACTCAGGATAATACAGGAACAGTGACCATTACGCCAAGTGCAAACGGAGCTACTCAATTTGATATCTATTATGGTGATAGTACAGTAGATCCTGTCAGAATTGCAAATGGTCAAAGCACAAATCATGTATATGCGGAAGGGACGTATGACGTGAGAATTGTAGCATATAACTCAAACAATATTACTACGGAAGCTACTCAGCAATTGGTAGTTTCTTTTAGAGCCCCGGAAAATTTAGTGGTAGTTATAGAAAATGATGCTGCGGTTTCTAAAAAAGTCAACATAACAGCCAATGCGGATTTTGCTGCTATGTTTGATTTTTACTCAGGAGAATCTGCAAGTACCACACCTGATGTTTCAGGAAATATCGGGACAACCATATCATATACATATACAAATGCAGGCACCTATGCTGTTAGAGTGGTAGCTAAAGGTGGAGCCATAGCAACTACGGAATACACAGAAAATTTTGTTGTAACAGAAATTTTACAACCGATAGCTTCCGCAGCTACACCACCTGGAAGAAATGAAACAGATGTCATTTCTATTTTTAGCGGTCCATATACAGATGCCTCTGGCACAGATTACAACCCAAATTGGGGACAAGCTACTGTATATAATGCATTTGATTTAAGTGGTGATGCCATACTTCAGTATAGTAATCTAAATTACCAGGGGATACAGTTTGGCAGTGCCCAAGATGTTTCCAATATGGAATTTTTACATGTAGATGTTTGGACAACAGATGTAACAAGAATAGAAACTTCTTTAATTAGTTTAACAAATGGCGAAAAACCTGTTTGGACAAACCTAACTGCTGATACATGGACAAGTGTAGACATTCCGATTTCAGCATTTACAGATCAGGGATTAACCGTTGCAGATATTCATCAATTGAAATTTGTTGGAGATCCTTCCGGAGGAACCGTCTTTATTGATAATATTTATTTTTGGAAAGCACCTTCAAGTGTATCCACACAATCAGTTGAGGATTTTGAAGGCACACCACCTACATTTACTGTTTTCGGAGGTATTGCAGCTACGGAGGTAGTGGCAAACCCGGATGCTACGGGCACTAATACAACAGCAAATGTTGCGAAACTTACTAAAACAAATGGTGGTGAAGTTTGGGCAGGTACATTTTTTGAAATAGCCTCTCCTTTGGATTTGGTAAACTACAGTAAAATAAGCGTCAAAACCTGGTCGCCGAAAACAGGAGCGCAAGTGAAGCTTAAACTGGAAAATGCAGATGCAAGTATCACTCATGAAGTAGATATCAATACAACAGTATCAAATTCATGGGAAGAACTGATATATGATTTTAGCGCGGCACCAACAGCTGATTATACAAGAGTAGTGATATTCTTTGATTTTGGAAACGCAGGTGATGATTCCGTATATTACTATGACGAAATTAATCTGGTAAACGATTCGGGACCTTCACCCTTGCTGTTTCAGGATTTTGAAGGCTCATCACCTACATTTACTGTTTTCGGAGGTATTGCAGCTACGGAGGTAGTGGCAAATCCGGATGCTACGGGAGCTAATACGACAGCTAATGTAGCAAAACTCACTAAAACCAGTGGTAGTGAGGTTTGGGCAGGTACATTTTTTGAGGTAACTTCTCCTCTGGATTTTACAAACTACAGTAAAATAAGTGTCAAAACCTGGTCGCCGAAAACAGGAGCGCAAGTGAAGCTTAAACTGGAAAATGCAGATGCAAGTATCACTCATGAAGTAGATATCAATACAACAGTATCAAATTCATGGGAAGAACTGATATATGATTTTAGCGCGGCACCAACAGCTGATTATACAAGAGTAGTGATATTCTTTGATTTTGGAAACGCAGGTGATGATTCCGTATATTACTATGACGAGCTAACGCTTACAAATTAAGGATAAGAATTTTAAAATACAATTATGAAAAAATTAAAAAATATAATACGTTTGATTGCTGCAGTTCCGATCTTATTCATGGGCTGTCAGGACAATAATTTTACATTTGGCGATATTGTAACACCGTCTAATATTCAAATAACGGCTACTATTGTAGGAGCGGACGCAGCGAATCCTAATGGAGATGGTTCGGGAACTGTTCATTTTTCGGCAACGGCGGACAATGCAGTATCTTTTAAATATGTATACAATGGAATAGAACAAGTTGCACCGTCGGGAAGAATAACCTATAATTTTAGCGTTTTGGGGCTAAACACACACACGGTAACGGTAGTTGCTTCCGGAACAGCAGGCGTAACTTCAAGTGCATCTATACAGGTACAGGTATTAGCAACTTACGAGCCTCCGGCAGACTTAAAAACAAAATTATATGATTTTGATCCGGCGAATCCTACGGCAGCTTCTTCAAGAACATGGAGAATAAAATCTGAAAAAGCCGGGCATTTTGGATTAGGGCCTGTGGGAGGAACTACACCTTCGGAATGGTACGGTGCCGGTCCGAATGAAAAAGTAGGAGTTGGGATGTATGATGATCGCTTTGTTTTTAATTCCGATGGAACATATATGCATATTACAAACAATACAAATGATGCATCCGGAACGGATACTTCTGGAACAATTTTTGGTCGTAACCCACATATAGTTAACGATTTAGGATCAAACACAGGCGTTATAAATGGTGCCGATATAGAAAACTATGTATATAGCGATTATTCAGAAACGTGGTCATTAACAGCTCCTGGAGGTGTTGAAACATTAAGTCTTACGGGACTAGGTTTTATTGGATATTATACTGGAGGAAATCATACATATCAAATTTTTGATCGAAGTGTAGCTAATGAATTACTGTTACGAACTACCGATGCTGCTGGTGAATTTGACTGGTGGTTTATTATTACATCGGATTAGTGAAATCTCTTAAATACTATACTTATAGAAAATCACATTTTAAGTCGAGACCATGAAAAAAAGTAATTTACTACCCCTAACTTTCCTTATATTACTATTTGTAGTTTCATGCGCTACGAAGATAGACCCGGAAACATACAAAAACCCAAACGCTCCTGTTGAAGATCGGGTAAATTCACTCCTGTCTGTAATGACATTAGAAGAAAAAGTGGGGCAAATGAACCAATACAATGGTTTTTGGGATTTAACAGGCCCGGCTCCCGGTAGTGGTGATGCAGCTAAAAAATATGAGCACCTGAAAAAAGGCCGGGTAGGATCAATGCTAAATGTAAGAGGGGTTCAAAATGTAAGAAAAGTACAAAAGATCGCGGTCGAAGAATCCGGGTTAGGCATTCCTTTGATCATAGGCTTTGATGTAATTCACGGGTATAAAACACAATCACCCATACCCTTGGCAGAATCTGCCAGTTGGGATTTGGAAGCTATTAAGAGATCTGCCAGGATGGCTGCTGTGGAGGCCTCTGCAGCAGGAATTAACTGGACATTTGCACCTATGATCGATATTTCCAGAGATGCCCGATGGGGGAGAGTCATGGAAGGAGCAGGGGAAGACACCTATTTGGGAAGTAAAATAGCTGCGGCCAGAGTACGAGGATTTCAGGGCAGTGACCTGAGTCGGCATAATACTATTGCAGCTTGTGCAAAACATTTTGCAGCATACGGCTTTGCAGCATCAGGAAAAGATTATAATACTGCAGATATAGGAACTTCCACGCTGTACAACACTGTTTTCCCTCCGTTTCAGGCGGCTGTAAAGGCAGACGTAAAAACAGTTATGAACTCTTTTAATGAGATAAATGGAATTCCGGCTACCGGTGATTCGTTCCTGCAAAGAGATATTCTGAAAGGCAAATGGGGATTTGAAGGATTTGTTATTTCAGACTGGGGATCCTTGGCGGAAATGATAGCACATGGATATGCGGAAGACAAAGAACACGCTGCGGAACTGGCTGCTAAAGCAGGATCTGATATGGATATGGAATCTTATGCTTATGTAAATCATTTGGCAGGCCTTGTAAAAGAAGGAAAAGTAAAAGAACCTCTAATAGATGATGCAGTAAAAAGGATTTTGAAGGTTAAATTTGAATTAGGGCTTTTTGAAGACCCTTATAAGTACTGTGATGAAGCCAGGGAAAAGGAAGTTATCGGTAGTAAGCAAATACATGATGCTGCTTTGGATATGGCAAAAAAATCGATTGTTTTGCTTAAAAATGAAGGAAATATATTACCACTTAAAAAGAACGGACAGAAAATTGCACTTATAGGTGCGCTAGCTTCAGATAAGAACAGCCCTTTAGGAAATTGGCGATTGGCTGCAAAAGATGATTCTGCCGTTTCTGTCTTGGAAGGAATGCAATCCTATAAAGGAAATACTTTACTATATGCAGAAGGCGCTAAAGTATCTGTCGGTACTACCAATTTTTTTACTGAAGTAACCATTAATACTACAGATACATCCGGATTTAAAAAGGCTATTTCTGTCGCTAAAAAAGCGGACGTAGTAGTGATGGTTTTAGGAGAAGTAGGTTTCCAGAGCGGAGAAGGAAGAAGCAGAGCCAATTTAGGATTACCAGGTGTTCAGCAAAAATTATTGGAAGTGGTTTATAAGGCAAATAAAAACATCGTGTTAGTATTAAATAACGGAAGACCTTTGGCAATTAATTGGGCAGATGAAAATATTCCTGCTATTCTGGAAGCCTGGCAATTAGGTTCGCAAAGCGGTAATGCTATAGCTCAGGTACTATATGGCGACTATAACCCCAGTGGTAAATTGCCCATGAGTTTTCCAAGAGATGTAGGCCAGATGCCTCTTTATTATAATTATAAAAATACCGGAAGACCGGGACCTAAAAAAGAAGTTTTCTGGACACATTATCAAGATATGGAGAACACTCCTCTGTATCCTTTTGGATATGGCTTGAGTTATACTTCTTTTGAATATTCGAATATCAGTGTACAAAATAATTACACCTCTGATAAGACTGTTAAAATAACAGTTGATATAAAAAATACCGGTAAAACGGATGGTAAAGAGGTAGCTCAATTATATATTCGGGATCTTTTTGCAAGTGTTACAAGGCCGGTAAGAGAATTAAAAGGATTTGAGTTAATCCCTTTAAAAACAGGTGAAACAAAAAAAATCTCTTTTACCTTAACAGATGAAGAGCTTGGTTTTTATGATAATGAAGGTGTGTTTTTAGTAGAACCGGGAACATTTAAAGTATTTGTCGGAGGCAGCTCCTATGCAAGTTTAACATCTGAATTTGAATTAGAATGAAAAAATTAACTTCATTTATTACTATACTATTACCTTTCATTATTTCATGTAGTGAAAAAGAAGTAATTTTTGAAGATCATTTTTCTTCTCAAACTTTAGATGAATCTTCTTGGAACTACGATATAGGAGACGGCTGTCCAAATCTTTGTGGTTGGGGAAACAACGAACGTCAGTTATATACCAAAGAGAATGTATCAGTAAAAAATGGAAATTTGGTGATTACTGCAACTAAAAAAGATACAGCGTATTATTCAGGAAAGATTCACACAAAACAAAAAGTAGCATTTCAATATGGTATCGTAGAAGTAAGAGCAAAACTTCCCTTGGGAAGCGGTTTATGGCCGGCAATTTGGATGCTTGGAAACGATATTGATGAGAACGGGTGGCCAAATTGCGGAGAAATTGATATTATGGAATACGTAGGTAAAGAGCCACATACCTTATATACTTCCTTACATACTCCGGATAGCTTTGGAAATACGATTAACTCCAAAAAGACAATAAAAGAAAATTTAGAAGAAGGATTTCACATATATAAAACAAATTGGACAAAAGATGAAATCTCATTTTACTTGGATGACGAGCTAGTATATACCTTTTCTCCTGAAATAAAGAATATCAAAAATTGGCCTTTTAACAAACCTTTCTATATAGTTCTTAATTTAGCTGTTGGAGGGAATTTTGGAGGCCCGGAGGTAGATGATTCTATTTTTCCTCAAAAATTTATAATTGATTATGTAAAAGTGTATAAAAATTAATTCTAAAAACCATTAAATTTAAATTATGAAGAAAATTACTTATTTATTAATGTTATTAACGGTTGTAGGTTACGCACAGACAACACTTATTGATTTTGAGACAGCGACTACGTGGACCGATTTCGACGGAGGCGTTATGACAACCGAGACAAATCCTTACAATAATTCGGACAATAATTCGGCGAATGTGGGGAAGATGGTAAAAAATGCCGGTCAACCATGGGGAGGAAGTTGGACAGATTTAGGTTCACCTATAGATTTTTCAAGTAATAATGCAGTATCCGTAAAGGTGTATTCACCAAGAGTAGGAGCTAAATTATTATTTAAAGTAGAGAATGAAACAGACGGAGGAGTATTTTTCCAGCAAGAAGCTACTACTACTATGGCAAATGCCTGGGAAACATTGACATATGATTTTTCGTCAGTTAATACTGCCAATAGCTATCAGAAAGTAGTGCTTATTTTTGATAATGGAACTGTCGGAGATGGAAGTGCCAATTTTACATTCTATGTTGATGATATTACCCTATACCTAGATAGTAGTGCACTTAGTCAGATAGATTTGCCAGTAAATTTTGAAGGAAGCACTACAAATTATACGGTAACTGATTTTGGAGGTAATGCATCTATGTTAGTAACGGATCCGGCTAATAGTTCAAATAATGTGATACAATCTGTTAAAACAACCGGAGCTGAGATTTGGGCAGGTACCACAATAGGTACGCCTTCAGGTTTTGCTACGGCAATTCCTTTTACAGCTACAAGTACTAAAATGTCCGTAAAAGTGCGATCACCGTTAGCCTTTAGATTAGCAAATAGAAATAATTACTTAAAATAAAAACATAATAGTTATGATGAAATTTCTTTTTTTGCTTCTTTTTTTCTTTGTTAATAACTCTTATTTTGTTGATAACCAAAAACACAAAAGAACGGAGTGAACTTTAGCGGCCAGCTAGCTTTTTAGAGCCATCCCCCGTATTAGTCTCCGTTCTTTTTAAAAGTTACTTAGAACCATATAGAATTTCAGTTTCTGCCCTTATTAAAGGTCTTAGTTTAAGTAACTATTATTAATATCTAATTACAAAATTATGAAAACAAATGAAATTATCGGAATCGATGTCAGTAAATTATTAATTGATGTTTGTATCTATTCTAAACAAATTGTTCAACAGTTTGAGAACAGTAAATCTGGATTTAAATTAATGCTAAAGTGGAGTTTTAAAAATTCGTCTTTCTCTAAAGAAGAAACCATGTTTGTATTTGAACATACAGGAATGTACTCTCATTTATTATCTGTGTCTTTAACTGAACAAAAATTATCTTTTTTCATAGCTTCTGGTTTAGAAATTAAAAGATCTATTGGTATTGCTCGTGGAAAGGATGACCAAATTGATGCCAAACGCATTGCTCTATATGGGTATCGATTAAAAGAAGAACTTAAACCCAGTAAGCTACCTAAAAGAAGTATATTACAACTAAAAAGTCTCTTATCTTTAAGGACAAAACTTAACAAACAAAGAGCTGGTTTTAAAGTTACTTTGAAAGAACAAAAAAGAATTTATAAAGCAAAAGAGTATAAAATAATCTTTGACGTTCAACAAAAAATGATTGCAGAACTAACCAAACAAATACACAAGATTAATACTCAAATGCAAGCTATTATTGACCAAAATATAATGTTAAAAGAAACCTATAAACTTGTTACTAGTGTTAAAGGTATAGGAATGCAAACTGCTATAATGATGATTGTGTTTACTGACAATTTTTCAAAATTTGAAAACTGGAGAAAGTTTGCCTCTTATTGTGGTGTTGCTCCTTTTCCTTACCAATCTGGAACTAGTATTAAAGGACGTACAAAAGTCTCTCATTTGGCTAATAAAAAATTGAAAGCAATTATTAATATGTGCGCTATTTCTGCTATACAACATAACCCAGAAATGAAATTATACTATCATAAAAGAATAAAACAAGGCAAAAGTAAAATGAGTACCGTTAACATTATTAGAAACAAATTAATAGCAAGAGTGTTTGCCGTTGTCAAACGACAAACACCCTATGTAGATACTTTTAAATTTGCTGCATAAATTAGTAAAAATAATATCTCAACTTTTACTTGTTTTTATCATAGAATACCTTTAAGATCTCCGTATTGTACTGTTGTATGTTTTTCTAAATATTTCATACTACAAAAGTAAGTTTATTCTTTTAGTCTACAAATTTCTGTTTTACTACTTCAAAATTCCACTTATTAAAACCTTGATAATATGCCTCAACCCAAAAGTAAGTAGGATTATTATAATCCTGTTGACAATCAAACTCGCAATAGGTTTTTACCAAGAACCCAAAATTGCCTAAATACCGAAGTAAATATGGCTGATAGTTACCCTGACGAGTTACTTTACAATTTGGCTTTTGGTTAATCTCGTATTGAATAAATTTTTTAGTAGCCCTATATGCTGTTTGTCTCCAATAATTTGAGTATTCAAATTCTTCTAATGTAGGTTCTTTGTGCTTCTTATTATATGCCTTTGGGTCTTTCCATAATTCCAGTAAATCTAATTGAGGTTCTGTATTATTTTGAAAAGCTGAATTATCTGTAACATCTAATTCTTCACCTTCTTTCATTTGCTGTAATTGTTTAATTTTTTTTATCCAATCTTCATTGCTTTGATTTTGTGTTTTAGGTGTTTCAGTTATTGTGTTTTGTTCCTTTTCTAGTATTTGGTTGTGTTGTTGTTTAGGTTTATCATTACAACTTATAAGAAGTAATACTAGAGTAGTTGCTATTGATGTTATTTTAAGTGTTTTCACTAAGTACATGACAAAAATTTAGTCAAGTTCATATTGTTTTGATTTACAGGGTTTAATAGCACAGAAGCGATATAATCTAATCCATATTTGAATATGCTTTTAGCCATTCTTCCATGCTTTTTTATTTTGATAGGCTTAATCTGATGTAAATATATACCAACTTTGTAACACCATACGAAAGCCATCATTACAAACAGTACTAATTTTTCAATACGCTTAATATCTTGCAGGTGTGTGTTTTCAATATCAAAGCCACTGGCTTTCATTGCTTTAAAACACATCTCTATCTGCCATCGTTCTTTGTATTGTTCAAAGGCCTTATCAGGAGCGTTGAACGATACAATGATTAAGAAATCAGGCTTTCCATTTTTTGGGTACAACTTGCATCCGGAAAGGAAACAAAGCTGACCATTAACACGTACAATTTTAGGATAATACACAAACTCATTGATCTTATGTGGATTAAACAAGTGAAATACTTTGATGGTTTTGTTCTTATCAGGAAGCTCTACCTTAAAGTTGTTTCGAATGCGGATATAATATTTGATTCCATTTGTATTCAAGAAATCCAACCAATGATTACCTACAAACTCTCTATCGGCTACAATGGATTTAATAACATCTTTGCCAAAAAGTCTTATGAAACGATTCACAAGATCAATACGCTCCTGACTGTTAGAGTTCCCTGGCTTATCTAACATAGTAAATAACAATGGGAAGGCAACACCTTTATAGACAACTCCCAACTTAAAAATGTTGATGTTGGTCTGACCAAACTTCCAATTGGTCCTATCAATACTCAAGATCAATCCCTCTTGCTTAGGAAGGAGACTAAATATAAGACGAGCGATCAAATCTCCATCCAACGAATAATCAGCAATAAATCTTTGAATACGTCTGAGTGATGACTTCGAATCTACTGAGGTCTCAAAAGCGTTGGCTACCTTTTCAAAGGTAACTGTCTGTACCTTACAGAGGGCGATAATGAAATGTGATATGAGTTTGATTCTTGCCAAATTGATCTTACCTTGGAAATGAGAACTTAAAACTGAATTTAATTCACTACTTTTAGTGGAAGCATTGGTTTTTTTCATTAGAAAAATGAGTGATGTTATTCTTCTAATATACTGAAAATCAATGCTTTATTTTAATTATTTAACATTTAATTTACTGATAATCAATTAATTATATTTTTTGTCATGTACTAAAGTGTTTTCATTATTCTAATTCTTGTATTCCGTAAAAAACTAATGTTTGCCCATTTTTAAACTCATAACCAATACTACCAACAGTATCAACCCATATCTGAAAACAGATAGAATTATCGATGTCAAATTCCATTCCTTTTAACCCTAATAAACTTTCCGTTATTTTGGACTTCTTTATTTTAAATTCAAAGGTATTCCAACTCCTATTTTTAGTTTTGGATTTATAAGAAATCAGGTTTTTGTTGAAGTCGAATGTATGATAACTTACTTCATCATTTGTCTGTAATATATCAACCCCTTTTTCGAGGTCATTACTATTACTAACAAATTTAAAAATAGGTTTCTCATTACTTCCCGTCTTGTTTTTTGACGATGAGGTCTTATTGGTTTGAGTGCATCCAATTAGTGTAGTAAGGATAATAATACCAAAGACTATAATCTTTTTTGTATTAGTGTGGTTCATTTGCTTTTCTCATTAATTTCAACCCAGTACCTAAGTTGAGTGATTAACAAAAAATAAGGCATGGTACTAAAGTCCACTCCTTGGACGAGGTACTGGTATACCTATCAAGTAAAGCGAACTAAGCCCATGCCCATAAGGAACACGGGCATTAGTTCATCCTTTCTACTTGATTGATTGAAAATTATCAGTTTTCGTCCAAGTTATTAGATGACTAATGCCTATCTGCGTATTTTATGTAAAGAACGTTTATATCGTTATTCTATATCTTTTGTTTTCTGATTGTATTCCAAATATAATGGATTTCGATTAATCTAAATCTGTATTAAGTAATTTTAATAGTTCCTTTTTTTCATCATCAGTAAAATTATTTCTTATGTATGTGCTAAATGAACTTGGAGTTTTTTCAAGTTTTATTCGTTGCCGTTTAAACCCTCCTTCAATCATTGCTTTGTACACAGATAATTCTTTAGACATGACTTTTTCAAATAAATCTAATCGATGTTTTTCTAACACTTCTAGACTTCTTTGTTTATCCGTCTTTCTTACCCTTTTTATGTCTATATCTAATTCTAATTGTACACTTTTTTGTCTTCCAAGTTCTAATTCTACTTCTGTAAACCCTGAACAAATTTCTTCTATATCTTTAAAATCCATTTGCAAGCCCCAAGGTCTTACTGTTTCTACAAAGTCAGGAAAATAATTAAACTCTTTAGGTTCTAATTCATTTGGAGCAGGGTCTCTATTTTTCCAGTCTTCTGATTTAATAATATTTAATATCAATCTTGGTATATGGGTTTCCCTAAATTTGTGTTCCTTTAATTCTTCTTGAACTTGTTCTATTAAATTTTCCATTTTATTGGCTTTTTAATTTCTCGTATAACTCTTTAGATAGTTCTAATTTTTTCTTGTATTCATCTAAAGTAAAAATAAGGCTATTTTTTTTACCTACAGATTTATTTAATTTTGAATGTATGTCTCTATACTCTAAACCAAAATCAAAATGAATACGCCCAACCATTTTATGGACTAATTTTTTATATCTGTCTTTTTCATCCGTTATTGTTTCTATTTTATGAGGTCGTCTTTCCTCTAATGAAGGTTGCTGACCTGCAATATTTAAAATATCTTTCCACATGCTTAATACCTTATCTTTTGTAACATCGTATTTAGTAGCTAATATTGTAGCTTCTACATCTTCAGTTTGAGAGAAAAGTGCACCTCCATATACATTTCCACTATTTTCACTTGTAGAGCTTAAAACTATATCTTCTATGCTAATTTGAGTTGGCTTTCCACCAATACCCCCTATATGCTCTTCTTCAACGGAATCTATTTCATATCGAATATGTCTTAATTCTTCTTCAATAAATGTAGCATTGTCAATCAATGGTTTATATTCTGGAATGTACATATAACATACATCTGAATTATTTTTAAAATGTACTGGATTTCTAACACCTCGCCCCATAACTTGAACAAACCTAACTCTTGTAGTAACATTTGAAGCATAAACAATAGCCCTTATTCTAGAAATATCTACTCCCTCAGAAACCATATTAATTGAAATAATCCACGTTTTATAACTTTCTTTAAAACGCTCTATTTTTCTATTGGAATCTTTATCATCACTTGTAACCAATTCAGCAAAATCAACCCCGTATTTATTATATATTCTCTCGTATAATGCTTTAGCATCTGCTATGGAATTACAAACAATCAAACCTGCATAGTTTTCATTGCGGTTGGTATTAATCTCATTTAACTGTTGATTAGCCTTTTCAAATGTTTGATATACATAACAATCTCCCTCTGGGCGTACTTTAATTGCATTATTATAAATATTTTTTATTTCAGATGCAGGGTCTTCATTTTTTAATCTTTCATAACCATTTACAGTTTCAACTGTTGACGAATTTCGTTGAAATATTACAGGACAGCAGACTTTATCTTTAACACTTTCAGCATATCCATAAGAATAATCATATTGTAATTCGTATTTTCTATCGCCAATTTTTTTATATGTAACAAAAGGTATTTCTGCATTATCATTTCTGTCTGGAGTACCACTCAATAGTAACACAAAACCTGCTTCGTCTCCAATTTCTCTAATTGCATTGCCCCAAGATTTATCGTCACCTGCATGATGAACCTCATCAACTATTAGAACAACTCTTTGATTTACATATTTTTTTAGAATTTCTAGGTTTAATGGGTTAAGACTTTGAAAGGTAATACTAATGCCATTACAATCTCTTGGCCACGCGTACTTAAATTGATAACCATGGTCTACTCTGATGTTAAAAAATTTCTGAAAAGTAACACTCCAATTCTTTTTAATATTTTCTGTAGGACTAATAACAATTACAGAGTCAAACTCCCCAGATTTTAATAGATAATTAAAAGTATAGCTTGAAAACATAGTCTTTCCCGAGCCAACTCCAGCAACTGCTAAAAAAGAATTTCCGCCTCCTTTTCGTACCTTAATTAATTTTGCAAAACAATCTTGTTGCCATTTTCTTAATTCAATTTCTTTTTGATTTCTCATTTTATTTGATTTTAATAAATTACACTTTGGGCATAAGGCTTGTCCATTAGAAATGTGTGTAATACCGTATTTAGAAAATGGAGTAATGTGATCAGCATGCCAATTTGTTGGTAAAGAAGTACCACAATTTTGACATAAACCCTCAGAAAGAACAAAGAGAGCTTTTTTTTGCTTTGAATTAAAATATCTCATATTTACTAACCGCCTTTCACTTTTTTAGTGACCATCAGCCTTATGGGCTAAAGATAGTAAAAATTATTGAATATCAGATGATTCGTTTTATCGCATACCAGGGCAGAATCATACTTTGTGATACAAAGTAAGTTTTCCAACAAAATCCGCTAATTTTTGTAAATTTTCAAAAATCTCAAAGATTTTTATTAGTGAAATAGCATGTTTTAGACATTTAGAAGAGAAAAATTTGTGTATTTGTAGTAAAAATAAAAGTATGATTTTGCCCTGTATCGCATACGTAAAAATTATCGTATTTAAAAAGGCACTTAGTGTATATAGTAAAACACAACTCTCAAAAATTACTGGGGGACAGATAAATCTAAAAAATTAAATCTTTTACAGACCTAATTTTAATATCTAATTCCCTTACTAGATTCTTTTCTAGTGTATTTTTACTGACTTCTTTTAATAATTCCTTTACGACAGATTTCATTTTACTACGTTTACTTCTAGGGTTTATAACATCAAAATCTAAATCGGATATAATATTTATTACCTTATCAAATCCCAGTTTATCTATACCATGATATGAAAGGTACTGATACAGTCCACTATGTCTATACAATAAATGAACTGGGTCTTTACCTATTGATAATTTATTAACCTTATGATAATCTTTTAACCAAAGTTCCTTCAACTTATTTTGAACAGTATCGTCAAATAAAGATTTTAAATATACTTGCTCTAAATTAAATCGCTGCTTTAAATTCTTTTTAAGCCTTATTTCGTAGCGTAGAATGTTTTTATTATGATATTCGATAGGTATTGAGTAAAACACCTCTTTATTCCCATTTTTTAACTCTTTTATTTTATCATAAAAAATTAATGATTTTGAAGCCCATTTTGTAAAAAATGTGACAGAATCTTTATAACGATTAGTTTCAAGTCGAGGAAAAGAAATTAAAGAACTAATATATTCATGAACTGAATAATCTACCTCAATATTATATCCATAATCAACTCTAGTCAATATTGCCTTTTTCATGTTCACATTAATATTGTCTGAAAGCATATTAACAGCTTCTTTAATTGTCTTTCTGTTTAAATGAAGAAGATTATTACCAAAGTGAAATTTAGACAAAGAACCATTAAAATAAAGTTTATAAGGTTTGTAGTTTTCATTAAGTATAAAAGTAATCTTCATATTTGAAAGATTTAGTGAAGCTGTATAACCACTATCAGATGTAGATATCTTGGCTTCGCTAATTAACTCCTTAAAATTTGAGTTCTCTTTTGGTTTTATGTCTAAATACCCCTTTATTGTATCAATCATAAGTGTTTCCTTTTTATGGAAATTAGTATAGCTTATTATACCGAGTTATATATTCAATAATTTTCATAACGATTTGTTTTTAAGGTTCAACAAATTGTTAGCCACCATTGTTTCAATATCGTCTGTAGATTGAATACGGTTTTTCAAAATGAAATTCTCTAAATCTCTACGCTTAATAAAAATGAGTTTTCCTGAAGGTTTGGAATAAGGAATTTGATTAGAAGTAATCAATTTTTGCATATAAGAGTAACTTACTCCTATTACAAAAGATGCTTCTTTAATTGTATAGATGCGTTTACGATAGAGATGACTTTTTTTGATTTCTCTTTTGAGGCTTCTTATCTCACGAACTAGTTGTGCAATTCTTGCCATAATGAATAATTTAAAAGCTATTATGGCACAAATCTCTTACATAATAGAAGTTTAATTGATAAGTATTAAGGTAGTGGGATAGTAGTACTTATTTCATCTATTATGTCATTTGTAATGTATTCAAATGCTTTGTGCTTATCTTCACTTAAAGCTTTACTCAGTTGGTTATTTTTAAATGGTTCTCCATTTTTATTGATAAAATGATGAATTACTAATTGATGTCTAAATCGTTTAGTTTCATTATTTAGATAGTTGTTTTCAATCAATAAATCGATTAAATTCGTTATCTGAAACTCAGTTCCGAGCCATTGAATTTTTTTATCCCATTGGTTCTCAAAATGAAATTTAAAATCATCATTTTTTTCATCAATTAGTTTGTTTTTAATTAACACTTTGTATAGGAAATTGATAAATTCTTTTTTGTTTAAATCAGGGTTAAGTAAAAAGGATTTTTTTCTATTTATTCTTAATGGATTAGTGGTATCATTATTATTTTCAATTTTTGAAAGTTTTGTATCAATAATTCTTTTCAACTTAATTAACCTCAACTGAAAATCATAATACTTTTCATCTTTATGTTCGATTTTAAGCAGGAGTTCAATTATATCATTTTCATATTGTTCGAAATACTCATCATAAAACCATTCACCAGAAATTCTATCTCTATGACCACCACCATAGAAATCATCTAACACCAAATAACTAAAATGAGTTTCAAAATTGTGTAGTATTCTATCCTCAAAATATTCAACCTTTTTCTTTACTTCTTGTAGTTCTATAATATAAAATTCTAAATTTACCATACTATTAACGGCTTTTTGTTTTTCCTCGTCAATAACTTTTGCATACACTAAAGTACTTTTTATATCTTTATGCCCCATAAGTTTTGAGATAGTAAAAATATTAACTCCAGCAGTAACTAGTAATGTTGCAAAAGTGTGCCTTGCACAATGAAAATGTACTTTTTTATCAATCCCAGTCAGTTTAATAAGTTTCTTAACTGTCCTATTCATTGAACTAATATGGTCTGAAAGATTGAATACAAATTCTTCATTGTGAGTTTGTTTGTTTAAAATATTCCGAGCGTTATTATTTAAAGGTATATAAACCGTATTCTTAGTTTTATTTTGTATTAATTGTATTCTGTTATCCTTAATGTTAGACCATTTCAAATTTTTAATATCCGATGCCCTAAGCCCACTATAACAACTAAATAAAAAAGCATTCTTTGAATCGTTGTCCCAAAAATCGGTAGAAATTATTTTTTGTATTTCATCCTTTGTTAAAAATACAATTTCGGTTTCTTTCTTTTTAGGTCTTTCAATAAATCTAATAGGATTTTCAACAATGATTTTTTCTTTAATAGCTTGATTAAGTGTTGCATTGATTTTATTGGTATAAGTAACAATAGAGTTATTTGCCAACTCTTTACTTTTAAGGTATTCAATGAAATTTTCAATCCAACTAACCGAAATGTTTTCAAAAGTCAATTTTTTGCCTTGAAATTTAATAAGGTGTTTTAAGGTGTTATCCCAAGCTGTTTTTGTCTTTTCACTTTTCTTGTTTCCTAACTTTTCAAAATAGAGTATGAAATTTGCCTTTTGTAATTGCCTTGATACTAAACCATTTTTTGCATTACCCAATTCAATTTCCAATTTTGCTCTTATATTTTCAACTAACCGTTCTTTTTGTTTTCTAACCTCTTTGGTGTCGGTTGTATTAAAGGTTACTTCTTTTATGGTTTCCCTTACTCGTTTTCCGTTTAAGGTATAATCTAATTGTTTTCTATAAGGTCTATTCTTACGAGAGTTATTTTTATTCCCAATATACTTTGTTCTTAAATTTACTGACATATCATTAGGTTTAGTTTTCTAAATTTAAAAGATAAATTCTACTCAAGTGACAGATACGTGACACTTTTTTGTAACAATCTGCTATAATATGCAACAAAAATAGGTTGCCGAATGACAACCTATAGTAAGTATGAAGTGAGTACTTATTTAATACTCATCTTTAAAGTTTATAATATTAAAACACTAAATAACCTCTACAATTAAGCCATTTTCTGTTTTGGAAACTTTAGCTAAGTTATTTTTAGTCAGTTCTTTAATTGCTTTATCCCATTTCTTATTAGATAATTCAGCTTTAACTTTAATGTCACTTAAAGCACTGCCAGAATGTTCTTTTAAAATGCCTAATATCACTTTTGCTTCATCACTAATTGCCACTTGTTTTTTCTCTGGTCTCATTTGCGGAAAAAAAAGCACTTCCTGAATAGACTGATTATTCGTTAAAAACATCACCAACCGATCCATACCAATTCCCATTCCGGAAGTTGGCGGCATTCCATATTCCAAAGCCCGTAGAAAATCATCGTCAATAAATTTGGTAGCCTCATTATCGCCTTTAGCAGCCAGTTGCAGTTGAGCTTCAAAACGTTCTCTCTGATCTATAGGATCATTTAACTCGGAATAAGCATTGGCAATTTCTTTTCCGCATACCATCAGCTCAAAACGCTCTGTTAACTCGGGATGATCTCTATGCTCTTTACATAAAGGGCTCATTTCTTTTGGGTAATCTATAATAAAAGTGGGTTGGATATAATTTTTTTCACATTTTTCACCAAAAATCTCATCAATTAATTTCCCTTTGCCCATCGTATCATCTACCTCGATGTTCATAGATTTTGTAGCTTCGCGGATTTCATCTTCCGTTTTTCCGTTAATATCAAAACCGGTGAAATCCTTAATGGCATCTGCCATCGTAACCCTAGCGTAAGGCGCTTTAAAATCTATTTCATGTGCTCCATAAGTAGCTTTTGAAGTTCCATTTACTGCAATTGCACAATGCTCTAATAATTGCTCGGCAAAATTCATCATCCAGTTATAATCCTTATACGCCACGTAAATTTCCATTGCCGTAAACTCAGGATTATGTGTCTTATCCATTCCTTCATTTCTAAAGTTTTTAGAAAATTCATACACGCCATCAAATCCACCGACAATTAACCTTTTCAAATAGAGCTCATTGGCAATTCTCATATACAGCGGGATTCCTAAAGCGTTGTGATGTGTTACAAAAGGTTTTGCTGCTGCACCACCTGCAATAGGTTGTAAAACAGGAGTTTCTACCTCAAAATAACCGGCATTATTGAAAAAAGTACGCATTGCATTAAACAGCTTGGTTCTTTTAATAAAAACCTCTTTTACATGTGGGTTCACTACCAAATCCGCATACCGTTGCCTGTAACGAAGTTCGGTATCTGTAAAAGCATCAAATACAACACCGTCTTTTTCTTTTGGAAAAGGCAATGGTTTTAATGCTTTACTTAATAAGGTAAAATTTTTAACCAGTACTGTTTTCTCTCCGACTTTAGTGGTAAACAATTCTCCTTCAATACCCACAAAATCCCCTAGGTCTAATAGTTTTTTAAAAACTTCATTGTATTTGGATTTATCTTCCCCCGGACAAATTTCATCACGATTAAAATAAACCTGAATCCTGCCTTTACTGTCCTGCAACTGTGCAAAAGAAGCTTTTCCCTGAATATTAATAGCCATTAACCTTCCTGCAATTACAACGGAGTTTCCTTCTTTAAAAGTTGTTTTTATGGCTTCGGAATTTGTAGTTACCGGGTAAATGCCTGCCGGATACGGATTAATTCCTAAAGCTCTAAGCCTGGAAAGTTTTTTTCTTCTGACAATTTCTTGCTCCGATAACTGCATATCTAATCTGAATATCTTGATAAAGAAACGGCAAAGTTAATCAATTGTAAGAATTGAAGAAGCAAGTAAGATCGGAAAAAAAGTTGCTTTAATTAAAAAAAAGCGTATATTTGCGGGCTACTTATTTTTAACAAGTAGTATTTAGTAGTATTTAGTTGTGTTTAGTGCTTTTCTAAAGTACTGTTGTTTGTTAATCAATAGAAAGCTTCCCTAAAACGGGTTGCTTTTTTATTTTGGATGGGATTAAACGTCATTTAAAAGAAAAGTGTTTTGTGGTCCCAGAATTTTGAGATATACAAGCCGGCAAAAATAAGGCTGACTAAAAATTTTAAGCCTGTAGAAAACAAAAAACCGACAAATGCACCAAAAGCTGCTTTGAAAGCTCTATTTGAATTAGTACTGTCAAACATCATTTCTCCGACAAAAGCCCCGGCGAAAGGTCCGATTATAATTCCCAAAGGCCCGAAAAAGAGTAATCCTATCAGCAAACCTATAGAAGTTCCATAAATTCCATATTTACTTCCGCCAAATTTTTTGGTTCCCAAAGCAGGAATTACATAATCGATAAGCCATATAAAAATGGCAATACCCAAGGTAATTCCCAGGAATACCCAGTTCATTTCTATTACAGAAATCATATGAAAAATTAAAAGTCCGAACCAACTTGTAAGCGGCCCCGGGAGAACAGGTAAAAATGAGCCAATAATTCCTGAAATAATGAGTATAAAGCCTAATAATAGTAGAAAAATATCCATGAAGATTGCTAGTTGTACCTTATATTAACGCAAAAGCAGAAATTTTGTTATCAAAGATTTTAAAAATGTTCTAAATGATTTCTTTTTTTACAGGTTGCTAGCGATTTTATATAACTTTGTTTTTAAGGAATGAATCTGAGGTTATTGACTGCTTACAGCGATGGATAAAAAAATAAAAAAAGTAACCGTACAAAGACGGAGTTATAGTAACGGAAAACTATTGCTGACAGGAGAATATGTTGTTTTAGACGGTGCGGTAGCATTAGCTGTGCCTACTACTTTCGGGCAAGATTTGGTTGTAGAAACAATTGAAAACAAACAGTTGATATGGAGTAGTTTTACCAATAAAGGAGTATGTTGGTTTGAAGCAGTATTTGATGTACCAAAATTGCGATTGGCTACTGCTACATTTAGCTCAAGCCGGGAAGGAAATACTGATTTTATTGCTGAAACATTGCAACATATTTTACAGGAAGCTCAAAAATTAAACCCCTGTTTTTTAAGTTCGGAATACGGGTTTTCAGTAAAAACAACTCTGACGTTTCCGAGAAATTGGGGTCTGGGAAGCTCTTCCACACTCATCAATAATATTGCTCATTGGGCAGAGATAGATGCATATCAATTACTATGGAGTGCATTTTCGGGAAGTGGATACGATATTGCCTGTGCTCAAAACAGTAATCCTCTTTTTTATCAGTTAAAACATCAAAAGCCTGTTGTAAAAAAAGTGAATTTTAATCCGGACTTTAAAGACCAATTGTTTTTTATCCATTTGAATCAGAAGCAAAATAGTAGAGACGGAATTATCCGATATAAAAAAAATGCTGGAAATATTGAAAAAGAAATTCGGAATATTTCGGCAATTTCTTCTGAAATAATTAATACTAAGTCACTTATCGCTTTTTCACAATTAATGGAAGAACACGAACAAATGATCAGTTCTATCGTGAATATAAAACCTGTTAAAGAAAGATTATTTTCCGATTATTTTGGAACCATTAAAAGCCTCGGTGCCTGGGGAGGTGATTTTATATTAGTGACCGGAAATGAAGAGACTCCGGAATATTTTAGAAAAAAAGGCTATAAAACGATTCTTCCTTACAGGGAGATGGTTTTATAATTACTTCGGTAAATTTTAAAGTTGTTTCCGGGGACAACGGTTAGGATAAATATGAATGCGAATAGTCTTATCTTTGTTCAAAAATAAGGACTTTTGAATACGGACCAATTTATTCCAAAAACACTTTCGGAAAGTATTTCCGGATTTAATGTAACTTGGCAGACTCCTAGCAATATTGCATTGGTAAAGTATTGGGGGAAAACAGAACCTCAGATACCAAAAAATGCATCTGTAAGTTTCACTTTGAATAATTGCCATACGATCACAAGTATTGATTTTGTCAAGAAAAAAAAATCGGATTTGGTTCATTTTGAGTTGTACTTTGAAGGGAAGAAAAAAGATGATTTTAAACCAAAAATTGCCACTTTTTTTAAACGAATAACTACCTATTGCCCCTATATCTTTGATTACGAAATGGTCATTCGATCTGAAAACTCATTTCCGCACAGTAGCGGAATTGCCTCTTCGGCAAGTGGTTTAAGTGCTATTGCCATGTGCCTGATGAGCTTGGAAAAGTTACTGACCGGAGAGGGAGCAAGCGAAGATTTTATAAAACGGAAAGCATCATTTTTAGCACGTTTGGGATCGGGAAGTGCCAGCAGAAGTATAGAAGGCCCTGTAGTGGTATGGGGAGAACACCCGGAAATTGAAGGGAGCTCCAATTTGTTTGGAACAAAATTTAATAATGAGGTACATCCTGTTTTTGGCAATTATCAAGATACCATTCTATTGGTAGACACAGGAGAAAAACAGGTAAGCAGTACATTAGGACATAATCTCATGCACAATCATCCTTTTGCCAGGCAGCGTTTTCAGCAGGCAAATGAAAACCTCTCTCAATTAAAACAAATTCTCATACAAGGGAATACAGATGATTTTATTACTCTGGTAGAGAGTGAAGCATTGGCATTGCATGCAATGATGCTAACAAGTGATCCGTATTTTATTTTGATGAAACCCAATACGTTGAAGATTATTAACGAAATATGGGAATACAGAAAAAAACAGGATAGTACCGTTTGTTTTACACTGGATGCAGGAGCTAATGTTCATGTACTATACCCGGAAAATGAAAAAGAGAATATTTTGCAGTTTATTGAAAATCAACTTTCTAAATACTGTAAAAAAAATCAGTATATTTGCGATCATGTAGGTTTAGGTGCTTTGAAAAAATAATTTTTTTGGTTTTAATGAAATTAAAAACAAATGTCTTTTTTATTGTATTTGGGCTGTTGTCCGTAGGTTCTTTTTGTCAGGAAACTATTTGGTTTGATGCAAATTACACCATTACCACAATAGAAAAAGCAACTTATTACAGACCTACTCCAAAGGAAAAAAGAAATAATGTATTGATTATTGATTATTATAAGAACGGTAAAAAATACAGAGAGGGAAAAGCAAAAAGTGTAGTATTAAATAATGAATTATTTCGAGGGGTTGTCACCTATTATTATCCGAATGAAACGATCTTTAAAAAGATTACTTATAAAAAAGGGGTTATAGATGGGGTTTATCAGGAATACTATAAGACAGGCGAATTAAAAGAAAGCGGTAGATACAATAATGGGAAGAAAAACGGAAATTGGAAATTATATAATAAAAGTGGAAAGATAAAGAGTAAAGGCACATACAGAGATGGAGAAAAAGTCGGTATATGGAAAATATTTTATAAAAACGCATACTAAATTGACTCTTAATTATATATAGCGCATTTTGCGCTATTTTTTAGTCGAATAAGGACATATTATGAAAGGACCGTTATTTTATGCTAAAATTTTGCTATTTGGAGAATATGGAATTATAAAGGATTCCAAAGGTTTGGCCATTCCGTATAATTCATACAGAGGCGCTTTAAAATTAGCAGCGAATTTGTCAGGAGAGGCTAAAAAATCTAATGAGAATTTAGTGCGATTTTTTGAATACTTACATCAGTTGGATACAGATGTGGTTTCATTTGATTTTAATGAATTTAAAGCGGATTTAAAACAGGGGTTGTATTTTGATTCCTCTATTCCGCAAGGGTATGGAGTGGGAAGTTCCGGGGCTTTAGTTGCTTCTATTTATGATAAATACGGGCAGGATAAGATAACCGTATTGGAAAACTTAACCAGAGATAAGCTGCTAAAGTTAAAAAAGATTTTTTCCTTAATGGAATCTTTTTTTCACGGTAATAGTTCGGGCTTAGACCCGTTAAACAGCTATTTGAGCTTACCCATTTTAATCAATTCCAAAACCCATATAGAACCGGCCGGAATTCCGTCACAAAAAGAAGGGAAAGGTGCGGTATTCTTACTGGATTCAAAACAAGTAGGAGAGACACAGCCCATGGTAAATATCTTTATGAATAAAATGAAGAATAAAGGTTTTAGGAAAATGTTACATGAAGATTTTGCCACATGTACCGACGCTTGTATAGAAGATTTCTTATACGGAAATGTAAGATCCCTATTCAGCAATGTCAAAAAATTATCAAAAATTGTATTCGCCAATTTTAAGCCTATGATTCCGACACCGATTCACAATATCTGGAAACAAGGCATAGATACGAATGATTATTATTTAAAACTATGCGGTTCCGGAGGAGGAGGTTATGTTTTAGGATTTACCCAAGATTATGAAAAGGCCAAACAAAAACTGCAGGACTACAAACTTGAATTGGTATATAGGTTCTAGTTAAACAGTTGTGATGGCGAATTCTTCTAAGATTTCTTTGCCTTATAAACTATTCAGCCTGCTTTCAGTAGTAAGGGGATACAATATCTTAGTATTGATGCTGGCACAATATCTGGCGGCAATTTTTATATTTTCTCCTGAAAAATCCGTACGAAATGTTGTACTGGATATACATCTTTTTTATATCGTTTTAGCTTCCGTATGTGTAGTAGCTGCAGGCTATATCATCAACAACTTTTACGATGTTAAAGTAGATCAAATAAACAGACCCATTAAATCCAAAATAGATAACTATATAAAACAGGAAACAAAATTATCGCTGTATTTCTTTTTAAATTTTGTAGGATTTTTAGCTGCATATTTAGTATCCTACAGAGCGGCTATCTTCTTTTCGGTATATATTTTTGGGATATGGTTGTATTCTCATAAACTCAAAAAATACCCTTTTACAGGATCTTTGACCGCAACTATTCTGACCATAACACCATTTTTTGCGGTTTTTGTGTACTTTAAAAATTTTTCTAACATTATTTTCATACATGCTGTTTTCTTGTTTTTGGTGATCATGGTAAGAGAATTTATCAAAGATTTGGAAAATATTAAAGGGGCCGTTATTGGAAATTATGATACTTTTCCTGTTGTTTACGGAGAGAAAAAAACAAAGCAATTATCGATATTGCTGTTAGCTTTTACATTCGTTCCGGTTGCCATTTTATTTACCTACCCGGCTATAAGTTATATGAAGTACTATTTTTATTTTGCTGCAGCAGTACTTATGTATGTTGGTTTTTACCTGTGGAAAGCTACTACACGGATTCATTATACCCGACTGCATATCATTTTAAAACTGCTACTGTTAATAGGAATTTTTAGCCTAATATTTATGGATACAAGTTTAATTTTAGAAAAGGTGATCGATCAGCTTGATTGATTTGAATGAAACTTGAGTACCTTTGCAAAAAAATAAAAATGAATTCAAATAAAAACTCGTCGAGAAGACGACAGATACATAAAAGAAACATCTTTCAGAGAGAGAAAAGACATTGGAAACCTGATGAATCTTTAGGAATTAGGTTAAACAAATATATTTCAAATTCCGGGATTTGCTCCCGAAGAGAGGCAGATACCTATATAGAACACGGAAGTGTTACCGTTAATGGAAAATTGATAACGGAAATGGGGTATAAAGTACAGCCAACAGATGTTGTTAAATTTGACGGGAGCATCATATCGCCGGAGCAAAAAAAATACATATTATTGAATAAGCCTAAGAACTATATTACCACGATGGAAGATGAAAGCGGTAGAAAAACAGTTATGGAACTAGTAGCCAATGCAACTCATGAGCGTATCTACCCGGTAGGCAGATTAGATAGGATGACTACAGGGTTATTGTTATTTACGAATGATGGAGAATTAGCCAAAAAATTGACTCACCCTAAACATAACGTTCGTAAACTCTACCATGTTTCTTTGGAAAGAAAATTAGATTTGAAAGATTTACATACCTTAAAAGGAGATGTAATCATTGAAGGGAGAAAAGTATTTATCGATGCCGTTTCTTATATAGAAGGGGAGCAAAAAACAGAGATAGGAATAGAAATCCATTCGGGGAGAAATAGAATTGTCCGTAAAATATTTGAGCATATAGGGTATAAGGTCATAAAATTAGACAGGGTTATTTTTGCAGGCTTAACCAAAAAAAATCTGCCCAGAGGAAGATGGAGGACACTTACCGATCAGGAAATAATCAATTTGCAAATGATGTGATACCGATTAAAGTTGAAAAGTTTACAAACTTTTTCATTTTTTAGGTCACTCCGTTGGTATGGGCCAGACGGACCAGTTGCATATTGGTTTTGGCATCAAAAAGGTCGCGGAGTTTACTCAACCGAGACCTTTGCCGAATTGATTTGACAAAAAAGTTCGACGCCCGAAGAAAATTTTCAACCGGAATAACCTGTTGGTTTTGAGGATTTAAAATTCAAGGTTTCATCTTTCCAAGCCCGGATTTAAGTGTTGATATCGATGTCTCATTTCTCCTCAAAATTTACCTTTAGCCATCTTTTATCATGTTAGTTATACAACAATTTGTTTTACCGTACCGAAGTACTTACAATTCTATTCATATTACCCGGTAGCACCTCACTACTAAGATGCACAATTCTTCAAAATTTGTATGTGTGAAAAACAGAAATAGCTATTTTTTACCACTGCATTTTTAAGGGATACTACTACCTGCAGTATAAATAAATTTTTTAACTCTTAATCCTTTGTTGATGAAATTTTTAACATTTCAAACAAAGAATATTCTAATTTTATATCCTTATTGATATTTGATGAATTGAAAGATTCTTTAATGATTTTTTTTATATTGAACTCGTTTAGACCTTTTGGGTTTAAGCGAAAATTAGAAGTTTTTAGCTCTGTTGAAGGCTTTTTTGAGTTGCATAGCAGTACTACGGAAGGAAAAAAGACAAGAACAGAGCAGAAAACACCCATTTTTTAGCAAATCCAAAAGGTCTAAACGAGTTCATTATTAAACCCAAATGGGTAAAATTTTAAAAGATTTATAGGGTAATTTTAATTTTCTTCTTTAGCTCATTTCCCAGATGATCAACAACTGTTATTACATAGCTCCCTTCTTTAGGTTGAATCCCCAATTCGTGAAACTTTGTAGTCTTCCCCTGATAATGACCATCTATATACCAGAATAAAACAGCATTTTCATCAGAATGAGTAACTTTTAAAACAACATCATTCCTCTGGCCATTAAAATCTTTAGGCAGGTATATTTTGTTTTGATTTTTCGGATATATAAATGCCATTAGCTTTTCATTTACACGCAAACAAGAGTTTTTAAAGTCCGGGAGTTGTTGATAAAAAGGGTTTTTCTTTTTATAATAATATTCCATTACCGGAGGTAAAATAAACCAGGATTTTTGCACAATATCCGTAGCCTTTTCACACGAAGTATTTACCAGGTACTCTCCGGTTTTATTCAGGTGAACTATTTTGTGATATGGACATGGTTTGGAATGTAAACCTGTAATAGAGACATCTGCCGATATTTTCTCTTCACAAAGTTCGGTAGCTCTATATCCGCTTTTGCTGCATACTTCTTCCGTGACCATTTCATTTAGAGGCATATCAAACCATCGGCTTTTTGGAAGTTTATCAAATACTTCAAATAATATGGGAGCTGCTGTTTGAATACCGATCAGTCCGGGTCTTCCTTCCCCGTCTGCATTGCCTACCCAAACACCCACTACATAATCTTTGGAAGTTCCAATAGCCCAGGCATCTCTGTAACCAAAACTTGTTCCTGTTTTCCACGCAATCTCTTTTGAAGAATCAAAATATTCCCAATTCTGATTTGCTCCCGGCCTGTATACCTCTTTCAAGCTCTCAAAAGTAAGGTATATAGATGCTGCATTTATCAAATTTTTTTCCTGCTTTATTTTACCAGGATTCATTTTTTCATCAAAAATATAAGTGGGTTCGCAAAATTCATTGGAGTAGTATCCCAATGTTTCATTATAATGGTTAATAGTAGAGGAAAAAGCAGCGTAGTTTTTACACAAATCCCACAGATTGCTCTCCGCGCCTCCCAGAATTAAAGTAAGGCCATAATGGTCAGGAGGTTGGTTAATATCATGAAAATTTAATTCTTGTAGGTAATGGTGAAATTTATGTAATCCGAATTCTTGTAGCATTTTTACTGCCGGAACATTTAATGAACGGGCAAGTGCTTTTTTTGCGGAAACGGCTCCGGCAAAATCCCGATTAAAATTTTCAGGCTGGTAAGTACCTATTTGTGTAGGTGTATCCGGAATTAAAGTTTCAGGTAAAATAATTCCGTCATCTAACATAGCTCCATATAAAAAGGGCTTTAAAATACTTCCCGTGCTCCTGGGCTTATCAATAATATCCACATCTTTTTGATGTTCTGAAGTTGTGGGCGTATTCCCTATATATGTGAAAACCTGGCGTGTTTTTACATCTAATATCAAAATTGCAGCGTTGTATATTTCATTTTGAGATAATTTTTCATAATGAGCTTTTACTATTTGATTGACTTGCTTCTGTAAGTAATAATCAATAGTGGTTTTTACTACCTTCCCCTCTTTCTTTTTACTGATTTTTTGTAAAAGGTGTGGGGCTATTTGAGGAATAGCATAGGGCTTTGACGGCAGCTTTTCTTGTATGGATAATTGATAGGTCAGAGAATCTATAATGGAGTTCCGCAATAGTTTTTTCAATAGTTGATTTCTCTTCTTTAATAGCTTTTCTTGATTTTTCCCCGGATACATCAAACTCGGTGCATTGGGTAAAATTGCCAATGTTGCAGATTCTGCCCATGACAAATCCCCGGCACTTCTGTTAAAGTAACGCCAGGATGCTGCATCTAACCCAACAATGTTACCTCCAAAAGGAGCATTGTTTGCCCATAAGGATATGATCTTTTCTTTGGACGCTCTAAATTCTAACCGGGTAGCTAAAATAATTTCTTTGAGTTTTTCCATATAGGTTCTGTCAAATTCTTTCCTCGACAATCTGATCACCTGCTGGGTTATGGTACTTCCGCCTCTTTTTATTTCTCTTTGCTTTGCATTTTCTATCAATGCCTTAATGATTGATATGGGATTGAATCCCGGATGCCAATAAAAATATTCATCTTCAAAATGAATTAAACAGTGCCGGAACTTTTTTGGTACTTGTGCGTTTTCCGGAAATCTCCATTGGCCGTCTTTAGCAATTTTTGCACCAAGCAATTTATCTTCTCTACTAAGTATGACCGTAGATGTTGATTCTCGAAATAATTTTTCCGGCAGGCAAAAGGCATACCAAATCATGCCTGCTCCCAAAATAGCTAATTTGATAAAGTGCTTTTTTATGTATCTCTTATTAATCCTCAATTAGTAGTCTTATTGAGCTTTGTCAAACGGAATCCGCTTCCCTGTCAATACTTGTATTCATAGGTATTATGATTCGCACGCTACAACACAGGAATGTTATAATTTTACTTTATAACCGTAACCCATTTTCCTTTACTCCTTGTCAAATAATCATGATCATACATGGCCTCTACTTGTAGTCCGGGTACATAATAAGTACCCAAATAGGATGCATTTAACAAAACGGAAAATGTCTTACTACTGTTTTTTGTTCCTTTTCTCGACAGGTCAAAATAGAAATTCACCCGATCGTCTCTTATATCCGTATACCTGGCCTTACTGTCTGTACCGCCATTATAAGCGGCAAACCTGGTATTAATGATTTCCCAGCCCGAAGGAAAAAATTGTGAAAGAGCGATATCACTCACCTTTTCATTGTTCAAGTTTGTTACCGTAACGGTTGCTTTAAATTCGCGACCTTGTTTCAGTTTACTGATAGTAACGGGTGTTCCGTCGGGCAGGGAATATTGAACATCCGATGATAGTCCCCTGCTTACTGCCAAATCACCTCCCAACGGAAGCTTCCCTTTGGTTATTATACTTACATAAATGGTATTACTTCCCATATTTTTTAGTTTCAACTGATAATCCCCGGTATGGATATTCAGACTTCTTTCAATGATACTTTTTGAGGTTTCGAGTGTTGTTTTTTCTCCTTCAAAATGATATCGAGCTTTGATAGATTTTCCACCGTTTTTAATCATCATTTTCCCCATGACCAGCAAGCTATAAGCCGTTGTTTGTGTACTCATCCATTGATTACCTGACAAATCTTTGGCAATTGATTTCGCTAATTCAAAAGTTTTGGGGTCATCCAATAAAAGCATTGTTTCCAATGCCATGGCTTTATTTCTGGTTACAGAGCCGTAGGTATATTGCGTATCTCTGTCATTAAATTCTATACCGGCTGTATTTGTCAGTTCTTCACTTGCCCGGCCCTGACCGATCAGTGCATAGGCTGCTGCCAGCCTCCATTTGGCTTCATTGGAAAGATCTTTATACTCTCTTAATCTGTTCATCGCTCCCAAATCAGGATTTCCGGACAGTGCTAAAGTGTACAAACGATATGCCTGGTTCATATCTCCCGAATAGCCATCGGGAGCAACTCTCCACTTCCTGGCTGCCTCTTTTTGATAGCGTATCCAATTCTTCTTGAATGAAAAGGGTAGTACATATCCTCTTCTTTCTGCTTCCAGCATAAAATGACCCGCATAAGTAGTTCCCCAATCGTTAGAAGAGATTTCACCCGGCCAATAACTCATGCCTCCATTGGGTCTCTGGAACTCACCTAATCTTTTAATTCCTTCTTTAATATGATTTTCTATATGATTTCTTTTTACCGTAGATAAATCAAACAAATCTGTCATATATAACTGGGGAAAAACACCGGATGTTGTTTGCTCCAAACAACCATGAGGATACTGAATCAAATATTCCAACCGTTTTTCAAAATCAATAGGCGGAATGGATGAAAATTGTAATCTTCCGGAATTACTTCCTGTTGTTCCGAAAGTTGAGAAATCTAACGTTACTTCCTGATGAGCTTGTATTACTTTATTGAGTACTCTTGATGTAACAGGATTAGGGTTTATCACATCGACTTCCACATGGTACTTAGCTGTATTCGCTCCTGACTTTGCTTTAACCAGGATCGTTTGAACTCCTTTTGCTTTGCTTATATCCAAATTAAAGTAAGCCATTTGTTCTCCTGTTTTGCTAAATGCTACAGATGCTTCTTTTTTACCTGTAACTTTAATTCCGCCTGATGTTTGTATGCTTACGGATACATTTTTAATATGATCTTCATTCGCAAAAACGGTAACCGGTAATGTAACTTTCTCTCCCGGGCTTAGCTTTCTGGGTAAAGAGGCTAAAGCCATTAAAGGTTTTTTTACTTTTACGGTTTTATCTGTATTGCCGTATGCTTCGTCATCAGTATTTCCGGCAACGATCATAGCTCTTACGGAACCTATATAATTTGAGAGTTGCAATGTATGTTTATTTTCACCTCCGGGTTTTAAAACAAAAGGCCCTAAGTGTTTTACTACAGGTTTAAAACGGTTGGCTTTTCTATTCTTTGATACCTCTGAAGTACCGTCCCCGCCAATGGCAAATACCTGGTCGATACTTCCGGAATAGGCCCCGAGAACATCATCGTATATATCCCAGGTTCTTACTCCCAGTGCTTCTCTTTTATAGAAGCTTTCATATGGATTTGGTGTTTTAAAGCGCGTAAGATCCAGTAAGCCTTCCTCAACAATCGCCAGTGTATAGGTCATTGGCTTTTGGTTTTTTTCAGAAATGGTTACTGTAAACTCCTTTTCCGGTTCTATAGTATCGGGCATGGAAATTTCAGGCATCAATTTTTTACTGATGTCTTCAACCTTAATGGGAATAGTACCGTACAGCCGAATAGGCAGATCATTTTCTACCCTTGAATGCGGTTGTAACAGCGATATATTGACAAAAAAGTTGGGAATCATATTAGCAGTAATCGGAATTTCAACTACGGTTTTTCCTTTTTTTGTATCTGCCCACAAATGTTTTATTACTTCGTTTCCATTTTCCAAACTTATCAAAGCTTTGCCTATATGTGCGGAAGGCAAGGTGATTTTAGCCGTTTCTCCTACCTGATAGCTTTTCTTATCCGAAGTAAAAACAAGCATTTTAGCTGCTTCTTTAGTATCCGAAGGAGTGTTCTCCCACCAATTATCGTAGAAATACATGACCCTGCCTGTCGCATGTCCGCTTACCGGATCAATTACACGGATGAGGTATCTCCCCCGATCACTTTTCGGAATAGAAATAGTAATATGTGCTTTCCCCTGATGGTCAGTATCAATTTGTAAACTTTTATATGCTTTGTGATAAGCGTCGGAATGATAGCTTGATAAATTATCTCTTCCTGAGTTCCACCACCAGCGCCACTCTAGTTTATACAGTTTGATTTTTACATTCTTTCTCGCAATCGGTTTCCCTTGATCAGACAGTGAAATCACATCGAAACGGTAATTTGTTTTGGTATTATAAGATCCATAAGTGTCTTCTTTGGGTGACTGAAGGCCGACAAATGAAGAATACGGGGCGAATTTTTTTGAAAATGCATCGATCGAAAAGTCTCCTCCGGTCTCAAAAGCTTTCGCCAGAAAATGGATACGTAACATTCCGGGTGCATTTTTTCCTACCGATAGTTTATTTTTGATCTTGGCAAGTCCGGCATCATTTACTTTTCCATCAAAGAGGGTTACTTCTTCGGTTCTGTATTCGCGTGTAGGATCGTGAAATACATATTTTTTGTAACCGTCAAAAACTGTAGAAGTGTGAACAATTTTAGCTTTTATTTGTGCTCTTATATTTCCGGCCGGTGCTCCGTGTAACCAATTTAACTGCAGGTTTCCATTTATTGGCTTATCGTGAGAAAATATCTCTTTGTCAAAATCCAAATGAATTTTTAACCTGTTTGGTTTTACGGCCTCCACATGTAAGTTTTTGGTAAATTGGGCACCTCCGACAGATACTTTCGCCCGATACATTCCCGTAATGCTCTCGACAGATGTCGCAAATGGAAATGCATAAAACCGATTTACATGTTTTGTAATTACTTTTTTATAAACCAACTTTCCATTAGGGTTTATTACTTCTATTTTAACAGGATGTTCTTTTGGGAGCTTATTATTGCTGTCATCCAAAACAAAATTTAAATGAATAGAATCGCCGGGCCTCCAAACTCCTCGTTCGGCATATATATACCCTTTCATCCCTTTTTGTGTTTTAGCTCCCGAAACATCAAATTTGCTCAGAGATAAGGAATTTCCGTCATTAAGTTTGATATATGTAGTATTTCCGGATTTAGTAACCACTGCAAAATAAGCTTCTTTGTCCGAGTCATATCTGGCAATACCTCCTTCATTGGTGGTTAATTGATGAAATTTCTGTTGCTGATAATTATACAAAGAAATTTTGGCCCCACTGACAGGTTGGGCTGTCAGGATATCTGCCACTGCAAAAAAGTAATTATTTGTATGCCCTCTTTTGACAATGACTCCTAAATTGGAAGCAATCAGGTTTTGAGAAATATATGCGTTGTTGTAATAGGCTTTATGGCAAGGGTTATCTCTTTGTTGCCAGTTGTAATAGTAGTTTCTGTATCTGTATAATTTGTTATTCCAGTATTGTTCTTCTTTTTCTTCTTCTCCGTGATACACCTCCGTTAATTCTTCTATTGGTTTCATTTCCGCTCCTTCCTCACATCCATACAAAGAGTATTCTTTTCTGAAGCTCAATTCAACCCTGTATATTGAACCTGCATCTGCTTTAAATAATTTAGACAGATCAATACTATAAGCCTTCCAGTTTTTGGTATGCTCTGATGTATTTTTTATTAATTGAATTGTTTTTTTAGCTACTCTTCTCCCGACTCTTCTAACCTCATTCTTACTATTCAGGTTATTATTCTGGAGAAACTGCAATACATTATCTTGATAAATTTTGATGATGCGAACATCCACCGCTCTGAGGTTTACAGCTTCAAAATTAAATTTCAGATTATCGGAATCAGGTAAAAAATTCCCTGAATTAACTAACTTTACAGCCGGTTTTAATTCCTCAAAAACTAATGAAGTACTAAATTGTTCCTTCAACTTATAACCTCCTGTATTTTCTATTCCCCGAAATACCTCTATAACCGTGTTCCCTGTAACCTGTTCTCCAAAATATACTTTCAACAGGTTTCCATTTACTTCAAATTTTGGATTGCTTATGTTTTTTACAGTTACCAAGCCATTAAAATTTTGGTCTTTTTTTAACGGATCGGAAAAATTGACGGTAATGTATTGCTGGCCTTCCCTAAAGACATTTACACGGGTTACCCGGAAGTTATTTTTTCCGGGAACGACAATAGTATCTTCCCCCGAAACATCTGATTTAATGCCTTTCCCATTCCACGCAATCAATAGGGCATCATCATTTTCAAAGCGTTGTATACTGTCTAACTTGAAATTAAAAAAACGGCCTTCAGGATCAGAATTATCCCATACTATGTTAATATTCTTTTTTCTTTGAGAAGCCTTTACCAGTTTTTTAGCAGCTTCCAATTTTATAATATCGGCAGACTCCAAAGTACCTTCTACAAATTGCCAGTCTTTACTGTAAGACTGTAAGTTATTGACGGAAATAGCAATACCCGGCTTTATCGTTTTACATTGAAAAGTGTAAGTCTTCTTGTCTTTAGGCACTTCTTCAAATACCTTATCCATTTGTATGGTAACAGTATATTCCGTATCAGGTTTTAAAGGAGAACTTGGTAAAAACCGGAGAACATTGCTGTTCTTCAATACCAAATTGCCCGCTACCTCAGGATAAACTGAAAGAATATCTTGAGGAATATGGTCTTCTCCCTTCCATCTTTCAATTGATTTTGTAAAGTACAACTCCAAAGCATCAGAAGTAGAAATAATACCTGTTGTCGTGTAGTTTATGTAATTTCGGTATTTGTATATGTTATCCGGGTTTTTCTTGTTTTTACATGAAAAAACAAAAACGATAAGTAGTGCTGAAATAGCGATTTTTGGCATTGACATAGCTCAAAATTTTTAGTTCCTTGATTAGAAAAATTCTTATTTACGGTTGTAAGTTACTAATTTTTATTGAGAACTCATCTTGAATGTTTTGATATAGTTGTTTCTGATTTTCTTTTACTGCTAACACGTAATCTGCTTTTTTATCGATGATTATCTTTGCTATCTTCTCTTGCCAACCCATTGCCTCTATGGTTACTACTGTATTTTCTAAACAGCGTGCCTTTAGCAATTCTGGAATTGCAGTAATTTCATTTGACTTTTCACTGGTTTTTACTTGACTTGGAACTAAATTTTGTTCACTAGCCCATGCGCTGACAATATGCTAGGGTGATTTCTTACCATAACTTTTTGCTCCTCTGAGGGTTTTATCATCTACTGCAACGACCTCTTTGTCATTCAACTTAGCAAGTTCTTTAACCCAATCTATAAAACAATATTCAAATTGCTTCGGATTGATAGCAGAAAATACTCTGTTGAAAGTGTCGTGAGAGGGGATACCCTTATCTGGTTTGAGAAAGGTTTTGAGAAAATCTTCTTTTTCCAGACCATACTGTTCCATTTCATTCCACGAATCCCCTCCACAAATCACAGAAATAATACCAATAAGGAGGATGTCATTTAAATGGTGTCTTTCCTCAAATCACGACTAGGATCGTCTACTTGACTGAAAATAGTTAATAGTTTATTGTTGTTTTACATTGATGTTAAAATATTGATTACTAGTATAATATACAAATAATCAATCACATAAACAACAATTATTTGATTGAATGTCAAATATTTAAACCGCTCTTTAACATATAGAACCCTATAGAAAAATAAGAATAAAATCTAACTTTCAGAAACTTTTTACGGTGCGTTTGCTCTGATTTTTCAATTCAAAAATTTGGAGATAAAAAATAATTTACATACTTTTGTTTTTGTAATCTGAAGTAAAAAGAGTTGTGGCTTAAAAAAATTGATAGCAATTGTATTTAGTAACCCCGCCTCTAAGTAGATCTTTTTTCATTGTACCGTTTTAACACTGCCTTTTTTTTAGTATCAAACAAAAGGCATAACATATCATTTTAAAATAGTAATTTTATTTTCGGTTTTTACTTTTTATATTGTATTGTGTTATTACAGAGTAATAAAAAGTGAAATTTAGGAAGAAAGGAACATTTTGTAGTCAGTTATAAAAATGTTAAACGAATATCAATGTAAACAGAAGCAAAAAAAATGGTAAATAAATGGATTTTAGTATTTTTAATTTACTAATTATTACCGGTGTAATTAACGGGCTGATCTTTGGAACGGTTGTTTTACTAAACCCAAAATATCAATCGAAACCCAATAGAAATATAACTCAGGTAGCCATATATCTTTCTTTAAATAATTTGTATTATTGGCTAGTTGATACAGGTTATAGTGTCAACATATCTTTTTACGAATATTTGTACGTTCCCTGGAATTTACTAATACTGCCATTTTATATCTATTTTGTTGTTTCCTATTTGAGAATTGAACTCAAAAAAGGAAAATTATTTTTGATTCCTTTTTACGTATTTTTTCTTTTTCATGTCATCATATTAATTAATGATTTAGTACTTGGCGGTTTTTTAAATAAAGAAATCATCCACCTGTGCTACTACATAGAGGAGTATGTTTCAATTTTATATACGGTTTTTCTTATTTATAAAACATTTGAATTAATAAGAAAATATGAAAAAAATGCTGTAAACTCTCTTCATAGTGATGTGGTTATTAGTACAAGATGGTTGAAACAGCTTCTAATAATAGGTGTTATTGTTTGTTCAATATGGGTTTTTTTAACAATGTATAGCCAATATGGAAACCTCAGGCAATTTGATGTTATTGGAAAATATTTTTTATGGCTTTCCATCTCTATTTTAATTTATTGGTTAGGCTATTCTGTTGTTTACCATAACCTTGTCTTTAGACAAAGAACCGATTTAAGAAATACAATTGCGATTAAAGAAAAGAAAACTCCAAAAACCGCATCAAGCCTCAAAATAAATGAAGTTAAAGATTTGATAACAAAGGAACTGCTTTTTTTAAATCCTAATTTCAGCTTAAGTCTTTTATCGGAAAAATCAAACCTAAGTGAAGGATATCTCTCACAATTGTTTAGCGATCATAGTGAAGTTAATTTTTCAAGTTATGTAAACAAACTCAGAATCAGTAAGGCTAAGGAATTTTTAACAAATCCTAAATTTAAGAATTATACGATTGTGTCTATTGGTTTGGAGTCAGGGTTTAACTCTAAATCTGTTTTTTATGACGCCTTTAAAAAATACACGGGAATGACACCTTCCGAATACAGAAAAATGTCCTGATATCTTAGAAACTAAGATAGTAGGATATGGTAATCGTTTTATATTATTTTATTTGTGGCATTACCAACTTTTATTTTATGAACAAATTAAAATTTATTACACTCGCCTTATTTTTACTTAGTACGCTATTTAATTGTACGAAAGATGATAGTTATTTAAGTCAAACTGCCCTAAATTCGAAACTACATATTGAAAAGTTAAATTATGATGAGTTATTGAAAGATAAAGATATAACTCCGGTTTTACAAAAGATAAAAAACAAAGTAAAGCGGAATAAAAACCTTCAGACTCAAATCAATAGAAATGTTACGATTGGTAACGGATTAGTGATTTTGGATGACGAAATAGCAAAAATCACACTCGATAATACCATATCATGGACTTTTATGATAGAAACACCCACACATGAAACTTCAGCTATTGAAAATTTTATGATAAAAAAACATAATGGAGCATTTACATACTTTCTTATAAAATACCGGGAGCGTACGGAAATAAATAATGAATTCTACACTGTAACTCTTGAAGCACTTAACGGAGATGCTCTGGACACCGGCGGTTTGGATCTGTTTTCCAGAGATGCTTTTGACTGGGTTTTTCCGAATGATGGTGGTGGTACGGGTAGTGGTCCTTGTGAAGGTATTTTGGTATATGATCATTGTAATCTGGGAGGCAATCCGGACGGACACTGGCCGGTTTTGCAAAACGACGGGGTTACGTATTGTAGTGGTAGCCCGCTATTGTATATAGATTTTTCACACTGTGAGAACTACGGTGTTCCGGACCCTCCTGTGGGAGACCCGTTGGGAGGAGGTGACGGTTCCAATGGAGATCAGCTTGTTGGAGGAGGTGGAGGAAGCTCCGGTGGTGACGGAGACCCAACGCTTACAACTCTTGTGGGTATCATACATAGTGAAACCCCATGTGATTCCAGACCGGAAGGAGATTTGAATGGGGATTGCCAAATTGACTATTACGAAGCCTGTTTACTAAATGGAAACCCACAAGAAATATGTGAATGTGTCCAAGTAGGTAATAATATAAATGATTGTTTTGATATAGCTTTAAATAGTTATATTGATACACTTACTGATAATGAAATTGCCGAATTTAATTGGTATGAAGATAATCCTTCTCAAAGAGTTGATGTTAAAAAATTAATGAAATGTTTTAAGGATGTAGATCAAAGTTTATTATCGCCTCAAACAACTTATTCTTTAACTATTTTTATTGAACAACCCGTTCCAAATACTGATGAAACGTATAGTGGGACAGATCCAGGTCATACTTTTGTTTCAATGAGTATAAATGATCCAAATTCACCTAATAATAATGTAACTCAAGTTTTTGGGTATTATCCAGCTACTAGTGTAAACCCTCTAATAGGAAATAATACGGCAAATGGGGAATTTAGAGATAATAGTGGGCATAATTATCATGTAAGCGTAACTATCAATTTAAATAATTTAGATTTTTTTAATTTAGTTAATTTTGTTGAAACTTGGAACAACCCTATACCAGGATATGATTTACAAACTAATAATTGTACAGATTTTGGTATTGAATTGGGAAATTTAGCAGGAATGCAATTACCAGATACAACTGGTTCATGGAGTGTAGATATTCCATTAATTGGAGAAGTAGAGTTAGGTTCAGGCAGCAACCCAGGTAATTTAGGGCAAGATGTAAGAAATTTGAATAATTCTAATATCACTGTTAATACTACCTCCGGAAGTCCTGCGCAATCTAGTCAAGGAGAATGTAATTAAAAATAAATATGTAGACATGAAAGTTATATTAATAGGAATAATTTTATTTTGTGCTAGTTGCACACAATTAAAATCAAACAAGATGTATGAAGGCGAGGTATATATAAAGCTAATAGATATTGGCAGTTTATATGGTGCTCCTAAAGAGATGGTTGAGAAGGTTAAGCATGCAACCGCAAAGGATAACACTATTACTGAAGGTAAAAAAGATGAAATTAGAGGATACTTTAAACTTCTTATTAAACACGATTTGTTAGAAAAACCATATTTCAAGATGAAACTTTTTGAAAGTGAAATAGTTAATGTTTTTGTAAATGAAACTAATTATTTAAAAATAAAACCTTTAATAGATAATTTAAATCGAGATGAGGAAAAAATCAAAGTAAAATTTAGGGGTGATAAAAAAGAGAAAGACATTTACTTTGCCAATGAAATAATTTCTATTAATAAAGTTAAAGGTAAAACAGACTGGAAAAAGTAATTCTATACTTTTATATCACTTTCGATGACCGATAGTACTAGCGTATCTATTAATCAGACTATTGGGTTTTATCCAGATCCAGACAATATTCCAAGCATTTCATCCCCATCTACTGGAGGTAGATTTTATGATAATGAACAACATTATTACGATGTAAGTGTATCAAGTGAATTAGATTCTATTCAATTTTCAAGTGTCATAAACGGTTTAAGAAATTTTTCTAATTCACTATATAATTTAAATTCCTTAAATTGTACTGACATTGGAATTCAATCAGCATTAAATGGAGGTATTACATTACCGGATACAACTGGTTCTTGGGGTAATTTTCTATTAGGACAAGGAGCCGGAAGTAATCCAGGGGATCTAGGAGAGGACATAAGAGATATGGCAAATCCCTTAAGCCCTAATCACAATCCTTCTTTAACTATAAAAACAACACCAGGAATTGGGCCAGCCTTTAGATTAGCAAATAGAAATAATTACTTAAAATAAAAACATAATAGTTATGATGAAATTTCTTTTTTTGCTTCTTTTTTTCTTTGTTAATAACTCTTATTTTGTTGATAACCAAAAACACAAAAGAACGGAGTGAACTTTAGCGGCCAGCTAGCTTTTTAGAGCCATCCCCCGTATTAGTCTCCGTTCTTTTTAAAAGTTACTTAGAACCATATAGAATTTCAGTTTCTGCCCTTATTAAAGGTCTTAGTTTAAGTAACTATTATTAATATCTAATTACAAAATTATGAAAACAAATGAAATTATCGGAATCGATGTCAGTAAATTATTAATTGATGTTTGTATCTATTCTAAACAAATTGTTCAACAGTTTGAGAACAGTAAATCTGGATTTAAATTAATGCTAAAGTGGAGTTTTAAAAATTCGTCTTTCTCTAAAGAAGAAACCATGTTTGTATTTGAACATACAGGAATGTACTCTCATTTATTATCTGTGTCTTTAACTGAACAAAAATTATCTTTTTTCATAGCTTCTGGTTTAGAAATTAAAAGATCTATTGGTATTGCTCGTGGAAAGGATGACCAAATTGATGCCAAACGCATTGCTCTATATGGGTATCGATTAAAAGAAGAACTTAAACCCAGTAAGCTACCTAAAAGAAGTATATTACAACTAAAAAGTCTCTTATCTTTAAGGACAAAACTTAACAAACAAAGAGCTGGTTTTAAAGTTACTTTGAAAGAACAAAAAAGAATTTATAAAGCAAAAGAGTATAAAATAATCTTTGACGTTCAACAAAAAATGATTGCAGAACTAACCAAACAAATACACAAGATTAATACTCAAATGCAAGCTATTATTGACCAAAATATAATGTTAAAAGAAACCTATAAACTTGTTACTAGTGTTAAAGGTATAGGAATGCAAACTGCTATAATGATGATTGTGTTTACTGACAATTTTTCAAAATTTGAAAACTGGAGAAAGTTTGCCTCTTATTGTGGTGTTGCTCCTTTTCCTTACCAATCTGGAACTAGTATTAAAGGACGTACAAAAGTCTCTCATTTGGCTAATAAAAAATTGAAAGCAATTATTAATATGTGCGCTATTTCTGCTATACAACATAACCCAGAAATGAAATTATACTATCATAAAAGAATAAAACAAGGCAAAAGTAAAATGAGTACCGTTAACATTATTAGAAACAAATTAATAGCAAGAGTGTTTGCCGTTGTCAAACGACAAACACCCTATGTAGATACTTTTAAATTTGCTGCATAAATTAGTAAAAATAATATCTCAACTTTTACTTGTTTTTATCATAGAATACGAGTAATGGGCCTTGTAATTAAAAATAACTTATTATGAAAATAATTTTAATTCTGATTATTACGGGTCATTATTCATATGTTAATTCACAAAATAATACAGAAATATTAATTATTCCTTCAAAGAGTGTAGGGAACTATATACTAGGAGAAAAACTTAAACACTCATATAATGAACAGGAATTAGAAATCAAGACTCAAGAAGGTATAATAAAAGAAATCATTGTAAAATCTTCAAAATATAGAACAAAAGATGGTTTTGGTGTTGGTACTAAATTTAAGAAAATTAAATCAAGAATGGGAGATACGCAGAAAGAGTTAAAAATGAGTAAAGACAATGTTTCAATAGGTAAAGTAGTTTATGGTTTATTCTATAAAGGGATTTGGTTTATTGATACAAATAAGGATAATGTTGTTGATGGCATCTGGTTGGTAGAATAAATTTTGACACTAGTTTGAAAGAGGGGTAATAAGATAAGGGTAAAACAAATTAAATGATTAGCAACACAAACTTATTAGTAGTACTGAAAAGTATCCTGTTATTGGTAGTATTAAATAGTTTTAGCATACAAGAAAAGACAAGGGTTGCTAATGCACGAATAGAACGAGATTTAAAAAATATTATAAATACTAAAGAACCAAGAAATTATAAAAACATAGCTTCTTTAAATGTTGTTGCAAGCTATATAAAAAATGAATTAAAGAAAGTTTGTGATGCTGTTTTTTTTCAGGTGTACAATATTAATGGTAATGAATATAAAAATGTAATTGGGTCTATTGGAACAACTCATTCTACCAGAATAATAATCGGTGCTCATTATGATGTATTTTGTGAAACACCCGGTGCTGATGATAACGCAAGCGGGGTAGCAGGTTTGTTAGAATTAGCCAGGTTATTAGCTAAAGAAAAATTGAAATACAGAATTGATTTTGTGGCATATATGCTTGAAGAACCCCCTTTTTTTAGAACAAAGAATATGGATAGTTATAAGCATGCCAAGTATTGTATGATAATCATATTGATGTAAAAGGAATGATTTGTTTAGAAAGTATTGGGTATTATAGCGATGCAGATCATTCTCAAAGATTTCCTTTAAAAGAAATGGAGTCAATGTATGGAACAAAAGGGAACTTCATTGCTGTTGTTCAAAATGATAAAAATGAGAAATTTAGTTCTCAAATTGCCAATTTATTGCTCAATCAAAATTTAACAGAAACTGAGCTTTTAAAATCAAATGCTTCTATATCGGGGGTTGATTTTTCCGATCATCTAAATTATTGGAAATTCAATTATGAAGCTGTCATGATTACCAATACAGCTTTTTACAGAAACAAAAATTATCACACGGATAAAGATCTTCTTAAAACGCTCGATTTGAAAAAATTAAATTTAGTTATTTTACAGTTATATAATGCAATAGTAAAATTAAATGAATGAGACCTTTGCCAAAATGAATAGTATAAATGCCCCTATAAGTTATAAAATGAAATAATTTTTTAGAGGTCAGTAGTTAGTTACATATAATTTCACTTTGATAAATTTTATCACTCATGACCATTTTAGTTATTAAGTTATTGAATATTGTGTTTTTGTTTTGCGAGCGATTAATTCTAAAACAAAACTCATTAAAGTATCGGTTTAGATTAAACTCACTTACCCAAGAATAAGTTGTCCTAATCCATGATTTTATTTGATGAATCATCGTATGTAAGGCTTTAAAGTTTAATCCTTTGTCGCTATCAATCTGGGTAATGTTATAGGCTTTTGCAATAGGCCTGTAGCCTTTCCATTTGTGAGTGATTACTTGAGCCTTTCTATCAATATGCTTAATGAACATATATTGCAACGATTGTGCAGAAAAATCTTTGATGTTTAAAGCATACATACGCTTTACTTTGCCCTGGTCTGTGAACTCAACAGCAGTAATAGCCTTCTTTTTCTTAGCATCATAACTACGACCTATCTTGTTTTGCTCATAACCACCCAACACAAATTCATCAACCTGTACATTACCATCCATAGGGTTATTTTCACTAGAAGCCATAGCTTCTCTTACTTTAAGCATAAACAATCGTGCTGTCTTTTCTGTAATACCATAGCGTACACCCATTTGTGTAGCTGATAAACTCTTGGTGGTAGTTGCCATTTCAAAACAGATAAAAAAGGCTTTTCGTACACCAAATCGCACTCTGTGAAAAATGGTGTTAGCCGTTGGGCTTTCTGTATCACCACATTTATTGCATGTTCTTGAAAAGTTCTTACGTACTTGGTAACTGGTATTACCACATTTACGACATACATAACCCTCTTTCCACTTGATTTGACCTAGATATGCTTTGCAATCTACATCTGTTTTAAAGCGTTCAGCGAACTCTAAAAGGTTTTGACCCTTGAAAATTTCCATAAAATCCCTATTTTTATTGACATACAAGTTATGAAATTATCTACTGACCTCTATAATTTTTTATAATTCTATGAAAATAAAAGAAACAAATATTCAAAAAATAATTACCCTAAGTAAAAATAACCCCTCTAATTATATTGTTTTGGAAGATGGTGGAGTAGTGTATAATGGTTATATTTTTAAAGACTATGGGGAATTAGTTGACTACTTTACTTTACACAAAAAAACACTATTGTTTATTGATAATTTAAAACCTTTATAAGTCAGTTTTGAAAGTTCCCGGTAAAGGCTGGGAATACATGGTATATGATGCACTGGATCGTCCTGTTTTGGTACAAGATGCTGTTCAGCGAACCCGTGGCGAGTGGGCTTTTACCAAATACGATGCCTTTGGCAGAGTGGCCTATACGGGAATTTTTTCACATCCTACTCCGGGCAGAGTATTTTGGCAAAACTATGCCAGCTCCGTAAATCACCAATACGAAGTGCGGGTAAATCCGGGAGTGGTAAGAAGAGGTACGCTGATCTACTATACCAGCAGGGCATTTCCTAACGATTTTAAGCAAATCAACACCATCTACTATTATGATGACTATGCTTTTGATAGGGCCGGACTTTCTGTGCCTACTACGGTATATGGCATCGCTACCACTACCAATGTAAAAAGTATGGCTACGGGTGTCAAAGAGCGGGTATTGATAGCCGGGACAGAAAAATGGATCACCGTCTTTACCGGATATGACGATAAGGCAAGGCCCGTATATACGGCAAACAAAAACGAATACCTGAACACTACGGACACCGGGAGGTCTAAGCTGGATTTTAGCGGTAGGGTACTGGAAACCACGCTGCATCATACCTCCAATACTACGGTGAGCATTGTAGAGAGTTTTACTTATGACCACGCCTTTAGATTAGCAAATAGAAATAATTACTTAAAATAAAAACATAATAGTTATGATGAAATTTCTTTTTTTGCTTCTTTTTTTCTTTGTTAATAACTCTTATTTTGTTGATAACCAAAAACACAAAAGAACGGAGTGAACTTTAGCGGCCAGCTAGCTTTTTAGAGCCATCCCCCGTATTAGTCTCCGTTCTTTTTAAAAGTTACTTAGAACCATATAGAATTTCAGTTTCTGCCCTTATTAAAGGTCTTAGTTTAAGTAACTATTATTAATATCTAATTACAAAATTATGAAAACAAATGAAATTATCGGAATCGATGTCAGTAAATTATTAATTGATGTTTGTATCTATTCTAAACAAATTGTTCAACAGTTTGAGAACAGTAAATCTGGATTTAAATTAATGCTAAAGTGGAGTTTTAAAAATTCGTCTTTCTCTAAAGAAGAAACCATGTTTGTATTTGAACATACAGGAATGTACTCTCATTTATTATCTGTGTCTTTAACTGAACAAAAATTATCTTTTTTCATAGCTTCTGGTTTAGAAATTAAAAGATCTATTGGTATTGCTCGTGGAAAGGATGACCAAATTGATGCCAAACGCATTGCTCTATATGGGTATCGATTAAAAGAAGAACTTAAACCCAGTAAGCTACCTAAAAGAAGTATATTACAACTAAAAAGTCTCTTATCTTTAAGGACAAAACTTAACAAACAAAGAGCTGGTTTTAAAGTTACTTTGAAAGAACAAAAAAGAATTTATAAAGCAAAAGAGTATAAAATAATCTTTGACGTTCAACAAAAAATGATTGCAGAACTAACCAAACAAATACACAAGATTAATACTCAAATGCAAGCTATTATTGACCAAAATATAATGTTAAAAGAAACCTATAAACTTGTTACTAGTGTTAAAGGTATAGGAATGCAAACTGCTATAATGATGATTGTGTTTACTGACAATTTTTCAAAATTTGAAAACTGGAGAAAGTTTGCCTCTTATTGTGGTGTTGCTCCTTTTCCTTACCAATCTGGAACTAGTATTAAAGGACGTACAAAAGTCTCTCATTTGGCTAATAAAAAATTGAAAGCAATTATTAATATGTGCGCTATTTCTGCTATACAACATAACCCAGAAATGAAATTATACTATCATAAAAGAATAAAACAAGGCAAAAGTAAAATGAGTACCGTTAACATTATTAGAAACAAATTAATAGCAAGAGTGTTTGCCGTTGTCAAACGACAAACACCCTATGTAGATACTTTTAAATTTGCTGCATAAATTAGTAAAAATAATATCTCAACTTTTACTTGTTTTTATCATAGAATACAGGGGGATTTTGGAAGTGTTGTTGTAGAACTTAGAAAAAAGCAGGGTATATCTCAAACTGATTTAGCCTCTAGGTTGGGTATTCATAAAAACGTACTTGGTAGATACGAACGTAACGAGGTTTTCCCATCCATTGAGATAGCTCGTAAGATTGCCGATATTCTCGATGTAAGTTTAGATTACTTAACAGGCAAAGCAGATGTACAAATGGATAAAAACACTCGTAAGCGCATCTTAGAAGTATCGAAGTTTGAAGAAATTGACAGAGAACATATTTTCTCCGTGATTGATGCTTTTATTGCTAAACGTAAGATTCAGTCTATTTTATAATAAAAAGCCACAACATTTCTGCTGTGGCCTTTCTGCTATGAAAAAGAAAAATTATTTTCTTATATACTCTTTACCATCCCAAAGTAACTTATTCTTATTAAGAATTTTTACATAATCATCGTCCAATCTTTTATAACTTAAAAACCCATAACTTAATTCAGGGATATCAATCTTAAAAACATTAGATTTTCCATTTTTAACATCATAAGGCAAAGTATATACATATCTTGCCTCGAGCTTTTTTATAGAAATATCACTTTTTACTAATATTTCAATTTCAAGTTTATCAATATTTACATTCTCCTTTCGTGATAAAACTATTAAATTACTATTGTATCTTTTACCAAGCATAGAGCTATCAAAATTGATGTCATTAGAAGATATTGAGACTGTATACTCTATTTCTCCCACTCTTTTACTTTGTTGTTTGTAAAAATTCTCAATAGGATTATTAATAATAATAGTTATAGAATCACTTTGAGGTTTAAGTTCCTCGATTACATCCATATTGAGGTAATACGAATCATATATATTTGAGGCATCTCCTAATTCTTCTGGGGTGGATAATATTAATAATGGTAACTTTTTATCTATTTCCCATTTCCCATAAGCAAGGGTATCACAACAATTATAAGGAGGTAAGTGTTCTTGTTTATACGTATCTATTAATACAAAAGAGTTTTCTTTTAAGAATAACTTTATTCCTTTATCGCCTTTTTGTTCATATTCTCCTTTTATTTCACTTTTAGATATAATATCATATTTACTAGCACATGAGTTTAAAATAATAGCTAATACTACAACAAATAAAGAAGTGTAAAAATTTGATTTGTAATTTTCCATAATCTAATTTTTATTTTGTTTTTTCTGTTTCTTACTGTTTTTTATACGCTTTTGTTTTTGTTTCCAAATACGATTGATTATAGGGTAAACCAATGTACCATCATCTTTTCTTAAGTTTCCGATATACTTTAAATCTATACCACTCATATTGCTAACCGAACCAGGTAAAGAACTTGGTTCATAACCATACTGTGCTCTATATCCTAAGATTTCATCTTTAAGACCATTTCCTGAAACAGGTTTTAGTAGATTCTGAGAATTAAATTTTAATCCATTTCTAGATTTTAAAGCTAGCGCAACATGTTTTATCTCATGAACATGTAAAGCATCAGTAGATCCTTGAATACTAATAACCCCATCTTTTCCTTCTTTTACATGATTTGTATCTCCACTATTACTTACTAAATCAAAAACATGATCTTTGTCTGCTCCTAATGCAACTACATCTGATATAGTCCCTTTAAGGCTTTCTGTACGAGATGTTAAGCCATCTATCCTTTTCTTTAATTTAGCTTTTTTCTTATCGCTTAAATCTCCATTATCAAGTTTATATTGAAGTTTTGCTATCTTTCCTGTTACACTTTTTAACCTGTTTTTAACCTTTTCAATAAACCTGTCTGCTTCCTCTTGGTCTTTCCATATCATTCCATCAGGGTCAACAAATTTTACAGGATTGTTTTTAACGTAATGATAAGGGCTAAATTGTCTTTGACTAATTTCAGCAAGTGGGTCTATCTGCATAAATCTACCTAAGTCTGCTTGATAGTTTCTGGCTTCGTAATCATATAGGTTCAGTCCTAAATCTTCATCTATCTCCTTGCCATTATACTTAAACTTCTGTGCAACACTATTTCCATTGGAAGAAACAACATTATTATACCCTTTGTGTTTGAGTCCAAAGAGGAAATAACTACGTGCTTTTAAAACACTTTTTTTTGAGGTTAGTACTTTTTTAGAACTAATTAATTTTGGTTCAGTACTTTGATGATATGTTAATTTTAAACAGCCCAAATTTTTTAAAACCTTTTTGTAAAAAGAATTGTTTCAAAACTACAAAAAAAATATCGTAAGAGAAAAAAAAGGAAACGACCAAAAAAACCGCTTTAAAAAGACCAAAAACAAACTAAAAAAACATCTGAAAAAAGCCCCACCGCAAAGCGGTAAAAAAACCCAATCGCCTTTGGCGGAAAAGCCACAAAAAAACACGCCGTTAGGCGTGTTAAAAGCAATATATAAGCAAAGTGAAGCTAATGATTAAATTCTTCGTTTAAACGGTAGGTTTTCATTCCCCAGTGGTCTGTTCCTATGCAAATCACAGCTTTGTATTGTATCAGCCGATGCAGTACCTTATTGATTAGTTTTTTGCTATGTACGGTATCATAAGCAACCTGCTCGGAAGTAAAATAATCTTGGTCGTAAAAATCCAGTAACTCGCCGTAAAGTTCCCAAATGATTTGACGGTTCTTAAAATCGTTAAAAGTATCTTGGCACAGTGTTTTCATTTTACATCGGTTTTTACTATTTGATAGCGATAATGAACTCCTATTTTACGGCAACGTTTTATTTTGTGTTCGCCTTTAAATTGGTTTAAAAACTGGTTTACAGTACTGCGGTCTATGATTGTTTTGGCAAAAAGTTCTTTCGTTTCAAAAGGTTCAGTAGGAAAATATTTGAGTATTAATATCCATACCTGCTCCTTTTGGTTTATGCGTTTCTTTTTGGGTCTAGCATCCTGTAATTTAAAGAGTTTAAAAGCGGTTAAAAAATCTTCATCATCGGTTTGTAAAACATCGTTTATCAGTTCAGCTCGGTTGGTACTTCGTATCAAAGCAAAGGTTTTAACCCAATCTAAAAACAACAAAGCGTGTTTTTTGTGATAGGTGCTAAAAATTGCGTTTACGTAGTCCGTATTGTGAAACACTACTTTGGTGTTTTCCAGTTCCTCAAACAAAAGCGGAACGGTCTGTAAAAAATCATTTTCTACTACTTTACGCAATTTAAAAACGGCTTTTTCTGTGATTTTTGTAAAATCAAAATTAGCTTCACGTATGCGTGTGTGCGTGTGAGGATTTTGGTTTTGCTGTCCTCCTACTGTTAATCCCTTGTAATTACTAGGTTTTTCAGTAGGAAATGGGCTTTTGGCTAACTGACCGACCGAAAGTGAAAAAGGGAGGGCATTTTGCGGAGTTTCTAGCTTTACATTTTTCATAAAAAAAGGGTTTTAAAAGATTAAAATTAGGCACTAAATAAGGCAAAAAAGCAAAGCGAAAAAGAAAGAGATATGCACAGAAAAAAAAAGACGACAAGCCCTATTCCGTCCTCATTTCAGGGGTTTTTGTGGGGGATTTTTTGTGTTTTTCGTTTGGGTTTTTAGGTTTTTTTGTTGGTGGTTTTTCTTTGACTTTTTTTCGTTTCGTTTTTGGTCTTTTTAAAGCGTTTTTTACGTTAAATTTCATTTTTTTAATGCCCATAGGCAAAAGGACTTTTTTTGACTGGAATAGTCATTTATTTACCAATTTTTAAGCCGATTATTCGGCTTCATCACGCCAAAGTCGAACTCTTTTTTTTGGCTTTTTGTGGTGAGCCACCACAGGCATTTTTTTTGGGTTTTTTTCTTTTCTTTTTTTGCTCTGTTTTGCAGGACAATTTTTGGACTTTTTTAGTGAGCCGACACAGGGAGTTTTTGACAATTATTTGTTTAAATTTTTAAACCTCATTTTTTTTACTCTGCTTTTGTGATTTGACTGCTCTTTTAATTTTGGGCGTTTATTTGCTCTACTTCTTCTAAATATTGACTGTCTTTAGGCTTTTACTTACTAGCAATTACACCATTTTATTGATGCTGATTGCTTGTGGTTCTGCGACTCGTTTTGTAAATTTATTTTTGCCGATTTATTGGCTAAATTGACTTTTATACTCCGAAAATAGGAGTATTTTTTTTTTGCTTTTTTTTACCGCTTTGCGGTGGGGCTTTTTTCTTTTTTTTGCTCTGCTTCGCAGTGCAATTTTTTGAACTTTTTTTAGGGTTTTTAACCCAATTTATTTTCGTTTTTAAACGAACTATTTTTGATATTTCGGAAAACTCAATACAAGTTTTAGGCAGTTCTTATTTGTTCACTTTTTTGTCAATTTAGTATTTGATTTTTAAAAGCAATTTTAAGCCTGTTTTTTGCTCTTTTTTAGCCGTTTTTCGGCTCTCAGATTTAGGGCTTTGTTTCTGTTCTTTTTTGTGTGCTTTTTCCTCTCTTTTTTGCTTTGGTTTTGGGCTGTTTTTGGTTTCGTTTTTCTATGTTTTTCGCCCCCACAAAAACCCCTGAAATGAGGACGGAATAGGGCTTGTCGTCTTTTTTTTTCTGTGCATATCTCTTTCTTTTTCGCTTTGCTTTTTTGCCTTATTTAGTGCCTAATTTTAATCTTTTAAAACCCTTTTTTTATGAAAAATGTAAAGCTAGAAACTCCGCAAAATGCCCTCCCTTTTTCACTTTCGGTCGGTCAGTTAGCCAAAAGCCCATTTCCTACTGAAAAACCTAGTAATTACAAGGGATTAACAGTAGGAGGACAGCAAAACCAAAATCCTCACACGCACACACGCATACGTGAAGCTAATTTTGATTTTACAAAAATCACAGAAAAAGCCGTTTTTAAATTGCGTAAAGTAGTAGAAAATGATTTTTTACAGACCGTTCCGCTTTTGTTTGAGGAACTGGAAAACACCAAAGTAGTGTTTCACAATACGGACTACGTAAACGCAATTTTTAGCACCTATCACAAAAAACACGCTTTGTTGTTTTTAGATTGGGTTAAAACCTTTGCTTTGATACGAAGTACCAACCGAGCTGAACTGATAAACGATGTTTTACAAACCGATGATGAAGATTTTTTAACCGCTTTTAAACTCTTTAAATTACAGGATGCTAGACCCAAAAAGAAACGCATAAACCAAAAGGAGCAGGTATGGATATTAATACTCAAATATTTTCCTACTGAACCTTTTGAAACGAAAGAACTTTTTGCCAAAACAATCATAGACCGCAGTACTGTAAACCAGTTTTTAAACCAATTTAAAGGCGAACACAAAATAAAACGTTGCCGTAAAATAGGAGTTCATTATCGCTATCAAATAGTAAAAACCGATGTAAAATGAAAACACTGTGCCAAGATACTTTTAACGATTTTAAGAACCGTCAAATCATTTGGGAACTTTACGGCGAGTTACTGGATTTTTACGACCAAGATTATTTTACTTCCGAGCAGGTTGCTTATGATACCGTACATAGCAAAAAACTAATCAATAAGGTACTGCATCGGCTGATACAATACAAAGCTGTGATTTGCATAGGAACAGACCACTGGGGAATGAAAACCTACCGTTTAAACGAAGAATTTAATCATTAGCTTCACTTTGCTTATATATTGCTTTTAACACGCCTAACGGCGTGTTTTTTTGTGGCTTTTCCGCCAAAGGCGATTGGGTTTTTTTACCGCTTTGCGGTGGGGCTTTTTTCAGATGTTTTTTTAGTTTGTTTTTGGTCTTTTTAAAGCGGTTTTTTTGGTCGTTTCCTTTTTTTCTCTTACGATATTTTTTTTGTAGTTTTGAAACAATTCTTTTTACAAAAAGGTTTTAAAAAATTTGGGCTGTTTAAAATTAACATATCATCAAAGTACTGAACCAAAATTAATTAGTTCTAAAAAAGTACTAACCTCAAAAAAAAGTGTTTTAAAAGCACGTAGTTATTTCCTCTTTGGACTCAAACACAAAGGGTACAATAATGTTATAACTTCCACAAATCCAGCACAGAATTATAAATACAATCAGGGAACAAAAGGTAAAAATTTCCAAGGAAAAGAAGGGAAGTATTTTAAAGTAGAACGACAAGAAGAATTAGGTCTTAATGTTGATATGACCAAATTCAGAATGTATGATTATGCATTAGGTAGATTCACTAGTATCGACCCGTTAGCTGATGCCAATCCTCAAGAGAGTTGGACTCCTTATCAATACGCTTATAATAACCCTATTAGGTACAATGACCCTTATGGTGATTGTCCTTGGTGTGTTGGAGCTTTAGTAGGAGCTTTAGTCGATGTTGCTATTCAAGCTGTTGAGATTTCGCTTGATGATACTAAATCGGCAAAAGATTTTAGTTGGACATCTGTTGGAATATCTGCTGCTGCAGGAGCTACGGGTGTTGGATTGGCTAGCAAACTGAAAAAAGCAGGAACTATTACTAAATTGGCAATTGAAGCTACTACAGATGCTGCTGCTAGCGCAGGAACACAATTAGCGAAAGATGGGGAGGTTGATGTAGTAGATGTGGCAATTGATGTTGTTGGTGGACAAACTGCTGGAAAAATAGCAGGAGATTTTGCTGAAAGTAAATTCTTAAAATCAGGTAAAGGCAAAAAACTACAAGAGGGAGTAAACCAGCAAAAAAATGCTAAAAGAGGTAAATCAAATACTATTTCAAAATCAAAGGCAGATGTAAAAGGTGCTGAAAATAAATTAACTCGTGCAACAGCAGCTAGAGGTGTTGGTGCTTCTACAGCAGCTTCGGGTGCAGCTTCTACAGCAGTTAGTGAAACAAATAAAAAACTCGATGAGGAAAATAAAAAATGAATTGATTAATTGGATAAAGGATAAAAAGAATTTTCCTTATGTAATATTTTTAGTTATAGGGGTAGCGATGGCTTCTTATAAATATAGTTTTGTATCTGCTGTAATAGGTTTTTTCATAATTATTATATTTGGCTTAATCGTTGGTTTTGTAATTAATAGGTTGATAAAATGAAATCAAAAACCACTCTTCGGAGTGGTTTTTTTATGCTTTTTTAAGAAGCAATAAGATTGCCCCGTATTCTATGATAAAAACAAGTAAAAGTTGAGATATTATTTTTACTAATTTATGCAGCAAATTTAAAAGTATCTACATAGGGTGTTTGTCGTTTGACAACGGCAAACACTCTTGCTATTAATTTGTTTCTAATAATGTTAACGGTACTCATTTTACTTTTGCCTTGTTTTATTCTTTTATGATAGTATAATTTCATTTCTGGGTTATGTTGTATAGCAGAAATAGCGCACATATTAATAATTGCTTTCAATTTTTTATTAGCCAAATGAGAGACTTTTGTACGTCCTTTAATACTAGTTCCAGATTGGTAAGGAAAAGGAGCAACACCACAATAAGAGGCAAACTTTCTCCAGTTTTCAAATTTTGAAAAATTGTCAGTAAACACAATCATCATTATAGCAGTTTGCATTCCTATACCTTTAACACTAGTAACAAGTTTATAGGTTTCTTTTAACATTATATTTTGGTCAATAATAGCTTGCATTTGAGTATTAATCTTGTGTATTTGTTTGGTTAGTTCTGCAATCATTTTTTGTTGAACGTCAAAGATTATTTTATACTCTTTTGCTTTATAAATTCTTTTTTGTTCTTTCAAAGTAACTTTAAAACCAGCTCTTTGTTTGTTAAGTTTTGTCCTTAAAGATAAGAGACTTTTTAGTTGTAATATACTTCTTTTAGGTAGCTTACTGGGTTTAAGTTCTTCTTTTAATCGATACCCATATAGAGCAATGCGTTTGGCATCAATTTGGTCATCCTTTCCACGAGCAATACCAATAGATCTTTTAATTTCTAAACCAGAAGCTATGAAAAAAGATAATTTTTGTTCAGTTAAAGACACAGATAATAAATGAGAGTACATTCCTGTATGTTCAAATACAAACATGGTTTCTTCTTTAGAGAAAGACGAATTTTTAAAACTCCACTTTAGCATTAATTTAAATCCAGATTTACTGTTCTCAAACTGTTGAACAATTTGTTTAGAATAGATACAAACATCAATTAATAATTTACTGACATCGATTCCGATAATTTCATTTGTTTTCATAATTTTGTAATTAGATATTAATAATAGTTACTTAAACTAAGACCTTTAATAAGGGCAGAAACTGAAATTCTATATGGTTCTAAGTAACTTTTAAAAAGAACGGAGACTAATACGGGGGATGGCTCTAAAAAGCTAGCTGGCCGCTAAAGTTCACTCCGTTCTTTTGTGTTTTTGGTTATCAACAAAATAAGAGTTATTAACAAAGAAAAAAAGAAGCAAAAAAAGAAATTTCATCATAACTATTATGTTTTTATTTTAAGTAATTATTTCTATTTGCTAATCTAAAGGCTCGTCCTAGAATGTTACGCAACCGCTACCGCTAGCTTGTAGCTAGTGGCGTTTGTGAGTAAAACAGCGAAAAAAAGCTACTTTAGAGATTAGGGTCATTTTTTTATGCAAATTATTTTTGAATATCTTTTTAATTTTTTACTACTTTAGGATGTAAAATTAAAAACTTATTAACAACTCCCTTTTTCTTCTCTACCCTTTGTTACGCCTACCTTTTCGCCGTTTTTTCTTCCTTTTTATTTTTCGCCCTATTCCGTCCTCATTTCAGGGGTTTTTGTGGGGGCGAAAAACATAGAAAAACGAAACCAAAAACAGCCCAAAACCAAAGCAAAAAAGAGAGGAAAAAGCACACAAAAAAGAACAGAAACAAAGCCCTAAATCTGAGAGCCGAAAAACGGCTAAAAAAGAGCAAAAAACAGGCTTAAAATTGCTTTTAAAAATCAAATACTAAATTGACAAAAAAGTGAACAAATAAGAACTGCCTAAAACTTGTATTGAGTTTTCCGAAATATCAAAAATAGTTCGTTTAAAAACGAAAATAAATTGGGTTAAAAACCCTAAAAAAAGTTCAAAAAATTGCACTGCGAAGCAGAGCAAAAAAAAGAAAAAAGCCCCACCGCAAAGCGGTAAAAAAAAGCAAAAAAAAAATACTCCTATTTTCGGAGTATAAAAGTCAATTTAGCCAATAAATCGGCAAAAATAAATTTACAAAACGAGTCGCAGAACCACAAGCAATCAGCATCAATAAAATGGTGTAATTGCTAGTAAGTAAAAGCCTAAAGACAGTCAATATTTAGAAGAAGTAGAGCAAATAAACGCCCAAAATTAAAAGAGCAGTCAAATCACAAAAGCAGAGTAAAAAAAATGAGGTTTAAAAATTTAAACAAATAATTGTCAAAAACTCCCTGTGTCGGCTCACTAAAAAAGTCCAAAAATTGTCCTGCAAAACAGAGCAAAAAAAGAAAAGAAAAAAACCCAAAAAAAATGCCTGTGGTGGCTCACCACAAAAAGCCAAAAAAAAGAGTTCGACTTTGGCGTGATGAAGCCGAATAATCGGCTTAAAAATTGGTAAATAAATGACTATTCCAGTCAAAAAAAGTCCTTTTGCCTATGGGCATTAAAAAAATGAAATTTAACGTAAAAAACGCTTTAAAAAGACCAAAAACGAAACGAAAAAAAGTCAAAGAAAAACCACCAACAAAAAAACCTAAAAACCCAAACGAAAAACACAAAAAATCCCCCACAAAAACCCCTGAAATGAGGACGGAATAGGGCGAAAAATAAAAAGGAAGAAAAAACGGCGAAAAGGTAGGCGTAACAAAGGGTAGAGAAGAAAAAGGGAGTTGTTAATAAGTTTTTAATTTTACATCCTAAAGTAGTAAAAAATTAAAAAGATATTCAAAAATAATTTGCATAAAAAAATGACCCTAATCTCTAAAGTAGCTTTTTTTCGCTGTTTTACTCACAAACGCCACTAGCTACAAGCTAGCGGTAGCGGTTGCGTAACATTCTAGGACGAGCCTTTAGATTAGCAAATAGAAATAATTACTTAAAATAAAAACATAATAGTTATGATGAAATTTCTTTTTTTGCTTCTTTTTTTCTTTGTTAATAACTCTTATTTTGTTGATAACCAAAAACACAAAAGAACGGAGTGAACTTTAGCGGCCAGCTAGCTTTTTAGAGCCATCCCCCGTATTAGTCTCCGTTCTTTTTAAAAGTTACTTAGAACCATATAGAATTTCAGTTTCTGCCCTTATTAAAGGTCTTAGTTTAAGTAACTATTATTAATATCTAATTACAAAATTATGAAAACAAATGAAATTATCGGAATCGATGTCAGTAAATTATTAATTGATGTTTGTATCTATTCTAAACAAATTGTTCAACAGTTTGAGAACAGTAAATCTGGATTTAAATTAATGCTAAAGTGGAGTTTTAAAAATTCGTCTTTCTCTAAAGAAGAAACCATGTTTGTATTTGAACATACAGGAATGTACTCTCATTTATTATCTGTGTCTTTAACTGAACAAAAATTATCTTTTTTCATAGCTTCTGGTTTAGAAATTAAAAGATCTATTGGTATTGCTCGTGGAAAGGATGACCAAATTGATGCCAAACGCATTGCTCTATATGGGTATCGATTAAAAGAAGAACTTAAACCCAGTAAGCTACCTAAAAGAAGTATATTACAACTAAAAAGTCTCTTATCTTTAAGGACAAAACTTAACAAACAAAGAGCTGGTTTTAAAGTTACTTTGAAAGAACAAAAAAGAATTTATAAAGCAAAAGAGTATAAAATAATCTTTGACGTTCAACAAAAAATGATTGCAGAACTAACCAAACAAATACACAAGATTAATACTCAAATGCAAGCTATTATTGACCAAAATATAATGTTAAAAGAAACCTATAAACTTGTTACTAGTGTTAAAGGTATAGGAATGCAAACTGCTATAATGATGATTGTGTTTACTGACAATTTTTCAAAATTTGAAAACTGGAGAAAGTTTGCCTCTTATTGTGGTGTTGCTCCTTTTCCTTACCAATCTGGAACTAGTATTAAAGGACGTACAAAAGTCTCTCATTTGGCTAATAAAAAATTGAAAGCAATTATTAATATGTGCGCTATTTCTGCTATACAACATAACCCAGAAATGAAATTATACTATCATAAAAGAATAAAACAAGGCAAAAGTAAAATGAGTACCGTTAACATTATTAGAAACAAATTAATAGCAAGAGTGTTTGCCGTTGTCAAACGACAAACACCCTATGTAGATACTTTTAAATTTGCTGCATAAATTAGTAAAAATAATATCTCAACTTTTACTTGTTTTTATCATAGAATACGGGGCAATCTTATTGCTTCTTAAAAAAGCATAAAAAAACCACTCCGAAGAGTGGTTTTTGATTTCATTTTATCAACCTATTAATTACAAAACCAACGATTAAGCCAAATATAATAATTATGAAAAAACCTATTACAGCAGATACAAAACTATATTTATAAGAAGCCATCGCTACCCCTATAACTAAAAATATTACATAAGGAAAATTCTTTTTATCCTTTATCCAATTAATCAATTCATTTTTTATTTTCCTCATCGAGTTTTTTATTTGTTTCACTAACTGCTGTAGAAGCTGCACCCGAAGCTGCTGTAGAAGCACCAACACCTCTAGCTGCTGTTGCACGAGTTAATTTATTTTCAGCACCTTTTACATCTGCCTTTGATTTTGAAATAGTATTTGATTTACCTCTTTTAGCATTTTTTTGCTGGTTTACTCCCTCTTGTAGTTTTTTGCCTTTACCTGATTTTAAGAATTTACTTTCAGCAAAATCTCCTGCTATTTTTCCAGCAGTTTGTCCACCAACAACATCAATTGCCACATCTACTACATCAACCTCCCCATCTTTCGCTAATTGTGTTCCTGCGCTAGCAGCAGCATCTGTAGTAGCTTCAATTGCCAATTTAGTAATAGTTCCTGCTTTTTTCAGTTTGCTAGCCAATCCAACACCCGTAGCTCCTGCAGCAGCAGATATTCCAACAGATGTCCAACTAAAATCTTTTGCCGATTTAGTATCATCAAGCGAAATCTCAACAGCTTGAATAGCAACATCGACTAAAGCTCCTACTAAAGCTCCAACACACCAAGGACAATCACCATAAGGGTCATTGTACCTAATAGGGTTATTATAAGCGTATTGATAAGGAGTCCAACTCTCTTGAGGATTGGCATCAGCTAACGGGTCGATACTAGTGAATCTACCTAATGCATAATCATACATTCTGAATTTGGTCATATCAACATTAAGACCTAATTCTTCTTGTCGTTCTACTTTAAAATACTTCCCTTCTTTTCCTTGGAAATTTTTACCTTTTGTTCCCTGATTGTATTTATAATTCTGTGCTGGATTTGTGGAAGTTATAACATTATTGTACCCTTTGTGTTTGAGTCCAAAGGGATAGTAGCTACCCATCTTTTTTGAGGACTTTTGCTCTTTTTTTGAGTATGCCAACCTTAGAATTGGCTCAGTTTCAATATGTAGTTTTAAACATCCCAAGTGTTACTCTATTCTTAATTTTTTGTTCTTAATCATTCTCTTATCCAATTTTGGCTCATCCCAATTATGTGGAAACTCACGATTACAATATTCAAAAAAACTTCTTTTTCATCCTTATATTTTTGCCCTAATAAAATTTCTAAATAAGTATATAACCTATTCGTAACTTCTTTATTAAATGTCTTCATTTCCATGTCGTTGATTTTAGCAACTTCATTCCATGCTATTTCACCGTAAGGAGTTACCACCTTTACATCTGAATAATCTCCAGTTTTAGACTGCGGGATTTTCCCCTCGTGATAACTTTCAATTACCGTATTTCGAACACACGTTACTGCCATTTTAAGAGCTTCTTCTTTAAATCCTTTAGTCAATGTACTTTCATTAAGGTTTTCTGTCATTGTTAAATAGATTTACGGTTCATTTTACGGTTCATTTTTTTCAAAAACCCTGTAAATCAAGGTTTTTTACGGTTCATTTTCGATTCATTTATCGTCTTGTATTATAGCCTTCCACATCAATAATATATTTTGTAGCTCTACCAACACCTTCTGGTTTTATAATAGAAAGTTCTAGTAATTCTTCAATATCCCTTCTAGCAGTTGCTTTAGATACATTTAATTTATCTTGATATTGACCACTAGTTATGTCTTTATTTTCTTTTATATATTTAATAGCCTCTTTTTGCCTTTCATTAATATCTAATTTGGATATGTATTCTTCATTATATATATCGTTGAATATAGTAATTGAAAAACCGCTAGAATGATTCTCAATTTTAGGCTCTACTAATCCGTGTTTTTCGCATTCTTGATATATCTTTAGGGTACCCCTTCCCCAAGCCTCTATATATCCAGCTTTATAAAATACATTCGCCATCAATTTGTTTCTTGGATGAGATGTATGAGTTTCTTTTAAATCTTCTATTGATAATTTTTTTGTTAACTCTCCTTGATTCCAAATATTAATTCGGTCGTGATACACACTAATAAATACAGGAGTGTTTTCATACTCTCTATGAATAATTGCATTATATAAGACTTCACGAATAGCATCATAAGGATACGGTGGAGTTTCATTTCTATTCATCCCATCGTAACTAATAGGCTTTATAAAATACTTCAAATCAAGTACTTCAAGAACCTTATTTGTCAACTGAAACGCATTACTTTCTACTTCTTCTTGAAATATCAAATCTGTTGCAGATTTACCAAATTTACCTATCTTAACAAATCCACTAAAAGCAACCTTTCTAGGTTTTTTCCCAAACAATAGAATACATGCTCTCGTGTATTTATCATTCACATCTATTAAATCAAGATTTTTTAAAATAGCTTCAGTGTCTTTTGATTCTTCAATAAATGGTAATCGTCCACTACTTTTCGCTCGTTGTATAAAATGGTCAATCGCATCTTGGTCTATGTCTTCTATTGATATATTAGGAACTGTAACTTCTTCCCAATCTTTCCCATCACTCTTTGATATAAAATCATTTAATGAAGTTCCTGTTAATAGCTGATTCGTGCTACCACTACGCATATAGAATTTCCCTTTATATGAAATAGCAGAAGACATCGAATTAACCACAATTTCAATAAAGTGTTTATTATTTTCTTCTTGTAGATTGACATCACAAACAACACCTGTAGTGTCTTTGATTTTGTTAGGAAGCTCGTCCATAAGTTTTTTATACTTATCAACTCCTGTAATCTTTCCACTGTCATCTTTTCCAATATAAAGTACACCGCCATTAGCGTTGGCAAACCCACAAATCCATTGTAGGTATTCGTCTCTCCAAGATTGTTTCCATTCTATGTTCTGTTGTTCAGGCATACCTTTATTCTAATACAGAATTAAAATCAAAGATATAATAATTTTGAAAAGAGAGTGTAGAAATATATGTAGTTTTAAGCGATTATTTTTTTACCAGAATACCATTTATTACTTGTACAACTATTTTAAAATTAGCTTCAGCACTTTCATCTTCAGAAGTTTCATTAGCCAACATCAAAGTAAGAGGATGATTTGAGAAAATTTCGTGTTTTAACAAATACAATTCATTTTCAGAGAGTTTCTTTTGAGTTCCATCTAAAGAATCAGCAACTCGAGTAGCAATAACACAATCTGTGTCTTTTGTCGAACATACTTTTCGAACAATATCTTCTGCTTTAATCATATCTATTCCATAAACGGCTAATTGAACAGCTAAGTCACCCCTAGCTATCATTATACCGTCACTAACATCACATATTTGATTTATATTTTCTAAAGAAGTTTTAGTTTCTATTTTAGCCATTAGCTTGATATCAAAATTTCCTAAAGTTTTAATATAATTTTTTACTTCATTTATAATTTTACTAGAGTTAGCGAACGATATACAAATCCAATCAAGATAATTAAGTACATTAGCCAATAATAATGTTGACAAAGTATCTTGAGATATTATTTGCATTGGTAGTTCCCTATCATACATCCCAACGATATCAATACCTCTTTGATTATATAATATAAATTCATGTAGTGCCTCACAATAATATATTGAGTCTAATTCTTTAATAATTTTAAATTGATTCCAACCATCAGAAACTAAAAGAAAATCTGATTTTACTGATTTATAAATCTCCCCCTTATAAGGAACTACTTTATAATTTTGATGTCTTTTTAAGAAATCTTCATTTAGGTTGTTTTCTGGAACAAAAACAACCTTATCACCATTGTAAATATTAAGTTTATTTTCCTGTGATAATTTGTTTATAGCACTTATTCTGACTTTTGGACCTGATAAATCTAATGCTATTTCAATTTTTTTAATACCAATTATTTTCCTAATTCGTTTAATTTCATCTACGATTGCTAGATCTGATTTATATTTTGACGAACTAATTCGAATCACTTTAACTAAATTGTTTTTTAAAATTCTTTCTATTGTTTTATTTGAGATACTTGGATTAATTGTAATCCAAAAATCTACTTTTTTAATAGGTTTTTTTTTATTTACACTATCAGCTGTATCAAACAAATTAATTGGAACTGGAAGTTTTTTTGAGTTCCAAATTATAACTGGTTGTCTAGAAGAATCATTGGTGTTAAGTGGATGATAATAGTTTTTCATAATAAATTTATTATGGGAGTTTAAAACCCCATGTTAAAGGAAGTATAGCAGAATTATGTAACTTATTTAATTGTAATTCAATTAAACTCGAAGCAATTACCAAGCATTCATTAGCAATTCTATAATTTGGTTTTTCTTGAATTTCCATATTATATTTTTTAGCTGTTTCATAAAAAAAATCAGGAAGAGGTAGTTCTTTTCTTGATAAATGAAAAGAAAAAATCTTAGATAAATCTCTTGCAGCTTCAAGTACATCTACTGATGATTTTATTGCTCTACTAAAAGTTATATAATTATACTCAATATCAAAATAATTTTGAAGATAGTTCGCATTATCTAAAGTAAGAAGCTCCTTAATACTTCTATTATAAGTAGGTAAATCATTTTTAATGTAACATAAACAAGTTAAAAAAACACCCGCTTGAGCAGACTTCCACTCTTCTGATATATAAATCTTATCCGTTAAGACTATTCCATATTTTTTATGTAGCCTATTCATAGAAGATATAATTAAAGCTTCTTTATTTTTATTTATCTTAAGTTCTAAAAAATCGGAGAATTTAAAGTTATTATTCATAATAAAAATAGCTTCAAGAAGATAAATATTAATTCCACCTCTTATTTGGGGCCAAAAAGAACCTCCTTTTAAGTATGCACTTACAAGTGAGTTATCTGAATTTTTATTCATAAATAATTATTTTTAATATTCTTGTTACTCAATTAGTATTGAATATTAGCAATGTAAGTAATTTTATTTAGTACATGACAAAAAATATAATTAATTGATTATCAGTAAATTAAATGTTAAATAATTAAAATAAAGCATTGATTTTCAGTATATTAGAAGAATAACATCACTCATTTTTCTAATGAAAAAAACCAATGCTTCCACTAAAAGTAGTGAATTAAATTCAGTTTTAAGTTCTCATTTCCAAGGTAAGATCAATTTGGCAAGAATCAAACTCATATCACATTTCATTATCGCCCTCTGTAAGGTACAGACAGTTACCTTTGAAAAGGTAGCCAACGCTTTTGAGACCTCAGTAGATTCGAAGTCATCACTCAGACGTATTCAAAGATTTATTGCTGATTATTCGTTGGATGGAGATTTGATCGCTCGTCTTATATTTAGTCTCCTTCCTAAGCAAGAGGGATTGATCTTGAGTATTGATAGGACCAATTGGAAGTTTGGTCAGACCAACATCAACATTTTTATGTTGGGAGTTGTCTATAAAGGTGTTGCCTTCCCATTGTTATTTACTATGTTAGATAAGCCAGGGAACTCTAACAGTCAGGAGCGTATTGATCTTGTGAATCGTTTCATAAGACTTTTTGGCAAAGATGTTATTGAATCCATTGTAGCCGATAGAGAGTTTGTAGGTAATCATTGGTTGGATTTCTTGAATACAAATGGAATCAAATATTATATCCGCATTCGAAACAACTTTAAGGTAGAGCTTCCTGATAAGAACAAAACCATCAAAGTATTTCACTTGTTTAATCCACATAAGATCAATGAGTTTGTGTATTATCCTAAAATTGTACGTGTTAATGGTCAGCTTTGTTTCCTTTCCGGATGCAAGTTGTACCCAAAAAATGGAAAGCCTGATTTCTTAATCATTGTATCGTTCAACGCTCCTGATAAGGCCTTTGAACAATACAAAGAACGATGGCAGATAGAGATGTGTTTTAAAGCAATGAAAGCCAGTGGCTTTGATATTGAAAACACACACCTGCAAGATATTAAGCGTATTGAAAAATTAGTACTGCTTGTAATGATGGCTTTCGTATGGTGTTACAAAGTTGGTATATATTTACATCAGATTAAGCCTATCAAAATAAAAAAGCATGGAAGAATGGCTAAAAGCATATTCAAATATGGATTAGATTATATTGCTTCTGTGCTATTAAACCCTGTAAATCAAAACAATATGAACTTGACTAAATTTTTGTCATGTACTTAGGTAATTTTATTTAAAAATACAACAAAAATAACACGTACAAATAGGTGTTTTCCCCTGTTCTCAAGAAATCGGATGCAAATTCTCAATCAATTCATGTAAGTTCTCTAGGTCATCTTGCTGATAGCGTTCTGTGGAAGAAATATAGCGATGCCCAGCCATATATTGTACTTCTCGAATATTGTACTGGCTTAACCAATGGGTGATGACCGAAGCTCGAAGTTGCTTTGCATTTTTGACTTTGTGGTTGAGTTTTTTCAATTCAAAAAACAAACGGTCGTTAAGGAAAAAACGATCGCCCTTTAGCGGAAATAAGCCCTGTGTGTGGCAATCTATTTTTTCTTGCAACACTTCCCTGTCTCGTTCGAGATAACGAAGCAGGGGCAACATTTGCCACGATTTTAGTTCCAGTGTTCTACTGTTGGTTTTCCGAGTAGATGGCACGTAAATAGTCCCTTTGGTAATATTGACGTGTTCGTATGTCAAGGATTTGAGTGCCGTAGCATTCAAACCTTGATATACCATGAGTCCAGTAATGACCTTATTGCGAATTGCAACCGACGGACAATTCGGAAATACAATATTTTCAGTTTGATATGAGTAGTATAAATCTTCCAGTTCATCGAAGTCTAAAAGGTTGTGATTGACCGTTCTTCGCTCACCTCTTACGTGGATATTTTGAATAGGGTTTTCAAAACGTATTTCTGTTTCAACCAGGTAATTGAAGTAAATTTTTAATGCGCCTATTTCACTTCTGACAGTGCTTTTAGAAACGGATTTCCCTTTTCTTTGTTTCTGAATATGTCCTACATATTCAATACAAGATTTATAGTCTATGGTTTGAGCATCATAATTTTGATAACTACACCAATCGGTAAACTTTAATAGATTGCGAGAGTAAGATTCTATTGTCGTTTTGGCGTAATCTTCTTTATGTAAATAATCTTTAAATGTCATCATGTAATAATTGGTTGTTGAGCATCCACCTCTTTGGCTAAATGCGTATACAGTTGTGTGCTTTCTAAAGACGCATGACCTAAAAAAGTACTAATAGATTTCATAGGTACTTTGTTTTGCATAAGGTGCGTGGCAATGCTATGACGCAATGTATGCAAGGTGATATTCTTGTTTTGGATATCTTCATTTTCAGTGGCCTCAATAATAGCTTTTAAACGATTGGCAATACTAATATCATTAATACGTCTACCCATCTGTGAAAGCAGTAAGGCATCCGTTTGGTAGTTTTTTATAAAAGCTGGACGTGCATCATATAAATACTCATCAATCATATCCAAGTTGTATTTATTAATTGGTACAAACCGTTCTTTGTAATTCTTGCCTTTTCTAACGTAGATACGTTGCTTTTCAAATAAGATATCTTCACAATTCACATGAACCGCTTCGTTACGTCTTAATCCACAACTATAGAGCAGTACTAATATCATCTTGTCCCGAAGCTGAAAATGCTCGTTCATGTGTGATACATTACAAGCCTCAAATAATGCTTTGATTTCATCTTGATTTAAAATAACTTTGTTATCGTGATAGTTGATTTTTTCGCCTTTGAGATGCACACCAAATTTTACGTTTGAATTATGCTCTTTGAGATAGATTAAAAATTTCTTTAAGGCTTGTTGGTGTTTGTTTAAAAAAGATTTGGAAAGTGAACCACCACGTCTTTGGTTGCCTCTATGGGATAAATATTGGTAATACTCTTTTACGATTTGGGTAGTGATTTTTGTAATATCGCTGTGCCCGTGGCACTCTAGGTAATGAAAAAACTCACGAAGATGATTTGGCAAATTGTAAACCGTAGAAGGAGCATAACCAAGCACGTCTAACCAGTTTTTATAACTATCAATCAGAGTAATAAACGTGTTGCTTTTTAGCTGTAATTTCTTCATTTTTATTTTTTAGCTTCCTTATGTTTCAATTTTTGTGGCGAATTGGCTCTTACTCTTTAATTATCAAACACTTAGGTTCGCCATTTTGCCAGTGGCGAACCTGTGGCGAGTGGCGGTCGAGAAGCTCGACACCTCATGTATTTAGCTCGCCTTTCTATCACCCATATTATCTAAATCTTCAATGCGTTTTATACAATTATCCAATGCTTCATTAATCTGCTTTTCTAAATTCTTGTACTCATTTGCATCCACAATTTCATAAGAAAAAGAATACCCTTTAATATCATTTCGTTTTTTGATATAGCCTTCTTGTACTAACAAGTGATGATATCTGCGTAATGTGGTTTCCGCTATTCGCATTTCCTTTCGGATATTTTGATTGGTAAATACAGTATCCTTTTTTTCTACCAAATACGTCTTGAGACGTTCGAGGTAATTTCGTGTTGCACCATTTAAAGGATCAGACTTACGTAACAAAATTGTTTTGATTAAGGCGTTAGCCTGTTTGATATCTTCTATACTCGTTTCAATATATTCTTCGCCAGTATAGATATCATATTTTTTCTCACGCCCATGCTGGTAGTAGAAAGTAATGGCTTCTATGAACTGCAAATAATGTGCATTGGTACGTCTTGGCTTAAATACCGATTTAGGCAGCGATAAATATTCTGCATAAGGATTTCGAATTGCAACAGATGATAAAAGGCGTTGGGCATTTCTTAACAGAGTTTGTGCTTTCAATTCATCATCTATATTAATCTTCCCTGCGGATAGTAACCTCTGATATTGCATGATACGTTCGTCTTGTGCTTCGCTTTCGTCTATGTAAAGCAAAAAGGAACGATTGGAATTATCCTCATACAGTTTTTCTTGGGTGGTACATCCTGCTACAGATACAGGACCTTCTACCGTTAAGTTTTTGGTCTTTCCTTGTCCACCAATTCCCTTTTGCACGACTGATTTTGTAATCTTCTTTTTGGTCTGTAACTCTAGTAGTGGATATAAAACATCATCTGCACCATCTAAGTCCTCAATTAATATCAATTTGTTTTTTAATTCATTTCGTTTGAAATAGTAAAATGAATTACTTGATAAAGACGTGAGGCTGAGCCTCTCTTCTTCGGGAATGAGTTCGGCTACTTTAGATTGTAGGTGTGTTTTTCCACTTCCACTAGAACCAAAAGAAATACAGTGTAGTGGATTGTCCATCTTTCTTGAAGTAAAGATAAGATACATCAACAGTCGGTTTCCGACTTCGCCAATCACACCACTAGTACCAATATGCTTATTGGTTTTCTCTAGCAAATTTTCAGACTTGAGAAAATCCATTGCTGAGCGTCTTTCTTTTTTAGATAACAAATAAGCTTCCGCTTCTTCGTCTTCCTCTTTGTCTAATAACTCAATTCGATATTTTTCAAGATGGTTAATGAGTTCTTGTAAACTTCTGCGGATAATAGAAGTTCCCACTTCTAAATATTCCGCTAACTTGCGAACCAGTTTTTCCACTGCATTAGAATTGTACAAATCAATGTTATGACGTAAGGCATGAAATTCATCTTCAATGGTATTTACTTTGAGGGTTATCCGCATGCGGTCTAATCCGAAAACGGATAAACCACCCAAAATATGGAAGTCTAAGACTTCGGTTGAGAATTTAAAATGATTAGGATTTGAAGTGTCGAGTTGATTCATAATGTATAGTCAATTATTTTAGAAACGTATTACACAATTAATTAAAGCAAATATAAACTTATAAGTTTATATATAAAAATAAAACTTGTGTTTTTTGCTGTTATAAATAATTTGACCTACATTTGAGTCGAAAATCGACACTTAATTATATAAAATAGCCTAAATATGGAGGCTACACACTTGTTTTTACTCCAAAACATCAAACGGATTCGTAAAGAAAAAGGACTCACCCAACAAGATGTAGTAGATGGTGCAGAGATGCTTGTACCTACCTATTCACGTTTAGAGCGTGGTGGTACGAATCCGAACTTATCTTCAATAGTCAGAATTGCAGATGCACTTGGTGTTGGTGTCATCGAGTTATTTCAATCCTCTGATATTAAAGATCGTTCGGTGGCTCAGAAAGTAGAGATGATAAATGACTTATCGGAATACAATAAAAACGTGATTAACATTATGCTTGATACGGTAATAGAGAAAGACCGTGTGGAGCAATTACAGAATGTAAAAATGAAACATCGTTTGGCAGAACTTAATGCCATTCGTGATAAAAGTTAACTTTTATTATTTACCTTTGTGATGTAATGAAAAAATTGGGTGCATAACATTTTGTCGTTTTAAGCAGCTTTATTTTTCTCAGTACAGATTAGGTTAACTACTTTGTTCCATTTATCACTCAGTTTAGTTGTTCTTAATGTGAGCATATTTTGAGCTCCAATTTTAGACCAACGTTGTCCAGAGAGTTTCATTCTTTTTTGAACAACCTCCCTGTTAGCTGCTTCTATGGCTCCAGATCCTATAATACCTGCTCCTGTATTTTGATATTGCTGATAGTCCATACGCGACCTATTTTCGGTATAATATGTGATAAGTTGGCTTTGTTGTTTACGTTGATTTTGCTTTGTCAATTCTAAGTTTTTGATATTCTCAATGACTTGATTTACTTGACTGTTTTTTAGTAGTTGCTCCTGTTGACCAACCCAACTGTTATATGACTCTTGATTAGAGAGACAAACCTTAGCAAAATCGTGTAAATGTTCTAAAGCATGATACCAATCCAATATTTGTGTGGCAAAAGGGTAATGTTGATCTACCCATTTCCATATCCATCTAGCACCATCACCAACAAAAATCAGTCGCTTATCAATACTCCTGTAACAGCCTAAGTATCTATCCATTCTATCTGTAAACTTATCAGCTTTGCCTAAATATGCTTCATACAACGAATGGCGTATCCATCCACGTTTATTTGATATGTCCATACAGCTACTCTGTTTAAAAATTCTGCCTAATTTTACTTCTTTCCAAGCCTCTTCCCGAGTGAAAAGCATCGACCCATCGACCATAGCATATATGCACTCTTGGTTATCTACCTTAAGAATATCAGGTTCAACGGCATCAACCTCCAATACTTTTTCTTGCTCTAATAAACCACCATAAAAGTCTGTGACTCTGTAAAGCTGCATCGCATTGACTGAAACACCTAGAAGATTCGATAAAACTTCATGACCATCTCCATAACAATCGTTTTGACCAATATAAATCATTTTGTCTTGCATATAGGGACTTATCTTAAATCCATTGACTTTTTCACTAAAGGGATGAGTGTTGTTAATCTCTATCTTTCCGTAACGTGATAAGTTTTTTTTTACGCCTGTCTTTAGATGGTTCGCTTATACTTCTCTCTAAAACCTCTCGACCATAGTCCGTCCATATTTGATCAAAAGTCTTTTCGTAATCATAGTAACTCTTTATGTTTGATAATTTTGCTATCGCTTGATAACGCTTCTTGGCTTGGGCTAAAAATTCCTCTTCGCTAATCATAATGGTGTCGCTTTTAAAAGTTAATCCTTAAAAATAACTATTTCGCGACAAGATGTTATGCACCCAAAAAATTAAATCCATTATTATCTTTTCTAATTCCAATTATCTTTATTGGTGGTTATATTTTATTTAAAAAATATGAACAAAATAATCAATTAGATTCCTTAAAAGAATTAGATGAAAAAATAATTCTAATCTTAAAAGATTCTAGTAGCGCTTCTTATAAGTATTTAAAAAAAGAATTTATAAATATACCTATTGATTCGGTAAAACCTCAAAAATGACTAGAAGAAATAATTTAAAAAAAATCTTAATTCCCTTTCTTTTGATTTTCGCATTATTTGATGCGTATTTTACATTTAAAGCAACGTTTGATACCACAAATAGTATTCTTCTTTCTATAATTATGATTTTAGTAATTAACTTATATATTTTGATGTATTATGCTTTACTAGATTTAGTGGATTCAAAAAAGATAAGGTAAGTGGCTCTTTTCTACAAATCATGTTTGCTTTCATGATATTCGGAGATACCATCTCATCCTTTTATGGAACTTACGTCGGTGTTTATAACAATAATCAAGGTGATTTTAGTAGTTTGGTTCAAATAGGATTTTTTCAATTTTTGATTTCTTTAGTAATATCTGTAGGTGTATCAGGTGGTACTTTTCTATTAGGAAGATTGCTTTTTAAAGATTCAAATTAAATTACTCGGCATTCTCTAATATTGACTTATATTATGGATTAGTGTATAGTATTAAAAACTATACACACAATGAAAAAATATATTTTATTAGCACTTAGTGCTTCCGTCTTTGTATGCTATTTAATTCATATTAACTTTTCTTCCTTGAAAGGCATTTATGTAATTGATGATAATTGTACTGCTGTTTTGAGAACTAGTGATAAATACACTATTGGAGATACTATTTATGTCGAAAAAACAAAATCGTTATTAAAAAATGTTTCTTATGATTGGTATTCGGTTTCTAAAAACCCCAAGAATAAAGGTGGATTAAAAAAAGCTATTATTACACATGATTAAAATTATGCTCATATCTTTGTTAGATATGAGCATATTTAAATATGAAAAAACTATTACTAATCATAGGCGGTATATTATTGTTAACTAGTTTCTATTATGTAGCCCGCATCGTTAATGACAATGTCGCTTGGGAAAAAGTAAAAAAAGAAAATACACCAGAAGCATACGATTTTTATTCAAATAATTTTAAACGGCATCTAACAGAATTAGAACCCTCAAGAGAAAAGTCTGCAATAAAGTTTATTCGAGAAAATATATCATTTGAAGAAGCTGAAAAATACATTGCCAGATATAAAATCAATGGATGCTGTTATGATCATTATACTCATTTAATTAAAAGTATTGCCTATAATACTGATGACTATAAGTGGTATAACTTTTATCTAAAATTACCTAAACTTAAAGATACACAAAAAATACTTGATTCTATTGAAACACTAGCTGACAAGTCATTATGGATTTTGACTAGAGCGAACGGCACTTGGCATAGATATATACAAAGGTTTCCTAAGGGAATTTATCAAAAAACGGCATTAAGAAATATAGATAATGAAGCATGGAATACAGCTTTGAAAATTAATTCAAAATATTCATTTAGTGAGTATGTTAGAAATTTTCCAAACGGTAGATTTTCAGAGACCGCAAAAAGTAATATTCATGAATTAGACTGGTTAGGTACAAAACAGTCTGATAATGTAGCAAGCTATAATTCTTTCTTAGATAGGTATCCAAATACAAAATATTATTCTAAAGCTATAAAATTGTTTGAAGATCGATTTGTTAATGATTTAATATCTGGTGTTTGCTATCAAGATATTCCAGAAAAACTAAAAACAAATACAATTACCAATTTCAATGGTTATTGGGTAAGTAGACAGCTATATAATGGTTTTAGTATTAGAAATAATAATGTCTTAGGGAGTAGTTTCGGTTACGTTTTCGCTAAAAAACGTCTTTGGTTTAAAAACAAAAAACATATCTGTTTCATTATTTATAGAAAAAATTACTCTGGTGCATTTTGTGATATTTATATTTATGAAATTATTGAAGAATTGCCCAAAGAAATTAAAGCTAGATGCTTAAAAAAATGTATTAAAAATGAGATACATATTTTTAAAAAGATAAAAGATTCTAACAACAAACGTATTTAAATGAATTATACCCTTACCTTCTTTGATACCTATTATCAAGATATTATCTGGTCGAAAACTGATTTTGAAAATACTACTGGAGCTTCAATGGAAATTGAGCATAATGTTAAAAATCATTTAGTATGGTTTGCTTTTGAACAAACAGCATACAAAATAGCTAAAGAAATTGGACTTGAGATATAGTTCTTTTTTCTTTTCATATTCTTAAAAAGCATCTTGGAAACAAGATGTTTTTTTATGCATCAAAATCAGAAAAGAACGTACTTAAACTCATCTTGTGAGCCTCCAATATTCTAAGCAGGCTTTCAAAGGTAAAGTTTGTTCCCTTTTCCATACGCCAGTACTGCATCCTTGAAATCCCATGTTCTATGGCAAAGTTCTCATAGGAGGTGTAGCCATTGTCTATTCTTATTTTTTCTAGCTTTTGGGCTACTTGTATAATTTTTGGGTCTAATGTTTTGCTTTTTGCTGTGGTCTTTGTTGCCATGAGTTCTACCGTTTTTAATAAAGGTAAAATTCATCTTTTTAGATATTTTACGTTACAACATATAAATTACCACATTATTGGTACATTTTTATTATGTTTGCCTTGTATAATTCTAAAAACATACTAATTATGAAACAATTACTAAAACTTTCTTTTTTTACTTTTTTGCTTATTTCTACACACGCTTGCAAAAGCCAAACAAAACTAAGTTCTGAAAAAGCCATGACAATTCTTACTAAAAATTTTAAAGTGTCTTGTAGTAAACGACTGCTATTTTCCTTTAATAGTTATAATAAGCAGTATAATACTAATATGAGAAACGCTACTTCAGCAGAAAAAAATGGACTCGTTACAATAAACAAAAGATTTATCTCTGGTATTGGTGGTGGTGGACGTTATGAAATAACTCTTAGACCAACTGAGGCAATGAAATCTGAATACTTTGTGGGAAACAAAAAGTATAGAATTGCTGATGGCGTTGTAACTGAAATTCTTGGGATTTCTCATGATAAGAATACCAATAAAGCAACGGTACGATTTAGTTATAAATACAGAACTAACGATCTATATTATCTGCGAGGTAAAATACATGGTAAGCGTGTGGCATGTTCTACAGAAACTTTTGAAGATGAAGCAACATTTACTTTGTATGATACGGGATGGAGATTAGATAAGTGATGTCTTTGATAGCGCAAATGTCCTTTACACCACTTCCTTTTGAGTGTGGCGTGAAAGGACATTTGGTTTGAATTTTCCTAAGTCGTAATTGCCAAATTTCATAAGGCAAAACTTTTAGGACAATCCAAAGCCAGATTGGGAGTTTGATAGGAACTTCCGCTACCGCTACATTTCCATATCAAACTCCCATCTGGTTGGGGATTCCCCAAACCCCTTTTCACACAACGATAAAAAACAGACAAGCCGACCTCAATGAGTCGGCTTGTCTGTCTGTATGCAAATCCAGTATAGCATTTAAGAAAATAATTTAATCGTAATTATTACTTAAATCTTGATTATGGAGTTAAAATTCGAGGTCATAACCTTTGGATAAATCCTGTTCTCGTTCATCTATTATTTCGCTTAAAGATTTGATACGCTCTAGGGTTTTATCTTTTAATAGTAAATGTTCGGGGTCAATGCCAAGACTTCGCTTTAGTCGGTAGCGTCTTTTTTTGTAATAAACCCCACAGAGTTTGTTGTTTATATGATAGGTTTTAATTTCAGCTTTTGACAATAGTTTTTCAAACTCAGATATGGACTGGCTTTTTTGAAATAATCCCTGTACTTTTTCAAATAAAATATCTTTATCCGATGGCATTGCCATTCGTTTTGTAAACTGGGTTTCCTTTTCAGAATAGGAGCGGACTAATCTTTTTTTTAAGTCCATGTTCCACAATACTATCTTCTAGTTGTGGGTAATTTTCGATTTGATAATTCTGGACTTCTTTTTTAATCTCTGCAAAGCATGATTTGGTTTTCCAACCACTAAAACCATCTAGTTTTAATTGAGATACCACCAAATGGGCGTGCCAGTTCTTGCCTTTGTCGAAGTGTACACCACCTACGCAGAGCTGATTCCCTTCGGTATATAAATCAATAAACTTTTGTACTAAATCTTTGATGATTTCCCTGTTGAGATATTGTGTAGACTTGTCTGAAAACGACACTACGATATGCTGACAGACTACAGATTTATTGGCGTAGTGGGATTGTCTTTGAGTTTCTAGTTCGTTAAATTGCTTAATCCATTTGTCTTTGTCATGAGAACGCAGGTGCTGTTTAAAAACAAGCCGATTACCCCTTGGGTCTTCAAGCGATTTCCGACCATCAAAAATATAATTAATGAGTTTCTTGGGCGAATTTCGGGTGGTATGACTGATGGCTTTAATAATCATCTAAAAGCGGTTCTATTTGACTAAATAACTGTTCCAGTTTGTCATACGAGGCTTTGAGCTGAGGGTATTCATTTTCAAATTGTAGGGTTTCAACCATATCGTAACAAAGCGAGAATAAGCGTTTGACTTCAGAAAAATTAGTGGATGTATTTCCAAATTGCTGTTTTCCATTAAGGGTATTAAGTGCAATGGTTTTGATAAAACTGGCTAGTTTTTTACCATTTTCTACTGCCAACTGTTTCAACAAATGCTTTTCGGCATTGGTAAAGACGATATTAACCGAACTGTGATTTTTAGCATAACGTTTGCGATACTGCTTTAGATACAATTTTCTAAAGGTTTTTCGTGCCTCTGTAATCTCTAAAGCAGTACCATGTTGTAATACACCTATCGCATCCAAATAGGCTTCAACATTGCTGTATGGAAACTCTTTTGTCTTCATTAGAATTCGATTTCAAATCCATGGTCTTTAGACACGTCTTGGCTGTCTACTTCTAGGGAATCAAGCCGTTCTTTGAGTTTATTGGATGTATTCTTTTCAGATTTAATAAGATGTTGTTTTTCAATAAGTTGATTGAAACGAGTTTCCTTAAAATGTATATCTCTTTCTATTCCATATCTTACTTCAGGAATGTATTCCTGATTTCCAAAAATAATCTTTGGAAATTGTCTCTGTGCTGATTCCAATTCATCAATAGAAAAAGCTCCCCATTCATCACAGATTGGCATATCGGGAACCAAACCACTTACATATCCAAAACACGTATTTGTTTCGGAGTTATATTCTGTTGCATACCATGTTGCCGAACCACAGGGGTCAAAAAATTTGGTAACGATAATAGGGTTTTTGTCTTCTGATTGATCGCCAATCTCAGTAAATCGTTTTTTTAATTCTTCTGTTATCAATTTCATAATTGTAAGGTTTTAATCGTCATTTATTTTTAAAGTTCCATTCCTGTTTCTTGGGAAAGCCCCTCGTTATCTTGCTCTAGTCCTTCCATACGTTCCTGAAATTGTTGCTCTTTTTCAGCCGCTTTTCGACTTTGGAATTCCCTATGAAGATCCATTGCGGATTCCTGCTCTTTCGCAATCTCCTTATTGCGTTTTTTCCGCTCTATTTCACGATGTTTACTACGCTCTTGCGCTATATCCTTCGTTTTTTTACTTTGGGTATAGCGCTGAACTCTGATCTCCAGTTTTAGAGACAAAAAGGTCAAACCATCTTCTGCCCACTGTAGAATTTTCCCTGGATCAAATAAGGTGCTTGTTTTAGCCATTGTCAGAGGTGTTTGAATCCGTATTACCAATAAACTCATCTACAGGAAGTAGTGGTGGCATTTGCTGGAAGCCACCTTGAATTGGTGGTGCTTGCTCTTCTGCCCACGTATTGATTTTCTTATTTTGGTAATACGCCTTAATGCGTTTTAAAAGCATTGGAGGTTGTCCACTACTAATAAAAATACCACCGTCTTTGGTATTTTTATGCATGACTTCCTGTGGGGTTAATACTTCCCTATGATGGGTACGATCATTTTCTTTATACGAATATTTCCCAAGGGATTTACTAATCTCTGTGGCTGTAGCCAAGTTTGTTCCTCCGAGATATAAAACACTGCCTGTGTTGGCTTTTAGAGTTTCTGCACCTTGTTGGGTATAGAGGTCTTGGCATTGACTAAAGGACTGATAACCCCATATTCCGTATGCTTTATACTTACGAATTTGAGAGCTAATAAAAGGAATAAACTGCTTGTTTTTGGTTTTCAAACTTCCCGCTTCATCCACTAAAAAAGCGATGACATTATCGGTTTTTGTAGGAATTCCAGCTTCAATAATTTGGGTAAACCATTCTTTGAGGAATAAGGAATTAAGCCCTTTGAGATAATCCTGTGCCATCACGCTACTTTGAATCCATAAAATACGTTTCTCATCACGATACGAACCCATATCTAATGTAGTACGTGCTGTGGTTTTTATGACGTTCTCATCTTGCCAATTCTTTAAAACTGAAAGTGTATTAGACAATGCAGAATTTAAAAATTTGGCATCGTTTTTTATCAGCCCTCGATAACTGGTATAGAGCATATCATCCCCATATTTTGCTACCAAGACATTCATTTTTTTTACGTTTGCCTGTATGAGTGTTACCAGATAGCGAACATTGTAAAGGTTGGTATATCTATTGGTGCCTAATTCTGCTTGTATGTACTTTAAAAGCCAAATCATCATTCCAATAATAGCTGAAGCGGTATTGTTCCAAATCGGTTCTTTGACATTAGTACCACCTTCAATAGCCACGAGTTCCTCTGAAAAACGGTTAATTCTATCTAATGGTAGGTTTTCGATAGGATTCCAACCGACTGTGGATTGGGTGGCATCGGCGAAATTGATAATATCCTCATCATAGCCCAATTCTTGTTCCATATAAGGCATCGCCATATCTCTTGCCTGTTTCGTTTGGTCAAAAACTACAAAGGAGGTATCCACCATTTTTGATGCACCAAATAATTGCTGTGCAAAAATTTTAGAAGTTTTACCAATACCAGTTTTTCCAATGAGTAAAAGTCCACCATGTAAACTTTGTTTCATGGAGATAAATTTCTCACCAATACGGATACCATTACCTTTGCGGTGTTTGTATTTCAAAACCTTTCTGGAATTACCCAGTTTGCCTTTGTAGGCGTGTTTTCCGCCGACAATCCATTGTAAAATGGCATCTAAACCATCACTTATACTATCTAAAATATCATGTATCATAATGTTGTTTTTTATTTTTTTGTTACTAATTACTTTATACTTATTACTATCTACTTTATACTATTTCAAATTCGTATCAATCAGCTTCTTAAATGCCCCATTAAAGGCGGTAAGGATCAGTTCACTTGCCCTAGTAAGGCAGTAAATAGCTATTAAAAATATTTTTAAAAAAAAGCCGAGTATTGTAAAAAATGTTTTCATCGTTATAGTTTTACCGTTTTTTGATTGCCAATAGTTAGGGTTCCACCTCGTGATTCAATAACAGCTCGATAAAGTGCTACCATCGCCGAGAAATGCTGTTCTTCTTCTGGACTTGGCAAGTGGATAAGTTCAACGTTTATACCCTTGTAGTTATCTGCAAGGCGAACCATAGATTCAAACCTTGCCTGTACATCCTTTGGGTATTTTAAAAGCCGACGTGCTTGTCTGGGGTCATAGATTGAGAAAATAGGACTATGTTCTTTTAAATCGGATATCAAAATAAGTTTACGAACACCTTGTTTTGAAGCTAGTCTATTAAGTTCGGTAACAATAGTACCAAAGATGGCTGAGTATTTTAGTGGCTTATCATTAACGCAATACTTGGCTAGAGTATCTCTGAACTGGGTGGATAATGCTCGGCGTGAACGACGTCTTGAATCCTCGTTTGAAAGCCATCCAGCACTAGATTTTGATAATGTAAATGCATGACGTTCTGTATAACGTGTGTCTATAATTGGGATATAGGATATTTCAATACCATCAAAAATATTGTCGCTTTCCAAGCGGTCTAATATAAAATCTGCTTTTGGGCGAAAACCATCCGCTTCACTTAAATCAACAGCTACAGTAAGTGAGTGTAGTGTCGATGGGGTCTGATTAGCACATCCTAAAACTAGGATGGCTAATACTGTTATTATTACTAAGTGTTGTAAATATTTCATTGTGATTTGTTTTAAAGGGTTATGAATTTGTATTTGGTTTATCGGTGTAATTTTGGAATTCTACGTTATCGAAATACGTCGTTAGTGGTGTTGGAGTTTCGGAAAAGGCATTGGGTTGCACCTTATCTTTACGTGTTATTAAATTCTCGTTACACCACATGGCAAAGGCTTTTAGATACTCGGCAGATATCACTTTTTCGTAGCTGTGAGCCATCAGTAATATCCCATCCAATTGACTGAGTTTGTCATTCTTCTCTTTCAGAAGTAGGGTCAATCGTGTTTCTGTATCCTTGAATTCTTTAGTTAGCGTTTTAATCTGGTCGCCAATCTTTTTATGATTGTAATAATCAGAGAAAGTCTGCTTGGTGGGTTTTGTCATCAATGTGAGTAATACACCACATAAAAAAAGTGTAAGGTTGATGATCAAGAAATTAAATTCAGAGGTATGTTCTGTGCCCTGTCCTAGATTAGCGTTATAGGATAGGCGTAGTGCAGAGAAGCTGTAGAGTAATCCAGATACAAAAGTGATAATCCCTAGGCCGACTAACCATTTCTTTAGTTTAGTATCAAACAGGCGTAAAACATCAGGGAAAATATGGGCGATTATAAAGAAACAAATCGCCAATCCTGCACTCGATACTAATGCTCCAAAACTATTGCTTGAGATTAACAGGAATATTTTGTAGTTAATCATTACTTCCGAAAATGAGAGTAGCACTAAGAAAAATAAAGCAATACGCCAGTTACGAATCAGATGTCCAAGATTGCTATCAAAATCACGCTCTTTCTTTTTTAGGACTCTAAGGTCTTCCTGTAAGTCCTCATGTTTAGAGGTGAGCATGGCTTCTTCTTTGGCATAGCTTTGCTCTATGGCTTGTTTATCGGTAACGGCTCGTTTTGCACCAATGGTTACGATTATATAAAATTCACTTTATAGTCATGAAAGAACATAGAAATATCCACTATTAAATATTCCTATGTCTTTATAAATTTTCAACTTATGTCATTTCCTTAAAACCCTTGTCATTATTGGAAAGTTCCAATGTTGGAACCTTTTTGTCGTGGTTTTAATAGTGTGTGCTGAATAAGTTCATTTATACGACCTTTGTAATAGAATTTTTATTTTTTCAACAGAAACATTATTTTAGTACCCATAAGAAAAACCATGATGTCAACCAAACGAATTGAAATTGCCAAAATAGCTGACCTTGTAGCAAAAGAACCTGCATATGCTCTGGTAAAAAATACGGATCTTGTTATTATAAAACACGAAAAAGGAATATCGGTACTTTACGGGAGGTGTCATCACAGAGGAGCTTTATTAGCAGACGGGCATATAGATGGGCATAATTTAATTTGCGGAGTTCATGGTTGGGATTATCGCTATGATACCGGGGTCAGCGAGTATAATAATGATGAAATATTACATAAATTTCAAGAATATATAGAAGGAGATTCGCTATTTGTCGATGAGAATGAAATTGATACCTTCGAAAAAGAACACCCACAACCTTTTAATCGCAATGAATATCTGGGGACCTATGCAGATACCCATCCTGAAGATACGGAACCATATACGGATTACATAAGAGAACTTGCTAAAAATGGTTTAAAAAATGTAGGTCATCATGGGTTTTCAGCCTCTATGGGAGTTGATAGAAACACCCTGCCAAAGTGGGATGACATTCAATTTTTACCTGCACAACTGGCAACCAGACCGTTGCTAGATCATGAAGAAGTAAATACCAAAGTAGTGATCGGGTCAAAAGCTAAAAAACCATTAGCATTAGACATTCCGATTTTTGTTAGTGATATGAGTTTTGGTGCCTTATCTCGCGAGGCAAAGATATCATTGTCAAAAGGAGCAGAAATGGCAGGAACGGGAATCTGTTCCGGAGAAGGAGGGATGCTACCACAAGAACAAGAAAACAATTCAAGATACTTATATGAATTAGCTTCAGCGCAATTTGGTTTTTCTTGGGAAAAACTGGACAACGTACAGGCTTTTCATTTTAAAGGAGGGCAAGGAGCAAAAACAGGAACCGGAGGACACTTGCCAGGGACTAAAGTAACCCAGGAAATAGCCAAAGTACGCGGATTAAAAGAAGGAGAAACCGCTATCTCTCCGGCAACTTTTCCAAATTTTTACGGAGTAAAAGACTTTAAAAATTTTGCCGAACAGGTAAGAGAACGCACAGGAGGGATTCCGATTGGATTTAAAATTGCAGCCAGTCATATAGAAAAAGACATTCAATTTGCCTTAGATGTAGGCGTAGATTATATTATCCTCGACGGAAGAGGTGGAGGTACGGGATCTGCCCCCACCATTTTAAGAGATCATATCAATGTACCTACGATTCCTGCTCTGGCAAGAGCCAGAAAATATTTAGATACCGTTGGGGCTACGGATATTACATTAGTCATTACGGGAGGTTTGAGAGCGGCAGAAGATTTTGCAAAAGCATTAATGTTAGGAGCGGATGCCATAGCCGTTTCAAATTCGGCCTTACAAGCTATAGGTTGCCTAGGAATGAGAGCCTGCGGTACCAACAATTGTCCGGTAGGAATTGCCACACAAAAAGAATCACTAAGAAGCAGGCTAATCATTCAGTCATCTGCCAAACAGTTGTATAATTATTTTACTGCGGCAAATGATTTGATTAAAGTAATTTCCAGAGCTTGCGGATATGATGGTATTTCAAAATTTAACCCTAACGATTTATCGACATTTGATACAGATATACATAAACTAACAGGCATCAATTACGCCGGAATTCAATAATTATGTTTCAAATACTTATAGGTATTACCGCATTAGCTGCTCTTTTGAGCTTTATCAATGCGAAATTTTTAAAATTATCCGGAACTATCGGAATACTTATTCTTTCTATCATTATATCATTTTCAATAGGAAGCTCTATATATCTTTATGATAAAGAATATTTCATGAGCATTTATCCATCATTAAAACAAATAGATTTTAGAAAAATATTGTTTGACTTTTTATTAGGAATATTATTGTTTGCAGGAGCTATTCACGTAAACCTAAATAGCCTCTTAAAAGAGAAAGGTTCTGTTATAATTTATGCAACCTTTGGTGTACTAGTTAGTACTTTCATAATAGGTACAATATTTTATTACCTCGTACTTTTATTTGGCTTTGAAATAAGTTTCTTTTATAGTTTAGTCTTTGGAGCTTTGGTTTCTCCAACCGATCCGGTTGCGGTACTGGCATTATTAAAAAAAGCAGGAGCACCGGAGCATATGGAAATAAAAATAGTAGGAGAATCACTTTTTAATGACGGTATTGGAATAGTTGTTTTTTTATCACTTCTATCTTTAGCAACACTATCACATGAACTCGAAATTACTCATATCGCCCAAGAGTTTAGTATTGAAACAGGAGGCGGAATATTAATGGGGCTGATTTTAGGATACTTAGGAAAAATATCTATTAGAAGTGTTTCTAAAGAACCCATAATAGCGGTACATATTTCATTAGCTATTGTTTTAGGTGGCTATAGTTTATCATCTTTACTTCATATTTCTGGCGCCATTGCAATGGTAGTTGCAGGGTTAATTGTAGGAGATAGTTTACATTCTGAAAAATTTTCAGAAGAATTTAAAAATCATATGAATATCTTTTGGGAAATTTTAGATGAAATTTTTAACGCAATACTTTTTGTTCTTATAGGTATTATAATCATTATGGTCGATTTTAATATTTACTACCTTTTACTGGGAGGGGTTACCATTATTATTGTTTTACTTTCAAGATACATAGCCATTTATCTATCAAATTTTCTTCTTAAAAAATCAAATAGAGCGAATGCTAAAGAACGTATTATTTTAACATGGGCTGGTTTAAAAGGAGGGATATCAATAGCATTAGCACTTACATTACCAGACGGTGAAACAAGGGATATTATTTTATATGTAACTTATGTAGTTGTTGTTTTTTCAATTATTACACAAGGATTAACCATTGAGAAATTAATTTCAAAATCATTAAAGAAATAGTTAAATGGAGAAAAAAATTATTTGGCATAAGGTACTAAGTAATAAAAAAGAACTCCCTGAAGGTCGTGTAAAAACAGTTACGGCAAATCATAAAGGGATCTGTCTGACACATTATAAAGGCAAATTTTCAGCATTGGATAATAGCTGTCCGCATCAGGGCGGCCCGCTGGGAGAAGGTTCTATAGAAAATGGGCTGTTGCGGTGTCCGTGGCATGGCTGGGATTTTGACCCTTGCACGGGAGCACCTCCGGGAGGGTATGATGACGGAATTGATACCTTTCCGGTAAAAGAACAGGACGGTGCAATTTTTGTTGGAGTTGAAGAAGAAGCTCCTCATGAAGAAACAGTATCTGACGTAATGATAGAAACAATGGTGAATTGGGGAATTGACACTGTTTTTGGAATGGTAGGACATAGCAATCTGGCAGTAGCAGATGCTATGAAAAGGCAAGAAGAAAAAGGAAAATTAAGATATTTTGGGATTCGCCATGAAGGTGCTGCTTCTTTTGCTGCTTCCGGATATGCAAAACTTACGGGAAAACCGGCTGCATGTTTTGGAATTGCAGGGCCCGGAGCTACAAATATGTTTACGGGAATGTGGGATGCCAAAGTAGACCGCGTACCCTTATTAGCGCTTTCCGGACAGGTAAATACACAAGTAGTAGGCACCGGAGCTTTCCAGGAAGTAGATTTAGTGAACGCCTTTGGAAGTGTTTCCGAATTTAATCATGCCGTTCATACCAACTCAAATCATAGTGAATTAATGTCTTTAGCCATTAAAAACGCATTAGTGAAACGAGATGTTTCGCATCTTACTTTTCCGGATGAAGTGGCATTTAGTAAGAAACCGAAAAGAGAAAAAGCACAAACTCCGGAAAACCGTATCACACCGTTCAATATTTCTCCTCCAAAAGAGATGTTACGGAAAGCAGTGGAGTGTATCATCAATGCAAAAAGACCTGCCATTATCGTAGGTCATGGAGCACGTTTTCAAATGAAAGCTATCACCGCTTATGCGGAAAGCCTGAACTGCCCGGTGATTACAACATTTAAAGGCAAGGGCCTAATTGCAGACGACCATGAATTGGGTTGCGGTGTTTTAGGTAGGAGTGGAACGCCCGTTGCTTCCTGGTTTATGAACGAATCCGACTTGCTAATCGTTTTTGGAGCGTCATTTTCCAATCATACGGGGATTACCCCTAAAAAACCTATTATCCAGGTAGATTTTGACCCTATGGCATTGAGCAAGTTTCACAAAGTGGATGTAGCACTTTGGGGAGAGATATCTGAAACCATTGCACTGTTGGAAACCCAAACAAAAGGAAAGACAAAAACGATAAACCAACGCAAAGAAATTGCCGAACGATGGAGTTATTGGAGAAAGGAAAAAGAAAGCAGATTACGAGATACCGGTAGTAAAAGATTGAGTTCTATTGCCGTATTTGATGCCATGAATACAGTGGTCCCGGAAGATGCTGTAATTGCAGTTGACGTAGGAAACAATACCTATTCTTTTGGCCGTTATTTTGAGCCTAAAAACCAGGCTGTTTTAATGTCAGGCTATTTAGGATCTATTGGATTTGCATTACCTGCAGCTATGGGAGCATGGGCAGCAAAAGGGCATGAAAGACCCATTTGGTCAGTATCGGGAGATGGAGGCTTAGGACAATATTTGACGGAAATAACTACCTTGGTAAAGTACGATATGAATATCAAACATATTGTTCTTAATAATTCGGAGCTCGGAAAAATATCTAAAGAACAACGATCAGCGAAAGTAGATGTTTGGCATACGTCGCTTAAAAACCCAAGCTTTGCCCAATTTGCCGAAAATTGCGGAGCACTGGGAATCAGAGTAGAAAAGCCCGAAGAGTTAATCCCGGCAATGGAAAAACTTAAAAACCACAATGGTCCGGCACTTTTAGAAGTTATGACCGATGTAAATTTAATATAAACTATGGATTATTTTGAAAAATCATTAGTACTACACAAACACTTAAAGGGAAAATGGGAAATTAATTCCCGGTTCCCTCTGGAAAACGCCGATGATTTATCAGTAGCGTATACCCCGGGTGTAGCATCGGTCTGTGAGTCTATTGCCAAAGATACTTCTATGGCCTATGACTTGACAATGAAAGGAAATACGGTGGCCATTGTTTCCGACGGATCTGCGGTCTTGGGATTAGGTGATATTGGCCCGGAAGCAGCCATTCCTGTAATGGAAGGGAAAGCTATTTTATTTAAAAAGTTTGCCGGAATTAATGGAGTTCCGGTAGTGATCAATGCCCATACTTCAGAAGATATTATTACTACAGTAAAAACGATAGCCCCTACTTTTGGGGGGATAAATTTAGAAGACATCAAAGCACCAAAATGTTTTGAAATTGAAAAAGCACTTCAAGATATAGGGATTCCTGTTTTTCACGATGATCAGCACGGAACTGCCATTGTACTGTTGGCAGCATTGATCAATGCCGGTAAGGTAATCGGAAAACCTGTTGAAGAAATGAAAATTGTAGTTAACGGAGCAGGAGCAGCCGGAACCGCGATTGCCAGATTGTTGCGTTGTGTGGGACACGACCCTAATGTTTGTGTCCCGGCAAATGATGTACTGGTTTGTGATTCAAAAGGTATTATATCCAGAGACAGAACGGATTTAAACGAATACAAAAAAGAACTTTTGGCTTACAGCAACAAACAGCATCTTTCGGGAAGTTTGAAAGATGCTTTAAAAGGAGCAGATTGTTTTATAGGAGTATCTAAGGGAAATCTTTTAGACGGAAATGATATTCGATCAATGAATACCGATGCAATTGTACTGGCAATGGCTAACCCCATTCCTGAAATTATGCCGGACATTGCAAAAAGAGGAGGGGCAAGAATTGTGGGTACGGGACGTAGCGATTTTCCAAATCAAGTGAATAATGTATCTGTTTTTCCGGGAATTTTTAAAGGTGCTTTAAAAGCCAAATCAAAGCGAATTACAGAGATTATGAAAATAGCGGCAGCACATGCCTTAGCCGGTTGCGTTAAGAATATATCGGAAGATAATATACTGCCAAGCCCTTTATCTTTGGAAACAGCAAATATTGTTGCAGATGAAGTTGCCAAAGTAGCCTTAGCAGAAGCAACTCTTTAATGATATAAAAAATGATCATTATTTTAATTATTATAAACGCATTACTGATTTACTTTTGTATCGGTATCTTGTTCGGGATTTATTTTCTGTTTAAAGGAGCAAGTCAAATAGACCCTCTGTTAGCAAATAGTAAAAAAAGAGTACGGATCTTGTTATTCCCCGGAATAGTGGCAGTTTGGCCTTTTTTAATATCAAAATCGAGAAAAATAAAATCGTTATGACGTCAGGGTTACGAAAAATACATGAGTACAGTTGGTTAATTATAGCAATAGCAATACCGATATTGATATTTTTTTCCGTTAAAGATTTGACAATTCTTTCTTCAAATCAAAAGAAAGCACATACGATAGAGGAGACAAAAAAAGAAAGTATAAAAAGTATTGAAAATGAATTGATAAAAGTAAGATTGTACGCAAATTCTATAGAAATTATTTTAAAGACAACACTAAAAAATGCCTCTTCTGTCCTCTACACAACAGATACCGAAGGAGAAAAAGACGGAATTATTGGACAAATAACTCATGCAGGGATTTATCATTTTGAGATTGGTGAGTTACCAAAAGGAATTGTTTTATATGACGCAATAAAAAAAGAAATTATCACTAAAATGCTATTTTAATGGGGTTAGATTATCAATTAGTACTTTGGAATAAAGACAAAAAAAAATACGACACAATAATTGTGTTCGGCATGTTATTGTATATAGTATTATTTGGAGCTATTACACTTATTTTTAATACCGAAACCAGTGTAGAAACGTTAGTGATTAGAGTTTTTGGATCTCTGGCGATGATAATGCTACACATCATTTTATCTATCGGGCCGCTTAGCAGGTTAAATACAAAATTCTTACCCATCTTATACAATAGAAGACATTTGGGGGTGAGTATGTTTCTCGCTGCTATGATTCATGGCGTATTTTCGTTCATACAATTTCATACGTTAGGAGATGTAAATCCTGTTTACTCGCTCTTTACATCTAATATGGAATACGATTCACTGACAAATTTCCCGTTTCAGGTATTGGGATTTTTTGCCTTGTTGATCTTATTTGCAATGGCAGCTACGAGTCATGACTTTTTCTTAAAAAACCTGTCTCCAAAAGTGTGGAAACAACTCCATATGCTAGTCTATATTGCTTATATATTGATTATAGCACATGTGTTTCTAGGAGCTTTCCAACAAGAAGCCTCGCCTTTTACCATAGGAATAGTGTTACTCGGATTTATAATGATCACCAGTTTGCATATTATAGCGGGACGGAAAGAAAGTAGGATAGATCAAAAAAGACTTCCGGAGAAAGAAGGCTGGCTGCAGGTGTGTGATGTTAATGAAATTGAAGAAAACCGGGCAAAAATTTTTACCGTAGAAAAAGAACGGGTAGCTGTTTTTAAATACGATGGAAAACTCTCTGCTATTCATAATGTATGTAAGCATCAGGGAGGTCCTTTGGGAGAAGGAAAAATTATTGACGGTTGCATAACCTGTCCGTGGCACGGATATCAATATCTTCCCGGCAATGGGCAGTCGCCACGACCGTATACTGAAAAAGTAGCTACTTATGAGGTAAAACTGATACAAAATACAATCTATATCAATCCAAAAGCATTTGCAGAAGGTACGGCTATTGAACCGTGTAATTATTAAGAATGCAACGAAACAAGTTTAAAACACTTTAAAGCAGGCATAGAAATGAAAAAAAACGATGAATTTTATGTTCCTTATATAGAAGGTAGTTTAGGAAGAAATACAAAAAAAACAATTAAAAAATTTGTATTAGCAGCTCTGCTTATATTAGTTGCCGGAGGGCTGATTTTTAGCTTTTCTCAAAAATCATTTAAGAATAGCACCTTCGAATTAACCAGTGAAACCAAAATAGTAGGCGTATATCACGAAATGCCTTACCCGATGTTACAGGTAGAAGTGGCGAAAAATACACATAAAAATATTTTACTTTTGGGATTTGGTAAATCAAGCGCGCACCCGTTTTTAGAAAAAATACAGGGTGAGGTTCAGGATTTAAATGGAAAAACCCTGAGTATTGAAGGAAACCTGATTTATTATAACGGAAAAACCTTATTGCAAATTACCGACGAAGAAAAAGTAACTTTAGTGAATGAATCCAAAGCAAAAATACCCGTTAGAGAATTAGTTAGTGAAATGACACTAAAAGGCGAAATTATTGACCCTAAATGCTATTTTGGAGTGATGAAACCGGGTAAGGGAAAAATTCACAGAAGCTGTGCTGTTCGATGTATTTCCGGGGGGATACCTCCTGTTTTAGCAACTACGGATCAAAATAATATTTCCGAATATTATTTAGTTACCGATATTCACGGAAACCCTGTTCATAAAGAAATTTTGCCATACATAGGAAAGCCATCCGAGATAAGGGGAGTGGTAGAAAAAATGGGAGATTGGTACTTCTTGAAAATTGATATCGCAACTATTACTACAAAAAATACCCAATCGGCATTTTATTAAGTTTTCCGGAGCTATATGTGATGAATACATAAACTGAAATTATAAAAGCATTACGAAAATTGGTATAGGGGAAAATGGGATTTGCATGAGTTGTTTTTATAAAAAATAGTACCTTGCAAAAATAGTACGCACACATAATAGCTAATCAGTAAAGCCCTATGAAGTATCCGCATATTTTTGACCCCCTGGACTTAGGTTTTACAACTTTAAAGAACAGAATTTTAATGGGTTCTATGCATACCGGGCTGGAAGAAACTAAAAACGGAGGGGAACGGATTGCAACATATTATGCTGAACGAGCCAAAGGAGGAGTAGGGCTTATTGTTACAGGCGGTATTGCACCCAATATACAAGGGTGGACAGCACTGTTTTCTGCAAGAATGTCGACTAAAAAACATGCAAGGCAACATCAAAAAATAACCGGAGCCGTTCATGATGAAGGAGGAAAGATCTGTATGCAAATTTTACATGCAGGGCGCTACGGATACCATCCTTTTAATGTTGCTCCATCCGGAATTAAAGCACCCATAAACCGTTTTAAACCTTTTGGATTAACAAAATCAGGGATTAAAAGAACCATCAGAGATTTTGTAAATTGTGCAAAGCTTTCAAAAACCGCAGGCTATGACGGTGTAGAAATTATGGGTTCCGAAGGCTATCTCATCAACCAATTTGTTGTAACACATACCAATAAAAGAAAAGACAGGTGGGGTGGATCGTATGCAAATAGAATGCGTTTCCCCATCGCGTTAGTAAAATCAGTTCGAGAAGCTGTTGGCGAACATTTTATTATTATATACAGGCTTTCCATGCTGGATTTGATAGCAAAAGGAAGTACCTGGGAAGAAGTAGTCATGTTGGGAAAAGAAATTGAAAAAGCAGGAGCTACCATTATCAACACGGGAATCGGGTGGCATGAGTCCAGGATTCCTACGATAGCTACTTCGGTTCCAAGAGCAGCATTTACATGGGTAACTAAGAAAATGAAGGAAGAAGTTTCCATTCCGTTAATTACATCCAATCGAATTAATATGCCAAAAACGGCCGAAGCAATATTGGCCAGGGGAGATGCGGATATGATTTCAATGGCACGCCCGTTTCTAGCGGATCCGGAATGGGTGCATAAAGCAGCACAAGGAAAAGAAGATGAAATTAATACATGTATTGCTTGTAATCAGGCATGTTTAGACCACGTATTTCAGCAAAAGGTGGCAAGTTGTTTGGTAAATCCAAGGGCCTGCCATGAAACAGAATTTAATTATGACAGGGCCGAGAGAGTAAAGAAAATTGCAGTGGTTGGAGCAGGACCGGCAGGCTTGTCTGTAGCTACTATTGCAGCGCGGAGAGGCCATCAGGTAACGTTATTTGAAGCAGCCGGTGAAATAGGAGGGCAGTTTACTATTGCCAGGCAAATTCCGGGAAAAGAAGAGTTCTATGAAACCATTCGTTATTTCAAAAAACAAATAGCATTGCATCATGTTATATTAAAATTACATACAAAAGTAAGTGCGGAAGACCTTCAAAAATCCGATTTTGAGGAAATCATTATTGCAACGGGAATCAAGCCCAGAATGCCAAAAATAGATGGAATTGATCATGAAAAAGTACTCAGCTATTTAGATGTTTTAAAAGATAAAAAACCTGTTGGCAAAAGAGTTGCAGTAATAGGTGCCGGAGGTATTGGATTTGACGTCTCGGAATATTTACTACACGAAGGAACATCAAGCACATTGGATTTAAACAAATGGTTACAAGAATGGGGAATTGATAAAAGCATGAGAGCCAGAGGGGGTATTGCCGGGGTAAAACCTGTTATACAGCCGGGGAAAAGAGAGGTATATATGTTGAAGAGAAGCAAAGGAAAATTTGGGGAAAAGCTGGGGAAAACCACAGGCTGGATTCATCGGAAAAATTTGAAAAAACAAGATGTACAATTTATTGACGAAGTACAATACACAAAGATTGATAATCGGGGATTACACTATATTCGGAATAAAGAATCAAAAATTTTGGAAGTTGATACGATTGTTATCTGTGCGGGACAAACTCCTTACAGAGAACTATATGAAGCACTAAAAAATACGGAAAAAAGAGTGCATGTAATTGGCGGGGCGTATGTTGCTGCCGAGTTAGATGCGAAAATAGCTATAGATCAGGGCAGCCGCTTGGCAGCAAAAATTTGATTTTTTATATTTGCTTTTCACTATTAAAAAGCAAGTATGGATAAAAATGGAGTTTTGGCGTGGGCAACCATTATTATGATTGTTGTCGGGTTGGGCCTTATAGGATTAGGGATTTTTCGTTACGATGATACTGCCGGTTGGGGGTTTGGTGCTGTGGGAGTTGGTTTTTTTGCAATTGCCTGGGTTTTTAATGCACTTAAAGGAAGGGTATAATTTTTTACTACAATAAACTACTATCAAAATGTCAGATGATAAAAAGGTTATTTTCTCCATGTCAGGAGTTAGTAAAACGTATCCAAATACAAACAAACAAGTTTTAAAAGATATATATTTAAGTTTTTTTTACGGAGCTAAAATTGGTATCCTGGGGCTCAACGGATCTGGGAAATCCACCCTGTTAAAAATTATTGCCGGAGTGGAAAAAAACTTTCAGGGGAACGTTACTTTTTCTCCGGGATATAAGGTTGGTTATTTAGAACAAGATCCGCAATTAGATCCGGAAAAAACAGTAATTGAAGTTGTCAAAGAAGGAGTTTCGGAAACAGTAGCCATTTTAGATAAATATCATAAAATCAACGATATGTTCGGTTTGGAAGAAGTGTATACTGATGCGGATAAAATGGATAAGCTCATGGCACAGCAAGCGGAATTACAGGATAAAATTGACGCATCAAATGCTTGGGAATTAGATACCAAACTTGAAATAGCTATGGAAGCACTAAGAACTCCGGATTCCAATACAAAAATTAAAGTACTTTCGGGAGGAGAGCGAAGAAGAGTGGCTTTGTGCAGATTGTTACTACAAGAGCCCAAAATTTTATTGTTAGACGAGCCAACCAACCATTTAGATGCGGAATCCGTACATTGGTTAGAACATCATTTGGCTCAATATAAAGGAACTGTAATTGCCGTTACGCATGATAGATATTTCTTAGATAATATTGCAGGCTGGATTTTAGAATTAGATAGGGGAGAAGGTATTCCGTGGAAAGGAAATTACTCATCCTGGTTAGATCAAAAGTCAAAACGACTGGCTCAGGAAAAGAATACGGCTTCAAAACGTCAAAAAACATTAGAAAGAGAATTGGAGTGGGTACGGCAAGGCACTAAAGGAAGGCAAACCAAACAAAAAGCACGTTTAAAAAGCTATGAGCGTTTGATGAATCAAGATCAAAGCCAACAAGAAGAAAAACTCGAAATATTTATTCCCAATGGGCCACGGTTGGGGACTCATGTGATTGAAGCAGCAGGTGTTTCCAAAGCCTATGGCGATAAATTGTTATATGAAAATTTGACATTTAATTTGCCTCAAGCAGGAATTGTTGGAATTATTGGGGCTAATGGTGCCGGAAAGACCACTATTTTTAGAATGATTATGGGAGAAGAAAGTGTTGATACGGGAAGTTTCAGCGTAGGAGGGACTGTAAAGATTGCCTATGTAGATCAATTACACACGAATATAGATACTGAAAAATCTATATGGGAAAATTTCTCTGATGGACAAGATTTGATCATGATGGGAGGGAAGCAGATAAACTCAAGAGCTTATTTAAGTCGTTTTAATTTTTCAGGAAGCGAGCAAAATAAGAAAGTAAACACATTATCGGGGGGAGAGCGCAACAGATTGCATCTGGCAATGACCTTAAAAGAAGAAGGGAATGTATTATTACTGGATGAGCCAACCAATGATCTGGATGTAAATACATTACGAGCTTTGGAAGAAGGTCTGGAAAACTTTGCAGGCTGTGCTGTAGTGATTAGTCACGACAGGTGGTTTTTAGATAGAATTTGTACACATATTTTGGCTTTTGAAGGAGACAGCCAAGTGTATTTCTTTGAGGGTTCTTTTTCTGATTATGAAGAGAATAAGAAAAAGCGATTAGGAGGCGATCTAATACCAAAACGAATTAAGTATAAGAAACTAATTAGATAAAATAATGTACTGATAAACCTCACAGGCTTTTAAAACTTGTGAGGTTTTGATGATTTAACCCTCATTTTTTAACCTCGAAACCGGATTTAGTCTGCATTTACTTTTGTGCTAAGCTCTTTTACTGATGGCTTTTTTAACAGGTTTTCTTCTTCTTAGAATCTTGTCTCTGGAAACTTTAGCATTTTTCTTTGCCCTATAGTAGTAGAAATTGTCATCTTCTCTAAATCTTCTGTAATTATTTCTGAACTCACTTCTATAAAAATAAGGATCGTTATAAGCACAAATAGCTCCTATATTAACATTAAACTCTGCCGAATAATCATCGTAATAATAGTCATTATAGTAATTAGTATATGGTACTTGTCCGTAAAACCTCGGATTTCCCCACCTGTTGTATCGAACTTGCAGATTCCCGAAACGGGTTAATCTTCCCCTATGGTATCTCATGTATATAGAACCAATTTTCCGCACATTTCCTCTGCGATCATAATTGATATAAACATTTCCAACTCTTTTGATCCTTCCCTGATCATCTCTGTAAATGAGAATTCTTCTGTTTCTTCGTCTGATATATCCAGAGTCAAAATCGAAGTCACCGTTTAAAAAAACATGAAATTTAATTCCCCTTTCAACAAAAGTAACAGCATCGCTATAACGATTTTCAACCCCAATGATCTCAGCTGATTTTTTGCCATTTTTGGCTTCAACATAAGAAACCATCATGAACATTCCTAATAAAAATAGTACACCTTTTCTCATAATTTGTGATTTAGGGATTTGCCTACTCTTTTTGCTTTTCGGCTTCCGCATTTTCAGTAAGGATTTCAAAGAGCATGCCAAAAAATGGTTGTATTGTTTTTTAGTAAATTATAATGGGTTTTTATGAAACGGCCCGTTTAGATAACTTAGAAGAATCATTAGAACATTTTGTAAACCTTTTAATTTTTCAATCTTTAATTCATTTAACCAATAAGGATAAAGCATTAGAGCCCTTCAATATTCAGTTTAAAAAGATCATCAGGTATCATAATGGATGGTCGAATTTTTTACGACTCTTTTTAATATTATTAAGCTAAGTACATGACAAAAATTTTGTCAAGTTAATATTGTTTTGATTTACATGGTTTAACAGCACAGAAGCGATATAATCCAGTCCATATTTAAAAATACTTTTGGCCATTCTTCCGTGTTCTTTTATTTTGATAGGGTTTAGTTGATGTAAATATATACCTATTGTGCCGTGAATCTTGAAACAGGGCGTTCGCCCTGATTAAAAGAATGTTGTGTAGGAGATGGTAGTAGGTCTACCAAAGTCGTTGTGCAAGCGAAGTCTTTAAACCGCCCCTCGGTGCTTGGATAGTAATAGAAAGGTATTGAAGGGAAAGGGGAAAAGGCTAACAAGATTAGTCAGGTGCGAATAAGAGAGATGAATGCAAATGAACCACTGAAGAAGTAATGAGAGATATTTACCCCACTGTCAAAAGCTGGTTATTGTGTGCACTTGTGATAACTGTAACGGGAACTTGCATACTGGTTACAGGGCAGTCGTTATTGAGGTGGCATGACTCTTATTTAGGCTCTTACATGGAACACGGGAAGTCCTTATTAAATGCTAAGCGAAATACTCAAACAAGATATCCCTGTAAGGTAGAATAACAAAGTTAATAAGGATGGCGGATGAAGCCGTAGTAGTGATGAAGCTTCTGTAATGGAAGTAGAGCAAAGGGCTTCAGTTATACAGTTTTAAATGATTTAACAACTTAAAAAAAAAGGAGGATGACTTCATTATTTGAAACAGAATTAAAAACGGTACCGATTACCAAACAAATGGTTCGGGAAGTCTACCGGAAAGTTTTGGCGAACAGGGTAGTGCAGGAGTAGATAAAGAAAGTCTGGAAGCCTATCAGAAAGACTTACTTAAAAATCTGTACAAACTATGGAATCGACAAGCATCAGGCAGTTATTTTCCCAAACCAGTACGAGAGGTAACAATACCCAAGCCAAATGGGGGCGAACGTAAACCAGGTATTCCTACAGTAGAAGACCGCATAGCCCAACAAGTACTCAAGACGTATTTAGAACCCAGATTAGAAAAGGTTTTTCATGAAAACTCATATGGATATCGACGATCCAAAAGTGCGCACGATGCCGTGGATGAAGTCCGCAAGAACGTTAAGCAATATTGGTGGGTCATTGATATAGATATCAAGAACTTCTTTGATGAAGTCAACCATGAATTATTAATGAAAGCCTTAGAACGTCACGTAGAAGAAAGATGGGTAAAGTTGTACATCAAACGTTGGCTGGAATGCCCCAGTCAGTCAGTAGATGGTACACTAACACCCAAAAACGGAAACGGGACACCACAAGGAGGCGTAATTAGCCCTCTTTTAGCAAATCTGTTTCTACACTATGTTATTGACAAATGACTTCCAAAACAAAGTAAGTACATGAAATTTGTACGCTATGCAGATGATATTATTGTGCATTGTTACTTAGACTGGGAAGCAAAACGCTTGTTGAAAGCGATACGAAAACGACTAGAAGAATGCCATTTACGTTTAAATGAAGAGAAAACAAAACTGGTGTACTGTCAAACTTACAGAAGAAAACGAGTAAGAGGCTATCCAAAGCAGTTTGATTTTCTAGGTTTTACGTTCAAACCACGCACAACCAGGGCTACGTTGACCATTTGTACCATCGAATTGACGGCACAAGCGCCGCCTAAAAAGGGATATCCACTCGTTCCTCAAAGCTATGGAGATTATATCAAGCAATTCAGGTTAGATTACGGATATACCCAATTTGAAATAGCTATGGAATTCGAAGTTTACAAATCCACCATTGACAAATGGGAACGAGGAACTTGCAATCCCAATGAGGAAAACCAACAAAAAATTATCGAATTTTTGGGCTACAACCCAATGCAAAAAGCAATAACCCAGTCTGCCGACAGGCAGGCATTAAAAAAATAGAAATTATGAATACATTAAGAAACAGAGTACAATTGATTGGAAATTTAGGAAAAGACCCAGAAGTGATTACTTTAGAAAGTGGTAAAAAACTAGCCAAATTTTCACTAGCTACCAATGAGAATTACAAAGATGCAGATGGCAATAAGCAAAGTCGTGTTGACTGGCATTCCCTAGTCGCCTGGGGCAAGACTGCTGAGATTGTCGAAAAATATATCACGAAAGGAAAAGAAATTGCCGTGTATGTATCTGTGTTTATTAATACAGAAGCATTACAATCATAATCTTTTCTGGAATGTACACCAACTACCCGATATTCTCCATCATTATTTTTGAACCAAACAGGAGATCCACTATTTCTAACCTGAGTATACAAATCATAAGACAGTTTGGCGTTTTCTATCTCAAAATTGTTGGTTTCTTCAGTCCAAATTTCATAATCGTTCTTATCTCCAGGAGAGCCTGTTAATGTTATAGGAGCTTCGATATCTTCTTTTTTGTTAATGAGCTGTATGATATAATGGCCGCCAACCGCTTTATAGGCAGCAGAATCTGGTAATATAATAATAGAAAAGTCTTTACTTATTTTTCCGGAAAGCCAATAACCGCTATTAAAAAATTTCGATTTTCCTCTTTTTAGCCTTAAGGATTGTTTGAATAAATAATTGTCTTTATCAATACTACCAAAATACATATCGGCATGATGTACTGATGAAAAGACAAAAGGAGCAGATTTGCTAAGTAGATAAAACGCGGTATTATGACCCGCTGTTAATACCACTCTGGGATGTATTAACATGCCTGTTCCCTTTTTTTTGCTAAACCAGCCTCTACGCATTTCTATATAACAGGTATAAGCATTCGGAATATTGTTTCCGACAATTCTTGTTCGGTTTGACGCTTTTGGAGCGCATTTTTTCTCTTGCGACCAGGAACATTCTTGCGAAAATAAAAATAGGGCAAAGATAGAAAAGGCTAACAATGGTTTCATATATACGTTATTTTGAGTTGCTTCTGTAGATATTTACTAACGGAATATCCCATGCTATTTGGAGGAAAATACGATGTCCGTTAGGAAAAATCTCATTTCCATTATCTAAAGTTATTTTTCGCAATTGCGGAGTATATTGGTAGCCCAACGCAAATGTTAGAGGAGAATTTTTTAGTCCGTAAGTGATAGAACCGCCAGGTGAAAAAACATGTTTTATTTCAACCTTATCCGGTAAAGTAGATGAATCGTCATGTACCCTAAAATTAAGCATTGCTCCCAAATCCAGTAGCTGCGCAAAAATTCCTATAGAGGAACCGTTTTGAATTTTCTTGGTCGGATCAGGTCTCTTTTTTACCTTCCAAGTAAATTCAAATCCAATAGGTAAGGTAATTCCGGACACAAAGCCGTTGTTATTCTCTATAGATTCAGTACTAACAAAATATCCTGGTTGTGAGGTAATGCTTATGGTACTGGTATATTCCTTTTTATGAATAAAACTTACTGAAGGAGCTACATGTTTCTTTATAATTTCTTTTATCGCATCGGAATCTTCTGAATTAATGACATCTGACATAAAAGATATGTACTTGTCAATTTTTGTTAAGACCTCATTGTATGCAGCATTATCTCCGTATAATTTTTCAAGAATTAAGAGGGTGTAATGGAGCGAATTACTATAATTTTTTTTCCGGGTATTATCGGCTCAAGTAAATTTTATGGGTATTAAGCGAATAATTTTTCAAGTCTAAAGAGGAAAAATTGTGTATCTCTTACGCCTCTTTGATTGGCTCTAAAGAGTTTTATTTTTGAATTAAAAGACTCTGCATTTGCATTTGTATTCCTATTGTCAAAAAAGTTTAAGATGGTATTAAAATGATGTTTAATACTGTTCATTGCTGTATTGAAATTTTTAAATTCCAATTTTTCTGTATCCTCAAACCAATGTTCAAATCGTTGTTTGGCTTTTACTTTACATTTTTCTTGATAAATGCTTCTAAATTCTAAAGTGTGTTTATAGGCTTGTTGGATGTTTGGATAAAGATTACATAATAATTCTGCTCTTTGTTTTTGATTAGGTGTCCAATCGTTTGTCTTTTTAGCTAAAATATATCTACTTCTAGCCAAAAGTTGCTTTTTTGTATCACCATTAGATAGCACTATGGGTTTGTGTTTCTTCCTTGCTTTTTTAGCAGCTTCAATGGCTTTGTTTTCATCTTCTATTGCTTTCCACCGATGCTGTACTCTAACATGCTGTAAAGCTTCTGTTACCAGTTTTACCACATGAAATCTATCGGTAACAATTTTAGCATTTGGAAAACAAATCTTAGCTGTTAAATTCATATTATTTGCCATATCTAAAGTTACTTCTTTGACTTGTTTGCGTTGTTCTAAGGGTATTCTTTCAATAGCAGTAATAATATCATCACTTTTAATTCCTTTTACACAAGCCACTAAAGTTCCTTGTTTACTTCGTCCGTTCTTGTTGGTCAAATAGGTAATAAAGTTCACCTTTAGATAGACTTACTTCATCAAGACTTAAATACTCTCCTATATTCTTCGGATAAATAAGATAATCTTCACAATGGGGCTTTTGATTCCAACTATCAAACCCACTTATCTGTTTCTTATAATGGCGTTGTAAAGTTCGTGGGTAAATACCGTAATAACTCGCTATATTACTGATCGTATCTTCTCGGGCCTCTACCTGTAGCTTTTAAAAAATCAGAAAGTTCTGACGTTAATTTAGAACCTTCTGCAATGAATGAATAATCATTTTTAATCGCTCCCTTTTTAGTCTTCTTATCTCGCCATCGTCTTGTTTTTATATGTAGATAAACTGCTTTACCGCGTATGGGAAAATCTTGAATCTGTTTACTGCTAATAAAACCTTTGGACTCATAATTACCCTTTGAGTAACCCTCTGGTAGAATATTCTTCTCTTCTAAATAAATGTGAAAAGCATCCTTTTTAACTGAAATATCTCCTAATTCTTCAAAAAATACAATATCAAAATGAAGTAATAAATCTTGAGGGAGGATAGATGCTAATAATTCTAAATGCATCGTCTTTTTTTATGCATCTAAAATAATCAATCCCCATAAATTGTCGTTGACCCGTATTATCGTAAATATTCAATACGTAATCTGCCAGCTCCAGATAATCGTCCAGTTGGGAATTTTCATTACGTATTTTTTCAACGGTTTTAGTAATAATTTTCATGTAGCCGATAAAATTATCACCAATATTTTCTTCAGTAAGATTTGATGTATAATCACGTATTTCCACTAATGCTGTTAGTATTTCCGAGAATATTGATTGCACCTTTTCAAGATTGTTTTTTAAAGGATGTATTTTAGAGAAATCTATGTTAGGAAAGAGGTCTTCGATAAATGTAGGATCGGATTGATAAATCAGTCCAATAAAAAAGTTCCATTCGGATAGGGTATTTAATTGCTTAAATTGCTCGAAATTTATCCAAGGGTTTTTTGTAAATTCTTCTGGTGTTTTTTTAATATCAATAAAATTGCTTTGAATCAGGTTAATTCCGTGGATTAAAACGCCTATGGTCTCATGAGGTTTTCGTTCCAAGCAGTTGAGAAAGCTTTTTTTGTAATAGGTATTATCCAAATAATTGAATAAGTCTACAGGATGGTAATTGTGAATTAATTTGGAAGCAATATCTACGGAAAGCTTAAACGTTTTATAATACGGATGCTGGGAAATAGAGTGTGTGTTTGTATGCTTTAGCAACGTCAATCTATCATTAATGTCATCATTGGCCTTATGATTATCTATATGATGGATAAGATTGGATATGCAACAAAAAATGGTACAAAAAGTTAAGCTACATTTTTGATTTGATATAATTTTTCAAATTCGATGATATTTTTGTAACCAAGAGCAGAATGTCTTCTGTATCTGTTGTACCAAGTTTCTATGTATTCAAAGACTTTAATTTGAAGACTTTTGTTGGATATAAACTTATTGTCTATCATTAGTTCTGTTTTGATTGTTTTAAAAAAAGATTCAGCTACTGCATTATCCCAACAGTTTCCTTTTCTACTCATACTGGGTGTTACATGATAACTTTTAAGGATATTAACAAACGCATGAGATGCGTATTGTACACCTCGATCAGAATGAAAAATCATACCTTCACAAGGCATTCTGTTGTTTACAGCCATTCTCCATGCAGCAATGATAGTTTGTCTTGCTTTGAGTCCATTGCTCAAAGACCAACCAATGACTTTACGATCAAACAGGTCAATAATTACCGTTAAGTACAGCCATCCTTGTGCAGGCTTTAAATAGGTAATATCAGAAACCCATTTCTGTGCAGCAGCCTTTAGATTAGCAAATAGAAATAATTACTTAAAATAAAAACATAATAGTTATGATGAAATTTCTTTTTTTGCTTCTTTTTTTCTTTGTTAATAACTCTTATTTTGTTGATAACCAAAAACACAAAAGAACGGAGTGAACTTTAGCGGCCAGCTAGCTTTTTAGAGCCATCCCCCGTATTAGTCTCCGTTCTTTTTAAAAGTTACTTAGAACCATATAGAATTTCAGTTTCTGCCCTTATTAAAGGTCTTAGTTTAAGTAACTATTATTAATATCTAATTACAAAATTATGAAAACAAATGAAATTATCGGAATCGATGTCAGTAAATTATTAATTGATGTTTGTATCTATTCTAAACAAATTGTTCAACAGTTTGAGAACAGTAAATCTGGATTTAAATTAATGCTAAAGTGGAGTTTTAAAAATTCGTCTTTCTCTAAAGAAGAAACCATGTTTGTATTTGAACATACAGGAATGTACTCTCATTTATTATCTGTGTCTTTAACTGAACAAAAATTATCTTTTTTCATAGCTTCTGGTTTAGAAATTAAAAGATCTATTGGTATTGCTCGTGGAAAGGATGACCAAATTGATGCCAAACGCATTGCTCTATATGGGTATCGATTAAAAGAAGAACTTAAACCCAGTAAGCTACCTAAAAGAAGTATATTACAACTAAAAAGTCTCTTATCTTTAAGGACAAAACTTAACAAACAAAGAGCTGGTTTTAAAGTTACTTTGAAAGAACAAAAAAGAATTTATAAAGCAAAAGAGTATAAAATAATCTTTGACGTTCAACAAAAAATGATTGCAGAACTAACCAAACAAATACACAAGATTAATACTCAAATGCAAGCTATTATTGACCAAAATATAATGTTAAAAGAAACCTATAAACTTGTTACTAGTGTTAAAGGTATAGGAATGCAAACTGCTATAATGATGATTGTGTTTACTGACAATTTTTCAAAATTTGAAAACTGGAGAAAGTTTGCCTCTTATTGTGGTGTTGCTCCTTTTCCTTACCAATCTGGAACTAGTATTAAAGGACGTACAAAAGTCTCTCATTTGGCTAATAAAAAATTGAAAGCAATTATTAATATGTGCGCTATTTCTGCTATACAACATAACCCAGAAATGAAATTATACTATCATAAAAGAATAAAACAAGGCAAAAGTAAAATGAGTACCGTTAACATTATTAGAAACAAATTAATAGCAAGAGTGTTTGCCGTTGTCAAACGACAAACACCCTATGTAGATACTTTTAAATTTGCTGCATAAATTAGTAAAAATAATATCTCAACTTTTACTTGTTTTTATCATAGAATACGGTAGCTTTAAAATCTCTATCCAATACATTATCAGCTACTGGATATTGATGCTTAGAATCTGTCGTGACAACAAATTTCTTTTTACGAACTGCTTTAATCCCGTGTTTTTTCATCAATCGTGCTACCCTAGACCTAGATACTTTAAACCCTTTAGCTTTGAGTTCCTCTGTAATTCTAGGACTTCCATAAGTAGATTTACTTCGCTCACAGATACGGTGAATCTCAGAGAGTAGCATACGATTTTTTCCATCTCTATCTGATGGAACATAATTCTTACTCCTGTAATAACTGTTTCTACTAATTTTAAAAATTTTACACATCTTCCCAACCGGATATTCTCTACTGTAATCTTTGATAAATTTCAATACTTCCGATCGCTCTTGGAGAAGATGCTCACGGCATTTTTTAAGATATCCCGCTCCATGGTAACATCCTTGAGCTGTTTACGTAATCGCTCTAACTCTTTCTGATCTTCTGTGAGTTGTTTGACGCCATTACCGCTAAAAGCTAAATCAGGACGCTGTTCTAATTCTCTACGCCATCTGTAAATAAGATCTGCACTGATTCCCAATTCCATGGCAATCTGCTTTGTGTTACCTCGTACATTGCTTAATTCTACTGCTTTAATTTTAAACTCTTTACTGTATTTTCTTCGTTTCATATGGTTAAGTTATTTTAGATAAAATTAGCTTAACTCTTTGTCACTCTAAATGTAGCAAGTCCAGATTTTCCAATATAGCCGACAAATCGTCATTAAAAATCTCTTTAAACTCATTGCCAAGCTCTGGAAACTTGGTAGGATCTAACTTCTTTAGTTTTTCAAACGTTCCTGGAAGTAATATCTCCAATTCTCCCACTTCTCCAATGGTAGCTTCAAAGGTTTGCATGTAGGTAAGTAGCTGGGCTTTTTTAAATTCTTCTGCTATGTATTTTACCAAGCCGTCCAGAAGTTTTGTTTGTGTATCTGCGTTCAAAGCAAAATTACCAGATAAAGCGTCTGGAAGAATACTAAATAAAGAGCTTCCTGTAAAACCTGAAGAGTTGAACCCACTTATTCCATTTATAGGCGAGAATAGTTCGGCATTGAGGCTATTTGTTACAAAAGTATTGTATTTTTTGATAGCAGATTTGGCATATTCAATGTCAAAGTTATCTATGGAAGAATCATAGGGATTGATGATAAATTTTTTAAGGTTTAGTAATTGTTTTTCTTCTTCTTCAGAAAGTTTAATGAATTTATTTGTTTGTGAATCAATAATAGTTTGAATAGATACTAAATCCAGTGTATTGATAAATTGAGCATCATAAAAAGCATTTTGACCAATCGATGTTAACACAACCAGTAGCGTACAAATAGATAAAAAAAATCTTTTTTTCATGATTAATTAATTTTCTCTCCTATTTTCATTTTTAATCCAGAAGGAGTTATCGTGTAAATATTATTATCTTCTATTCTGTAAGAAGATGTTTGAAATTTAATTAGCCCACTTTTTCCATCCAAAGATGAAGCTCTGAAGCCTCCAACAACTTCGCCATTACTCAAGTCTATAACTTGATTATTTTGAATGTAAATAACATTACTTAGGAAGGCATAATACATAGCATCTTCAATATTTTCATCTTTTATTGAGGTTGTATCCTTAGGAATATTTGGAACGTCTATAGAATAACTGAAGAACTTTACATCTGTAGCTATTTTTTCTGTTACTTTGTCCGCTGTAAATATTTTCGGGTCAACGACAATTTATGGGGATTGATTATTTTAGATGCATAAAAAAAGACGATGCATTTAGAATTATTAGCATCTATCCTCCCTCAAGATTTATTACTTCATTTTGATATTGTATTTTTTGAAGAATTAGGAGATATTTCAGTTAAAAAGGATGCTTTTCACATTTATTTAGAAGAGAAGAATATTCTACCAGAGGGTTACTCAAAGGGTAATTATGAGTCCAAAGGTTTTATTAGCAGTAAACAGATTCAAGATTTTCCCATACGCGGTAAAGCAGTTTATCTACATATAAAAACAAGACGATGGCGAGATAAGAAGACTAAAAAGGGAGCGATTAAAAATGATTATTCATTCATTGCAGAAGGTTCTAAATTAACGTCAGAACTTTCTGATTTTTTAAAAGCTACAGGTAGAGGCCCGAGAAGATACGATCAGTAATATAGCGAGTTATTACGGTATTTACCCACGAACTTTACAACGCCATTATAAGAAACAGATAAGTGGGTTTGATAGTTGGAATCAAAAGCCCCATTGTGAAGATTATCTTATTTATCCGAAGAATATAGGAGAGTATTTAAGTCTTGATGAAGTAAGTCTATCTAAAGGTGAACTTTATACCTATTTGACCAACAAGAACGCACGAAGTAAACAAGGAACTTTAGTGGCTTGTGTAAAAGGAATTAAAAGTGATGATATTATTACTGCTATTGAAAGAATACCCTTAGAACAACGCAAACAAGTCAAAGAAGTAACTTTAGATATGGCAAATAATATGAATTTAACAGCTAAGATTTGTTTTCCAAATGCTAAAATTGTTACCGATAGATTTCATGTGGTAAAACTGGTAACAGAAGCTTTACAGCATGTTAGAGTACAGCATCGGTGGAAAGCAATAGAAGATGAAAACAAAGCGATTGAAGCTGCTAAAAAAGCAAGGAAGAAACACAAACCCATAGTGCTATCTAATGGTGATACAAAAAAGCAACTTTTGGCTAGAAGTAGATATATTTTAGCTAAAAAGACAAACGATTGGACACCTAATCAAAAACAAAGAGCAGAATTATTATGTAATCTTTATCCAAACATCCAACAAGCCTATAAACACACTTTAGAATTTAGAAGCATTTATCAAGAAAAATGTAAAGTAAAAGCCAAACAACGATTTGAACATTGGTTTGAGGATACAGAAAAATTGGAATTTAAAAATTTCAATACAGCAATGAACAGTATTAAACATCATTTTAATACCATCTTAAACTTTTTTGACAATAGGAATACAAATGCAAATGCAGAGTCTTTTAATTCAAAAATAAAACTCTTTAGAGCCAATCAAAGAGGCGTAAGAGATACACAATTTTTCCTCTTTAGACTTGAAAAATTATTCGCTTAATACCCATAAAATTTACTTGAGCCGTTTTTCTTTCAGATCATTATAATTGTTAGCACCATCTGTTGTAGCCGATGACTTCCTGTCAATCGATTGGTCTACATGTCCATTGGTGGTTTGTTTAGTAAGATTGTCTAACAATTTCATTTTGATATATCCTACTGTTTTATTGGGTTTGTGTTTGTACTTTTCTGAGGCTTCTACTTCTTTAGATTCAACCATGACTAATCTGCTGCCTGTTTTTGACTTCCTTTACCTCGTTTGTATTTACCATCATTCTCTGCTAACTCTACAGCAATTCGCTCACGATCTTCTTTATTGGGGACAATCTCAAAGAAACCTTCATCAAGCTCTACTTGATCACTAAGTCTATAGTTATCATCTCTCTTTCCCATGGCATGACGTATCTTATGAAGCATATACCATATGGGCTCATAATAAGCATCCCCTAGTTGACGCTGTACCTCCAAAGCAGAGAAACTTTTCTTTGTACTGGTCAATAAATCATTCCAAAATACCAATGAGTGATAGGGTAGCTGAGAGCCATGTAAAAGCGTACCACTCTTTAATGTGGTTCTATAGTTACACTTCTTACTGGGTATTGACCTCGTGTGGATATCCAATAATGCTCTTGGTGCTGGCATCTCTTACAGGTGACACCCTTTTTATCTCTTTGGGATTTAAAATGTGCTTTACAGCTTGCTTCGTGTGGAAATTCCTTGAAAAAATTCATGAATCATCATAATATTAAATATCTAATAATCAGAAAGATACGGAAATTTATCGCTTTATACAAAGATTCCGATAGTCATTTAAAGTTTTGTTTCAGGGTAGGCGTGTCCACTTGTTGTTCTATGATATTTTAATCTTTGCTTATGAGTTCCTTGAATACCTAAGTACATTGAACTTAGTCTTTGCTGACCATCTAAAACTCCAATAATTTCAGGATATAGAAAATCTCCGGTTTTTCTTATATTATAAGGATTTCTTTCATCGAACTCATTTAAACTTCTTGGATTTAAGCGAAAATTAGAAGTTTTTAGATATGTTGAAAGCTTTTTTGAGTTGCATAGCGCTACGGAAGGAAAAAAAGATAAAAACAGAGCTAAAAATAGCAATTTTTTAGCAAATTGAAAAAGTTTAAATGAGTTCATTAGTAAAAACTATGCTATCAAACTATATAATATCAATTGAAACAATTTTTATAAGCCGGTAGGTTTTCCATCCAGACTTTTTGTATTTTTATCTTTCCAATAGGCTTTTATTCCTGCTTCCCCTTTTTCAGTGGCCCAATCATTTAGCTGTTCCCGTTCACCAAGATACTCATAAAAAGGAATTGCCATTCCGCATGAAGTTAAAATACTCTCAATTTTAATATCAAAAATTTGTCGGGCACCCGGAATTTTTGGGAATAGCTTTTCTAAAGAGTTCCATGTTGCACTGTCAGGATAAATAGCACTTCCCTTCCCATAAATTCTCAGTATATTAGGAGCTCCTTCAAAAGCGCAAAGCATAATGATTATTCTAGGGTTTTCCAGTAAATGAGCAGCAGTTTCATTACCGCTCCCTGTAACATTTAACCAAACCAATCTATTGTAATCTAATACTCTTAAGGAATCCATTCCTTTTGGAGAAATATTTATTCTGCCTTCTTTCGGAGCAGTAGCTACAAAAAATATTTTTTGAGCTTTAATAAAAGTTTGTAAACTGGGGTTTAAAGAAGTATATAGTTTTGCCATTAATATGGAATTTGCAGAACTAAATTACAAATTATGAACCAATATTCTTTTTATTTTTAACATTAAATAACAGATTTAAATTGCTCTAGAAAACGTACATCATTTTCATAAAACATCCTAATGTCGGGGATTTGATACAATAACATAGCAATACGCTCAATTCCCATCCCAAAAGCATAGCCACTATAAATGGTCGAGTCAATTTTACAGTTTTCCAAAACATTGGGGTCTACCATTCCGCAACCCATAATCTCCAGCCAACCTGTTCCTTTAGTAATTCTATAATCGGTTTCCGTTTCCAAACCCCAATAAATATCTACTTCGGCACTAGGTTCGGTAAAAGGGAAATAGGAAGGGCGTAATCGGATCTTAGATTTTCCAAACATTTCTTTGGTAAAGTACAAAAGCATCTGTTTTAAATCGGCAAAAGAAACATCGGTATCTATATACAGTACTTCGACCTGGTGAAATATACAATGTGCTCTGGCAGAAATATCTTCGTTTCTAAAAACACGCCCGGGAGAAATAGTTCGTATAGGAGGTTTGTAATTTTCCATATAACGAATCTGTACGGACGAAGTATGAGTCCTAAGTAAAATATCAGGATTTTTCTCAACAAAAAAAGTATCCTGCATATCTCTGGCCGGATGATACTCGGGTAAATTTAATGCTGAAAAATTATGCCAGTCATCCTCAATTTCAGGGCCTTCGGAAACGGTAAAACCAACCCTGTTAAATATCTCAATAATTTGATTTCTAACTATAGATATCGGGTGACGGACTCCTAATTCTATAGGTTCGGGAGGTCTGGATAAATCACCATAAATACCAGCATCTTTAACAGAGCTTTCAATTGCTCCAGTTAAAGAAATTACTTTTTGTTCCACGCTGTTTTTTAATTCATTTAAGGCCTTCCCAAAATCTTTTCTAAGCACAGCATCCACATTCTTAAATTCGGCAAAAAGATTTTTTAATAATCCCTTACTCCCTAAATATTTAATTCTAAAAGCTTCTACTTCTTCTTTTGAATCAGTGCGAAATCCTTTTACCTCTTCTACCAATCCTTTTATTTTATCTAACATTAGTAACAATCATAAAATAAGGGAGCAAATTTACGTTTTTTAAAAAAAATACATCCATGTTTTTGAAGGAAAGAGAAAAATTTATCGAAATCGATTGAAATATGACATTTTAACTATCTAATAAGAAATAAAATTATTTTTAGACGTGTGTTTTTAGCTATCTTTGCAGCTTAAAAAAATAAATTACTAAATTATTTAAAATATCAATGGAGGCTAAAATCAATGCTTTTATGGATTTGGTGAAACAGAGAAATCACCATGAGCCTGAATTTATACAAGCCGTACAAGAAGTGGCAGAAACAGTAATTCCTTATATTGTAGAACATAAGATGTATCACGGGAAAAATATATTATTAAGAATGGTAGAGCCTGAAAGGTTGGTTTCTTTTAGGGTAAGCTGGGTAGATGATTCCGGAGAAATACAGGTTAATAGAGGATATAGAGTTCAAATGAACTCTGCAATTGGCCCTTATAAAGGAGGATTGCGTTTTCATCCGACAGTAAATGCAAGCATATTGAAATTTTTAGCCTTTGAACAAGTGTTTAAAAACTCATTGACCACCTTGCCCATGGGGGGTGGTAAAGGAGGTTCGGATTTTGATCCGAAAGGAAAATCTGATAATGAAGTGATGCGTTTTTGTCATGCTTTTATGAGTGAATTATTCAGGCATATAGGTCCAAATACGGATGTTCCTGCCGGGGACATTGGTGTCGGAGGAAGAGAAATTGGGTATATGTTTGGCATGTATAAAAAAATAAGAAATGAATTTACCGGTGTTTTAACAGGTAAAGGAGCTTCCTGGGGAGGCTCTTTAATCAGGCCGGAAGCAACAGGGTATGGAAATGTCTATTTTGCTGAAAACATGTTAAAAACAAAAGGAGATTCATTTAACGGAAAAAAAGTGGTTATTTCAGGTTCGGGAAATGTTGCACAATATGCAGCGGAAAAGGCAACGCAATTAGGGGCCAAAGTAATAACTTTATCAGATTCTTCAGGATATATCTGTGATGAAGAAGGAATAGATGCTGAAAAATTAGCATTTGTAATGGATCTTAAAAATGTAAAAAGAGAAAGAATTTATAAATATGTTGAAAAATATCCTAGTGCAAAATTTGTAGAAGGAGAAAAACCTTGGTCTGTAACATGTGATATTGCCCTACCTTGTGCTACTCAAAATGAGTTAAACGGAAAAGAAGCAAAAACACTTGTAGCAAATGGCTGTGTGTGTGTAAGCGAAGGAGCAAATATGCCCTCAACATCGGAAGCAATTCACGAATTTCAAAAAGCAAACATATTATTTGCACCGGGAAAAGCTTCTAATGCAGGAGGGGTCGCAACCTCCGGTTTGGAAATGAGTCAGAACTCATTAAGACTAAGCTGGTCAAGAAAAGAGGTTGATGAAAGATTAATGGACATTATGAAAGATATTCATGATGCTTGTGTAGCACATGGAAAAAATGAAGACGGTTCCATAGATTACATAAAAGGTGCTAATATTGCCGGTTTTGTAAAAGTTGCAGATGCTATGTTAGCACAGGGGATTGTGTAACCCACTTATGGGAGAAATGCCTTTAAATTTAATATTAATTTGGTTTCTAAGAAAAAAAACTACCTTTGCCCGTTAGTCTATTTATATTAGAGACCTTTGCAGAATTGATCTGTATACCGGAATTAGTATAAATATACTTAAAGAGTATTTTTGTAATATAATAATTAATTAAAAGGGATGAAAAAAATAATTATTTGTTTTTTATGTATTGTTGTGAATGCTGTAAGTTATGGACAAATTGCCATTGGTACAACGACTCCTAGTCCTTCTGCCGTTCTGGATGTAAACAGTACCACCCAAGGCTTTTTACCACCAAGAATGACAAAAGCTCAAATAGATGCCATTGCATCACCTGCCGAAGGGCTTATTGTATATTGTACGAATTGCAATGCAAAAGGACTTTACCTTAACAATGGAAATGAGTTTCTAAACGTGACAAGTGGCACGAGTATTTTTGCCTCAGAGGTGGCTGCTATTGTGGCTGCGTCTGATAATCCTGCAGATGGCAATCCGAGTATAGCTGATCTGACCAGTGCGGGTTTAACAGGCTTGGTAGCAGGAAATCTGGGAGCTTATGAAATCGCTATTGATGCAGCTACTCCTGCTCCTACAACAGTTGCAGAATTGCAAACCATTATTAATAATGTAAATGTAAGTGAAGCAAGTGCTGCTGTTTTAGCTCAAATCAGTAGTGATGAGGATAGCGCTACTCAAAACTCAACAGTAACCATAGCACAACTAAACCTGATTGTACCTGCTTTGACAGGAATAAATGCTGCCAATGAAACAGCATATAGAAATTATATAGATGCCAATCCCAACAGCTTCTCCAGTCCTGCAACACAGACAGAAGTACAGGCAATGATACTTTTAGTGAACAATTCATCGACCGTTTCAACAGTTGTCGGAGCCGGAGGCGGCATTTTTATGGACCGAAATTTAGGAGCTACTCAGGTTGCTACAAGTTCCAATGACAGTAATGCTTTCGGAGACTTATCAATGGGGTAGAAATACCGACGGACATCAGTCCAGAAGTCCCTTGAGTGCTCAAAGTGGCGGACCTGTAGCCAGTGGCAGCGAAGGATCTAATTTTATACTAGCTTCTGCTACCAGTGATTGGTTAAGTACACGTGATGATACACGTTGGAACGGGGATACCAAAGGATCACATGATCCTTGTCCTGATAGTTTTAGAGTTCCTACCGAAGCAGAATGGCAAACAGAATTTGCTGCGTGGAGTACCAATAATGCTGCGGGTGCTTTTAGCAGCCCTTTAAAATTAACTACTGCAGGACGTCGCCATCCAAGTTTAGGTTCTCTTGAGCACCTTAGTGAAGGTTACTATTGGTCAAGTACAGCTAATTCTAACCCAGGATACGGAGCTGCCAGTATATTAATGTTTAGTTCAAGTAGTGCATCCTTTAACCTTAATTTCTCAAGAACCTATGGTATGCCCGTACGCTGTATCTATGATTCAAATTAAGAAAAAAGATCATCTTGGTCTGTAAAATGCGATATTGCCTACCTTGTGCATCTCAAAAATGAGAGTTTGCAAATCAATAACTGCGGGATCTCCATTAAATTTTCCGGGTCGGTAAGTTCTTTTATAAACATAAAGTTTTGTAGATTTATTGGGTGAATGAAACCACTCAATATCGAAAAATCATTCATATAGATATGGATGCATTTTATGCTTCCGTAGAACAATCAGATCGTCCCGAATTAAGAGAAAAGCCGGTTGCCGTAGGCGGAGGAGAAACCCGGGGTGTGGTATCGGCAGCCAGTTATGAAGCTCGTGAATTTGGTGTTCGATCTGCCATGAGCGGAGTATTGGCAAAACAAAAATGTCCGCATATCATTTTTGTAAAACCTCGATTTGAGCGCTATAAAGAAATTTCTTCAAAAGTCAGAGAAATTTTTTATGAGTATACAGATTTAGTAGAACCACTCTCATTGGACGAGGCCTATTTAGATGTAACTGAAAACAAAAAAGGAAATCCGTCAGCGAGTTTGATTGCCCGGGAAATTCGAGATCGGATTTATGAAAAACTACAATTAAGAGCATCCGCAGGAATTTCAATCAATAAATTTTTAGCAAAAATTGCTTCTGATATTAATAAGCCTAACGGGCAAAAAACCATCAACCCGGAAGAAGTGCTCTCTTTTTTAGAGAAACTTCCCGTAAGTAAGTTTTACGGTGTGGGAAAAGTTACTGCAGCAAAAATGCACAACCTGGGAATATTTACCGGTCTCGACTTAAAACAAAAAACATTGGAAGAGCTTACAAAGCTTTTCGGAAAATCAGGAAAATCTTATTATTATATTGTGAGAGGCATTCACCATAGTAAAGTAAAACCGGATCGAATCCGAAAATCCATTGCTGCCGAAAGAACATTTTTTGACAATATTTCTTCGGAAATTTTTATGCTGGAAAAACTAAACAAAATTGCAGAAGAGTTGGAAAAAAGAATGGTTGACTCAGAAACCAAAGGGAAAACCATTACACTAAAAATAAAATATAGTGACTTTACACAACAGACCAGAAGCAAAACCATTCATCGATTCATTCAAAAAAAAGAAGCTATTATGGCGATTGTAGAAGAACTACTATATCAAGAAAAATTAAAAAACTCTGTCCGGTTACTGGGTATTTCTTTTTCTAATTTAGACACGGAAAAAAAAGAACCTATATGGGTACAATTGCAATTTGATTTTTAAAAAATAAAACCGTTTGGATTGGATACTATAATGAGAAAATAAAACCTAAATATGAAGCTTACGATCATCAGAACTAATCATACAAACATCCATTTTATCAACTTGGTCAAAGAACTCGACGACTATTTAAAAATAGCCGACCTTTAGATTAGCAAATAGAAATAATTACTTAAAATAAAAACATAATAGTTATGATGAAATTTCTTTTTTTGCTTCTTTTTTTCTTTGTTAATAACTCTTATTTTGTTGATAACCAAAAACACAAAAGAACGGAGTGAACTTTAGCGGCCAGCTAGCTTTTTAGAGCCATCCCCCGTATTAGTCTCCGTTCTTTTTAAAAGTTACTTAGAACCATATAGAATTTCAGTTTCTGCCCTTATTAAAGGTCTTAGTTTAAGTAACTATTATTAATATCTAATTACAAAATTATGAAAACAAATGAAATTATCGGAATCGATGTCAGTAAATTATTAATTGATGTTTGTATCTATTCTAAACAAATTGTTCAACAGTTTGAGAACAGTAAATCTGGATTTAAATTAATGCTAAAGTGGAGTTTTAAAAATTCGTCTTTCTCTAAAGAAGAAACCATGTTTGTATTTGAACATACAGGAATGTACTCTCATTTATTATCTGTGTCTTTAACTGAACAAAAATTATCTTTTTTCATAGCTTCTGGTTTAGAAATTAAAAGATCTATTGGTATTGCTCGTGGAAAGGATGACCAAATTGATGCCAAACGCATTGCTCTATATGGGTATCGATTAAAAGAAGAACTTAAACCCAGTAAGCTACCTAAAAGAAGTATATTACAACTAAAAAGTCTCTTATCTTTAAGGACAAAACTTAACAAACAAAGAGCTGGTTTTAAAGTTACTTTGAAAGAACAAAAAAGAATTTATAAAGCAAAAGAGTATAAAATAATCTTTGACGTTCAACAAAAAATGATTGCAGAACTAACCAAACAAATACACAAGATTAATACTCAAATGCAAGCTATTATTGACCAAAATATAATGTTAAAAGAAACCTATAAACTTGTTACTAGTGTTAAAGGTATAGGAATGCAAACTGCTATAATGATGATTGTGTTTACTGACAATTTTTCAAAATTTGAAAACTGGAGAAAGTTTGCCTCTTATTGTGGTGTTGCTCCTTTTCCTTACCAATCTGGAACTAGTATTAAAGGACGTACAAAAGTCTCTCATTTGGCTAATAAAAAATTGAAAGCAATTATTAATATGTGCGCTATTTCTGCTATACAACATAACCCAGAAATGAAATTATACTATCATAAAAGAATAAAACAAGGCAAAAGTAAAATGAGTACCGTTAACATTATTAGAAACAAATTAATAGCAAGAGTGTTTGCCGTTGTCAAACGACAAACACCCTATGTAGATACTTTTAAATTTGCTGCATAAATTAGTAAAAATAATATCTCAACTTTTACTTGTTTTTATCATAGAATACGGGGAAGATCATGATTTTTACAATCAGTTTAATGGTTTGGATAATATAAAGTATGCCATTATTGCTTATGTCAATAATAGTAATAAACCGGTAGGTTGCGGAGGTTTTAGAAAATTTAATGATGAATCTGTGGAGCTAAAAAGAATGTATGTAAAATCCAGCTACAGAAGATTCGGAATTGCCGGAAAAATATTAAGCTCATTAGAAATTTGGGCTAAAGAAAAAGGGTTTAAAAAATGCATCATGGAAACCGGAAACCGGCAAATAGAAGCGTTAAAATTTTATCAAAAATCGGGTTATCAAAGAATTGCAAATTATGGGCCATATACTCAAATAAGCAACAGTAATTGTTTTGAAAAAATACTGTGATGAATTATAGCTATTGGGAATATAAAGAATGGTTTTCAAAAAACGATTTTGTCATTGTCGGCAGCGGAATTGTGGGTTTGAATTGTGCCATTCATCTTAAAAATCGATTTCCAAAAGCAACAATTTTAATTCTGGAAAGAGGGTTACTGCCACAGGGAGCGAGCACAAAAACCGCAGGTTTTGCCTGCTTTGGAAGTGTATCGGAACTCGTAAGCGATCTCAAAATTCATTCCGAAGAAGAGGTTTTTAACCTGATAGAAAAACGCTGGAAAGGATTACAACTATTAAGAAATATATTAGGAGATCATCGTATCGATTATCAACATCATTATGGATACGAACTTTTTTTGGATCATTATTTATTTGAGGAATGCAATGATAAAATACATTCTTTAAACCGGCTTTTATCTCCTGTTTTTAAAAAAAATGTTTTTTCTACAACTGCAAATATTTTTGATTTCCAAAAAATAGTTCCCAAATATATCCTCAATCATTTTGAAGGGCAGATAGATCCTGGCAAAATGATGGTACAATTACTTCGACTATCTCAACAAAAAGGAATAAAGATCTTACATAATGTTACTGTTGAGAAATTTTCCGAAAGTGCAGATAAAGTAACTCTTCAAACAAACCATGGGGCGTTTATAACATCCAGATTACTACTTGCTACCAACGGTTTTTCAAAAGAGCTGATTAGCGAAAATATAGAACCGGCAAGAGCTCAGGTATTAATAACAAAACCGATCAAAGATTTACACATTAAGGGAGCTTTTCATTTGGATGAAGGATATTATTATTTTAGAAATATCAATAACAGAATTTTGCTTGGAGGAGGGAGAAACCTGGATTTTTTAGAAGAAGAAACCACTGAATTTGGTCAAACAAAAGTAGTTCAAGACAAATTGGAAAAAATCTTAAGGACTATTATTTTCCCCAACACGACCTTTGAAATAGAACGACGTTGGAGTGGTATTATGGGTGTTGGAAACAAAAAGAAACCCATTGTAAAACAAATCTCCAATAACGTATATTGCGGAATTCGATTAGGAGGCATGGGTGTTTCCATTGGATCTCTGGTGGGTGCGGAACTGGCAAATTTAGTGGATTTTTGAGCAAACTTGTACTATTCATATACAATAAACCTATTTTTCAAAATTCAGGTAAACCGTTACATTTTCATCAACTTTTGCTGTATGTTGAAAAAACACTTTTTGCTTTTGAAGCTCCGCTTCAATCAACCAGTAAAATCCTTTGAAATAGGACTTTAAAACAGTTGCTTTATAGTTTGAAGAATTCGTCATCTTCATTTGATGTGGATATAAAAGCACGGACTCTCCATTAATTTTCAACACATTTACATCATCAAATAAAGCAGCAACATAATGTTCCGGAGGATTTTGATAAAGGTTTAACGGTGTGTCGATGGCAATTATTTTCTGCTCTTTTATTACGATCATCTGATCAGCAAAAGACAAAGCATCATGTCCGTCATGCGTGGCGACAATGCAGGAAATATTCTTTTTTTTGAGATACGTAAAAAGTTTTCTCCGAAGAGAATTTTTCTTAAAATTATCAATCTGACTAAAAGGTTCATCCAGTAAAACCAGTTCCGGTTCTTTTGCTAAAGCCCTGGCAATAGCAATTCGTTGTTGTTGTCCTCCACTTAAATTTTTGACTTTTTCATCAGCAAATTCAATCATTTCTATTACTTCCAAAAGCGCTCTTGTTCTGGCTTTTTTTTCATCCGGATAAAACCCAGACAGAAATTTCCCAATATTTTCCGAAACAGAAATATAGGGCATTAAATCAAAGTCTTGTGCGACATACTTGAAAAACTCCATTCCCGGAACCAGGTGAAAAGCCGGTCCTAAAATTTGTCGATCTTTCCAGAACAGTTCGCCGCTGTTTACATCGAGTAATCCATAGATGATTTTTAGTAATGTTGATTTGCCACTACCGCTTTCTCCCATTATACATAAGTGTTGTCCGACACCCAAGGAAAAGGACATATTGTCTAACACCTTTTTTTGGTTATTATACCGGAAGGATATATTATTGATTTTAAGCATAAAAAAACTGCGAACTATTGGACATAATTCGCAGTGTAAATTTACATAATTATCCGGTTACCAAATAGCAACTCTGTCTTCCGGTTTCATATACATTTTATCTCCTTCTTCAATATTAAAGGCTTTGTAAAAGGCATCGATATTTTGTAACGGCATATAAGCTCTGTACATACCGGGAGCGTGGGGATCTGTTTTAATTTTGTTTTTCAGAGCTTCATCCCTCATTTTAGTTCTCCAAACCGTTGCCCAGGACATAAAAAAGCGCTGTTCCGCAGTAAATCCATCAATAGGTTCCGGTTTTCCGTTTTTCTCATAGAATATTTGTAGTCCTTCATAAGCGGCTTTTAATCCTGCCAAATCTCCTATGTTTTCTCCAAGAGTAAATTCGCCATTCAGTTTTACATCATCAATTGCAGTAACCGCACTGAATTGATCTGACAATTTTTTCCCTAAAACGGTAAATTTTTCTAAATCTTCCTCTGTCCACCAGTTATTTAAATTCCCATCGCCGTCAAAACGAGATCCCGAATCATCAAAGCTATGCGAAATTTCATGCCCGATGACTGCTCCTATTCCACCGTAATTTACTGCTTCATCCACTTGATAATTATAAAAAGGAGGTTGTAAAATAGCAGCAGGAAAAACAATCTCGTTATTTACCGGATTAAAGTATGCATTTACTGTTTGAGGAGACATATTCCACTCGGTTCTATCTACCTCTTTTCCTAGTTTTGCTATGTTTTCTTTAAAATCCCATTTTGCAATATTTATGGAATTATCAAAATAAGTACCCCCCTCTTTAATTCCTTTTACTTCTAGGGCAGTATAGTCTTTCCATTTATCGGGATATGCAATTTTAACAGTCAACTTATTCAATTTTTCAATCGCTTTTTTCTTAGTTTCTTCACTCATCCAAGCTAAACTATTGATTCTTTTTTCAAAACCAAGCATTACATTCGCAATCATTTCTTCCGCCTTTTTCTTGGCTTCCGGAGGAAATTTTTTCTCTACGTATAATTTACCTAAAGCTTCACCAATAGCGCCATTTGTGTTTGCTAAAGCGCGTTCATCTCTGGGACGCTGTTGTTTTGCTCCCTGTAATTCTTTGCTGTAGAAATCCCAATTTGCTTTCTCCAGATCCGTAGTTAACAGTCCGGCAGCAGTATTGATAACAGTCCAACGCAAATACAATTTAATATCTTCAAGAGTACTTCCCTTTAAGATATCGTCCATTACTTTCATATACTTTGGCTGCATTACAATTACCCGGTCAATATCACCAATACCAATTTCTTTAAAATAATCGGACCAATTAATAACTGTAGTCATTTCGGATAGTTCTTTAATAGTAGCAGGGTTGTATAATTTACGTATATCTCTCTGCTCTTCTTTTGTCAACCTAGGCTCGGCTAAACTCAATTCATAAGCTAAGATCTTTTCCGCATTTCTTTGTGCGGATGCTTCATCAGCACCAAACTTTTGAAGCATTCTGGCAATGTGAGCTTGGTATTTTTTTCTCTTTTGCTCTGTATCCTCATCTTGGTCCATATAATAGTCTCTGGTTAACCCTAACCCTGCAGGCACTATATAACCTGCATTTATTTTACTATTTTTCAGATCATTAAAAACCGCAAAGTTGAAAAATCCTGCACCTCCGTAAGGAGTGAAATTGATTAATAATTTTTCCAGATCTTTCAAATTTTTAATTTGATCTATTTTTGCCAAAAACGTTTGAATAGGTTTGATTCCCTGTTCATTTCTCGCCACCGTATCCATAATGGATTGATAATAAAATACGGCTTTTTGCTGATCAGAGGTTCTCGTATAGTTTCCTTCGGCATCTTTTAGCTTTGGAAAATTATCTTCTTCAATAGCGTCATTTAAAATTGTTAAGACATCCGCATCCGTCGTTTTTCGGAGCTCTCCGAAACTTCCCCAGCTAGTCCTGTCAGCAGGAATTTCCGTCTTATCAAGCCAATTCCCATTTACGTGTCTAAAAAAATCGTCATTAGGACGAACACTTGTATCCATATTCTCTACAACGATACCCGCAACTTTTCCTGAAGTGTCCTTTTTACAAGCCACTATTCCAAGAGCTAATACAGCAGAAGTAAAAAGGATTTTGTTTGTTAAATTCATGTTACTTTGATTTTGGTTTATGATTTGATTTTGGTTTTAGGAGGATTTGGTAATTTGTCGAACCCCATATTAAATAAGGTAAATCCGAAAATATCCGAATATTGTTCGATCATTTTTGCAACAGGGGTTCCGGCGCCGTGACCGGCATTGGTTTCTATTCTAATGAGCACAGGGTGATTTCCGGATTGTTTATCTTGTAATTCGGTAGCAAATTTAAAACTGTGTGCAGGGACCACACGATCATCATGATCTCCGGTGGTTACCAGAGTTGCAGGATATGCCGTTCCTTCTTTTACATTGTGTACAGGTGAATATCCTTTTAAATATTCAAACATTTCTTTGCTCTGTTCTGCGGTTCCGTAATCATATGCCCAACCGGCACCGGCTGTAAATGTATGATAGCGCAACATGTCTAAAACACCCACTGCAGGTAAGGCAACTTTCATTAACTTGGGGCGCTGTGTCATGGTAGCTCCCACTAATAGGCCTCCGTTAGACCCTCCTCGAATGGCAAGGTAGTCAGATGACGTATATTTTTTTTCAATTAAGTATTCTGCTCCTGCAATAAAGTCATCAAATACATTTTGCTTCTGCATTAGCGTTCCGGCTTTGTGCCATTCTTTTCCGTATTCGCCGCCACCGCGTAGATTGGGAACCGCATACACTCCTCCCTGCTCCATCCAAACTGCATTTGCAATACTAAATGAGGGGTTTAAACTAATATTAAATCCGCCATAGCCATATAATATAGCGGGGTTTTTACCATCTAATTCAATGCCTTTTTTGTGGGTAATGATCATCGGAATTTTTGTACCGTCTTTAGAGGCGTAAAAAATTTGTTTGCTTTCGTAATCATCCGCATTAAAATCAATTTCCGGCTTCCAGTACAATTCCGATGCCCCGGTTTTAATGTTGTATTTATAGATACTGGAAGGAGTATTGTAATTTGTAAAAGAGAAATAATCAAATTTTGCTTCTTTTCCCCCCCCGAAACCACCTGCATTTCCCACACCGGGTAATTCAATTTCACGAATTAAGTCTCCGTCAAAGTCATATTGCAATACTTTAGAAACAGCATCTACCATATATTCGGTAAAAAAATAACCTCCGCCACTTGACGGATTTAATACATGTTCTGTTTCGGCAATAAAATCTTCCCAGTTATTGGAAGTTGGATTGGCGGCATCTACCGTTACAATTTTCTGATTTGGAGCATCTAAATTGGTTACTAAATAAAGTTTTGATTCTTGATTATCAATAACATACGTATCACTTTCAAAATGATCTAATATGGTAATAAGCGGGCTATTCTTTTTTGTCAGATCTTTAATAAACAATTTGTTTCCGGAAGTTGAGGTGGAGGCAGAAATAATCAAATAGCGATCATCTTCAGTCAAATAACCGTATACATATCTGTGTTTTTCTGCTAAAGTGCCCCCAAAAATAACAGGGTCTTTTTTCTGAGAAGTTCCTAATTTATGATAGTATAATTTATGTTGATCTGTTTTGGCAGACAGTTCACTTCCTTTGGGCTTATCATAACTTGAATAGTAAAAGCCCTCATTCCCTTTCCAGCTAATTCCTGAAAACTTCACATCTATCAATGTATCTTCTTTTATTTTCTTAGATTCAACATCAATGACTATAATTTTTCGCCAGTCACTTCCTCCTTCCGAAATAGCATATGCAGCCGTTTTTCCATCTTTAGAAAAGCTAAGGCTGCTCAATGAAGTAGTTCCATCTTCAGAAAATGTATTTGGGTCCAGAAAAACCTCTGTCGCTGTTCCTTCTTTTTTTCTATATACCACATATTGATTTTGCAAACCGTTATTTTTGTAAAAATACGTATAGTCTCCTTCAACAAAAGGGGCGCCTATTTTTTCATAATTCCAAAGTTCGGTTAAGCGGTTTTTCAGTTGTTCTCTGTATGGAATTTTGTCTAAGTAATCAAAAGTAACTTCATTTTCTGCCTTTACCCAGGCTTCCGTTTCCGGACTTCTGTCATCTTCCAGCCAACGATAGTTATCGGTTACTTCTGTTCCAAAATAAGTATCGACTACAGGCTTTTTTGCTGTTTCAGGATATTTCACTTCAATATTTCTTTGAGTTGCTGCTTCTTTACATGCTGTGTATACGGTGACAGCAAAAAGAATAAGAATGATTTGTTTCTTCATTATTTATAGTTAATTAGTCTTCTAAATTAATATAAAAAAAAACTCTTGCATGTTATAAACAAGAGTTTTTAACAGAATTTAACGTTTATATCAATCAAATAGTGATTTAAAGCGATTCCAATTTGCATAAATCAATAGTAGATTCAAAACAGCTACTATAGCGGCAAACAAAATTCCTTCCGGAGCATATTTTAAATGAAAAGCTACAATATTGAAAGATGCAGGGGCCAAAATAATCAAAGCGAAAGGTATCGCTTTATTAAAGACTAAAAGTAAGCCTGCCAGAATATACAGGATTCCTAATACAGGAAAAACATAACCACCGGCATCAAGGGCTCCTAAAAAAGCACCTGCTTCTGCTGAAGGCGGAGGAGGTGCGGGCATGAAGTCTAAAAACTTATTAGCTCCAAAAATTAACATTGCCAATCCTAAAAGATAACGGGCAATCATTGCAATGCTTTATCATTATAGGTTTTACCTTAAGAATAAAGGAGGTGAGCAAAAAAACTCAGCTCAAAATTCTAAAATATCTATTTATATAGGTGCCAATGACCAAACCAGAAAGGAAATAACTCCTTTCATATCAGGTAAAAAAAAGATATACGGTATTGATATAGCCAAGTATCGGTACGACAAATTTAAAAAGTTTCCGCTATTGGGCAGTATTTCTTATGCTTTCATAAATGCAACCGAAGGCATAAAAAGAATAAATCCCAACTTTTATAAAGAATGGGGAATAGCCTCACAACATCAGTTATATAAAGGCGCATATCATTTTTATCGCAATAACGCAAATCCAATCAAACAAGCTGATTTTTTCTATAAAACCATACAGCCGGTTATTAATAGTAATTCTTTACCTCCTGTATTAGATGTGGAAGCATTGGGGTTTTCAGATACAAATTATGCAAAAAACAGTTATCAGGAACGTGTCTTAAAATTCTTAAACCGTATTGAAAAACTAACCAAAAGAACACCCATTATTTACACCAATTACAATTTTGGAGAAAAATTCTTTACTAAAAAAGAATTTAGCAAATTTCCTTTGTGGATTGCAGACTATAATAATAGTGATACTCCAAGAATACCTGATATATGGAAAGATACAGGGTGGTTGTTTTGGCAAAAAACAAATCGCTATGATGTAGACACCACCTTATTTGACCTCGACCTGTTTAACGGAAATGCAAATCAAATGCAACAATTAAATACACAATAACAGTATTTCTTCTTTTTAAGAATTGCCCTACACGAAAATATGTTCAAGGTACATCACGGCATCTCAAATGCAATTAGATTTTTGCTGGTTAGTAGTTCTTAAAAAGAAGAAAATATAAAAGGTGACACCCGAAAAACCTGTAATAGAGTAGGGACTAATTATATTAATACTAAAAAATTATGCCATTAAGTATTCCATACGATCCGTCACTTGTTCTGGGAAATATTGTTACCAAAAATAAGTTAGATGCACTCGTAAACATTGCAACACTAGAAGCTCCGGCAAATGAAGCCGAAAGCGCTATGAATTCCTTAATTTCTTTAAGGAGAAGTATGGATATGACCATACAGGATATGATTAACATGGGTATTAACCCCACAGAAGCTCAGTACACAGAACGCAAAAACTTAGACAAACAAATTTCTGATGCCGTAACAACGTATACGCAAGCAAGAATAAATACTGAGAAAAAAATTCAGCCTTTAAAGGCCAAAATTCCTATGGTAAGCGAATCATTGGAAAGTCCGATTAATTACAATCGTACTCAAATTAAACAAATGCCGCTGGCAGCAGATTCTTTAAGGATGAACTGTCAATACTTTTCTTTTGACAAGAATAGCCAGGATGCTGTTTCTCAGGCAAATACCATTAGTAGTTTTGTAAGTGGAGAGCTACAATATTTAGGGAAAGGTGTTGAAGCAGAATCCAGATCTTCAGCACAATCACAGGTAAATAGCCAATATTCTAAACATGATATTGCAGGAACATTAGTTATCAGCATTAATTGTACGCATAAGGAAGCAACCTTGTTAGCCCCGTTTATTTTAGATGTGGATAAAGGTATCAGAGTATGGAATCGAATGTTTCCTGGCGATATGATTAAACCCGACAGTCTTTCCAGTATTATGAGTATTGCCAGGCAAGCAGACACCAAAGAAGAGAAGTCTATGTCTATTTTATCCGGAGCTACGTTTGGGTATTCTTTTGTGGGGATGGTACATATTTTAAAGTCTTCTAAAACGCAGTCCAGTCAGGAAATGTCATCTCTGGCAAGCTCTATTCAAGGGCAGTTAGAAGCTAATTTGTGGTTTGAAAATGCTTCCGGAGGTTTAGGAATGGATAGCAGTACTTCTAACAGTATGGATATGCAACAAAAAATGGTACAAAAAGTTAAGCTACATTTTTGATTTGATATAATTTTTCAAATTCGATGATATTTTTGTAACCAAGAGCAGAATGTCTTCTGTATCTGTTGTACCAAGTTTCTATGTATTCAAAGACTTTAATTTGAAGACTTTTGTTGGATATAAACTTATTGTCTATCATTAGTTCTGTTTTGATTGTTTTAAAAAAAGATTCAGCTACTGCATTATCCCAACAGTTTCCTTTTCTACTCATACTGGGTGTTACATGATAACTTTTAAGGATATTAACAAACGCATGAGATGCGTATTGTACACCTCGATCAGAATGAAAAATCATACCTTCACAAGGCATTCTGTTGTTTACAGCCATTCTCCATGCAGCAATGATAGTTTGTCTTGCTTTGAGTCCATTGCTCAAAGACCAACCAATGACTTTACGATCAAACAGGTCAATAATTACCGTTAAGTACAGCCATCCTTGTGCAGTCTTTAAATAGGTAATATCAGAAACCCATTTCTGTGCAGCAGCGGTAGCTTTAAAATCTCTATCCAATACATTATCAGCTACTGGATATTGATGCTTAGAATCTGTCGTGACAACAAATTTCTTTTTACGAACTGCTTTAATCCCGTGTTTTTTCATCAATCGTGCTACCCTAGACCTAGATACTTTAAACCCTTTAGCTTTGAGTTCCTCTGTAATTCTAGGACTTCCATAAGTAGATTTACTTCGCTCACAGATACGGTGAATCTCAGAGAGTAGCATACGATTTTTTCCATCTCTATCTGATGGAACATAATTCTTACTCCTGTAATAACTGTTTCTACTAATTTTAAAAATTTTACACATCTTCCCAACCGGATATTCTCTACTGTAATCTTTGATAAATTTCAATACTTCCGATCGCTCTTGGAGAAGATGCTCACGGCCTTTTTTAAGATATCCCGCTCCATGGTAACATCCTTGAGCTGTTTACGTAATCGCTCTAACTCTTTCTGATCTTCTGTGAGTTGTTGACGCCATTACCGCTAAAAGCTAAATCAGGACGCTGTTCTAATTCTCTACGCCATCTGTAAATAAGATCTGCACTGATTCCCAATTCCATGGCAATCTGCTTTGTGTTACCTCGTACATTGCTTAATTCTACTGCTTTAATTTTAAACTCTTTACTGTATTTTCTTCGTTTCATATGGTTAAGTTATTTTAGATAAAATTAGCTTAACTCTTTGTCACTCTAAATGTAGCAAGTCCAAGCCATGTATGTTCAAAAAAAGATACAGGCAGAAAAAAAAATACTGGCGATACGGACAATGCCAGTAGCCACATCCAAACCCATAGAAAGCCCGATAGATTTTAGTCACACTCAGATTAAATCCCTGCCATTGGCTGTGGACTACATGAAATTAAATTGTCAGTATTTTTCTTTTGATAAAAACAAACAAAATTCCGAAAGTATGGCAAACACCGTCAGTACATTCATCAGCGAAAGTATTGGTAGCGATTTAGGGTATGAAGCATCAAGCAAAGCCAAAGCCTCAGCTCAAACACAAATACACAGTCAGTATTCCCGACACGATATTTCGGGGACATTGGTCATGGCTATAAGCTGTACTCATAAAAACGCAAACATATTAGCTCCTTTAGTATTGGATGTAGACAAAACATTTACTGCATGGAATCAGCTGTATCCAGATGACCAAATATTGCCTGAAAGTACTTCGGAAATAAAACAGATAGCGAATCAGCATATTTTCCCCTCCGACCAAAATGTGTTGCATGTGCTGTCCGGGGCCACTTATGGCTCCTCTTTTATAGGGATGATACACATTTTAAATACCTCACAAACCAAATCGCATGAGCTGATGTTATCTATGGCAGCATCTATCCAGGAGCAAGCAAAAGTAGACGGTTGGCTGGCCAATGTTTCGGGAGGATTGGGGATTAACTCTACCTTATCAACCAATTTAAAAAACATGCTTAGCAGTCAACAAATTACGTCGCATTGTACATTATCGGTTATGGGTGTGATTCCTTCCATCAAAGCAAATGATGTGAAATTGGCTGTAAAAGGGTTTATAAATGACGACCCTGCAAAATCCATGCGGCAACTGGCACTGCTACAAAATGCTACTTCCGAAGAGTTTTCTACCATAGATTCGGCTGCTAAAAATGCGCGAACCGGAGGGCAGACGGTTGCTTTACAGCAATCCAAAATTAAAGGAGTATTAAGCGGGTTATCTGAAATTGATACCGGTAATAACAAGATTATTGATACTAATTCATTGATGACCGCTATGGAAGATTATATTTATAAGTGTAGTTCCGGCAGTATCGGAGTACCCATTAATTACTACGTAAAGCCTATAACCAAAATAGATATTGCCAAATTGTGGATGGCGGCATATTATCCTGATAGGTATATGCCTGTGTCCGATACTTCGAACAAAAACATAAAAAAATCTTCTAAAAAAAGGAATAAATGAACTCGTTTAGATTTAAGCGAAAATTAGAAGTTTTTAGTTCTGTTGAAGGTTTTTTTGAGTTGCATAGCACAGCGCTACGGAAGTAAAAAAAGACAAGAACAGAGCAGAAAACAGTAATTTTTTAGCAAATTGAAAAAGTTTAAACGAGTTCAATATTAAAATCTAAGTCTTTTGTACTTGTATTATGTCCTGTAAATTCAGAGAGTTGTATTTCAAAATTTAATCTAAAAATTGAAATATCATTTAAAAAAGGGTGCCACAATTCATTTGGTAAATTTATTGACTCACAAATAAGTTTTAATCTATCCTTTTCAGGAACTCTTAACCCTTGCTCCAAATGTGCAATATTAGATCGAGTAACAGACGGGCCGATCTTTTTGGCCAATTCATCTTGAGAAAAGCTTAAATGATCCCTATGGATTTTTACTTGATAAGCAAGATCATTCATTCCAATTAATTTTGAACTCATATCATTTTACTATTTTGTTTCTAGCGTTAAGCACAGCTTGTTTATGTATAATATTTTAAGAAAAGAGCGACAAATAAATTTTAAGTAGTCATCTCAAAATCTTTGGATTCAAAAATACTTGTATAGGTTTTGGCTTCGCAAATGATGATATGATCCAAAATTTCCATTTTTAAAACCTTTTCTCCTAACATAATCGCTTTTGTCAGTTCGTAATCAGTAATGCTAGATGCTGTGTTTCCTGAAGGATGATTATGACAAAGAATTATTTTTTTACACTTCTTAGCTACTGCAAAATTGAAAACTTCTACCGGGTCAACATTATTTTTATTCAAAGTTCCGATAGCAAGTAGTTCAATATACTCTATATCATTATTTGTATTTAAACCTATCGACCAAAAGTACTCTTTCTTTCTATGAAGCCGGGTTTGTCTTAAAAGAATCCTTCGCATTATCCTGACTATATCGCTGGAATTAGCAATTCTTATATTCTCATCTTTGGGTATACGTACGTTCATCAATTTTTCTTTAATCCAAAGATAGTATTTTCTTATCATGTTTTTGTTTGCTATCTTTAGTCTTTTAATAAGTAAAATGATAAGCTATAAAAAATCGCTTTGTCATATTTAGCATACAAATATCTGTTTTCTTAGTGATACGTTTTACGATTCATAGTACATTAGAAGTTTTGAGGCAAACCCCTCAAACATTAGGTTCGCTTTTAAAAAATTTACCGGAACAATGGGTTTTTTCCAATGAAGGAGAAAATACATGGAGCCCTTATGATATTGTCGGACATCTGCTCCACGGAGAGAAAACGGATTGGATCCCGAGGCTGAAGAAAATTTTATACGATAACAATAAATTATTTAATCCTTTTAACCGGTTTGCACAATTCAAACATTCAAGAGAAATACCGGTATCGGATCTTTTAAGTGAATTTAAAAATATACGTCAAAAAAATTTAGAATACGTACAAAAGTTACAACTCTCTGAAAAGGATTTGCTTTTAACCGGGATACATCCTGAATTTGGAAAGGTCACCGCAAAGGAACTCCTGGCAACCTGGGCGACACACGATTTAAGTCATATTGCTCAAATTTCAAGAGTCCTTGCAAAACAATATAAAAATGAAGTGGGTCCGTGGGCTGCCTATATTTCAATTTTAAATACCTAGGCTATGGAAGCAAAAAAATGTTTGGAATGTGATGAAATTGTAAAGGGAAGAGTAGATAAAAAGTTCTGCTCGGACTATTGCCGTAACGCATACAATAATAAGGTAAATAAAGACAGTAAAAATCTCATTCGGAATATTAACAATCGCCTGAGAAAAAATCATAAAATACTTTCGGAATTAAATACAAAAGGGAAAACAAAAGTTTCCAGAACCAGATTATACGATAAAGGTTTCGATTTTCAGTTATGTACATCTATTTATACAACCAAAACAGGAAACACCTATTTCTACGTATATAACGAAGGATATTTGGCACTTGAAAATGAGGTTTTTTTATTGATTAAAAAAGATATTTAAATAATAAAACCGGGCTACCCATTTAGTTCTCAAATAACTGATAATAAGTTGTAAGTTTAGTTTTCAAAATTTTGATCATTTAAACTCTAGACCAATACTCATAAGACTTCCAATGAAATGGAAAATGAGTTAACGCGACTTAACTGGGTAGCTCTATAATAAAAAATGTTATTTCCACGTATTGCCTTTCATTTTTACTGCCGCTTTCAAAATATCTTTTTGGCTTATCTGTCCAATTAATTTTCCATTTTCTACAATGGGAAAACGCCTGCGTTTGGAATTCATAAATTTTGCCGCCGCATCAAAAATATTCATATTTTTATCAATGGTTTCCACACTGGAAACCATGTTGTTTTTTACGGTGTTCTTATTATCCATAGGCATATTGTAGTACTTGCTTTCTGAAATATGCTTGATACAATCTCCTTCCGAAATGATTCCGATCAATTCATTTTGGTCATTTACAACGGGCCCGCCTGAGATTCTATTTTTGACCAGTTTTTCTATTACTTCCTGAACAGATTGGTCGGGTTTAAATGTAATTAGCTTAGTTGTCATATAGTCAGAAACTAAAATGTTTTCCGGGGTTTTTGACATTGCTTTATTTCTTTTTCCTTGGAAATTAATAATGCCCATAGTAGTCGTTTTATGTCTTTTTAAAATTACTGATTTTTAATTTATGAGCCTATTTTTTGCTGTTTTTTATTTAAACGAGTTCTTTTACTATATTTACGTAAACAGAAGAATCATGAAAAAATATGCATCTTTATTAGCTGTATTTATTATTGCCCTAACCGCTTATTGGAGCTTTCGAGATCAGATGCCAAATTCTGCGAATGTGGCCATTAAAAGCGAGTTCTCTATTCAAAATGCGCGCGCTCATGTACAAGCTATTTCACAAAAACCACATTATGTAGGTACCGAAGAACACGAAAAAGTTCGGAATTATATCATGGCAGCATTAAAAAAATTAGAGATCCCTGTTGAGGTTCAAACACAGACAGTAGTTAATGAAAAATGGGCAGCAGGCACAACTGTGCAAAACATAATAGGTCGAATTAAAGGAACGGAAAACAAAAAAGCACTCATGTTGCTTTCTCATTATGATTCCAGTCCGCATTCGGCTTTAGGGGCAAGTGATGCGGGTTCGGGAGTAGCTGTCATACTGGAAGGGATAAGAGCTTTTTTATTGACAAATAAGAAACCTAAAAATGATATCATTATTCTTATTTCCGATGCCGAAGAATTAGATTTGCTTGGTGCAAAAGCATTTGTAAATCATCATCCCTGGTCTAAAGATGTTGGGTTGGTGTTGAATTTTGAGGCGAGAGGTAGCGGTGGGCCAAGTTATATGTTACTGGAAACAAATGGTAAAAACAGTAAACTTATTAGTGAATTTTTAAGAGCAAACCCTACCTATCCGGTGGCGAACTCTTTAATGTACAGTATCTATAAAAAATTACCGAATGATACGGATTTAACTATTTTTAGAGAAGATGGTAATATAAATGGTTTTAATTTTGCATTTATCGGCGATCATTTTGATTATCATACCGTCCAAGATTCTTATGAAAGATTAGATCGGGAAACATTGGCACATCAAGCGGACTATTTGATGAACACCCTACATTATTTTTCAAATATTGATTTAAGTAACCTGAATAGTGATAGAGACTATGTTTATGTAAATTTCCCTTTTCTCAAATTAATTCTCTTTCCTTTTTCCCGGGTAATCCCTTTAGTGATGATTGCAACTATTTTGTTTTCAATACTCTTGTTTTTTGGGTTTTTTTTGAACCGCCTGGAGTTAAAAGAAGTTTTAAAAGGGTTTGCTGCTTTTACAATTTCAATAATTGTATGTGGTGGCCTTTCTTTGCTCTTATGGAAGGCCTTCCTTTTTATACACCCGCAATATGAAGATATATTACACGGGTTTACCTATAACGGCTATACTTATATTGCTGCGTTTTCTTTTTTAACTATTTGGTTGTTGTATGTGATTTATAAAAAATTTATAACAGCCGGAAATATGATGAACTTATTCATTGCCCCTGTTACTTTTTGGCTTATCCTGAACTTCCTGATTCTTGAAGAATTTAAGGGAGCTGCATTTTTGATTATCCCCGTATATATTGCGCTCCTTATTTTGGCTATTTTCATTTTTATAAATTCTAAAAAAAAGAATACCCTTCTTTTTGCTGTTTTATCTATCCCTACAATTTATATCGTGGTTCCCATGATAAAATCATTTCCCGTAGGTTTGGGTCTTAAAAATGTATTTATAAGCGGAGTCGTTATATGTCTCCTTTTCGGGCTTTTATTGCCTGTATTAGTATCGGAGAAAACAAGAAAAGGACTTTCTAAAATTTCCTTTATTTTAATGCTGTTCTTATTTATAAAAGCGAGTTTCAATACCGGTTTTTCCGAAGAAAACAAAAAACCTAACAGCCTGGTATATATAAAAAACATCGATTCAAATACTGCTTACTGGGGATCTTATAACAAAACATTAGATGCATATACCAAACCGTTTTTTGAAAATACTCCAGATGCAACACAAATTCCGGATGCTGATACCAAAAGCAAGTATAATACTCCTTTTAACTATTATGCTGCTGCGGAAAATAAAGATATTCCTGCTGCAGCTATTCATATTACAAAAGATACGGTTATTGAAAATAACAGGTATATAAACTTTGTAGTACATCCGCAAAGAAAGCTACACAAAGTAGTGTTTATGATTAATGATACATTTAGATTCAACTCTCTGTCCGTAAATAATGCAGCGGTAAATAACGGAAAGTCTTTTGCTCAAGAGCCCGGAACATTTTTAACCTATTATTTGTCCGGCGTTGATAAGCATATTAAAGTTGCGATGTCTTTTGAAAAAAGCACGCTTCCTGAAATAATTATGGAAGAAGTTTCTAACGATTTATTAACCAATTCTTTATTTGATATAACGCCTCGAACAAAAGAAATGATGCCTATGCCTTTTGTAACCAATGATGCTATTATTTGTATGCAAACATTGAAGTTTTAAATCACTTAATTTCCGAAACTCTCAGCGTGTTTACCATTCCTCTACTTTTAGCAGGCATAGCGGTTAGGTTAATCATTAAATTTCCTGCTTTAACGAATCCTTTTTCTTTGGCCATTTTATTAATGTCTTCTATCGTGTCATCGGTGTTTAAGTCCGAATCGTAGTAAAAAGCTTCTACTCCCCACAACAGGTTAAGCTTTCCCAATATTCTCTTGTTCGTAGAAAAAGCCAAGACATATGTTTGTGGCCTCCATGCAGATATTTGAAATGCCGTATATCCGCTATTTGTTAATGTGGATATTGCAGAAGCTTTTGTATCATCTGCCATTAAAGCAGCATGATAACATACGGATTTGGTAATAAATCTGTTTGTTCTGATATGTGGAGGCTCATGTGGTACCTTAATCAATGTTGAGTTTTCTACGCTTTTTATAATCTCACTCATTTTTTTAATAACCCGTACCGGATGTTTCCCTACGGAGGTTTCACCGGATAACATAACAGCATCTGCTCCGTCCATAATAGAGTTGGCAACATCATTTACTTCTGCTCTGGTAGGCACTGAGTTCGTAATCATGGTTTCCATCATTTGAGTAGCAATAATAATGGGAATCCTGGCTAATTTTGCTCGTTGTACGAGTCCTTTTTGAATTAACGGAACTTCCTGCATGGGAATCTCTACGCCTAAATCTCCTCTGGCAACCATTAGCCCGTCACAATATGGAATGAGCGTATCTATATTTTCAACGGCTTCGGGTTTTTCGATCTTCGCAATAACCGGAACTCTGTATTCCGAATGTTGTGTGATTAAATCTCGTAACATTCTCAAATCTTCCGGGGTTCTTACAAACGATAGTGCAATCCAGTCTACTTCCAGTCCTAATGCAAAAATAGCATCCTTTTTATCTTTATCTGTTAATGCAGGTAGCGAGATATTTGTATTGGGTAAGTTGACCCCTTTTTTGGAAGATAATTCGCCTCCTACAATAACCTTAGTTTTAACGCTGTTTTTTTTATTCGTTTCAAGCACTTCAAAAAGCAATTTACCATCATCGACCATGATCTGCTCTCCTTTTTTCACATCTTTTGGGAAGTGTTTATAGGTCATAAACACTTTTTGTTTAGTCCCTACACATTCTTCGGTTGTGAATACAAACTCATCACCCTCATGTAAAACAACTCCTTCTTCCATAATACCGACACGTAGTTTAGGGCCTTGTAAATCCGCCAGTATTGCCACATTAAATTCGTTTTCCGCATTGATCTCTCTTATCTGCTGTACCCTGGTTTTAACTACATCATAATCTGCGTGAGAAAAATTAATTCTAAAAACATTTATGCCGGATACCGCCAAATCGGTTAAAATCTCTTTAGTATTTGTTGCAGGACCAAGTGTTGCTACTATCTTGGTTTTCTTATTGTGATAAGGCATATTAAAAAGTTAAAAAGTCCTTGGATTTTAATGTGTTTATATCAATACTATAGGAGGTTACTACTTCTTGAATTGTATTTATTTTATCAACGGTTTTGGAAATAAACGGTTGATTCGTTTCTCCTGTGATTTTGATAAAAAAATCAATATTCTTTTTCTCGTTGATCAGGTATGTTTTCTTTTCTGTGCTTTGCAATAGTTCGTTGTTATTTAATACCGTTTCCTGAGTGCAGCTATTCGATATTAAATGCCATTCAAAATCATACTCCCGATCTATATAATGATAGGTAGAAAATGAAGTATTTTGTTTTTTATCAGCAACACTTACATCATTTTTTGTCTTATGAAAATGTATCTTTAACTGCTTATTTAATAGAAAGGCTAACTTGTAATCTTCTAACGTGGTGTGAATACATAGTAAGGTATAAATATCTTCACAAAAATCTTTTAAAATTAAAGAGTGCATTAACATTTTATAAAATTCATTTCTGTTTTCATTCCTCTTTTGAGCTAAATTACTGATTGTTTTAGTAATTCTGGGCAAAAAACAACGAAAACGTTGTAGTGTTCTTTTTGGTATTAAGGGTTTGTGATTTGTTTCTGAAGCGCAAAGTAAGCTCTTTTAGAAGCCAGCTCTTCTGCTTTCTTTTTTGATGTAGATCTTCCTTTGGCTATATAAACCTGATCAATACTAATTTTAACACTAAAATGCTTGACCTCTTCATTACCTGTATCTTCGTAGGTTTCTATGGTATATTTCTTCTTTTGTTTTTGACACCATTCTATCATTAATCCTTTATAGCTGGTAATTTTCCCTTCCAGTTTTGCAATATCTACATAAGGGGTTATTACTTTTTCATAAACAAATTTTTTACAATAATTATATCCTTTGTCTAAATAGATAGCGCCTATTAAGGCTTCGAAAATATTTCCGTGAATATTATCCCCGATTTTCTCTTTTGCAATATTGCTTTTCACAAATTGGATGAGATTCAGATCTTTTCCCAGTTCATTTAAATGCTCTCTGCTTACAATTTTAGAGCGCATTTGAGTTAAGTACCCTTCAGTCTCATTAGGAACTTTTTTATATAAATAAGATGCTATTACGGAGCCAAGCATGGCATCTCCCAAAAACTCTAATCTTTCATAATTAAATGCATTTCCTTTGGCATCTGACACCTTTAAAGATCTGTGTGTGAATGCTTTTTGATAATATTCAATATTTTTTGGAGAGAAATTTAGTAGTAATTTTATTGTAAAATGCATCCCCTTTTTTAGAAGGCGACAGGGCTATTTTACGAATAAATTTCATTATGGATTAATCTGGTTTTCTGAAGGCTAGGCATGCATTGTGGCCCCCAAAGCCAAACGTATTGCTCATGACCACTTTTATTGATCTTTTTTGAGCTTTATTGAGTGTTAGATTTAGTTGGGGGTTAATATTTTCATCTACCTTTGAGTGATTGATCGTCGGAGGTATGATTCCATGTTTTATAGCAAGTATGGATGCAATTGCTTCTACAGTTCCCGCGGCTCCCAATAAATGCCCTGTCATGGATTTGGTAGAGTTGATGTTGATATTTTTTGCATGTTCTCCGAAAACCTCCGAAATTGCTTTTAATTCTGCAACATCTCCCAAAGGTGTTGAGGTACCATGCGTATTGATATGATCTACATCCTCCGGATTGATTCCGGAATTTTCCAGGCAATTTTTCATCACTGCAACAACACCCACTCCTTCAGGGTGCGGCGCTGTCATATGATATGCGTCCGAAGACATTCCCCCTCCAATAACTTCTGCGTAAATGTTAGCTCCTCTGGCTTTTGCATGTTCATATTCTTCGAGAATAATTGCTCCTGCTCCTTCACCCAGAACAAAACCATCTCGCTCGGCATCAAATGGTCTTGAAGCTGTCTGTGGGTCGTCATTTCTGGTAGAAAGCGCATGCATCGCATTAAAACCGCCTATTCCGGCAATGGTTACGGCAGCTTCACTTCCTCCGGTAACAATGACATCACAATGACCTAACCGAATATAATTTAAAGCATCTATCATCGCATTTGCCGATGAAGCACAAGCAGATACTGTGGTGTAATTAGGTCCCATAAATCCATTTTTGATGGAAATATTTCCCGGTGCTATATCAGCAATCATTTTAGGGATAAAGAAAGGGTTAAATTTTGGAGTGCCATCACCGGCGGCATAGTCTAGCATTTCATTCTGAAATGTTTCCAAACCTCCTATACCTGCTCCCCAAATAACACCGACTCGCATTTTATCTATGGTGCCCAAGTTTAGCTTTGCATCGGCAATAGCCTCGTCAGAAGCCACCATTGCATATTGCGTAAACTTATCCATCCTGCGAGCGTCTTTTCGATCTATAAAATCTCTAACCTCAAAATTTTTAACTTCACATGCAAAACGAGTTTTGGACTTGGTAGCATCAAAATGAGTCATAGGGGCAGCTCCGCTAACTCCGTTAACTAAGCCATTCCAATATTCTTGAATGTTGTTCCCTATCGGTGTCAATGCACCCAGTCCAGTAACTACAACTCGTTTTAATTGCATAAAAATTAATTTTTTGCTTCTTCTATATAGCTTACAGCCTGACCAACAGTACTAATGTTTTCTGCCTGATCATCCGGAATCTGAATATCAAATTCTTTTTCGAATTCCATGATTAACTCAACAGTATCTAAAGAATCCGCTCCCAAATCATTTGTGAAGCTTGCTTCCAGTGTTACTTCGTTATCGTCTACTCCTAGCTTGTCAACGATAATCGCTTTTACTCTTGATGCAATGTCTGACATAATTTTCTAAGTTTTAAAATTTAATCAGAGGCAAAAATACAAATCTTATTAGTTATACCTAATTTTTGCTCTAAATAATGGGTTCTAAAATAAATAATTTGATTTAATAATGGTTTAATTCGGGATGATTCTTTTTTTTTGTAAGAGACCTTTGCAGCATTGATTTGGCAAAAAAGTTCGATGCCCGAAGAAAATTTTAAACCGGAATAACCTATTGGTTTTGAGGATTTAAAATTTTCGGAAAGGAAGAAATTTGAAATCAAATCAATTTCAATACAGAATATATCACTATTTTGCAAAGGTCATCTGTAATGAAGAAAAAAACGTATGCCGCACCTTATTATTTTTGCTTCCGGATCCGGAAGTAATGCCGAAAATATTATCAACTATTTTAAAAATAGTAAAAAAGGACAGGTTGTCTGTGTGCTTTCCAATAACAGAAAAGCGGGTGTTTTTGCTAGGTGTAAACGGTTAGGAGTGCCCTGCTATTATTATCCTAAAGAAGATTTTATAACAGGAAAAATGCTTACCTACCTCAAAACAACAGCTGACTATATTATTTTAGCCGGATTTTTATTAAAAATCCCTCCCGTTATAGTTGCTGCTTTTCCAAATCGTATTCTCAATATTCATCCTGCTATGTTACCAAAGTACGGAGGAAAAGGAATGTATGGAATGCACGTACATAAAGCCGTAAAAGAAAACAATGAACAAAAGACAGGAATTACCATTCATTTTGTTAATGAGCATTACGACGAAGGGAACATTATTTTCCAGTCGTCAATCCAAATAGCACCTACTGATTCTCCCGAAGATATTGCACAAAAAGTCCGGGCATTAGAACATGAGCATTTTCCGGGCGTAATCGAAGAAATAATTGCGAACTAATTAAAGTACAAATCAGAAAAAAGAAAATATATGGACAAAAAGAAATACTATGTGGTTTGGAAAGGAAAAGAAACAGGTATTTTTTCTTCCTGGGCTGTTGTCAAAAAATTAGTACACGGTTTCGAGGGTGCTCAATATAAATTATTTACAGACAAAACAGCAGCAGAAAAAGCCTTCAAAAAAAGCTATAAAGACTATAAGGGAAAAAACACAAAAAAACCTTCTTTATCTACCAAAGAAATCGTCAAACACGGTTTGCCAATTGAAAATAGCCTGGCGGTAGATGCTGCCTGTAGCGGAAATCCTGGATTGTTAGAATATCGAGGGGTTTTAACTCATAATCAGCAGGAGGTTTTTAAAAAGGGCCCTTTTAAGAATGGAACCAACAATATAGGTGAGTTTTTGGCTTTGGTTCACGGGATTGCTTTTCTTAAAAGTAAAGGATATCATAAAATGCCTGTGTATTCCGATTCTAAAACTGCCATGTCTTGGCTAAAAAAGAAGAAATGCAGAACGAATATTGTTTTGGATGCTACAAATAGTGAAATTTCGGAATTAATACACTGTGCTGAAAAATGGTTGAAAACAAACTCTTATAACAATCCGATTCTTAAATGGGAAACCAAAGCATGGGGTGAAATTCCTGCGGATTTTGGGAGAAAGTAAGGGAAAGCTTTGGACACAACAAGAACAACAATTATTAGAACAACGATTTGCCAAAGGTTGGGCAATAGCACAACTGACAAAAGAACACCAAAGAACCAGAGGGCCATAAAATCCAGATTAGCAAAACTACAGCTTATAGAACCCTACCAATGATGACTTCTTATGATAAGTAAGCCACAATTATTTTTTTATAACTATGGCCTACTTTTTTTAGTTAATTTATTGTCAATAGTAAATCTATTAAAATGATAAAAGTGTTTTTACTATACTACCAAAACTCAGGAGGTACTTCTATTATATCGTCCGGTTCTCCTAATTCTAAGATATCTTTTATTTCGGCTTTGTATGCATCTTTATCTTTATTACTTACTATCTCGAGAGCATATTTGTAATCAGGCTTTCTAATATCATAAATTTCTTCATATATATTCACTATATAATCGTTGGAAAAAATTATATAAAACCCTACTCCTTCAAAACAATATATTCTTTCTATATAATCTACTTCGATTTCGATTTTTTTAAATGAATACTTCTTTTTAAAATCTTTGACATCAAAATAATGCATCCACAAAGAATTAAAATAAATTACTTTATCATTATCCAGAACTATTATCATTTTAAAGCCATTAACTCCTTTCCCGTCATGAACAAGGATTTCTTTAACTTTTGATTTACTTATTTTTGAATCTGGTAACATAACTCTAATTATTGTGGTACAGGATTATTAAAACTTTTTAATCCCTTTAAAAAAGTTTTCCATGCATTTGATTTAATTGCTCTTGTTATAGGTGTCTTTTGCCCGAACTGATGATAGTTAAATTGCTCGGCAATTCCTAATCCTTTATAACTTGGATCCCAGGTTAGTGCATCGTTTATAGCATGATATTCTAATATCATTAAAGGCAGTTCTAATGGTTCAAAAATTTCAAACCCTTTAAAACTGAAGATAGATTTTAACTTAGGACCTGCTCTCAAAAACCTTGTAATCTTATTAGCTGTATTAATTCTTTCATCAGCATAACAACTCTTGATGATTAAGTAAGCCACAATTAGCTAACTATGGCTTACTTTGCTTTTTAATTAGTTCCTGATTTGAAATATGTCTAAATTTAATTGCAATTCTCTTTTACTATTTCTAAAACAACTTTCTTTGGATCATCAAAATAATAAATATCATGGTATAAAAACGGATACCTTTTACTGAATCCATCAAAAATATTCTTGACTATTGCATCTATTTCCTTTTGTTCTTCTATACTAAACATTTTTTAATTGATTACCCACTTTTATACCAGTATTGATGAGTGACAGCTACTACCAGTCTATCAAATAGTCTTTCAGCGAAATAGCGTCTGTTGAGTTTATAGCAGAACTCGTCAAGATAATTCTGCAAATATTTTCCTTTAATTTTATGGTAAATACCTAACAGAGTGCGTTTTGCATTACTTATGGCTATATGCACCGATTTTAGTGTGGTAATAGTGGTTTCTTTATTTGATTTTTCAGTAATGTGTACTTCCACATAATCACCTATGTCTACATAAGACGTGCTTTTGTCGCTAAAAACAATGCATGTATCATCAAAATTACTATCAATAAGCGTGTTGACTTCTTCTTTTTTATGAGTATCCAAAACTTTCATTTTAAAATAACGACATTGTTTGGATTGTTTCCCAGTCTTTAAATCTTCTAAAGGTACAGACTCTGCCATTACCGCTACGTTAGATTGTTTTTGACTGCCTCTCCTCTTTTAAGCTTTTGTCTGTCGGATTCTTTTGTTGCCACAGTAAAGTAAGCTTGATCAAACTCAATCATATCTTCAAGGTCGTATAAATTATCTCGTTTTCCCATAGCCGAATGGACTTGCTACATTTAGAGTGACAAAGAGTTAAGCTAATTTTATCTAAAATAACTTAACCATATGAAACGAAGAAAATACAGTAAAGAGTTTAAAATTAAAGCAGTAGAATTAAGCAATGTACGAGGTAACACAAAGCAGATTGCCATGGAATTGGGAATCAGTGCAGATCTTATTTACAGATGGCGTAGAGAATTAGAACAGCGTCCTGATTTAGCTTTTAGCGGTAATGGCGTCAAACAACTCACAGAAGATCAGAAAGAGTTAGAGCGATTACGTAAACAGCTCAAGGATGTTACCATGGAGCGGGATATCTTAAAAAAGGCCGTGAGCATCTTCTCCAAGAGCGATCGGAAGTATTGAAATTTATCAAAGATTACAGTAGAGAATATCCGGTTGGGAAGATGTGTAAAATTTTTAAAATTAGTAGAAACAGTTATTACAGGAGTAAGAATTATGTTCCATCAGATAGAGATGGAAAAAATCGTATGCTACTCTCTGAGATTCACCGTATCTGTGAGCGAAGTAAATCTACTTATGGAAGTCCTAGAATTACAGAGGAACTCAAAGCTAAAGGGTTTAAAGTATCTAGGTCTAGGGTAGCACGATTGATGAAAAAACACGGGATTAAAGCAGTTCGTAAAAAGAAATTTGTTGTCACGACAGATTCTAAGCATCAATATCCAGTAGCTGATAATGTATTGGATAGAGATTTTAAAGCTACCGCTGCTGCACAGAAATGGGTTTCTGATATTACCTATTTAAAGACTGCACAAGGATGGCTGTACTTAACGGTAATTATTGACCTGTTTGATCGTAAAGTCATTGGTTGGTCTTTGAGCAATGGACTCAAAGCAAGACAAACTATCATTGCTGCATGGAGAATGGCTGTAAACAACAGAATGCCTTGTGAAGGTATGATTTTTCATTCTGATCGAGGTGTACAATACGCATCTCATGCGTTTGTTAATATCCTTAAAAGTTATCATGTAACACCCAGTATGAGTAGAAAAGGAAACTGTTGGGATAATGCATAGCTGAATCTTTTTTTAAAACAATCAAAACAGAACTAATGATAGACAATAAGTTTATATCCAACAAAAGTCTTCAAATTAAAGTCTTTGAATACATAGAAACTTGGTACAACAGATACAGAAGACATTCTGCTCTTGGTTACAAAAATATCATCGAATTTGAAAAATTATATCAAATCAAAAATGTAGCTTAACTTTTTGTACCATTTTTTGTTGCATATCCAGAACGTATTCTGTGCATAAGAGACCATATAGTGGTATAACGTGTATGGTTGAGCTGACGTTGTAATTCGGCAGCAGAAATACCTTTTTTACTAAAAGTCATAAATGCCATAGCGAGATACCAAGTACGAATAGGTAAATTGGAGTTCTCCATCATAGTACCGCTGCGTAGAGTAGTTCTAAAACCACAATAAGAACATTGCCACATCCATTTAGACTTTAACCAATAGTGCTTTTTTGATTGACATTTTTTGCAAATGACTCCTTCTTTTGAACGAGCCAACTTCATATGTGATTTACAGGAAAACTCATCTGGAAATTGTTCAATAAAATGTAGTAAATTCATAATTCTAAACTTTATATTAAGATACGAATTTTTAAATTAGTGGCATAATTAAGTGTAATCAAATTTTTTTATTCTTATAATAATGCTCAATAGCTGTTAATTGAGATGCAGGATTTATACTGGTAAACAAAACAAACAGGTTTTCTTTATTAATTTTAGATGCTATTTTTTTATAATGACATCTATTTCCTAAAATTAAATTTCCAAAGCCTCCTCTACACCCATACTGAATGCCTGAATACGGGCTCATATAAAAAAGAATATCAGAATCTATATTCTTAATAGTTTGATAACTTGAAGCTTCTTTTAAGTTATAGTAAAAAGTATACGAGTCTACATAACTTTTCTTGAAAAATTTCTCAATGTTTATATTAAGGTATTTTAATAAAAGGTAATCTTGTTTTTTTAATACCAATTTATAACTAATCAACTCCCTTCCTTTATATATAGATTCATAAAAAAGAGCGGTGTAACCTCTACCATATGATCCCTCCAAAAGAAAATGATTTTTTCCTAGTGATATTTTTTTCTGATTTATCAATGATAGTTTCTTCAATTTTTCTTGGATTGTTAGTTAGAATTTTTAAAAGTTTTTTTACAAAAATCGTATCCTTTTTCACCCACTCTTGATTTAAATTTTCATAATCATATTCAGAAAGAATGACTTGGCGGTTAGGATTACACGGATCCTGAACTATCTGGCTTTTACAGGCAAACGTCAACAAAAAAAGCAATACTATAAATGGTCTCATAAGAGTTTATTTTATATGGTTTTGTATATTTATCCAAGTATTTTTTCTCTCCACAAAATCTTGCAAGCTCCAACTTGTTCTATAGCTAAACCATCCGTAAGTACCTGACACTTTTTTTGTGAAAAGTGAAATTGGCATGAGCCATGTATCGCTTGTTTGATGCCAACGAGCTATTCTTCGATATGTTAATCTGGGTTTATTAAAACCAGGTATATTAAGAGTAGCTGCAATATAATGGCTCAAGTAAATTTTATGGGTATTAAGCGAATAATTTTTCAAGTCTAAAGAGGAAAAATTGTGTATCTCTTACGCCTCTTTGATTGGCTCTAAAGAGTTTTATTTTTGAATTAAAAGACTCTGCATTTGCATTTGTATTCCTATTGTCAAAAAAGTTTAAGATGGTATTAAAATGATGTTTAATACTGTTCATTGCTGTATTGAAATTTTTAAATTCCAATTTTTCTGTATCCTCAAACCAATGTTCAAATCGTTGTTTGGCTTTTACTTTACATTTTTCTTGATAAATGCTTCTAAATTCTAAAGTGTGTTTATAGGCTTGTTGGATGTTTGGATAAAGATTACATAATAATTCTGCTCTTTGTTTTTGATTAGGTGTCCAATCGTTTGTCTTTTTAGCTAAAATATATCTACTTCTAGCCAAAAGTTGCTTTTTTGTATCACCATTAGATAGCACTATGGGTTTGTGTTTCTTCCTTGCTTTTTTAGCAGCTTCAATCGCTTTGTTTTCATCTTCTATTGCTTTCCACCGATGCTGTACTCTAACATGCTGTAAAGCTTCTGTTACCAGTTTTACCACATGAAATCTATCGGTAACAATTTTAGCATTTGGAAAACAAATCTTAGCTGTTAAATTCATATTATTTGCCATATCTAAAGTTACTTCTTTGACTTGTTTGCGTTGTTCTAAGGGTATTCTTTCAATAGCAGTAATAATATCATCACTTTTAATTCCTTTTACACAAGCCACTAAAGTTCCTTGTTTACTTCGTGCGTTCTTGTTGGTCAAATAGGTATAAAGTTCACCTTTAGATAGACTTACTTCATCAAGACTTAAATACTCTCCTATATTCTTCGGATAAATAAGATAATCTTCACAATGGGGCTTTTGATTCCAACTATCAAACCCACTTATCTGTTTCTTATAATGGCGTTGTAAAGTTCGTGGGTAAATACCGTAATAACTCGCTATATTACTGATCGTATCTTCTCGGGCCTCTACCTGTAGCTTTTAAAAAATCAGAAAGTTCTGACGTTAATTTAGAACCTTCTGCAATGAATGAATAATCATTTTTAATCGCTCCCTTTTTAGTCTTCTTATCTCGCCATCGTCTTGTTTTTATATGTAGATAAACTGCTTTACCGCGTATGGGAAAATCTTGAATCTGTTTACTGCTAATAAAACCTTTGGACTCATAATTACCCTTTGAGTAACCCTCTGGTAGAATATTCTTCTCTTCTAAATAAATGTGAAAAGCATCCTTTTTAACTGAAATATCTCCTAATTCTTCAAAAAATACAATATCAAAATGAAGTAATAAATCTTGAGGGAGGATAGATGCTAATAATTCTAAATGCATCGTCTTTTTTTATGCATCTAAAATAATCAATCCCCATAAATTGTCGTTGACCCATTTTTACTATTACTTTTTGCGCTTAAAAATTGGCGATTTTCTATACTAAAGCAACAAGCTAAACGCTTCTCTTAATTTCTTATGTCTGCTACAAATCCAAAAAGTTTAAATGAGTTCAATATAAAGATTTGATTTTATGAATGATTTAAGGGTATTTAAAACAAAGCTCATCCCGGGTTTTTATTTTTAACCGAATGAAAAGCCAGGATGAGTTTACAGGAAAACGGTTTAATGACTATTATACTGAGTTAAATAAATAGGCTTTAAACTTCCTTACCTGATTCATCCGTGAATTTATAATCAACAGCATAGACAAACTTAAAGGGGATTACTGATTATTTTTTAATTTAAGTTTCCTACAGGTAATTCATTTCTAAAACAGTATTGTACCTTTGTCATATAAAATTTTGATAGCACGTTGAACATCATTCATTCTGTTTCCTCTTTTCGTTCTTCAAACAGTACTATGGTTACGATTGGTACTTTTGACGGAGTACATATCGGCCATCAAAAAATACTGGAGCGCTTGATTTCCGATGCAAAAAAGCAAAAAAAAGAATCGGTGCTGTTAACTTTTTTTCCGCACCCGAGAATGGTGCTGCAAAAAAACCCCCATATAGAACTGATCAACACCATTGATGAAAAAATAACACTGTTAGAAAAAACAGGGTTGGATTATTTAATCATTCATCCTTTCAATAAAGATTTTTCCAGATTAACAGCATTAGACTTTGTCAGAAATATTTTAGTAAATCAATTAAAAACAGCTAAACTGGTTATCGGTTACGATCATCATTTTGGAAAAAACAGAGAAGGAAATATTGATCAGCTGAGAGAATATAATGTTTTATATGATTTCGGAATAGAGGAAATTCCTGCCCAGGATATCAACGATGTTTCTATTAGTTCTACTAAAATCAGAAATGCGCTGCATGAAGGTAACATAGAAACGGCCAATCGATTTTTAGGATACCGTTTTATGATTAGTGGAAATGTGGTGAATGGAAAACAACTCGGTGGTAAAATGGGTTTTCCCACAGCTAATATTCATGTTAAAGAGCCCTGTAAATTGATTCCAAAAGCAGGTGTTTATATTGTTAGGTCGACTATCAACGGCAAGGTAGTTAATGGAATGATGAATATCGGGTATAGGCCTACCGTAGGGGGAAAACACCGAACCATTGAAGTTCATTTTTTTGATTTTGATCAGGATTTATATCGTCGGGAACTGACCATTGAATTCATTCATTTTCTAAGAGCGGAGCAAAAATTTGAATCGATAGATGAGCTAATGATGCAGCTTAAAAAAGACAAAATGGCTTCCTTAGATTATTTGGAAAACAATCTGTGATTTCAAATTGTTCATTTCTTTTAGTTCGTATATCTTTACGAGCATAAATTTTGAAGCATGTTACAGGTTCCATTCATTAGAAATAACAAGCAAAAAATACTAGACGGACTGACTAAAAGAAATTTTCAAAGCAGCCGGAAACTAATAGAAGATGTACTATCTTTAGATAAAAAAAGAAGAGCTACTCAAGTTTCTTTAGATGCCGTATTGGCCGAATCTAATAAGCTATCTAAAGAAATTGGTGTTTTGTTTAAAAAAGGTGAGGCCCAAAAAGCAAACTTAGTCAAAGAAAAAACGAGTCAACTAAAAGAACAGTCCAAAGCTTTGTCTGAAGAATTAAATGCTATTGCAAAGGAGCTTCGAGAAATTCTTTTTCAAATTCCAAATGTTCCTCATGCTTCTGTTCCTGTTGGCAACTCCGAAGAACATAATGAAGTGGTTTTTGAAGAAGGAGACATTCCGAAACTGTCGAAAAATGCACTCCCTCACTGGGAATTAGCCAAGAAATATGACATCATAGATTTTGAACTTGGAACAAAGATATCAGGCGCAGGGTTTCCCGTTTATAAAGGAAAAGGAGCACAGCTGCAACGAGCTTTGATCAGTTATTTTTTAGCTAAAAATACAGCTGCCGGATATACCGAATATCAGGTTCCTCATATGGTAAATGAAGCTTCCGGTTTTGGAACAGGCCAACTGCCTGACAAAGAAGGACAGATGTATCATATAACCGAAGATGATTTATATTTGATTCCTACGGCGGAAGTTCCTATCACCAATATGTTTAGAGGAGATCTGTTTTTGGAAAGCGATTTTCCGATCATGTGTACGGGTTACTCTCCTTGTTTTAGGCGCGAAGCCGGTTCTTACGGAGCACATGTAAGAGGTTTAAACAGGTTACACCAATTTGATAAGGTAGAAATTGTACGTATAGAACATCCTGATGCTTCTTATAAGGCTTTGGACAATATGGTAGCGCATATTAAAACCATTTTAGGCGAACTAAAACTCCCATATCGAATGCTCCGTTTATGTGGCGGAGATATTGGTTTTACAGCTGCATTAACCTTTGATTTTGAGCTTTTTTCTACGGCTCAGGATCGATGGCTGGAAATTAGCTCCGTATCTAATTTCGAAACGTTTCAAGCAAACAGGTTAAAATTGAGATTTAAAAATAAAGAAGGTAAGAGTCAGTTGGCGCACACCTTAAACGGAAGTGCATTGGCTTTGCCAAGGGTACTGGCCGGGATATTAGAAAATTACCAAACGGATGCAGGAATTAACATCCCGGAAGTATTGGTTCCTTATACCGGTTTTCATGTAATTGACTAATTGGCAATAACAGCAGTCATTAGCCTCTTGTACTTATTCATTTCTAACAGTGCATTAAAATAAGCACTTATCTGACCGTTTTTCATGAACTTTATCGAGTTCATCTTTGCACTCTCGTATTGTTTGGTTAAATCTTTCATTTTTTTATTGATTGGTTACTGTACTACTAAAGACAAATTCTATGCCAAAATGTTACATGAAGTCCCCCAAATCCTATTCGGTTTAATATAATTTTAACACTAATCTTGATTATCTTTGACTTCTTATGAGGTTTTATTTTTTTATTATTTTTCTGCTTATCAACGGTTTGTGTTATTCGCAAAACGATTTTTATCTGGCTGAAAATTATTTTAGGGAAAGCGAATATGAAAAAGCAATTCAGATTTATAAAAAACTGGCACAAAAAAATAAGTATAGTCCTGTTTATTTAAAAAGGCTAGTTACCTGCTATCAGGAAATCGAAAAATTTGATTTGGCCGAAAAAGCATTGCATGAAGAACTGCGCAATAATCCATCATTGTATTACCTGCATGTAGAAATTGGTTACAATTTAGAACGCCAACAAAAAAAAGAAGCCGCAAAAAAACACTATTCACTGGCCTTGTCAGGGATAGAAAAGAATCCTGTTTTTGGTGAGCTTACCGGACGTTTATATCAAGAGAACAACTTGCTCGATCTGGCCATTGAAGCGTACAAAAAAACAATGACATTTAATACTGCTTCTAATTTTAATTTTCAGATTGCACAAATTTATGGCGAAAAAGGAGATTTTGAAAAAATGTTCAATTGCTATTTTGATTTAATAGATAGTAAAAAAAGTTATATATCCCTTGCAAAACAGTATATCAGTAAGTACATATCTGAAAATCCTTTAGATAAAAATAATGTGTTGTTTAAAAGAACCTTATTAAAAAGGTCTGTCAGCAATCCAAAAAATACATGGAATGAGTTACTAAGTTGGTTGTTTACAAAGCAAAAGGAATACCGCAAAGCACTCATTCAGGAAAAAGCGCTTTTTAAGAGGAATCCGGATTACTTATCTAATATTAACACTTTGGGTACAACAGCCTTTGAGAATAAAGATTATGATGCTGCAAAAGAATGTTTTCAATACATCTTGTCGAATACACAGAATATAGATGAAAAATTATTCGCCCATTTATATGATTTAAAATCTGCCGTAGCGCTGAATAATAAAAATGCTGAGTTTCTTTTTGATAAGGTTTTAAATACCTATGGACGTACTTCCCTGACACTCCCTATCCAGGTAGCGTATGCTGATTATCTCACATTTAAAAAAAATGAACCTGTAAGGGCTCAAAAAATTTTAGAAAAAGCACTTACTTTAAGTAGCTCAAAATTCGAAAAGGCCAGCATGCAATTGAAGCTTGGTGATGTACTGGTTTTTATGGGGAAGTACAATAAAGCATTAATCTGTTTTTCTCAAATTCAAACACGATTAAAAAACCACCCGTTAGCTCAGGATGCCAGGTTTAAAGTAGCACAAACTTCTTATTTTAAAGGGGATTTTACATGGGCAATGGCACAATTAAAAGTTTTAAAAGGATCAACCTCACAGCTTATTGCCAACGATGCGGTTCATTTATTTTTAACCATTTCGGATAACGAACCTAAAGATTCTATTCCAGCAGGTTTAAAATCGTATGCGAATGCTGATTTACTGGCATTTCAAAATAAAAATACGGAAGCCTTAGCTATGCTTTCGGATATCATAAAAAAGTACAAAGGGCAACCCATTGAAGACGATGCGCTATTTAAACAAGCAGCCATTTATACAAAAGAGAGGCAATTTGAGAATGCCATTGCAAACTATCTTAAAATAATTGAGTTGGACAAACAAGGGGTTTTGGTTGATGATGCCCTTTATGAGCTTGCTGAAGTTTATCATTATAACCTAAACGACCCAAAAAAAGCTTCGGAATACTATCAAAAAATTATTTTTGATTTTGGCTCAAGCATCTATTTAGTCGATGCCAGAAAGAAATACAGAATGCTTAGGGGAGATATTGTGAATTAATTTACCAATGTACTAATTTACCAGTTTTTCAATGAACCAATTTACTAGTGTACCAATGTACCGGTTTACTAATTTACCAATGCACTAATGAAACAATGATACGGTATGAATTAACCCGTTGTGCATTTTAAATAATGCTGATTTTAATGTTGTTGATATTTCTATTAAAGATAAATTTGTTGATGTATTGAATTACAGTTAAAGCAGTTATCTTAGATATTATTCTTGTTTTAAATCCTTCAAAAGTTTTAGCATAGTTTCTTCGAATCATAAACTGGTCATATAATTGTGAGAACAAAGTTTCTATACGTTTTCTAGATTTTCTAAAAATATAAGCTTGTTTCTTATACTGATTTTGATTATTTCTCATTGGTGTATTTAATTTAATATCATAGGTTTCAAATAAATTAAGTTGAACTTCTGCGGATAAATATCCTCTATCACCAATTAAAGTAGCGCTTTTAATCTGCATTTTAACCGCTTTAAGATAATTGATATCATCTACAGATGCTGGACTAAAATCGATACTCTGAAAAACACCGCTCACAGAACAAATTGCGTGCAACTTATACCCGTAATAATTAGTACCTTGAGATGCACAATAACCTTTGTCTGGAAAGGTATGCATTGTTTCTTTGCAGATTTTAGAACGATAACTTCTTGATAATTTGCAAACTTCCAAAGGCATACTGTCAACGATAAAATAATTCTCAAATTCATTAAAGTAGGAAGCTAATTTTAATCGAATACTGTCCAAATGATCTAATAATCTACGCCTTCTTTTGTTATAAACACTTCGTTCTATTTTCTGGTAAATTGCAATTGGGAGTTTCCTAAACAAATCATTCTCGCTATCAATTCCCATAAATTCTACCGTTAAACTTAAACTGATGAGTTCTAAATCACTAAGTTTAGGTTCACGCCTTTGATAAATTAAAAGTTGTTCTTTTGATATTTTTCTTAATACTTCCAATATTCTTTCGTAATTTGCATTTAAGTTGTTCATTATAAATGATTTGTGATTAAATCAATTTACTGATTTTCAGTAAGATGAACAACCTTTTTTGTCCTAAATCATAATGCACAACGGGTGTATATATATAACGTAACCATAAATATCGATGAAACGATACATCAAGAATGGCTGGTTTGGATAGAAAACCATATCCGGGAAATGCTGGCAACAGGTCGGTTTTTATCTGCAAGGCTAATACAGGTATTGGTAGAAGAAGAGACGGGAGGAGTAACGTATTCTATACAATACACTGCTGATAGCAGAAAATCTTTTTAATGTATGATAGAATTGAATTAGTTGCTTTTAGAAATCATATCAGACAGAATTTGAGCTTAAGAGGAACAGGGGTTAATGCATTTCAGCTACCGGCTCCAGGGGCTTGGAAACAAGCAAAAACATTTGGAAACCCAAATAAAACAACGTGCAGACATTAACGAATAAAACCATATGGTTGATTTTATCTATAAAAATTTCAATCATGAAATATTCAATGTATCTATTATTTTTACTGTTGACAAATTGTTCTTCACAGAAAGAAATACAGGAAAATGCATTTCTTTATTACGGTAAAACAGCATGTTTGGGGACATGTCCTGTTTATGATTTATATATTTATGATAGCGGAAAAATAATTTATGAAGGCATTAAAAATGTAAAAAGAAAAGGAAAATATGTTTTAAAAATTTCAAAATATAAGATTAAAAACGACCTAAAACCCGTCAGAGATTTGCCAAGTACAGTTATAAGCTACAGGGGCAAAAGAATTCGTTCCTCATATTTAGTTAGTCTTTCATTTTTGGTTGATTTTAAAAGCTCTTACATTTTTTGTTTGAGCTTTTATTTTTATATTATGAGACCTTTGCAGCATTGATTTGGCAAAAAAGTTCGACACCCGAAGAAAATTATGAACCGGAATAACCTGTTGATTTTGAGGGTTTAAAATTTTCGAGAAGGAAGAAATTTGAAGCCAAATCAATTCATATACGGAATATATCACTATTTTGCAAAGGTCTCATTATATTTGAAAAACGATAGCCTTATGAATTTTCTTTTAGATTACCTCGTTGAAGTTTTAATCTTATTCTTTTTAATTGTTACTTTCTCACAATCCGGGATCGATAAAATAATGGATTGGAAAGGGAATTTAAATTTTATAAAAGATCATTTTAAAAACTCTCCCATAAAAAATACTGTTCCTTTTTTGCTTGGTGTTATTTTGGTTTTAGAAATTGTTGCCAGTGTATTTATGATTTTTGGAATCTATCAAATCATTATAAGTGGAGCTAAGGAAGCTGCTTTATACGGAATAGCATTATCCGCTTTGACATTAATTTTTTTGTTAATCGGTCAAAGACTTGCCAAAGATTATCCGGGAGCTATGACTTTGGCGGTCTATTTTATCATTACCATTTTAGGGGTATTTTTACTGTCTAACTAAAAAATAGGTTTTTATTATTATAAATGGGTTTTTTATAATAAAACCTTATTGAAGTTTGCTTTGTAATTTGGTTTTTAAACTCTAAAAAAACCTTAGCAGGGGAATATAAACACCTCTTTCATTTAAAAGTGCCTTAAAACACATTATAATCGATTTGGTTTAAAATAGCTGTAATAAAACACTCTTTTTACTTCTACCGGGGCGGTATATTAGAAAATCCTTTACAGTTGGAAAAATTTCAAGTTGAAAATTTGTTTGAAAGGTTCTAAGTAATTTCATATAAGCTTTTACACTTTCCTGCTTTCAAACTTTTCAACTTTAAACACCATTATTGTTTTTTTATCACATATATAATAGAAGAATATTCAGAATTCTTTCTAGCTTTTCTATTTGATTTCCAACCATTCAAAAGTGCTTTAAACAGGTTTTGTTTATTTGTTTTATTTTTCTCACTCAGAAGCGAAACATAATAAGAATCAAATTTTAAAGGATATGTTTTAACAATTTTCATCTTTACTTTTTTAAAAAGTTGTTCAATTCCTTTTTGAGAAAAATGCCACAAATGCCTGGGTACATCATATGCTGCCCAATATTCTTTATAATAATGGGCATCATAACTTTTAAAGTTAGGTACAGCAATGAATAAAATCCCTTCATTTGAAACTATTTGAGAAAGGGTTTCAATGTACTCACTAAGGTTAGGAACGTGCTCTAGAACATGCCACATAGTAACCACGTCAAAGATCTCTTTTTGACACGAATGAATGGTTTCTTTCAGATAAACTCCTTTTTTTTCAGCTAATTTTCTCGCTTCAAAATTAGGTTCAATACCAAAGACATTCCAGCCTTTCGACTTAAAAAAATGTAAAAAATCTCCTGTCCCGGCTCCGATATCCAATATCTTGTTTTGGGTATGAAATCCTTTTATGAGATTGTATTTTTTCTTAATAGAGATTTTTTTTATGATTTGATAAAGATAATCAATCAGTTTTTTTTTAGAATCCGTATGAGAAGTATATGCTTTGCTATTATAGTACTTGTTAAGATTCAAAGGAACCGGTGAAGTGACTAATATATCATATTTATTAGAGATCATTACTTCATAGGTTTCGTTAGAAACCAAATAATCTTTACAATTTAAGTATGGGGTTAAGCCATAGTGAAATTCACTTTTTTTTGTCATATTTTTCTAAATGAACTACTCCGACACAGAGCGATCGAGGTGTCAAAATAGTGTTAGTTGATTTGTGTGTATTTTTTTGTACTCTGTCTTTCTTTGTTACTTGATTCTTTACGTAAGCCTTTATGACTTCCTCATGAGCGTATTGACCAACTGTGTTGGCATAAAACCCTCTTGTCCGGAACTTGCCTCCCCACAATTTTGCTTTTATCTCTGGAAACTTCTTAAACAATTCTTTTGCTGTTATACTTTTCAACATGTTTATCATTTTTGAAACTGAATAATTTGGAACACTCTGAACTAAAAATGAACTTCATAACGCTCGGAAATATCCAAACATATCTGCTTTAATCCTTCTCCTATCTCCTCTGTTATAACTGACTCCCTGTATTTTAAAGGAAAAACCAAATGATACATCAGTAACGTTTTATTATGTCTCTTGAAAATGTGCTCTCCCATTTATCGAAAGTACACTTTTTCAAAGTGTTATGAAAAACTCTCTGTTTTTCAAACTTTTCAGCTTGACCTCGACGCTCTGTGTCGAGGAATTTTTAGATTAAAAGAAATGTTCCATGTGGAACATCTAAAAATTTATCTACCCATATAAACTAATAAAACTGAAATATCACTGGGTGAAACACCACTTATTCGACTAGCTTGAGAGATGGTTGTTGGTCTGATTTTATTTAATTTTTCAACAGCTTCATAGGATAATGATTTTACTTTATGATAATTAAATGTTACAGGAATAGCTATATTTTCTAACCTGTTTAACTTGTTTGCATTGTTCTTTTCTTTTTCTATATAACCGGCATATTTTAAATGGATTTCTACCTGTTCAATAATTTCCTTGTCAATAGTATGTTCTTCTACAAATTCTGACAGCTCTTCTATGTGCATATAGTCTGAAAATGTCAATTGAGGTCTCGAAGCAATTTTGATCAATTTCATAGATTGATTTACCAGTGCTAAGTTTTTTGATGCTAACACAGGGTTAATCGTTTCTTTTGTCACACTAAAATTTTTTAAAAATTCAATCAATAATTTTGTTTTCGCAATTTTCGTTTTGACTCTTGCCAATCTCTCATTTGATGCTAAACTGATAGCATTAGATATCGGTGTTAGTCTTATATCTGCATTGTCTTGTCTTAATAATGTCCTGTATTCGGCCCTGGAAGTAAACATTCTATAGGGTTCTTCCGTTCCTTTTGTAATCAAATCATCAATCAAAACACCAATATACGCCTCATTTCTTTTTAAAATAAAGGCTTCTTTACTTTTCACTTTTAATGCCGCATTGATCCCCGCTATTAGTCCTTGTGCAGCTGCTTCTTCATAACCGGTGGTTCCGTTGATTTGTCCTGCAAAAAACAAGTTTTCTATTCGTTTGGTTTCTAAGGTATGCTTCAATTGAGTCGGAGGAAAATAATCATATTCAATTGCATAACCATATCTGAAGAATTTGACATGCTCAAACCCCGGAATGAATCTGATCGCTTTATCCTGAATATCATCCGGCAAAGAAGTAGAGAATCCGTTTACATATATTTCAACTGTATTCCACCCTTCCGGTTCAACAAAAATTTGATGTCGCTCCTTGCTTGCAAAACGGTCTATCTTATCTTCAATAGAAGGGCAATATCTCGGTCCTGTTGACTGTATTTTTCCATTAAACATAGGAGATCTATCAAACCCCTCTTTTAATACATCATGAACGGCTTTATTGGTATATGACAAATAACACAATCGCTGGTTTGTCAATGGTTTTGTTGATGGTAAAAAAGAAAATTTTTCCGGATATTCATCTCCCGGTTGTGCTATCATTTTAGAAAAATCTAACGAACGGCCATCTACTCTGGGAGGTGTTCCGGTTTTCATTCTTCCCGATTCAAACCCCTTACGAATCAAATCTTCGGTAATTCCGGTTGCTGCTTTTTCGCCGGCTCTGCCTCCTCCAAATGTTTTTTCTCCTATATGAATCAAACCATTTAAAAAAGTGCCTGCTGTTACAACAACTGTTTTTGCATATATGGTAAGTCCCAAGCTCGTTTTGACTCCAGCAACCGTATGATTCTCAAAAAGCAATCCGGTAACCGAATCCTGATAAAAATCCATTTTTTTTGTTTGCTCTAACATGGTTCTCCACGTCTCGGCAAACAGCATTCTGTCAGATTGAGCTCTGGGGCTCCACATAGCAGGGCCTTTTGATTTATTCAGCATTTTAAACTGTATCGCTGATTTGTCCGTAACTATGGCACTATAGCCTCCCAAAGCATCAATTTCCCGTAAAATTTGACCCTTTGCAATTCCTCCCATAGCAGGGTTGCAGCTCATTTGAGCTATATGTTGTAAGTTCATTGTAATCAACAACGTTTTCATCCCTAAATTGGCAGCAGCAGCAGCAGCCTCGCTTCCTGCGTGTCCTCCTCCTACAATAATAACATCATATGTTGTGCTAGATAAACTCATAATATGTGTTTCACGTGAAACATTATATTAAATTACTGATTATCAGTAGGTAATGATTTCAATGCTTCGTTTTCTTTTCCTCTCATTGCTTGAATATCTTTATCCTCTTTGTCGTTATACCTCATAAAGTGTAACATTCCATGTATCAATACTCGTTGTAGCTCTTCTTCAAAAGAAATCCGGTATGTTCGGGCATTTTCAGCAACTCTTTCAGTCGATATAAAAATATCTCCCGAAATAATACGGCCTTCCGTGTTGTCAAAACTAATAATATCTGTTAGCGTATCGTGCTTCAAATATTGAATATTTAGTTTATGCAGGTAATCATCATCGCAAAAAATATAATTGACATACTCAACTTCAAACCCATCATTTCGTGCTACAGAAAGAATCCAATCAAAAATAACTTCTTCATTATCCAGTAAAAAATCATTTATATAATTAAATATAATCATTGTTGTTCAGTACCAATATATCATATACTTTGTATAATAGCAATACACTATTCATTAAATAGTTCGTATATTAAACAAAACCTTGCTGCTATTTTAATTTTTTTTAAAATACGTATGTACTTTCTCTTTATATTTCTGTCGCAAAGGTAATGATTGTCTGTTTAATATTTCTGTTTGGTTATAAAACTCTTTTTTTAGGATAAGCTCTCTTATTCTTTTTTTGGTTGCGTCATTTTTATTTGCCCCGGATGTCCTCTTTTTTTCAAAGCCTTGTTCCGCTAATGCTTTTTCTAATTTCAATAATTGATATTCGAGTTTTTTCATTTTTCTCAAAGTAGCGGCATTAAACCCCTTTTCCAAAATTTCATTTTCTAATGCTTCCATCGTTTTTAATAGGGCTTTAGCCGCCTCGCTCTTATTTCCTCCTTCTTTTAATGCATTTTGTAATTGTTCTCTAAGTTGAGATTGTTCCTTGTATATTTGATATAATTCTTCATGTATTTGTTCATCACCATTTCCCCTTCCCTTTTGTTTTCCTTTTTCTCCTTTTTTGTCAGGTTTTTCTCCTCCTTTCTTTTCACCTTTCTTTGTTCCTTTTTCCATCTTTTTTGATAATCCCTGTTGTTTTTGAATAAGATCCGGTAAACTAAAAGATGTTCCGCTTTTTCCTTTACCCGGAAATGAAATACTATTTTGCATACTGTTTAAAAGGTTACTCAAAAAATCTGCAAGATTATTTGCGGCAGTCATTACATAACGTTGATTGGAAAGACCTTTAGTAAATTTTCGCTCCGTAAAATTTTCCAAAGACTGAGCCAAATTATAATGTGCCGCAGATAAATCATCCTGAATTTTAGTCGATATCCTCGGCATACGCATACTTAACGCATATAGACTATCGTCAATATGCTCAAAATAAGTTTTTATTTCATTTTGCTTTCTTAGATTTTTACCAAATTCAGGGTGATCGGAAGAGATATTACCAAACGTATTCATTAAGTTTTCCTGTTCAAAAGAAAAAACAATTACATTTTCTAAAATTTTTCTTAAATCTTCTATATTTTCATCTATCATTTGAGACTGCATATCTAACAAAGATTGTTGCATTTTACGACTCATTTCTTTCATTTTTTTAGCCGCCTTTTTCTGGCTTCTTTTGGCTGCTTTATTTCTTTTTCCCGCTAAGTTGTCTGATGCTTTATTGATCTCTTTATCAATCTCCTCCTGTTCTTCTCCTGTTTCAGGTATGGCCATAGGATTTTTTAATTTCTCATTTTCTTTAGAGAGTTCTTCTAATTCTCTTTCCAATTCTTTAAAATCATTACTGATGCCTTTTTGTTGCTGATTTGCATTCGGGCCTTTATTTTGAATGGTGTCTTGTTTTATAGAAAGTTTGTCTAACTTATTTGCAATTTGCATTATTTTTTGTTCCACATAAAACCTTTTCGTAAGTTCTACTATTCGTTCCAGACTCTTTTCCTGCTGTTTGTTTTGCTGTGTAAGTTCTTTTACTTTATTAATCAACTCTTCTTTGTTGAGTTTTTTGGCCAGCTGTTCCAATTCGTCTAACAGTTTTTGTTGTTTCTCTAATTTTCTCAGTTCCTCTATTCGTTTTTTAAGTGCGTCCTTTTTATCTTGTAACAATTCATTGTTTTCCGGTTTCTCCTCTAAATTTTTCTCCATTCTGTCCGTTAAGCGCTCCATCATTTCTCTGTAATTTCCTTGTCTTTTGATGTAATTGTCAATTGTTTTTTTATCATTCCAATTAAGTCCTTTTTGATTTTTTAATTTCTTTTCAATGGCATCTAATTCTTTCTGATCTTCTTTCCGTTTTCGAATAGATTGCTCAATGATTTTGATATGATCTTTCTGTTCTTCCAACAGTTCTTCTTCCTCTTCAATGGTTGTTTTCTTCCTAAAAAAAAACGTCTTACTTCTGGTTTTTTTAGAGCCGTTTACACCGTCATTGTCAAACACTTCAAAATAAAGCTCATAAGCAATTCCTTTATCTGTCATAGAGTTATCCGGCAATTCATAAAAAAAAGTTTGGAGTGTATTTTTGTCAATAGAAATGTCATGAATAAATTTATTTTCCGGATCAGATTGTTTATAAAAAACCATTTGCAGACACTCTAATCCATAATCATCTGAAATTTGTCCGGCAAAAAAACGTTGATTCTCGGAAATGGAATCCGATACGGGCGCTACTGTAATTTGTGGAAACTGATCTTTTATAACATCAATGGAAAATCCTAATTTCTCATACTCCGAAAGATTATTATTTGAGGATACTATTTGATAATGTAATGGTTTTTTAATTTGCTTTTTATACCTGAATTGTTGATCGCTTACTTTTGTAAAAGTATCTTTTTTTGAGCCCGTAATAAAAGTCAATTCCTCAGTTTCAGTTGTTTCAATTTTCCAAATTAAATGTGTTCCTTCGGGCACAGCAATATTTGTAATATTTTGAGTTGTATTGTTTTTCTTCCGAATATATTTCGGGTACAAAAAACCCATTTCAATATTTCGGATAACCGGAACTTTGATTACATGAACCTTATATTCTCCGGACTGAATTGTTTGAGAGGAAACATAAAAAGTAAACGATTCCTGCAAATTGGAAAAAGTAAACGAAAAATTGCCCTGACCATTTGTATCTAAAAAATAGTCTTGATTAGAAAAGTAAATTTTTGCTTCGAGGGGAACAACAGATCCGACGGTATTGAAATTTACGGTTATTGACTTTCCTTGTATTACATTCAGGTGGGTATTTACTAACTGAAAAGAAAAAGGTGCAGGAGGTAAATATTCCGTATTAAAATTAACTACTCTGGAAAAACTATCCGACAAGCCCTTGTGAGTTCCTGAAAAAAAGGAAATAACCCAAATCAATAAGGGAATTAAAATATACACAAGATATTTTCTATTCTTACGAAAGTTAACAGCATTAGAAAAAGGAATCGGTCTTAGCTCCTTTGACTTCTGATCAATACCAGCGACTAATAAATCTGTCTGGTCATTGTGCTCCTTTAACTGTAAAATATTCAACAATTTATCTTGCACTTCAGGAAAATGATTTCCTATAATTTTAGAAGATTCTTCATAAGAAATTCCGCTTTGTATTCCCGTTAACTTAAATAGAGAGAGCAAAATGAATCTGAATAATAAAAACAATTCAATAGCCACAAAACTCCAAAACAAAACAACTCTTGAAGAGGGGGTTAACCAAAGAAAATATTCGAGATAAAGGACACAAAAAACAAAAATAAACCCGAGAACCAAAAATAAAATAGATCCTTTTACCAATTGATTTATATAAAACTTCCGATAAAAACCTCTTAACTTTGCTTCTATGGTATATTCCTTTTTTTCCATCAATTATAAAAATAAATATTCTACATACTCAATATAGTAACAATCTGTTAAAAATTATGTAAAAGGTTTTGTTTTTGTTAAGTTTGTAAGACTCTTTATAAAAATGTTATTAACTTATTGAGACCTTTGCAAAATAATGATAAATGTAAAGAATATTTGAAGAACATATTATTTCTACCTCTGCAAAAGTATTTACAGACAAATGGCGTGGCTATACCTCTATAAAAAGATTATGGCATTACACAAATAGAAAGTAATCATGGAAACAACTTTAAAAAACTTCATATCATCATTCATCAGGTAAAATATTGGTTAATAACAGTACCAAAACATGTCAGTAAAAAACATATTCAAAAATACTTTGATGAATTTGCTTATCGTATATCGATCGCAATCTAAAAGTTTCAATATGGCATAACTCTATTGTAAGAATGATAAATTATGAACCAATAACATGGAATCAAATTAAACAGAAACTAAATTAATTACTCAAATAATTTTAATAATATGAAAAATTTTGTCGCTATTTCTTTATTGCTGTGTTTATCTCAAACCTATGGTCAAAGCCCTTGGCCCCAAAAAAAAGGAAAAGCATATACACAATTGTCTTTTACTTTAATTTCCGGGTATGAGGAATTATATGGAAATCCTGACTACACAACAGAGAGGGTTGTTACTGATAATACATTACAGTTTTACGGAGAATATGGTCTGACAGATAAAACTTCTTTGGTTTTAAGTCTTCCTTTCAAATTCATAAAAACAGGAAACCTGACAAATACTAACCTTATTGCTCCTTCGGCACAAGAAGGCTCTAAATCTACTTTGGGAAATATTGAAGCTGGATTAAAACATGTGTTTTTTCAAAAAAAATGGATCATATCAGGACAGTTTAATGTAGAAGCAAATACCGGCAGCTTTGATGGTGTTTCCGGAATACGAACCGGTTATGATGCGTGGAATTTTACCCCATTAATTTTGGCAGGAAGGAGCTATGGAAATACGTATCTGCAAGGTCATTTTGGAGCAAATATCAGAACAAATAACCATAGCAGCAACATAAGAATTGGAGGAGAAATCGGAACTAAAGCTCTTAAAAATATTTGGGTAATTGGCTTTATAGGTATTTCATCTTCTTTAAAAAATGGCGATGTCGTGTTACCTGCCAGTAATCTGGTAAACGGTTTATACGTAAATGATCAGGAATTTGGGGTTCTAGGATTTAAAGCCATCGCCGAATTTTCAAAAAGTTTCGGTGCTAATTTTAGTCTTGGAGGTGCTTTTTTTGGGAATAATGTAGCAAAAACAGCTGCGCTTACATTTGGCTTATATCATAAATTTTAATTTTCCCTAAAAAATCAATTAACACAAAATAATCACTATTAAATGTCACTCTATTTTTAAAGTGTTTTTTATGTTATTTTCAATAAAATACCATTCATCTAAAAAAATAGTGTTTGACCTAAAAAAGAGGTGATGTTGGTCTAAAAGTTGCTTTTCTTACTGTATATCGGGTGTAGGTTTGTTTTCTCAAAATAACAATCAATGAGAACAATTATCATATACACACTGGCAATATTATTAGTTCAACTGGGACGGTCTCAATCGTTTTATGTAGGTTCGGGAGGTATTATCTCGATAAATTCAGGCAATGTACTATATATTGACAACAATGCCACTATCGATGCTTCGGGAACGATTACTGTTAAATCAAGTGCTACTACCAGTGCTTCTTTACTGGTAACCGGTAGTGCAACAGGAAATATTGCCTACAAAAGACATATTAAAGATACAGACTGGCATTTGGTAGCTGCTCCGGTAAGCTCTCAAAGCATCAATGACTTTGTAACCGATACCAGTAATAGTATCAACACAAGCGGTGCCATGTATGCTGTCGCTACCTATAACAATTCAAATACCAGCTCCAATCGTTGGGAGTATTATACTAATGCTCCAGGTGCAGGTAACTTTGTAAACGGAAAAGGTTATTCTACCAACAGAACAGCTATAGGAGACTATACCTTTGAAGGAGCAATGCCCAACTCGGATGTATCGGTATCATTAACCACTTCCAGTGGTAGTTTTTATTGGAGTGCACTGGGAAATCCTTTTCCTTCTTTTTTACCGGCTAACAGCGGTGCAAAAGCAAACAATATCCTTGACCAGAACAGTAGCGTTTTAGACCCGTCTTATACGGCCTTATACTTTTGGAACGGAGTAACCCCTATCAACCTGTTAACAATGCAAGTCCTGCATTACAGATTGCTCCCGGACAGGGTTTTATGGTAAAAGCAAAAGATGATAGTGAAACATTTATTTTTACAAAAGCAATACAAAACCACCAAAGCGGAACAGCTACCTTCTACAGAACAGCAAATACAACTCCAAGTATCGTTGTCAATTTAACGGTACCTTAAATAAACAAACCTCCGTTAAGTATCTTCAAAATGCAACCACCGGACTGAACCCAGGATACGATGCAGGAGCCTATGATAGCGGAAGTACAAACTTCTTTATAAACACACACCTGGTCAGTGATAGCAACGGAGTAGACTTTACCAGGCAATGTTTACCTGACAGTAATTACCAGGCAATGGTAATCCCATTGTCAATCAAGGCCAATGCCAACCAAACGCTTACTTTCAGTACCTCCACTGACAACTTACCACAAGATATAGATGTATATCTGCAAGATGTAACCAATAACACCTTTACAAAAATAAATGGAGAATCCCATCAAATTACCATTAATGAAACACTCTCAGGTATTGGAAGGTTCTATATACATACCTCTGCAGGAGAGGTTCTCAACGTAGAAGATAATACTGTAGTGTCCAATCAGGTAAGTATATATATGTCAGCTACCAATAGATTAACAATTACCGGACTGAGTCAAGGTACTGCTAAACTTAACATGTATTCAATCTTAGGAAAAAAGGTCTTACAAACTTCTTTTGAACAAAGTCCTACTCAACATATAACCATCCCCGAAACTATCAAAACAGGAGTATACCTGATTGATTTAAAAACATCATCAGGGAATCTACGAAAGAAAATAATCCTCGAATAAACAGATTTAAAATAAATAATAACACATAAAATAGATCATCATGAAAAAAATAATCGTAACTTTTACAGGAATTGCTCTCAATATTGCAACTCACGCACAGATTGGGGTACGAACAATGTCTCCGGCTTCTGCTGCTATGGATATAAGCAGTACCTCTAAAGGCTTCTTACTACCAAGAATGACAAAAACTCAAATAGATGCCATTGCATCTCCTGCCGAAGGACTTATTGTATATTGTACGAATTGCAATGCAAAAGGACTTTACCTTAACAATGGAAGTGAGTTTATAAATCTAATAAATGGTGCAAATATTTCTGCTCACAGTGTGGCTTCTATTGTCGCTGCATCTGATAATCCTGCAAATGGCAATCCGAGTATAGCTGATCTGACCAGTGTGGGTTTAACAAACCTGATAGCAACAAACCTCTCGGGTTATGAAGTAGCTATTGATGCACCTACTCCTGCTCCTACAACACTTGCGGAGCTACAAACCATTATTAATAATATAAACGCAAGTGATGCTGTTTTAGCTCAAATCGGTAGTGATGCGGATAGCGCTACTCAAAACTCAACAGTAACCATAGCACAACTAAATCAGATTATACCTGCTTTGACAGCAATAAATGATGCCAATGAAACAGCATATAGAAATTATATTGATGCCAATCCCAACAGCTTCTCCAGTCCTGCAACACAGGCAGAAGTACAGGCAATGATATTTTTAGTGAACACTCCAACAGTTGTCGGAGCCGGAGGTGCCATTTTTATGGACCGAAATTTAGGGGCTACTCAGGTTGCTACAAGTTCCGATGACAGTAATGCTTACGGAGATTTGTATCAGTGGGGTAGAAATACCGACGGACATCAGTTCAGAACGAGTAGTATAACTGCCGGACCTGTAGCCAGCGGTAATGAAGGTTCTGTTTTTATACTAAATGGTTCATATCCTTACGACTGGTTAAGTACACGTGATGATACACGTTGGAATGGCGCTACCAAAGGATCACATGACCCGTGTCCCGACGGTTTTAGAGTTCCTACCGAAGCAGAATGGCAAACAGAATTTGCGGCGTGGACTACCAATAATGCTGCAGGTGCTTTTAACAGCCCCTTAAAATTAACTACCGCAGGAGATCGTCATCACTGGCATCCTGGTATTGGAGTTGAAAATCTTCATTATGGTTTCTATTGGTCAAGTACAGCTAGTTTTAACTCAGGTGCAACTGCTAGTCTATTACAGTTCAATTCAAGTAGTGTAGTCATTAATAGTAATTACCGAAGAAGCTATGGTATGTCCGTACGGTGTATCTATGATCCAAATTAAGAAGATATATCTTGGCATCTAAAGTGTGCATTAGCATACTCCAAAAACTCAAATCGAGTAGGAAGATAGGGATTATTTCCCTATCTGTCCTCTCACACCACCCGGTATACGGTTCCGTACTGGTCGATTCCTTAAGTTTTAACTCTGACCTTTTGGTAATAATCCAGCATAAATAGGTAGCCTGCTTGTCTAAGTCGGTCTGTGGTAATAGTAGTGGCAAGTATAAAGCTGTTAGCTGTATGCCAATAACTCTTCCTTGTGTGTGTTTTTAAATCTTTTCGTCATGAACATATATTTAAGGAAAATAATGGTCAAACTTCAATGATAGATATCTTTGATTATAAATCCCCTTATGGAATACTAGGAAAATTTATTGATGCAATATTTTTAAAAGATACATGAAAGTATTTTTAATCAAACGAAACGGAGCAATAAAAATAAAGGCTGAGGCAAATCAATGAAACATGTATCTTTTATTACGTATCTAATTGCTCTGATTTGGCTTGCCAATGGATTACTATACAAAGTTTTAAACCTTGTTCCAAGACATCAGGAAATTGTCAGCAGAATTTTAGGTGATGAACATGCCGTGCTGTTCACAAAATTAATAGGCTTTTCTGAAATCATTATGGCAGTTTGGATTGTAAGCCGTTTTTGTTCAAGAATAAATGCAATAGTACAGATTATCATAATAGTAACTATGAATATTTTAGAATTCATTATTGTTCCAGATTTATTGTTATGGGGTAAATGGAATTCAGTTTTTGCATTATTATTTATTTTGTTGATTTATTACAACGAGTTTATTTTCAAGTCAAAACCTGATAAATCATAATGCTTTCATTTTTTAAAAATCATCCTTTTGCTGTAGAAGCATTTTTTGAAAGTTCTTTAGTGCTGACATTTGCTATCCAAAAAAATGACTTACAACATCTTATTCCTGAATGCTTACAGTTGGAAACATTTAAAGATAAATGGGCATTTATAGCTGTAGCGATGGTTCAAACAAAAAACCTTCGTCCAAAAGGCTTTCCAAAATTTATAGGGAATGATTTTTTCTTAATTGGTTATCGTGCTTTTGTAAACTTTACGAATACCAAAGGCAAAAAATATCGGGGGCTATATATTTTAAAATCTGAAACTGATAAAAAGAAGATGGAGTTCCTAGGAAACATATTCACTCATTATAATTATGGCACAACTGACATTAAGATTACTTCCATTGATAATCATAAACAGATAGAGTCCAACAAGTCAGATTTTAGGATTGTGGTAAGTGAAAATTCTGAAAATATCCCATTGCCAGAAGAATCACCTTTTGCAGACTGGAAGGAAGCTAGAAAGTTTGCTGGCCCATTACCTTTTAATTTACTCATAATGAAGAAAATAAAAAGGTTCTCATTATTCAAGGCGTTAGACAAAACTGGAAACCAAAACCAATAAAGGTAATAGACTACAAAATTTCATTTTTGAAAACTCTTAATCTTAATAGTCCGATATTAGCAAACGCATTTATCATTAATGACATCTCTTATTATTGGAAAAAAGGGAGGTATGAATTATGGGAAAATTAAGAAAACCATTTCAAGGTGTTTGGAATATTATACGCTTTAACTGGCATTTTTATATTATAGCTTTTGTTATAATTTTTGGTTCTTTTTTAGCTATTCCCATTTTAGGTGAGAATTTGCAATTCGTGGGAAAGATATTCATCTTTATTGCATTAATCACAATTCTTGTTTCATTAATTGTATCTTGGTGCATATATGATCTTTCAGGCTTTTATAGATTAGAGTGGTTAAATACTCTTGATATTGAGAAAGAGTCTAAACTTATTAATATTCATGCTGGATTTGATGAAACAAGTAAATTGCTAAAGGAGAAATATCCGAATTGCGAACTACATATTTTTGATTTTTATAATCCTGAAGTTCATACCGAAGTATCGATAAAACGAGCCAGAAAAGCATATCCTTCACTTCCTGAAACTAAATCAATAAAAACCGACAGTTTAGACTTGGCAGATAATTCTGTGGATGTGGTATTTCTTATTTTTTCTGCTCATGAAATTAGAGATTTTAATGAACGATTATTATTTTTCAAGGAATTAAAACGGATATTAAAACCGCCAGGGAAAATGATCGTTACGGAACATTTGAGGGATGTTCCTAATTTCATAGCTTACTCAGCGAGCTTTTTTCACTTTTTCACTTTAAAAAGTTGGTTGAAAATCTTTAATCAGTCAGATTTCAAAATTGAAAAGCAAATTAAGTTCACTCCGTTTGTCAATACTTTTATTTTGAAATAATATGGAACTCCATCTTAAAATAGCAGGTATCTTATTGATTATTTTAGCATTAGTACATGTCATCTTTCCAAGATATTTCAATTGGGGGAAAGAGTTTCGTTCTTTGAGTTTGATAAACAGGCAGATGGTTTATGTGAACTTACTACATTAGCCTGGACATAAAGGAGCGAGATTTAGAGTTAACGTAATTAACTTTGAATTATGAAAAAACAAAAACGTAATTACAGTCCCACATTTAAACAAAAAGCTGTAGAATTAAGTTATGCCCGCGGCAATGTAAAACAGGTTTGCCAGGAATTAGATATTCCTTATTTGGTTCTATTTCGTTGGCGTAGAGAAGAAAAAAAGTATGGCAAAAATAGTTTTCCGGGAAAGGGTAATCCCAAGCAAACAGACGAGGAAAAAGAAATAGCTCGTTTAAAGAAACAATTACCAGATATGGAATTAGAGTGTGATATTCTAAAAAAGGCGATCAGCATCTTTTCAACGAGCGACAGGAAAAATTTAGATTTATAAAAAAGCATAAAATGAAATTTCCTGTTGAAAAGATGTGTCAAATCTTAGGTGTAAGTAAAAGCGGTTATTATAATTGGTTAAGCTCAGGTACTAGTAAATTATGGTTAGAGAACCAAAAGCTGTCCATCGAAATACATGCTATATTTGAAATGAGTCATCACAGTTATCGGTCTCCAAGAATAAAAACAGAATTAGAAGCTTTAGACTATAACGTATCAAAACCACCTGTAGCCCATATTATGAAAGCAAATCATTTGCATGCTGTAAGGACACGTAAATTTAAGGCTACCTCAGATTCAAAACACAATTACCTCATATCGCCTAATTTACTAAATCAAAATTTTAAAGTTAAACGCAAAAATCAAGTATGGGTAAGTGATATTACTTATATCCATACCAAACAGGGCTGGTTGTACTTAACCGTTATTATTGATTTATACCGTCGTAAAATAGTAGGATGGTCTTTAAGCGATAACGTAATCAAAGAAGACACCTTTGTAAAAGCTTGGAATATGGCTGTAGCCAATAATCCTATAACTAAAAAACTCATATTTCACTTTGACAGAGGTAGTCAGTAACCCAGTGAATGTTTTAGAAATATTCTAAAAAACTATAATGGATGAGTTCAGCAATCTATGAGCAGAAAAGGAAATTGCCGGGATAATGCAGGAACAGAATCTTTCTTTAAGTCTTTAAAAGTAGAATGGGTATACAAGCACAATTATCAACAAAAATCTCAAACAGAACTCTCCATTTTTGAATGGATAGAAACTTGGTACAACAAAAAAAGAAGACATTCCTATTTAAACTATAAAACTATTAACGAATTTGAATTAAATATGTATAACCAAAAGTTAGCAGCATAGTCTCTTAAATAATTGCCCTCTTTTTTGTTGCAAATTCAATATCCTTAGCGTATTTTACTGCAGGCACACCGTAAGGATAGGGATGTACTCGTTCAGTATTAATATGTAGCTTGGTAATATACGGCATATTAGTGTCTTGAAAATTCTAATAACTCTTTAAAATCTGCTTTTCTTAGGGCTTTGATATAATCATCTCTTGCATCACTTTTATATACCAAATCCCTTATGTCCCCATGTAAATATCGGTCTACCAAAAATATGTTTGACGACAATATCGCCCATCAATCTTGAATGCCGTCCATTACCATTAGGGAAGATATGAATGGCTACTAATTCATGCTTGAAACGAATTGCAATTTCATCTTCTGAAAAGGTGTTGTTTTCAATCCAATATCTACAATTACCAATCAATTGGTTTAATAATGTTGAAATTTATCAACCCCAATATTTTTGTTGGTCTTTCTAACGGTTCCTGCCCAATCCCAAACCTCGCCAAACATTTTTTTGTGGACATCAAATACAAACTTTTCGGTAAGAATAGTATCTAACTTAAACTTCCGTCTGAGCAGATAAAATTCCACAGCTTTTTCAATATTAAGCTGTTCAAACTCCTCCAGTTCCTCTCGTGTGGTTATGGTCGGAATACGCAACCCCTCTTTCTTATCTTCATCAATGGGAGTTTGTCCGTTATTGTAATCTAAATCTAATCCCATAAGTGTCGTGGCATTTCATAGACCAATTGCCTGGCTTTATCTTCTACTGCTTTCTTCAAACGTTTACTGGTGTTCTCTTGATCTTCCAGAGCCATGGTATTGGAAGTTGTCTTTACTATTTCCAATGCAATTTCTCTGGCACGTTTTTCAATGGTCTTTTCAATAGAACCGTCCATAGGTACAAACCCGTAAACCAATTTCATATTTAAAGCTCGACCTGCTTCTTCTAAACTTCTTAGGGTAATACTTCCGTCTTTTTCTCTTTTCTCTATACCTTCTGCACCTTGTGGGGTAACCTTTATTCGATTTCCAAATTGACGAAAGGACATCTTAAGCAATGTTCTTATGGCATTAAGCCACCCACTTTCCGGGGGTTGGTTTTTTAACAAAGGTGTAAACTCCTTGAGCTTGGCATCCATCTGCTCGATCATTAATTTTTGTTTCAAATCTTTCATAATTCCGAAATAATATCAACACTTGAATTGATAATTAAAATGCAAACATAAGCATATATGTTGATAAACAGTAATACTATATCAGTATATACTTTGAAGAAATAAATGTCAACAATGAACAATCTATTTAAAAAATTAGGTCAATCGACCACATTTTTTTAGCTTTGGATTTACCGTGGGATGCTTAAAACTACATATCGACACTGAGCCAACTTTATAAACCTCTCGAAATGCGAAATGGAAAAGTTTGGAAGGGCAACAAAAATATCATATCGTTCTGGAAACACTTGACATCAAAGAAGCTACTTATGTCTGGCATATTTCAAAAGACACACCACTTTTTAAAAATGAATTAGAACAAATTAATCAAAAATTAAATTGGATTCGAAGCCATGGTCACCAATCCTTTTTAGAAAGTAAAAGTAAAAACTTTAGCAAAATTATCCATGACTACAGTGATGACAAAAAGGGATTTTATAGATGGAAAAATGCTTTGGAAAAACGTATGTATTAGCCTTAACCTTATTGTTAATATAAAGTGATAAAAATCATTCTTTTCACCTTATATAATTTCAGGATAAATCATAAATTTCTACACCCAAAAATACAGACTTTCTATGTTAGATATCATCCGCAAAACTATAGAAAAGATAGAGAATGCTACTATCTTGACTAAAGCCGAAATAGCAAAAGCAAGAACTATTTTTGAAACCTTCAATCACGTAATTTTATCTCAGGGTAAACAAATGGTAGCCTTAAAAATAGAAGATAAAGATAAAGAGGTTTTTGCACAAGTATTATCCGTTGAAGACGAAGAGACACTAGATTTAAAACTAGAAGGCTCTTATGAAAGTTGGAATAATAAATATGGTCTAGTTGCACTCTATACCATTGAAAAAGAATTTAAAGGCAAGACCCTTTCCGAAGGCAAAAAGTACACCCGAGAAGGTATGATAAAACGTGTGCTTGACGAACGCATGGATAAAGCCAAAAAAGCGGACTATAAGGTTATTTTGGCCAATAATCTTTATGGTGAACACACTTTGATTAATGAAAAAGGTAAATCATATCGTGTTACGCTTAAAGATTTTGAAAAGAAGACAGGTTATATAAATAATATTGACTGGAAAACCAATAAACTAGGCACTACAAAACACATTTTATTTCTTTACAATTATTTAGAAGATCACCCCAATAAAGCTAAAAAATTAAAGAAAGAATTTCCATTTATTGAGGTTTACACAGACCCTCTAAATGATTATAAAATATCTTGGTATTTTCCCGAAGATTTACAAGTAGCGGAACAAGCAGTGTTAGATTCCTATTTTGGAAAAAAAACCTATATTGAAAATGCTCAAATCGCCTCATTTTTTTCTTTCTTTCAGCTGTCAAGAGATTTAGACCGCATCAAGATACGAGAAGAAGTTTATGAAAAAATTGAAACCTATTTTGAAGATACCGAGTTAGTAAAACTTCAAGAACAAATCACCTTTGATTTTTCATCAATTAATGCCACACTATACCCCTATCAAAAAGAAGGCGTAGAATTTTCAGCATTTAAAAAAGGAGTCATTATCGCAGATGAGATGGGGCTTGGAAAAACGCTACAAGCCATCTCTACCGCAATTCTTAAAAAGGATGTTTTTGATTTCAAAAAAACCTTGGTTATCTGTCCAGCCTCGGTAAAACATCAATGGAAAAATGAAGTTTTAAAATTTAGCAACGAGGGTGCTACCGTTGTAGAAGGCTTACCAGAAGAAAGATTCGAAATTTATGCTAGTAATACGGATTATTTCCATATCATTAACTATGAAACTGTACTGAGAGATCTATCTGAAATCAATAAACAAGGTTACGATTTTGTGATTTTAGATGAAGCGCAAAAAATAAAAAATTACGAAACTAAAACCGCCATTGCTATTAAAAGTATTCAAAAAAAGCATGCCTTAGTTATTACGGGGACACCTCTAGAAAATAAGCTTTTAGATATTTATTCCATCGTTCAGTTTTTAGACCAGAAATTATTAGCACCGCAATGGGAATTCTCATACCAACATTGCATTTTTGACAATCAGTATAAAAATAAAATTCACGGCTACTATAACCTTCAAAACTTAAAAAAACGATTAAGCTCTATTCTAATACGAAGAGAAAAGCGGGAAGTTTTTGATCAGTTACCCAATGTGATTCAAAAAGATATTTATGTAAAGCTTTCTGATGAACAGGCGGGAATGCATGCCAGTTTTACTCACGGTATTGCAAAAATTTTACATAAAAAGTTCAAGACGACTTATGATTGGCAAAAGCTCATGCTATTACTTACCAACATGCGTATGGTCTGTGACTCAAGTTATTTGATTGATAAGCAATCCCACCATTCGCCAAAGTTAATAGAGCTACGTCATATTTTGATAGAACGATTAGATATCAAAAATAATAACAGAAAAATTATTATTTTTTCAGAATGGGTAACCATGCTCAATCTTATTGGCGATATGTTAAAAGAAGAAGGGCTAACTTTTACTATGCTTACAGGAAAAGTACCTGTGAAAAAGCGGCATTTATTGATAAAAGAATTTGAAGATAATGACGATTGTCAAATCTTCTTATCTACTGAATCCGGTGGGGCAGGGCTTAACTTGCAGGTAGCTGATACAGTTATTAACTTTGAGTTGCCTTGGAATCCCGCCAAGAAAAATCAACGTATTGGGCGTATTGATAGAATTGGACAGAAAAAACAGAAACTACACGTCTTTAATTTGCTGTCTTATGATTCTATTGAAATGAAAATTGCCACTGGACTCTTTTTGAAGCAAAATCTTTTTGAAGGCGTATTAAACGAAGACAGTTTAACAGACGAGGTTGATTTTTCAGAAAAAGGGAAATCTCAGTTCATTAAACAACTTGAAGAAGTTATCAATCAAAGTACTACTATGCCTGTTGAGTCTGATATTGAAGAAGAATCTGAATTGGTACTAGAAGAAATTTTAGAAGCCCAAACTGAACTTAATTTTGAGGCGAATGATGATGATGATTCCGAAAGTTTATCATCGAAAGAACCACAAACAAATACACCAGATTTTGAAGAAATGGAAGCTGTAATGACTAAAGGTATGGAGTTTTTAACTGGCTTATTTCAAATGAGTACAGGTAAGAGTCTTGAGAATAATAGCAAACCTAAAGTCAATGTGAATAAGGAAACAGGTGAGGTGTCTATATCGTTTAAGATGGAACAGTTGGTAAATAAAACTTAGGTCGATCTTTTCTTAAATGCATAACAGATAAATTCATCTTCATCTTTTTGGTCATAACGTGTTATATCACACATTGGTTTCTCTTTTGGATTGTCATCATTAACACAAAGGACGCATAACGAAAGTTTTTCAATAAGCTCTGTATTAACTTCATAACCTTTATCATCAAAAAAACCATTTAATTTTGATGGATGAATTTTAGAAATATGCTTTCTACCTTCTATATCTTGATGTTTATAGATTGCAGCATCAATTTTAAAATAGTCTTCATTTGGATATTCCTCGCCTGTAATACAAGTGAAACATTGTTTTTTTTAATAATACAGCAGAACCTATAACCCAGATATCATTTCCGCATTTACATTGTTTCCCATCTTTGTAAGATTGCAACATTGTAGTTAGCGACTCTTGCAGTTCAATTTTATTTTTTGAAGGGTTATTTTTTAAATGGATTTCAATGTAAGCTTCTATTGAAACAGGATTAAAATTTGATTTCCTTGCACTCATCCCAGTTACTATTTTATGCTATTAAGCTGAATACACTATACTCAATCGTAAAATTACAAATCTTAAATGAATTGAACGTTAAATAGGTTTTACCATACTGTGCTCGAACCAAATTTATAACTCTAAAAATCAAATAGTTATAAATATAGAAGGCTCTAGTTTAAAATTGCGTTGATATTAATTTTTGATACTTCAATCCAATATTTTGATATTTTTGATACGCATTAATATCTTATGACGCCAGTCAAAAGCCGTTTTCTTGTTTATCGATAAGGCTACTTTTATCTTATCTAAGCTCTTTTCTTCTAGCATTAATTCAAGGTAGTCATCAATCTTGTCCTTATGTTGCAAACCTGCCATCCAAGTACCTGTGTATTCTGTAAAACTGCGTTTGCAGGATTTACACTTATAGCGCTGAGAGCCTTTGTCAATACCAAATTTTACATACTTTGGATGCCAGCAATGGGCGCAACAACCTAGCTTATTGTCTAATAAAAAACGCCTAGATTCTTGGCTTCTTACCGTTGGAACTGAATCTTTTGGTGATGTTGACAATTCTTTTAACAATTCCTGCCTTTCAGATTGGGAAAGCTTGGAAATTCCTCGCTTTATTTCTTGTAAATTCATGTATTAAATATACAAATAATAGCTGTTATAAACTAGAGCCATATAGAACTTAAAAAATAAAGAAAAATAGAGTTTTTTAATAAAAAAACAAGAATATCTATCGAACCACTTTTTTGAATTTTAATGACGTTGTAAACCTCAATAAAAATAAGCGTTTCAAGAGAGTAGAATCGAGTAGGAAGATAGGGATTATTTCCCTATCTGTCCTCTCACACCACCTAGCATACGATTCCGTACTGGGCGATTCCTTAAGTTTTAACTCTGACCTTTTGGTAATAATCCAGCATAAATATGTAGCCTGCTTGTCTAAGTCGATCTGTGGTAATGGTAGTGGCAAGTATAAAGCTGTTAGCTGTATGCCAATAACGGATCAGTCACAAAAGTTGTGTGTGAGTTCAGATGAAGATTAATTGTTAATTGAAGATTGAATGAAGTGTGTCTTTGCGAGTGAAACGAAGCAATTAGGGATCAGGGTCAAAAGTTTTGTGTGGATTGAATTAAAGTTTTGATCTTTGTAAAAAAAAACAGAGATTGGAATTATCCTTAGACCTTTTAAAATTCATCTTACCTGAGATGCTCGTAGAACATTTTGATTTGGTAAGACACACTCATCGAAATGAGGAACTTCATTTGTATTTTGAAGAGCGTAATGTTGTTCCTAAAGAAGTCATAAATCCTAATGTAATTGCTCATGGTTTCCACAAAGAGATTACTATTGAAGACTTTCCTTTGCGTGGAAACACTGTGTATCTTCACGTAAGGCGACGTAGATGGTTAGATAAAGAGACTAGGCAAATCATTCAAAGAGATTGGAATCTAGTAGCTCAGGGAACTCGCATGACAGGTGAGTTTGCTGCTTTTTTAAAAGAGATTAGTCGATACTGAGAAGAGTGATTGCAAAACCATTGCAAGAATCTATGGCGTGAATGGGAAGAAGTTCCAAAGGCAGTATCGAGATTATTTGAGTGAGTTTAAACAGTGGAAGGAAAAGTCTCATGCCAAAGAGTGGTTGATCTTCCCTGAGAATATAGGAACTCGATTATCTATCGACGAAGTAGCCTTATCAAAAGGAGAACTCTACACCATCGTTACCAATAAAAAAGCTAAAGGAAAGAAAGGAAGTATTGTGGCGATCATAGCTACTACCAAAGCAGAACCTATTATCAAACACCTATTTAAAATCTCATCTGCGAAAAGAAACAAGGTCAGAGAAATTACCCTAGATATGGCGAACTCCATGAAGCTGATTGCCAAACGGTGTTTCCCCAAAGCCATACAAGTAACCGATAGATTCCATGTACAGAAACTAGCTCTAGAAGCACTTCAAGAAATTAGGATCAAACATCGATGGGAAGCCATAGATACAGAAAATGAACGGATCAAACTTGCCAAAACCAATAACAAAGAATATTACCCTGAAATATTAGAAAATGGAGATACCATAAAGCAACTCTTGGCTAGAAGCAGATACTTACTCTACAAAGCACCAAGTAATTGGACAGAAGATCAAAGAGTAAGAGCTAACATCCTCTTTAAAAGATATCCTGATATCAAAACAGCTTTTAAGCTCGTACAAGGACTTAGAAATATCTTCAACACAGCAAACTCAATACAAGTCGCTTATACAAAACTAGCGCATTGGTATAAAGATGTAGAACAAACAGCATACAAGGCTTTTAATACCATAGCAAACTCTATCAGGCTTAACTATAGATCAATATTGAATTACTTCATTAATAGAAGTACTAATGCAGCGGCAGAATCTTTCAATGCCAAAATCAAAGCCTTTAGATTACAATTTAGAGGGGTCAAAAACACAGAATTCTTCCTCTATAGATTAACTACAATTTTTGCATAAACACAACAATTAGTCTTGATCCCCAATAACTCTTCCTTATGTTTGCCCATTGCCAAGCTTTAGATTTGTTTAATCCCAATTTGGTGAGATGCCTTAGTTTGGTCTTTATCTGTTTCCATTGTTTCCAAATAACCATTCTAAGCCAATTTTGTATAGCGTTTATGCTTGGGCTTGGTGGTTGCGTTTCAGCCGTAGATTTTCGAGGGCGGACGAGTAAAATTTACCCACGCCCCGACCATTTTTAGTTCCGTTTTTAAATATTTTTAGATTTTTTTATATCTCTGTACCTACACCCGTAGAAGATTCTAACCTCTTTTAGACATTGGTTGCTGACATCTAAAAACGCTTAAAAAGTATATCATTTGGTACATATATAGGGGTAGGCAATTTTTAAAAACATAAACACCCGTTTAACAGCAACTTATGTTTTAATAAAATTACTGCTTGTCTTTTAGTTTTCCGAAATTATTAACTGTCAGACAATATTTTGATAATATATTATACAAATGATTCCAGTTAATGCAGGAAAAGAGTTTAGAAAAGGGTTTCTAACTTTATTTGAAACTTTTAAAAGTACAGTCTTGATTCATCAAAACTATAAATGTAATAATGCCGAGATAATTGAAGTACAGGGAATGAAAAACGCTGATAAAAAAGATTCCTCAAAAATTATGTTTCAATTCCCTGAAAAATTTGAAGTCAACAAAGGAGATGTAATTCAACAAAAAGGCTCTACCGTAATATGGAAAATATATGAAATTGAAGATAGAGTTGTAAACGATGCATTTATTTGCTTTGTACTTCACGTAAAAAAATAAACCCTCAAAAAATAATGTGCCTAATGACCAGTAACGAACAAATAGTTAGAAACGAAGCAAAAGACTTTTATAGTGGTGTCCTGATGAACTCTGATAATGGGTTGCCAATAGACGATTTTAAAGAAATTAAGCATAGGCTACACGATTTTTATACTGCCGAGAGTAAGGCTATTTTTCTCGATGAAATACAGGTGTTAATGCTCAAAGACCTTCAAGTACACAGAGATAGAAGCCACGAAGGAAAAGCAGATCCTAATTGCCAATTAGAAAAGGATGCGGAGACATTAATTTACTACATAAAGCAGGAAATAGACACTTTCCCAAAAATAGCCCACCAAAAATTTAATACCTCATCAGGGAACGTTAGAAATAAAGTTTTTGTTAGTTATAGTCATTTGGATAAGGAGTATTTAAAAGACATTCAAAGGCATTTTAGACCGTTTCTTAGCCAAATTGACTTTTGGGATGATACTAAAATAGAAGCAGGACAAAAATGGAAGAAAGAAATTAGAAAGGCTATTGATAAAACTAAAGTTGCTATATTATTGGTCAGTACGGATTTTCTTGGTTCAGAGTTCATCGCCGAAAATGAATTACCACCTTTATTAGAAGCAGCAGAAAAAGACGGTGCAGTCATACTAATTGTAATTCTTAAACCCTGTCTCTTTGAGGAATTTCCTAAGTTAAACCAATATCAGGCTATGAACCCACCATCAAAAACGGTTTTAAGTATGGATTATAGGGAAAAAGAAGAGCTATACGTTAATCTCGTTAGGCAAACAAAGAAGATTTTAAATAAGGGCGATTAAACACAATAATCCATTTTATATGCAAATGAAAAGACTTTGAAAGAATGAAATCTCTCAAAGCCTTTCTCTGTCTGCTGCTCCTCTTGGGCTCGAACCAAGGACCCTCTGATTAACAGAAATAGGATTTTTGATTTATTTTAATCTTAAAAATAATTATTTTATTGGTTTTCAATGTTTTAAAAAATAAATGAGAACAGATGATTTCATTTAGAATCACAATCTGAGTGCAAATTGAGTGCAAATTTTTTAGTACCTTTATGGTATGAAAACCAATCTGACGCTTACATTAGACACACGAAGAAAGAAAAAAAATGCCACATTTCCAATCATTTTACGGCTCAGCCATAAACGGAAAACGACCTCCATTTCTTTAGGATATTCTATTTTGGAGAGTGATTGGGATAAACGAAATCATCAGGTTAAAAAATCATACAAGGGGGTTTCTTCCATTCATCGACTCAATAATTTTTTGCTAAAACAAAAAACTGATGCCATGGATATAATAAATATTTTGGCTGATAAGGGAGAACTCGATTTTTTATCCATTAATCAACTCAAAGCCAAACTGACGAATCAGGCTTCTTATGAGTCATTCTTCGACTTTGGATATAGTTTGGTAGAAGAAATGAAGCAATCACAGCGATTTGGGAATGCTCGGTCATATTATGGAGTGTTGGGAACACTCAAAAAATACAATCACAATCGAGATCTACGATTTGATGAACTCAATTACGATTACCTCAAAAAATTTGAAATTCACTACTTATCAAAAGAGGGGAATTCTCTCAATGGTTTAGCCGCTTATATGCGCACGATTCGAGCAGTTTATAACAAAGGTATCAAAGCAGGACTGATAGAAAAAGAAGCCTATCCGTTTGCTGATTATAAGATTCGAATGACACCCACCGAGAAAAGAGCGATTGCACTTGAGCATGTCAAAAGCATTGTGGGATTGCAACTCAAACTGGATCATGAGTTATTTCATGTTCGCAATTATTTTTTAGCCTCTTATTTGCTCTATGGAATTTCGTTTATTGATATGGCTTTTCTGAAATTAGAAAATATCGTTGACGGGAGAATCAAATTCCAACGGAGAAAGACCTCTAAGGTATACGACATCAAAATTACCACCCAACTCAACGAGATTTTAAAATTCTATACCGAAGACAAACAAGTGGAGGACTTTATTTTCCCGATTATCAAACGAGAATCATTAGAAATGCAATACAGAGATATAGATTGGGCAAGAAAACGCTATAACAAAGGACTCAAAAAACTGGCACTGCTTTGCGGGATTGACCAACGGTTGACCTCTTACGTCTCTCGTCATAGTTTTGCTACTCAAGCGATGTTCCAGAATGTTCCGCTGGAAGCTATTTCGGCAATGCTTGGTCACAGTAGATTAACGACGACTCAGATTTACCTGAAATCACTCCCAAGTAATGTCTTGGACGATTATAATGAGCAGCTTAGTATTCTTTGAATTTTTGTACCTTTGATTATAATAAAGCTACTATGACAACAATAACCATAAAAAAAGGGAAAAAATTATCTCAATCGGTCTTTGAGACTTTTGAGGAATTTATTGATGCCTACTACCAGTCTACAGGCAAAGTTATTCTTCGAAATATAGACCTTGATGATTTGTCCGAAGCGGAACTTGCTGCCTACAAGAAGCATCAGGAAGAGGGTTATGACGATTTTGAAGATTTTCGCGGATGAATGTCATCGAAAAAAAGGGAGTGATTGCTTCTTTGAAAAAACGGAATCTTGTCGCCCAATACCTCAAAGCCAAAGACAATATTTTGGCAGGAAATTATACTGTCGTTGATCTGAAAAAACGAAAACCCAAATCAGCCAATGTTTGGTATTTCCGAATTACACGCAAATACCGTGCTTTAGCCGAGAAAAAAGAAAACACGCTGTACGTGTTTTATATTTCTGATCATCAAGAATAGCGAAGTAGAAAAATGAACTCAATCTTAAAAACTTCCTTGAGCTGAGATGCGGTTCTGGGGTAAACCGCCCTTCGCTTTATCGCCAAAAGAAATTACGAGTTCTCTGACACATCAGAGGGCTTTTTTTGTACGTGGTTTTTCCAAACGCAAAAACAAATACCTAAACCAATTTGAAACTCATTGCGAGACAGAAATCACTCTTTTTTGGTGAAAAGTGTTTTTAATCCTTTTTTCCATGAAAAACCCACATCGGTTTGTCGTCAAAACGCTCAAACCTATTTATGATACGCAGAACTCAATTTACTTAGATAAAGGCGTAACGGTCGTGTTGAGTATGACCTCTCGTCCTGTGATTCTTGCTCTTAGAAAAGCATATTTACGAAACAAGAAGTCGCTCAAACTCTCCAAACGAAGCAAACGCTACCTGTTTACCTTTCCTGGCTTCCTCAACCTAGAAGAATCCTTTTATTAAATCTCTCCTTATTTCTTTTCTCTCTTATTCATGAAATCCGATCTCGAATCGAACTCATTACCTCAATCTGCATCTAACCTAAAACTACACGCTCACATCAGTCAGTACAAATCCAAACTATTGAAACAAATTCCTGTATCAACCATACAACTTTCTTACCATCCCGAAATCCCACCAGAAAAACGCCTCAAAATTTTGGATAGTAGGCAAGCAGTTCAAATTCTCCGTTCTTTATGGAACCCTGACACTCTGGAACTCCAAGAAGCGTTCAAAATCTTGTTTCTTAATAACAGCAATCAAATCATCGGATTATACCCTCATAGTTCTGGAACAATAACAGCGACCATCACCGATATACGCCTGATTCTTATAGCAGCATTAAGTTGTGGAGCCGTCGCTATGATTCTTTGTCATAATCATCCCAGTTCTAATTCAACTCCTTCTCTAGCAGATAAAAAAATTACAGAAAAACTCTCAAAAGCAGCAAAAACCATAGATATCAAATTACTCGACCATATTATTATCACCAAAGACAGTCATTATTCTTTTGCAGACAATGGAGAAATTGATTTTTGAAACCAAGCTAATTTCTCAAACTCAGCCTGAACTCACCTTTACACATTTCAAACAGGAATTACTCGATCATTGTGGAAAAAATCTGCAAAAGTTCAACTTTTCTGATGAAGAGTTAGAGTCTTTTCTCTTGCTAACGTATCTGCTTGGTGATATTGTTTCCGAACACGTTCTTCATCCCTCTTTCCATGAATAAAACCATTTACAAAGCTTGGATCGACTGCCGTGTTTCCTCCTCTGGACAAGGACAAGGAGATAGTTTGGAGATTCAGGAACGGAAAGCCAAACAATTCTTATTTGATACGTTTGGGATTACAGCAGATCAGATCAAAGTATTTCGAGAAAAATATTCAGGGAGAAAAAGTACTCGCCCTACCTTTGATGCCATTTTGGAATTTTCTAAACTCCATCAATCCACTCTCCAATATGGTTGCTTTACTAATATTGATCGCTTTACCAGAGCAGGTGGGGCTTTTTACTCCTATGCCAAAGAAGAACTGAAAAGTTTGGGAATTCAGCTCGTCGATGTCGAGGGGATCATCCAACCCGAACGAAATATGCTTAAAGGCAGTGGCGGTAAATTTGGTGATGATTTTCAATATGATTGGAGTACTTATAGCCCCAGTCAGGAAAACGAAATTCAACGAGCGGAACGTTCTTTAAGTGAAGTCAGACAAATCTTACAGCGGTTTGTAGAGAAACAAATAGAATACGTCCAACAAGGTTTCCAAAACCGCTCCGCTCCCTACGGCTTTGAGAACACCAAGTTTTTTAACCCCAACACAGGTAAAAAACGAACCATTCTCAAAATTTTGCTCAACGAAGCCCAATATATTAGACTAATGTATCAACTCGCCAGTCAGGTACACCAAGGCATCATTACCACTCGTACTGCTTGCGACAAACTCAATGCACAGGGCTACCGCTCTCGAATCCGCCAAGTCTGGAATACCGACCGAAGCAGAATCATCGGCACTTCAGGGCAAAAACCAATTACGCCTAAACAATTCTGGAATTATGTTCGTCGTCCCATCTATGCAGGCTTTGTTTGTGAAAAATGGACTCATTACCACCTTGTACCATCGCAATCTCCCAAACTCATCGATATCGAACTCTGGAACGCTGCCAATCAAGACAGATATACTATTGTCAAAGACAATAATAATTCAACAGGTTGGAAATTATTTGATAAGCGATCACACCAAAAACGAACTTATCGTACCAATAACCCTGATTTTCCTTACAAGGGACTGATTCGATGCTCTCACTGTAATAAGCCTCTAAAAGCTGGAGCTTCTACTGGACGATCAGGCAAACGATTTCCTCTTTATTTCTGTAATCGAGGACACAAACAAATCTCTGTTAATCCAAACCAATTACAGCAAATCCTTATGAATTTGTTCACGACTATTGATTTTGACCCTGCTGCTATCAAAGTGTTCCTGAAAAGTGCCAAACTTCATTTATTTCATAAAATTAATACCACAGAGCAACTCCAACAGGAACAAAACTCACAAAGAGAACAACTCCGACAAAAAGCCGAAGCGATTCTCAAAAAATTGGAATATTTGACTCACCCTGATTTGATTCTTAAATGTCAGCAAGACTATGAAACGATTCAAGACCAGATCACACTCCTAAAATCAAGCACTAGAAAAAAAGCCTATTCCAAAGCTGAAATTGATCAAAAAATAACGGACATCGAAAAAACAATTGAACACCTAGATGATACTCTGATAAACCCACATCAAATGGAGCTTTTGTCTGCTTTTTGGCGATGCGCTTTTACTGAAATACCAACCTTAGAAGAATTAGAGAATCGAACCCCTAAAATGTCACCTATAGTAAGGACTAAAGGGAATTCAGAAGTACAAAAGGAGGAGTGGTGGAACACCGAAGACTCCAGTCGAACACTTCTAGACGAGATTGTCCGTTGGGGAGAAATCCTCAAAGGAATATTTGATACCTCTACTACATACCACCTGATGGGAACTCTCCATCATAATTACGGGAATTGTTGCCAAAAAGAACAGCCAAAGTATCCTATAAAAACGCTTCAATCTGTCAAACACAGTTTTTCAAGATTTTTTGAGACCGAAGAATAGCTCATTAAAAATGGGAACAGAAATTCGCACTTGTTAGGAAGTACCAGTCCTCTCTCAAAGTCAAAGATTTGCCTCCGCTCTGCGGAGTTCCTCTTTTGACTTTTCGCTTTTAGGACTGGTTGGAGAGAAAAGTGCTCTTATTTCTTAACCCATTTTTATAATGAGCACACTTCAATATCGGTCTCGGCAATCAGGCAAACGTGCCTACCTGGAATTTTATCCCACGCCACCGGAAGCAGTTCGGGCGTTACTCTCAGTAGAATCTTTTGATGGTTCTATTTGGGAGCCTGCTTGTGGCAAAGGGGCTATTTCTATGGAACTGGAAAAAGCAGGTCATAAGGTAGTTTCTACTGATTTAGGTAATTGGGGTTATGGTATTTCGGGTATGGATTTTCTAAAATCTGACAAACCACTTGCCAAGCATATTATTACCAACCCTCCGTATGGGAAACATGGATTGGGTGATGCTTTTATTCGGAAAGCTCTCATTCATACTAGAAAAACAGGTGGTTCGGTAGCTATGTTGTTAAATCTGCGGTCTCTTTGTAATCCGAATCGGTATCACAAATTTACCAAAACACCTCCGGCAGCTATCTATGCGTTGGATGAATTGACCTGCTGGCCGTATGGAGTCAAGACGAGTAATTACGCTCGTATTGCCAAACAACAGTATTGTTGGGCAGTCTGGAAACCAAATCATACTGGTGCACCCAAATTCTGGTGGTTGTCGCCAAGGCAGTTTTTAGTTTGACCTATTAAGTTGCTTTTTCTCCTCATCGCACCAGTCATAAAGAAACGCAATCAAGCGTTGCATTAACACTTGTTTTTTTGATTTCCTATGATGAGTGAAAATATTATCTATATCATAGATTAGTTTAATCACTTTGCCTAAATCTTTTGGAGTCATTGGTGGTAAACCCATTGATTTCACTGTATCAATTTTTTCAATTGCTCAACTGTTTTTGGAATGTTTTTGACCTATCATTATGGGTATGGACAGGCCAAAGCTCCTCGGCTATACGGATGCTGCTAATTTCTTGGGAATTTCTCACCAACGCTTCAATTACATTATTTCTCGTTATAATATTCCATTTCAAAAAACTTCGTCAGGGCGTATATTTTTTGAAGAAGATATTGTGGCTTTTCAGCAGGCGAGAAAGGATAAACTCAAACATCGAAGAAAATAGGTTCATTATTCTTGGTGGTCAGAAATTTCTAATACAACAAATGTACCTTTGTCATTATATCTCCCAATAGCCCGATACTTATTGTTAATTTTGAAATAATACCGTTCATATTTATACGGTCGTCGCTTTCTAAAATCAATTTGGTTTAACCGGTCTGCTTCGGCGTGCATTTTGGCAATTAAATATTGCTTGAGGATATTTCGTTTTCGCAAGTATTTCTCAATACTTTCATCAATTTCAACTACTTTCATAACCTATCTGAGGTCAACAAAATCTTTTTCATCCATTGTGTTTACTTTTTCCCATTGCTTTTTTTGGTTAGAATTTAACTCATAATTATTCAATGGCAGAATAATTCCCGGACGGTTATGCAAGAAATACTCCAGCATGTCATCAATAGCCTCAAATTCCGTTTGGGTTAGTTTTTCGTTATTTTTTATCGTTATCGTAGTCATTACCAATTGATTTTATGTCAAAGATAACAAAAATCAAACCATTTGCTCAATTCGAAGGGAAATATCAGGCTCTTTTGGGCTGATTTTAAAGCTGTTTCTTCTCCTCATCACACCAATCATAGAGCAAAGCAACCAAACGTTGGATAAATTCATAGTGTTTTGACTTTTCCCGATGGTCAAAAACATTATCCGCATCACAAAGGTGTTTGATAACTTCATCAAAATCATTTGCAGTAAAAGGCGGTAAAGGCATTTGGTTTTATCATACCAAGCTATTTCATTCCATGCAACTATTTCTTGGTAGTTTTTCGAATACCATTAAAATTATGGATAGACCAAAAATATTGGCTTTTGGCGATGTGGCAGATTTTCTTAGAATTTCTAAACAACGTTTGGGTGTTTTAATCAAACACTACTCAATTCCACATCAAATGACTTCCGCTGGGCGAGTGTTTTTTGAAGAAGACATTTTATAGAAACACCATATAAGATTTTAGCATATTCTTTCTTGGTAATTTTATTATCAGTAAAGTTTTTCAATGCCAGAGACAATAACTTATCTAAGTGTTTTTTAAGTTCGTTTTCTGGTATGAAGCTAGACATTTCTCCACCTAACGAGCTACCTAATAAAGTTTTTATCGGAATCAAAAAACTTAAAGATTTTATTTTTGTTGAGTCTAATTTAACAGCTTCATAAAAATCATCTAAAGCTGATTTATAATTAATTTTTCGTAATCCAGTGACACCAAACCCTGAATAGACAAATTGATTCAGTTTTGCACGAGACCTTAATAAAAGGTTGTCACTATTATATTCCTTTTTCAATAACTGATCGCAGTATTTTATTTGATTCGTAATGTTGCATAGCCTTTTTAAAACATCTAAGTGATTTGGATTTAGATAGAGTGCCTTATTCAGAGCATCTATACGATAACGACTTGATAACGAAAGGTTCGATATTTCAAACCATTCTTCAGCTTGCTCTTCTCTAGAAAGACTAGAATCAACAAATAATAAATCAGGTTTTTCTTTCCCAAATCTTTCTGCTACGAGTAATCGTAACCAAACATCTAATTTTTTCCCTTTGATGCGAATTTCATCATTATGATCAATACGAAGATTATTTGGGATATAACTTGATTTTAAGGGGTTCATTTCTGCAAACCTCTTTTTTATAGGATTAATAAAATTTAGCAGACTATCTGACGGTGTACTCCTAAAACAAAGCTCTCCTGTACCGCAAGTCATTGATTTACCCAATCTACCCCAAAGTAATAAGTCCGCATTATGTTTACTTATTATTATTTTTGATGATATCGTATCTGTAGGAGAACTGACATCTTCTCGATATATCGCTATTACAGGCAGTTTTTTCTTTAAAGCGACATCGTTTATTTCTTCAGTAATTCTAGCACCAGGACAATTAAAACTTTCTTTTCCATCTTCAAAAGGTAGAAACCTAGTAACCAAAATTCTTAACTTCTTCTCCTTGTTTTCTTTCAATGGAAAAGTAGTTTTTACCTCAATGGGGGGATTGATTTTAACTTTACCTTGCTCAATTTCTTTAAAATTATTTTCTGTATTTGGGTTAAGTAGATAAAAGGAAATGACTCCTAATAGAGATATAACAGAAATAATGATTATTAGGGTACTACTTATTTTCGAAGTCAGCGTTTTAATGAGAGAAATGCCCTTTTGTGTTGGGTTCTGAGTTTCTACTGGTTTTAGACCCTTGTTTATGTCTGTCTCTAAAAAAGGCAATAAGTGTTTATCTTTAAAATAGTTCTCATATTTCCCAATTTTGAAAAAATCAAATAAACTTTGTTTGGACTCTTCAAAACTCAAATCTCCAGCAAATCCACAATAAATATGGAGAAAATCAGATCTCAATCCAGTTCCTATCGACCCTCCGTCTGAAAATCTTGTTATGTGTGCATCGTCTACAATCGCATTAGGTCTGTTATCAAGCCTTCTTATCTCAGTACCTTCTATAATGTGTCTGCTAACTTCTTCACTAAAGCGTCTTTTTATTGAATCTTCTATTTCAGATATATCAAACTTTTCTATATTTTGATAATACTTCCTTAATGCATTCAAAATGTCAATTACTACATTATTAACATCTTTCGCTTTGTGTTCTTTGCTTTTTTTTCGTCGAATAAAACAATCTCTAAGGTTTTCTCTATTTCCCGACATACTAGTTTGACATTTAAGCAAATTTACAATATTATTAGTAGCCCTTAGCTACTTATCCAAAATGTCAAAAAAAGAAAAAAGTAAGCGATTCGAATTTATTAACGAAAATCTTATTGATGGGCCGTGCCTCTATCAAGGAATTCCTTACACAACAGATGAAACAATTGATATCATTGGCAAAAAGGGAATTGAAAAAATTGATAATGAGATTAAAAAGATGGTTAAATGGAAAAATAAGATATATAAACAAAGAAACCCTGATCTGAAAGGTTTAGCTTTTACATTAAGTTTTGCAGATTTCTTTTCTCAGAGAGTTATTGAAATCACAGGAGAATTTCCTGAAAAACCCAGTAGGTATATCGAAATGCACTCTGGGTTAAAAGAGTTTAATATTCCAAAGAATTTGAGAAAAAATAACTTCGAACTTTTAAAAAGAACTAACTATTACCTAATTAAAGTTTCTGCTACAATTTTACCCGATAGGTTTGTCGAATATTTGGCAAAAAAAGTATAATACGATTCGATTTATATTCGATTTTTTTTTTGCAATTAAATTGCAAAAAAAACTCAAAAAAGGTTAGGTCTGCAAGCGATCTGCAATTTCTTTTAAACATAAAAATTTGTGCTTTTGTATCTGAAAATCAAAAATATACAAAGATGAAAAAACACAACCGTTACCCAATTGAACTTGGCTTGAGAGCTAACCTATTACGATTGGTAATTTTAGCAGGAATTATTCTTTTGTTAGTTGTCATCAGTAATTGAATGTATTTAAGGCAACAGGCGAAATTCGCCTGTCGCTTCTTTAAACTTTACTCCGTGAAGATACAAATTATATCAAAGAATTAAAAACTAGAACGAATGAAAACACAAGAACAAGATTACCTAAAAGGACTACAAGCAGGGTTCAAAGCAGAACCCCAAGAAGAAGTAAAATCTGACCAACCCATTTTTTATCGGTTTGGATTTTATGAGGGGCAAAAAGCTTCTACTGAATTTAAGTCTACAGAAATGATACTCAATCAATTTCTAGACAAAGATTAATCAGAGAGGCGAATTGTCTTCGCCTCTTTTTCAAAAACAAAAAATCGTGAATTATTTCACAACAAAACTTTAACCATATGTTCGGAATCTATAGAAACTACAAAATTATTCCTAAAATCAGAAAATTACTCGCCAAGAGTTTTGCTCTTCTTCAAGATGATGTCATAGAAGCAGCTCAAGTTGCGGCTACTCAAAACCCACCTACAGACCAAGTACTAGAACAACTTCCTTTTGTGAAGTATATCTTTTTTTCAGCCGAAACTTTTCTGTATAAAGCCGCAGAACAACTTTCAAATGTTTTGTTTGATTTACAATCTAACGCATCGCATATCTATCAGTGCCATTGTGAAGTTACCCAACGCGTAAATACTAAAGTTCTAGAAATAGAAACAGAACTCAAAGACAAACTGGCGACTATCAAAACAAATTTTGCTGACAAACAAGTTGCTTCAACGGGTCGGATACAAATTTTGAGAACCTCGCTCGAAACGCATCTCAAAGAATTATTATCACTTCCTCGGCATCGCCTCTGGTGGCGAGTCATTTGCGTGGTGATTTTTTCATTGATTATCGGATTTGGTGATGCTATTTTTATTTCTAATGCTTTAGCCATAACAGGGGTTACGGAGCAGGAGAAAATTTTCCCAGCCATTTCCATTGCTTTGGCTCTTATCTTTTGCGGAATTTTTTTGGCAGAAATTTTCCATGAGAAAAAAATCCCGATAGGATTACGAGCTGTTGTAGGAATTCTTACTGCGGCATTGGTCTACAAAGCCATGTTTGTCATTGGAGGGTTTCGTTCTTCTTTAGTTGCCAAAGATATTGCGAATGGAGCAAAACTTCAAAATATCTCTCCTGAGCAATTCGCTTTGCTCTCAGTAATGCTATTTGTAGCATTGGCTTTTGTCCATTATCTGCTATTTCCATCCTTACAGGAATTTAGAGAAAACAGAACTTGGCGATCAAAAAAACGCCAGGTAAATACCATTCGCAAACGTCTCAGAAGAGAAGAACGCCTTCGAGACCACTTGCCCAAAGAGCAACTCCAAGAAGAACAACGAGTTTCTAGAACTTCACAAACAATAATTGATGCGTTGCTTCAACAAAAAGCCAATGCAGATCAAGAACTCCAAAAGGTAGAAGCTCAGTATCACAGCTTTTATCACACTTGTATCGCCTTTTGGGGACAAACCAATAGTCAGTACAAATCTTTGGTGGCCATCTACATTGATGGAATTAATAACCAACGTGAAGAACGCGACGAAAAATTGTTTTTGACCATTGATACGTTACCAGACATTTCAAACCCATTTCAAGGTTTTCAACCGTTGGTCTATCCTGACAGATCTGTAACACAGCAAAAAAAACCTATTGTAACACCAAATAAAAACCATTTTCATCATGAAAACACGACACCTATTCTTATCTCTTAAATTATTTATTCTGTGCTTATTGCTCTCTGGATGTCATGAGTACGTCCGTCAACAAGTAGAATTTACCATTGTGAACGATAATACGGGGAGTTTTGACCATCAAACCATGGATATTCAGGCAAACGATATTGTTGACTTATTTGAACTCAATACATCACCACTAAATTACGGTCGAGCCCGAACCCGTTTTTTATCCGATGTTTCATTAGAACATACCTGGCACATTTCTCTCCCGTTTGTATCTGATGCTGAGTACCAACGATATGTCCGAGAGGCACATATTCGACAATTCGGGCAACAAATTGACTCCATTTTAACAAAACTGAAAACGGCTTCACAGGGAAAACCTGCCTCAAACTTATTCACGCCAATCGTACGAGAATTACAACGCTTGGAAAACTCTCAGGCAGACAAAAAAATCTTGGTGATTTATTCCGATTTGTTCCATAACGATCACGAGTACAGTGTTTATCGAAGAACAGCTAATCTTACAGTTTTTGAGCAAGAAGCAACGCAATTTATTACTCAAAAGATGAATGGACTTGGTAGTCTCCAAGGAATTGAAGTCTATGTAGTGTATCAACCAACGCTCCAAACCGATCGTAAATTTTCGATTGTGAGTCGTGTTTTTTCGGAAATACTCGAAGCCAAGGGAGCTCAAGTATCAGTTGGTTCAAATTTTATCAAAACCTAATAATCAAAATTTTCCCTTGAGTTGAACATCCAAATTATGATACAACCCGATACCTTCTTGGGAATTTTTTTTCCAAGAAATTTTTCTAAACCCAATTTTTCTATGTTGACCTTTCAACAGTATCTATTGCAGCACCGTATTTCTTTTGAAGTTCTTACCGATAAAGAAAAAATGCAAGTACGAGCGGATTTCAAAAAACACTATGCCCGTGCGTATCAACGTGAACTTCGAGGTCGTATAAAGCGTATTGAACTTGTCTGTTCCAAGACGGAATACCAACAACTCAAACAAATTGCCAAACAATACGGCGAAGGGATTGGGGTATTGAGTCGCAAAGCCGTTTTGGCCTACATCGAAAGCGATATCTATTTACCACCGAATCCAATCTTAGCAGATACCAAATTGTTGATTAGAAGATCTGCCAACAATGTAAATCAATTGGTCAAAGCCAGTCGTATTCACAAACAAATTGATAATCAGCATTTAGAAGCCTTGGCACGAGAGTTTCGACAGATGGAAACGGTTTTAGACCAGTTTTATCAAACCCCAAAAATTGTCTTTAAACCTATTCATCTTATCCCAAATGCTCATTAAAATGCTTCATAGAAAATTAAGCAATCCCGGACTCTTTCAACTTGCGACTTATATTAATCAAGGGCGAGAATTATTGGAAAATGAACCTGATTTTGCCATTCGATATAATACGAATGGGGAGACCATGCGAGCCATTGCTGAGGATTTTCAGCGGAATAATACACTCATTCCGAAGCGAAAAAATCGCAATGGAATTGGGCATTATATTATTTCGTTTCACCCACAGGAAAAACGCCGCTTAAATAGTGAAAAACTCTTTACCATTGCGCAGAAATTTTGTGAAGAAATTGAAGCGGATAAAAAAATCGTGTTTGCCAGACCGCACTTTGATCGAGCTAATTATCATGTTCATTTCATGGTATCGGCCTCAAAATTTGGATCGGGAAAATCTTCACGGATTTCCAAACCTCGCTTGCGAGCAATCAAGCAAGAAATGGATCGGTTTCAGCAGCAAAATTTTCCAGAGTTAAAACAGAGTTTGCTTCATCTGTCAGGAAAAGAGGTTGCCAAATCAAGCCTGACAGGGATTCCTCTGCCGCAAAAATTCAAAGAAAGTGACGGATCACTCCGAGTAAAAAGACGAAGGAAAATTTCTCAACTCGATTCCATTCGGAAAACTCTGGTTGATATAGGGAAACAATACCCGGACAAAGAAGCCTTTTTAATCGCTCTTAAACAGCAAGGTATTGAAACGTACCAATATCGTAATCGCTGTATGGGGTATTGATTGACGGAAAAAAGTATCGCTGGAAACGCCTGAACCTCGATATATACAACCTGAAACAGTTTGTACGCTCTTTTGAACTCGAACAACTCAAACACAAACAAGAACCCCAAGAAAAACAATTAAACACCTTAGAAAAATGAATTTAGAAGATATTTTATTTGGCTATGACCAGAAACACTCTCATGGCTCAGCCCAGTGGGCAAATGCCGCTGAGCGTCGCAAAGTGCTGAGAACCCGAAACAAAGGCGTATATATTGCCAATGACTTGCGGCTGAATGTAGAAATGACAAATGCTCATATTGGCGTAATCGCTCCTACCCGCATGGGGAAAACCAGTCGCTATCTGCTTAATAATTGCTTGCGTCGGTGGTCTGACCCAATGGGAATGGTCATTTTTGACCCGAGTCAAGAAATCCGATCCAAGTCACAAAACTGGTTTATCAGTCAAGGCTATTCTGTTTTCTCCTTTGATATGGAGCAATATCAGCAGAGTCAGCAGATTAATTTTTTGGATGGAATCCATGACAAGAACACCGCTCGATTGACGGCGCAGGCTATCATTGGTGCTACATATAAGGATTCTAACGATGATGCCTTTTGGACAGAGGGGAGTATTGCTCTGGTTACCCTGTTATTTCTGGCGGTGGTCAGAGTCATGAATCCTGAAAATCGCACCGTTGCATTTGTTTATCAATTAGTGAACAAACTTGGTCATTCCCAAGATGAAGTTTCAGCCTTGATAGAGAATGCACTCGATGATGCAGACTTCGATGAGTATATGGCATTTCTGGCAAATTCGGAAAAGGTAAGATTAAGTATTTTGGCGACGGTACACAGTGCCTTGTATGCCTTTTCTGATCCTGTACTCAAGCATATCGGTGCTCAAACCACCTTTGATTTTTTAGCCCTTAGAGAACGAAAAACGATTTTATACCTGCATACCAGAGAAGATAAAATCCCATTTTTCAGTGCCTTTTTTTCGGTCTTTTTTCAGCAATTATTCGAAGCCCTAATGGTTGGAACGGGGAATCAAGTGTTTTTGATGTTAGATGAGTTCGCTTCGTACCATATAATGGATTTTCACCGTATCATTAGTGTCATTGCCAAACGAAGAGTGAGTATCTCAGTCATTCTGCAAAGTATTCAACAATTGCAGGTCGCTTATGGGAAAGAAAAAGCTCAAATTATTTTGGATAATCTCATAAAATTATTCTGCCAGGATTGCCCTCCCCATTCAGCAGAGATTGTCAGTCGGAGTTTGGGAACAACGACCGAACTCTACAGCCAAACCCAAACCAATTTTTTTGATACCACTGCGCCCAAACACCGAATCAGTCGTCATCTCTTGACTCCAGATGAAGTCAGAACTTTAAACAAAGATTACTGCCTGTTTTTATGCAGTCGGTATCGCCCCATGAAACTCAAGATGAAACCCTATTTCAAAAATAAAACTTTAGTCAAACGCTCAAAATTATAAATTATGATCTCAATTTTACTCCTCCTGTTTCTCCTGGGACTCTTATTCCCAAAACCCGTAAGAACCTTGGTAAATAGTTTTGTCAGTGCATTTGGAAAAATAATAACACCATTTCTGCACGGACTCGCTGATTTTCTCGGAAAATTATTACAAGGCTTATTTGTTGTACTCTGGAAATTTCTGCAATGGATTGTAGGCGTTATTGTTCGCCTTTTTCAAGCAATATTTTCGAGGAGGTAGCTCAAAAACAATGTTAAACCAAAAAATAGAATCTTATGAAAGTTATTTGTATACAAGAAGAAGCTTACTACGCCTTACTCGATGAAATGGTGGCGTATGTCAAAAGCAAAGAAATCATTCCTGATGAGTGGATCGATAGTACCGAAGCCATGCGACTCCTCAATATAAAATCTAAGACTACGCTCCAAACTTACCGCGATGAGGGCAAAATTGTATTCTCACAACCCAGTCGGAAAGTCATCCTTTATTCTCGTAAGAGTATCATGGAATTTTTAGAAAAAAACACGTATAAATTTTAAATCAAACAAATATGAAAACACCAACGCAAAAAGAAGCCGCTTTGACTGCTCTGGGGATGAATCATGGCTATATTTTAGCTCTCGCTGCTCCGAGTCTGCTTGAACGTATCAAGAAAATGGAACACGTTCCAGCTTACAAAAAAGGATTACTTGAAGCGGAACAGCAGATTCAAAAAAATCGAGAAAAAATTACCCAAGCCAAACAAAAACAGCAAGCTCGCAAAGCTAAACTGGCGCAAATCAAAGCGAAACAACAAAAAGAACAAGGCAAAAATGAAAAAGAGCGGTGATGTTTAGGAAAAAGAAAAAACAATGGTGGATTTGTAAATGCGGAAATATTCCTAACACCAATGGTTATGAGGGATTTTATAACTGTGACCATGTGGGCTATCCTGATGAAGAGAGTCTCCATTTTGCTTGTGCTCGTTGTGGTGATATTCAGCGTAGCTTTCGATTAGCACACGAGAATCGTCATCCTGAAGCTCCTCAAAAACCAATTGATTTTATCGAGTATCTTGAAATCAAAAAGAGACAGGAAAAATTAGCGTATATCAAAGCACAACAGAAAGATGAACCAGAACAAGAACGCTGATGTGGTGGCAGAAAAAAGATTATAAGTATTACCATAATAAAGGCTTTGTATCTGCGGTGTTTGCTCCCAAAGAAAAATTAGAAGCCCTTAAAAAAAGATACGAAAAATTGAAACTCACAAATAAGAATCTTTGGCAGTTACGTGCCGAAATGGAGGGTTTTATGCAAGGTTTGGAAAAACGCAACAGATCTCGGCTTGATATCTTGGACAAAACCAAACAGCCCAGTCGTGAAACTGATTTGGAGCGTTAGTTTTTAAACTTTTTTTTGTACAATCGATATTTTTTCCATTTCGTTTTTTCGTTTCTTACATTTTTTTAAAAAAAGAAAACATTTTTAAATCCGTGTTGCTGTTGACCCCAAATTCCGGCACAGGTCAAAAGTAGCCTCTATCCAACGCTTTGCAAGACCAAGCCCTTCGGGAGTCCGAACATTTTTTTTGCAAAAAAATAACCGATACTGTCTTGCCTTGTCCATCTGCTTCGGCTGTAAATGCCCTGTTTTGGAGTTGCTGTCGCCAACAGCAACCAAACAAAAAATAAAATGTTTAACCTAAGTACATGACAAAAATTTAGTCAAGTTCATATTGTTTTGATTTACAGGGTTTAATAGCACAGAAGCGATATAATCTAATCCATATTTGAATATGCTTTTAGCCATTCTTCCATGCTTTTTTATTTTGATAGGCTTAATCTGATGTAAATATATACCAACTTTGTAACACCATACGAAAGCCATCATTACAAGCAGTACTAATTTTTCAATACGCTTAATATCTTGCAGGTGTGTGTTTTCAATATCAAAGCCACTGGCTTTCATTGCTTTAAAACACATCTCTATCTGCCATCGTTCTTTGTATTGTTCAAAGGCCTTATCAGGAGCGTTGAACGATACAATGATTAAGAAATCAGGCTTTCCATTTTTTGGGTACAACTTGCATCCGGAAAGGAAACAAAGCTGACCATTAACACGTACAATTTTAGGATAATACACAAACTCATTGATCTTATGTGGATTAAACAAGTGAAATACTTTGATGGTTTTGTTCTTATCAGGAAGCTCTACCTTAAAGTTGTTTCGAATGCGGATATAATATTTGATTCCATTTGTATTCAAGAAATCCAACCAATGATTACCTACAAACTCTCTATCGGCTACAATGGATTTAATAACATCTTTGCCAAAAAGTCTTATGAAACGATTCACAAGATCAATACGCTCCTGACTGTTAGAGTTCCCTGGCTTATCTAACATAGTAAATAACAATGGGAAGGCAACACCTTTATAGACAACTCCCAACTTAAAAATGTTGATGTTGGTCTGACCAAACTTCCAATTGGTCCTATCAATACTCAAGATCAATCCCTCTTGCTTAGGAAGGAGACTAAATATAAGACGAGCGATCAAATCTCCATCCAACGAATAATCAGCAATAAATCTTTGAATACGTCTGAGTGATGACTTCGAATCTACTGAGGTCTCAAAAGCGTTGGCTACCTTTTCAAAGGTAACTGTCTGTACCTTACAGAGGGCGATAATGAAATGTGATATGAGTTTGATTCTTGCCAAATTGATCTTACCTTGGAAATGAGAACTTAAAACTGAATTTAATTCACTACTTTTAGTGGAAGCATTGGTTTTTTTCATTAGAAAAATGAGTGATGTTATTCTTCTAATATACTGAAAATCAATGCTTTATTTTAATTATTTAACATTTAATTTACTGATAATCAATTAATTATATTTTTTGTCATGTACTAAAATGTTTAACTTAAAATTTTAAAAGATGGCAACAACAGTAACAAAAAACGGAACAAGTAAAAAAGAAACAGTAACCGTTAAAAAAGAAGTGCAAAAGAAACTTGCAGAACAAACAATTGGCAAATCAGTTAATGTACAGCCTGTTAAAAGTACATCAATTCCAAAATCAGAAACTTCTGTGATTAATTTAGATGACAGAATGCAGAAATTTGAACAACTCAAAGGCTTGGCACATCAAAGAACACGATTGTCTGATACTTTAACTGAACTGAATAAATTCAAGTACAATCAGTCTGATTCGGCAAACTTTGAGATTAGAGATTCTCAAAATTTATCGTTTATAACGACCAATACGAATTTGATTCATTTGGTAACAAATCATCTGAAAGCTACTTTGGAGAGTAGAAAATCTGAGATTGAAAAACAGTTGATTGACTTTGAGTTGTAAAAACTTTTTTACTTCTTTTAGAAACTGTCTCGGGAAACCGAGGCAGTTTTTTTGTTTTTGAGGGTTTCCGTAAATCTTTATTAAACGAATAGATTTACTTTGTTTTGGGAAATGTTGTAAATTTGTTGTAAATTTTTCAGCCATGACCCCTATTCAATAAATTTTAGAGGAGAATCGAAAAAGGGTTAGGACTTAAATTTTTAAAAATATTATGACCTAACAAAATGAAACTTGATAAAATAATACTAAAAAACTTCAGAGGATATAAAGAAGAAATTAAAATTCCAATATCAAATTTGACAGCATTTATTGGTAAAAATGATGCTGGAAAATCGTCTGTTTTGGAAGCTCTGGAAATATTTTTTAATAATAAGTTAGTAATTTGTGAAAGAGAGGATTCGAATGTGAATTCAGATGATAATGAAATTCAGATTTCGTGTATTTTTTCAGATCTGCCAAATGAAATAATAATTGACACTACTGCACCAACAAGCCTCGAAAATGAATACCTTTTAAATAGTGATGGAAAATTACATATAAAAAAGATGTTTTCAACTACTGCGGCTAAGCCAAAGGAGAAAATTTATATTGTATGTAATCATCCTACGATTCAAAATGGAAAAGATCTTTTAAGACTTAAAAGATCTGAATTAAAAGCTAGAGCAGATAATTTAGGAATTAATGAAGCTGATTATAACAGTAACATTAATTCTTCGATTCGTGGGGCAATTTGGAATTCATTTGAATGTCTTGATATTACGAATTCAGAGATTTTAGTTGATAAAGAGGATACTAAGAAAGTATATGAATCATTGAAAAACTTTCTCCCCTTGTATGCTTTATTTCAATCTAATAGGCAAAGTAAAGATGATGATAAAGAAGTTTCTGATCCGATGAAGATTGCTATTCAACAAGCATTATCAGATTTGAATGCTGAATTAGAATATATAAAAACAAAAGTTCAAAATAGAGCTACTGCAACGGCTAGAAGGACTCTAGATAAGTTAAAAGAGATGGCTCCTGACTTAGCTTCTGTACTTAAACCCCAATTTAAAACAGAACCGAAGTTTGATTCCCAATTCAAATTAACTATCAGTTCAGACGATAATATACCAATCAATAAAAGAGGAAGTGGTGTAAGAAGGTTAGTTCTCCTCAATTTTTTTAGAGCTGAAGCTGACAGATTAAGAAATCAATATTCAGGTAGAAAAGTTATATATGCATTTGAGGAACCTGAAACCTCTCAGCATCCTGACCATCAAAAAATGCTTATTGAGGCATTCAAAGAAATTTCGAATTCAGGAAACTCTCAAGTTCTTCTCACAACTCATACCCCAACTCTTGGAGGGTTATTGTCCTTAGATAGCCTAAGATTTATTGAAAAAAATGGTAACACCCGAACTATGGAACTAGGAACTGATCAAGTATTTGAGAAAATAGCTGATGCACTTGGAGTATTGCCTGAACCAATAGCAAAAAATGCAACTGCAATTTTATTGTTAGAGGGAAAAGGAGATGTAACTTTCATAAGACATATGGCTAGTCAACTAAAAGAAGGCGGGTTCATTAATCATACATTAGAGGAAAAACGAATTGCTTTAGTTCCAATAGGTGGTTGTGGAAACTTAAAACATTGGACAACTTTAAGATTGGCAGACCAGTTTAATATACCCTATTGTGTTTTGCAGGATTCAGATAAAGGGACACCAGAAGAAGCAAAAAATATTGCTAAAATTCAAGAACTTAAAAATTCTGGTGTTAAAGCATATTTAACCAGAAAAAGAGAACCTGAAAATTATATACTCTTGGAGTGTTTGAATTTACCAAGTGGAAGTACATTTAATTTTACGGATACTTGTAATGCTAAATCACTAATTGCTCAAGAGAAATTTTCAAGTAGTAGAACTGTTTTAGAAAATTATTGGACAAACATGGATATTCAACAAATTAGAGAGGTTGAAAGATATCAAGAAAATGGAGTAGATAGGTATGAATTTACTGAAATGCTGAATGATTTTTTGAGTTTAGTAAATTGATAGTAAAATAAAATTATGAGTGCAAATTGAGTGCAAATAAAAAAGCCTCAGATTTATAAATATCTCTGAGACTTTGATTTTGCTAGCTCCTCCTCTTGGGCTCGAACCAAGGACCCTCTGATTAACAGTCAGATGCTCTAACCAGCTGAGCTAAGGAGGAATTTCGCGTTTTTTCTAGTTTAGCGCGTGCAAATATAGGTCTTTTACAAAAATCACAAAAACTTTTTTTAGAAAAACCAAAACCGTAAGAGATCTTTGCAAAATTGATTTGGCAAAAAAGTTCGACGCCCGAAGAAAATTTTCAACCGGAGTAACCTGTTGGTTTTGAGGATTTAAAATTTTCGAAAAGGAAGAAATTTGAAGCCAAATCAATTTCAATACAGAATATACCACTATTTTGCAAAGGTCTCCGTAGCTTCTTTTTTATAAAAGAAATTAATTTCCGGTTTTTGTAAAAGTTGTACTTTTGTTTGGAATGACAAACGTATTGTATAAAGCATTCTTTTTATGGACAAGTTTTCATTTTTAAACGCAGCGCATACGGGCTTTATAAGCGATTTATATGATCAGTATATTCAAAATCCCGATGCTGTCGAACCCAGTTGGAGAAGCTTTTTTCAAGGATATGACCTGGCCAATGAAAAGTACTTACTTACAGAAGACGATAAGGCTTCCAATGAAATTCCGGAAGCAGTAAGAAAAGAATTTTTGGTAATTGACCTGATTAACGGATATAGAACCAGAGGGCATCTGTTTACCAAAACAAATCCTGTTAGAGAAAGAAGAAAATATACTCCTTCTTTAGAAATAGAAAATTTCGGATTATCCCGGGATGATCTGGATACCACATTTAATGCCGGGCAAATCTTAGGAATTGGTGCGAAATCTTTACGAGGAATTATTCGTCATCTGGAAAGAATCTATTGCGATTCCATAGGTGTGGAATATATGTACCTGAGAAACCCGGAAGAGTTAAAGTGGTGGCAAAATCGTTTGAATCAGAATGATAATCATCCTGATTATTCATTAGATGCCAAAAAATATATTCTATCTAAATTAAATCAGGCCGTTACCTTCGAGAATTTTTTACAAACAAAATATGTCGGACAAAAACGCTTTTCTCTGGAAGGAGGCGAAACACTAATTCCAGGAATAAGTATAATTCTGAGAGAAGCAGCAGAGAAATACGATGTAAAAGAATGTGTCTTGGGAATGGCACATAGAGGACGCCTGAATACCTTGGTAAATATATTTAAAAAGCCTGTTCGTGATCTGTTTAGCGAGTTTGAAGGGAAAGATTTTGAAGATCAGAATATCGATGGAGATGTAAAATACCATTTGGGCTTAACGTTAAGTAAAACCTATAAAAACGGGAAAGAAATAAAAATGAATTTGGTTCCCAACCCTTCACACTTAGAAACCGTAGACGCGGTTGCCGAAGGAATTACCAGGGCAAAAATTGATAGAAAATACAACGGAGACGAGTCAAAAATTCTACCTATTTTAGTTCATGGCGATGCAGCAATTGCCGGTCAGGGAATTGTATATGAAGTCATACAAATGGCTCAGTTAAAAGGGTATAAAACAGGAGGTACTATTCATATTGTAGTCAACAATCAAATAGGTTTTACTACCAACTATTTAGACGCTCGCTCAAGTACATACTGTACGGACACAGCGAAAGTAACCTTATCTCCTGTGCTACATGTAAATGCAGATGATGTTGAAACAGTTTGTCATGCCGTAGAAATGGCTTTGGAATTTAGGATGAAATTTAAACGCGATGTTTTTATTGATTTGTTAGGGTACAGAAAATATGGCCATAACGAAGGTGATGAACCTCGCTTTACACAGCCAAAATTATATAAAGCCATAGCAATACACCCGAATCCTAAAAATATTTATGCCGATAAACTAATTGCCGAAGGAGTTATTGATGAAACATATATAACCTCCATTACAGACGGTTTTAAACAAATGTTAGGGAGAGAGTTTGATAAATCCAAAGAAGACAGTACTTCCAAAGTAAAAGAATTTATGGAGTCTACCTGGAAAGGATTTACACGTCAGCAATTAACAGCAATGTTACAGCCTGTAGACACAACTTATTCGGCAGATCAATTAAAAAACATTGCTACAGTGGTTTCTACAGTGCCGGAACACGTAAAATTTGTTCGTAAAGCCGAACGGATTTTACAAGGGCGGGCAAAAATGGTCTTTGAGACCAATAAATTAGATTGGGGGATGGCAGAGACCCTGGCATATGGTACTTTACTGGAAGAAGGCTATGATATACGTATTTCCGGACAAGATGTGGAAAGAGGTACTTTTTCTCATCGTCATGCCATTTTACGAGATGAAATTTCGGAAGCATCGGTCAATCTTTTAAATAAGAACCCTGAGAATAAAGGGAAAATGCGAATTTACAATTCGCTATTATCTGAATATGGAGTACTGGGTTTTGACTATGGGTATGCAATGGCAAATCCAAATACACTGACGATATGGGAAGCACAGTTCGGAGATTTTTCCAATGGAGCACAAATTGTTTTTGATCAATATATTTCAGCTGCGGAAGACAAGTGGAAAATTCAAAACGGAATTGTAGTATTGCTCCCTCACGGATATGAAGGGCAGGGCTCCGAACATTCATCAGCCAGAATAGAACGTTACTTGCAATTGTGTGCTGAAGATAATATGACCGTGGCAAATTGTACAACTCCGTCGAATTTCTATCACTTACTGCGTCGTCATATGAAACGCAATTTTAGAAAACCTCTGATCGTTTTTACTCCAAAAAGTTTATTGCGTCATCCAAAAGCGGTAAGTAGTATTGAAGAGTTGGCAAAAGGCAGTTTTCGGGAAATTATCGATGACACAGTGGATCCAAAAAATGTAAATAGATTAGTATTCTGCACAGGTAAATTTTATTACGACCTGTTGGCAGAACGAGAACAACTGGAAAGAAATGACATTGCTTTGGTAAGAATAGAACAATTATTTCCATTACATCAGGATAAATTACAAAAAGTAATTCATCGTTATCCAAACGTTTCGGAATATATTTGGGCGCAAGAAGAGCCTAGAAATATGGGCGCGTGGAGTTATATGTTACAACGTTTCGGTTTGGTTGAACTTCAAGTGGTTTCACGTCAATATTACGCGGTACCTGCAGCGGGTTCAACAACGCGATTTAAAAAACGACACCAAAAGGTAATAGATGCTGTTTTTAAAACAAATAAGACAAAATAAAATAGTCAAAATATAAAATTACAACAAATGATTTTAGAAATGAAAGTCCTTTCCCCGGGAGAATCCATTACAGAAGTAGAAATTGCAACCTGGTTGGTAGAAGATGGTGACTATGTAGAAAAAGACCAACCGATAGCAGAAGTAGATTCGGATAAAGCTACCTTAGAATTACCTGCAGAAGAAAGCGGGATAATTACTTTAAAAGCAGAAGAAGGTGATGTGGTAGCAGTAGGTGCAACCGTATGTTTAATTGATATGGATGCTGCAAAACCGGAAGGTTCTGCTATTGCTGAAATTAAAGAAGAAGTAAAAGAAACCACAAAAGAAGAACCCGTTAAAAAAGAAACAAAAACCACATACGCTTCAGGAACCGCTTCACCTGCGGCTAAAAAGATATTAGCTGAAAAAGAAATAGATACATCTCTTGTTCAAGGAACCGGAAAAGACGGCAGAATTACCAAAGAGGATGCAGTGAACGCTGTACCAAGTATGGGCACGCCAACCACCGGAGGAAACAGAAGCTCTGATAAAAAGAAACTTTCTATGTTGCGTAGAAAAGTTGCACAACGTCTGGTTTCCGTAAAAAATGAAACAGCAATGTTGACTACATTTAACGAAGTAAACATGCAACCCGTTTTTGATCTGAGAACCGAATACAAAGAAACATTTAAAACAAAGCACGGTGTGAGCTTAGGTTTTATGAGTTTCTTTACAAAAGCGTGTGTAAGGGCTCTGCAAATGTATCCGGATGTAAATTCTATGATGGACGGAGATTACAAAATCACCTACGATTTTCAGGATATTTCCATTGCCGTTTCCGGCCCTAAAGGATTAATGGTGCCTGTGATTAGAAATGCCGAGAATTTGACTTTCAGAGGAATTGAAAACGAGGTAAAACGATTAGCTGTACGGGCCAGAGATGGCCAAATCACGGTAGACGAAATGACCGGAGGAACATTTACTATTACCAATGGTGGTGTTTTTGGTTCCATGCTATCTACACCTATCATCAACCCTCCGCAGAGTGCAATTTTAGGAATGCACAATATTGTAAATCGCCCGATGGCAATTGACGGAGAAGTAGTCATCCAGCCTGTAATGTATGTTGCTTTGTCTTATGATCATAGAATTATTGATGGCCGCGAATCGGTCGGATTTCTGGTAGCAGTAAAAGAAGCGTTGGAAAATCCTGTGGAAATTTTAATGGATAACAATGTTGTTAAAGCATTAGAAGTCTAGTTTTTTTATTTGAACTTTTTCGCCAAATCAATTCAAATACATAATATATCACTATTTTGCAAAGGTTTCTTTTAATTTTTTTAAAAACAGACTACCCTCCACTTACCGGCGGAATAATAGCCATGACATCATTTTCCCTTAACAGTGTTTCATCTGTAGCATAGCACTCATTTACGGCAATGGCATATGAGTTGATTTCCAACAATTGAGGATATTGCTCTTGTAACTCCTTCTTCAATTGAAATACGGAAATATTTACCGAAACTGACAAATCCAACGATGTCTCCCCTACCAGATCAGCAGAGATTCCAAAAAATAGTATTCGTAAATTTATTTTCATCAAAAAGAAATTCCAAATAAAAATCCATCGTTTTTAACCGAGTTAAAATTAGAACGAACATAATCAATTCGTAAAAAACGCCATTTTCCAAACCCAATATTATCCAATCCGATAGTATATTCGGTATATGGTTTTCTTCCTCCCGTAAACAATCCTTTTGCTCCAACAACCAAATGAAAATTCAATGTATTGATCAATGGAACCCGACTCAATAAAAATCCTCTGAAATTATGCTCAACATGCCATTCGGCATATTTGTCATTAGTACTAAACCGGTAATAGTCCAATAACCCAAAACTATTAATATAATTAGACGGAGCAAGGTCTAGTCGATTTCCATCCGCATGTAAGTAATCCATAAACGGAATCTCTTTCTGTTTTAAAAAGAAGCCCGAGCGGATATGGTATCTAAAATCTCCCTCATTCCCTAAAGAGATAAACTGATGCAAACGAGCCATAAACAAATCCGAACCATAGGTACTATTATTATCTCCTCCAAAGTTCTTTCGATACCCTATATGTAGTGAAGGGTATTTTGTGTTTCCCACATTAAACTTACGGTTAGGATACATGAGATATTTCTGACCAAAAACAATGGTTGCCCCTAAATTGAATGACCAGATAGTATGCGAAACAAAAGGCGCGGAAAAATTAGTTGGATCTGTCGGGTTATTAGATTGAAAGGGGATATCTCTTCCGAACAATACATAATTAGTAGTATTAAACAAAGGCTTTCTATTGGCATATTCCAGGGAAGTACTTAAAAAAACACCATTCACCGCTTCCTGCGAATATGAAACCCTAGTAAATGTTTTTTCATATATTTTCAAATAGTTTTCTTTTGCAAGTAAAGAATACAGGGTATTGTGAAGCCTTGAAATAGGATTTCTCGCATTAAACTGGCTTGTTGTAATACCTCCGGAAACAGAAAACCTGGGACGTTCAATATTGTTCCATTTTTTTCCGAAGTAGAAAACCGGGCGCAGTTTTTTTTCTGATAACCCGTAACTTGCATCCGCCCCCATGCTTATCCATTTTCCTTTATTATTTAATCGTTTAAAATAATTGAACCCTACAGAGGTATTCCAACCCTGAACCGTATTGTAAGCAATATTTTCTAATGGAGAGTTCAATGTAACAGACCATTTCCGATATCTGTTCCTATACGTATACCCTGTAAATGGCGATAAAAAAGAAAATTTATTGTTTTTTTGATCAATAGAGTCCAAATACTTTTTTGATTTGCGAACTACTTTAATACTGTCTTTTAAAATATAATCTTTTATTTCTTCACCTGTCAAAGGAACAGGCCTTAGCCGGTTCCAAAAAGTCGTATCCTTTTCCGTAGCATGCTCCTCAAAAGACAGAATTTGATTGGTAAATGTCTCCTCTACAAAACCCGGAGTAAAATTATAATCAGAATACGCCGAAGAAAACCTTCCGTCAACATTAAATCCAAAAATTCCAAAACGGAAATCGATAGTTTGTGTAATCAAAACCCAGGCTTTGTTTCCTTCGGAGTAATTATAATCTTGTTTGAATGTTAATTCATCTATAATCGGAATGCCGATTTGTTTTCCCGTGGAAATCAGGTCAACTCCGTAAATTGCCCAATCGTCTTCTACAATATAAATAAATCCGCTAAAAACCCGATCGCCTTCACGTTTAGGTGTCACTTTTACTTTATTAATCAAACGCGCGTTCTTATCGTAAAAAGAACCTTCCAGTCTGTAACGATAATAACCAAACGCACCATTTGCAATGGGTGAAACCAAATGACTATCTGCAACAGATACCGAGTTATCATAAAAATTAAAATGAGCTTCCTCTGCTCTGTTAAAACTGATTCCATTATCAGAACCACTCACCTTAGAAGCAATAATTTTTTCTTTAAACTTTTTAGGTCTTTTTTGATACGCAATTTCCGAAATAGTTTCAGATAAATAGATAATTCCGGTTCTGGTAGAATCCAGTCCGCCTCCCAGATCTCCTAAACTTTGCCCCAGTATTTTTTCAGGAGCATTTTTTACCTTAAATAATCCCCGGGAATAAAAACCAGCTGTATACTGCCGATAAGCATCTGTATTTTTTTCTTTGCTTTCAATAGCACTCCTAATGATCCTGATAGCAGGATTATCACCGGCGGAAATAGCAATTTCATTCAACACTATTTCTTCCTCTTCCAACGATACATTTAGTATAAAAGGGAAGGAAGTTACAGCGACCTCTTTTTTTAAAACCGTATACCCTAAAAGTTGAAAAATAACAGTATAAGTACCCGTTTTAGAAATGTTCAATTCATAATTACCATGATCATTAGAAGTAGTTCCCGTAATTGTTTTATCTAAATAAACACTGACAAAAGAAAGAGGAGCCCCTTTGGTATTTGTAATCGTCCCCTTTATTTGGGTAAAGCCGGTAATACTTACAAATAAAAAAAGTAGTACTATAAGTTTTTTCATAAAATAGTTTATTAGTTGAGCAGAGCAAACATAGATCATGTCAAAGCATCCAACTCTGTAAATTTTGTTAAACAAGATACAATATAATCTTAAAATTAATTATACCAAAAAGAATACTAAAGTGGTCTAAAGATGGTGTAAGGAAAATGGAACTATTTTAGTATTCTTTTTGGTATTAGACACCATTTTATTTGAAAAAGTTGCTTTTCTTTACTTTTGAAAAAATAGGTTTAAAAATGAATAAAACCCTGCAATATTCTCAATTTATAAAAAAAGAAGCAAAACGCTTAGGTTTTTTAAATTGCGGTATTGCCAAAGCCGGTTTTTTAGAAAAAGAAGCCCCACGATTAGCATCCTGGCTAGAAAATGATTTTCACGGAGAAATGCAATATATGGAAAATCATTTTGATAAAAGATTAGATACCAGGCTATTAGTTGACGGAGCAAAATCTGTTATTTCCTTAAGTTACAATTATTACCCAAAAATTCAACCGCATGATGACACATATCATATTTCCAAATACGCATACGGAGAAGATTATCATCATGTGATTAAAAGAAAACTTAAAGAGTTACTGTATGCCATTCAGGAAGAAATAGGAGAAGTACATGGCAGGGCATTTGTAGACTCTGCTCCAATTTTAGAGAGAGCCTGGGCAGAAAAAGCAGGCTTGGGATGGAATGGAAAACATACCTTATTAATTCAGAAACAACAAGGTTCTTTCTTTTTTCTGGCGGAACTCATCGTGGATGTAGAATTAGTTTATGACCCTCCATTTGCAACAGATCATTGTGGCAGCTGTACAAAGTGTATTGATGCTTGCCCGACAGAAGCCATTTTACCCAATTCAACCATAGATGGAAGCAAGTGCATCTCGTACTTAACCATAGAATTAAAAGACCATATCCCTTCAGAATTTAAGAATAATATGGAAAACCGGATATTTGGCTGTGATATTTGTCAGGATGTATGCCCTTGGAATCGATTTTCAGAACCACACCAAGAACCCCTGTTTCAGCCTCAAAAAGAACTACTGGAAATGACAAAAGAAAACTGGGAAGAAATAACGGAAGATACTTTTAAAAAAGTTTTTAAGAAATCTGCCGTAAAAAGAACAAAATACCTGGGACTTACCAAAAACATTAGATTTCTAAAAGAATAAAAATCAAAGGTTAACTTTCGCCGAAAAAACTATATTTGTAAGTTACAAACAACTCAAAAACAAAATGAACGAATCTAGAAAAAGGCGTGAAGCTCTATTATATCATGCAAAACCAAAATCAGGTAAAATAGAAGTCGTTCCAACAAAGAAATATGCTACACAACACGATTTGTCTTTAGCGTATTCCCCCGGAGTCGCCGAACCTTGTTTGGAAATTGCAAAAGATATAAATAATGTATACAAATATACTGCCAAGAGTAATTTAGTAGCTGTAATCACCAACGGAACAGCCGTTTTGGGTTTGGGGAATATAGGCCCTGAAGCGTCTAAACCGGTCATGGAAGGAAAAGGACTGCTATTTAAAATATTTGCCGATATAGATGTATTTGATATTGAGATTGACGCAACGGACGTAGATATATTCATAGCAACAGTAAAAGCCATTTCCCCTACTTTCGGAGGGATAAATTTAGAAGATATTAAGGCTCCCGAAGCTTTTGAAATTGAGCGCAGATTAAAAGAAGAACTCAATATTCCCGTGATGCATGACGACCAGCACGGAACAGCGATCATTTCTGCGGCAGCATTAAAAAATGCTGTAGAAATTATAAAAAAAGAAATGTCCGACATAAAAATTGTTGTTAACGGTGCCGGAGCTGCCGCAATTTCCTGTACAAGATTGTACTTGAGGTTAGGGGTAAAAAAAGAAAACATTATTATGTGTGACAGCAAAGGTGTTATCAGAAAAGACCGTAATGATTTTACTGCACAAAAAGAAGAATTTGCCACACATACAGATGTACATACTTTAGAAGAAGCCATTCAAAATGCAGATGTGTTTATCGGGCTGTCAACAGGAAATGTGGTAACGACGAAAATGTTGCTATCAATGGCAAAAGACCCCATTGTATTTGCCATGGCAAACCCTGAACCGGAAATTAATTACGATCTGGCAATTGCTACAAGAAAGGATATTATTATGGCAACAGGACGGTCTGACCATCCAAATCAAGTAAATAACGTACTCGGATTTCCTTTTATTTTTAGAGGAGCTCTCGATGTTAAGGCTACTAAAATAAATGAAGAAATGAAAATGGCCGCAGTTTTGGCCTTGGCCGATTTAGCTAAAAAATCCGTACCGGAACAAGTAAATATTGTATACGATGAAGTCAGTTTATCTTATGGAAAAGAATACATTATCCCAAAACCCTTTGACCCCAGATTGATTTATGAAATTCCTCCTGCAATTGCAAAAGCGGCTATGGATTCGGGAGTTGCCAGAGAACCTATCCTTGACTGGGATAAATATCGAGAGTCTTTGATGGACAGATCAGGAACAGGAAGCAAAGAAGTTAGGCTTTTGCACAATAGAGCCAAAAGAAGCCCTAAGACCATTGTTTTTACCGAAGCAGATCATTTAGATGTACTGAAAGCAGCACAAAGAGTATATGAAGAACGAATTGGGAACCCCGTCCTTTTAGGAAGAAAAGATGTCATTTTAGAACTCAAAAAAGAATTGGGATTCATGGCAGAAATCCCTATTATTAATCCTAAAACGGATGAAGAAACACCCAGAAGAAATCGGTTTGGAGAAATATACTGGAAAACCAGACAACGAAAAGGAATTACACTATCACAAGCACAAAAGCTAATGCGAGAGCGTAATTATTTTGCTGCAATGATGGTAAATGCAGGAGAAGCAGACGGATTAATAGCAGGATATTCAAGGCCTTATAGAACCGTTGTAAAGCCAATGATGGAACTCATAGAAAAAGATACCGGCGTAACCCGAATTGCTGCCGCAAACTTAATGCTGACAAAACAAGGACCTGTGTTTTTAGCAGATACCTATATTAATATAAATCCAACAGCAAAAGATTTGGCTAAAATTTCTCAAATGACCTATCAATTAGCTAAAATGTTTGGCATGAAGCCCCATATAGCCATGCTCTCTTTTTCTAATTTTGGATCCACAAAATCGGAAAGTTCACAGAAAATCAGTGAAGCCGTTTCTTATATTCACAGAAATTTTCCAAATGTAAATGTAGATGGAGAATTACAAGCAGATTTTGCCTTAAATCCGGAAATGTTAGCCAGAGAATTTCCATTTTCAAAATTAAATGGAAAAAAAGTAAATGTATTGATTTTTCCAAATCTGGAATCGGCAAATATTACCTATAAATTATTGAAACAAATTGATGAAGCCGAATCTATCGGCCCCATAATCCTGGGACTTAAAAAACCTGCTCACATCTTACAATTAGGAGCCAGCGTAGATGAAATGGTCAATATGGCTGCAGTTGCGGTAATTGATGCACAACAAAGAGAAAAGCAAAATAAATAATTTATTACATTTGAACCGAGGTTAAATTATGATTACACAAATTAGGGGAAGGCTCGTTGAGAAAAGCCCGACGTATGTTGTAGTAGAGTGTTCCGGAGTAGGTTATTTATTACATATTTCTTTAAATACATTCTCAAATTTACCGGAAGCAGAAGAGTTAAAGCTGTATACACATTTAGCCATTAGAGAAGATGCACATACCTTATACGGATTTGCCAGCAAAACAGAAAGAGAAATATTTAGATTATTAATCTCCGTTTCCGGAGTAGGTGCCAGCATTGCAAGAACCATGTTGTCTTCTATGACCCCCGAAGAAATACAACAGGCAATAGCATCCGATAACGTTGCTGTCATTCAATCAGTAAAAGGTATTGGTGCTAAAACGGCCCAACGGGTTATTGTTGACTTGAAAGATAAAATTTTAAAAACTTTTAATATTGATGAAGTTTCTATTTCTCAAAACAATACTAATAAAGATGAAGCGTTATCTGCATTAGAAGTTTTAGGGTTTCATAGGAAACAATCAGAAAAGATTGTGAATACTATCCTACAAAAATCTCCTGAAATAACGGTAGAATTACTTATTAAAAAGGCATTGAAAAATTTATAGCCGATTGAGTAAAAATATAAAACATACTATCGTATTATTGTTTGCTTTTTTTATAGGCACAATTGCTTCCGCACAAAATAAAAATGATTCTGTTTCAGTAAAAAAAGATACTACAAAATTAAGATATAACTTCACTCACTTTCAAAAAGGAGGGCTATTTTTAAATGACCCCTCTAAAATTAAAGTTGTTTTTGATAAGGTTTTAAACAAATATGTTTTTCTGGAAAAAATAGGAGATTATTATGTAAGAGTACCTATATATATGACTCCGGAAGAATATGCAAAATACCGTCTGGAAAAAGATATGCTGGAATATTTCAAGGATAAGATAAATGCACGAAACAGCAAAAGAAAGGGAGTTTCAGCTGCTCAAAAAAATTTGCTGCCTACATATTATGTGAACTCGAAATTCTTTTCAACGATATTCGGAAGTAATAAAATTCAAATAACCCCTTCCGGAAGTATCAATCTAAAACTAGGTTTTATATATCAAAATACTGATAATCCTCAATTATCAGAGCAAAACAGGAGTAGTTTTACTTTTGATTTCGATCAGCAAATAAGTGCCAGTATTCGGGCAAAAATAGGAGAAAGGTTGCAATTTACAGCTAATTATGATACACAATCTACGTTTGATTTTCAGAACTTTATTAAAGTAGAATACATCCCCACAGAAGTTGATGAACTCATGCAAAAAGCCAGAGATAAAGTGTTAGGCAAAGTAGGAGTGAGCGATAATCTTGTACAAGGCATTCAGGATGGTAATATAAAAGGAACAAACGATGATATATTACAAGGCCTCAGTATTGGAAATATCACCATGCCTATTAAAAATTCATTAATTAACGGTTCTCAAAGTTTACTTGGAGTAAAGGCAAATCTGCAATTTGGTAAAACACATATTACTGCTGTCGCTTCACAACAAAATTCAGAAAGTACTACAGTAACAGCAGAGGCAGGATCTTCTATCCAACCATTTGAGTTGAGAACAACGGATTATGATGATGACCGGCATTTTTTCTTGTCTCAATTCTTTAGAAATAATTATGCCAATGCGTTGAGAAACTATCCTTTAATAACAAGCCCTATCAATATTACCCGAATTGAAGTTTGGATTACCAACCGCTCTTCAAGTGTAGAAGATTTTAGAAGTATTGTTGCTTTTGCTGATATTGGAGAGTCTGACGTTTCCAGATTTGTTTCTCCAACTATTCCTTTAAGAAATCCGCCAACAGTAAGTCTCGGCGGACAGATTGTAAATATTCCTGATAATGATGCAAATGATATTAATATACTACTTCAGGAAAATATTGGAAATGGGCAAATCAGAGATGTATCTACGGTAGATAGCAGGCTGTTAAGCTTTAATAATTTACAGCAGGGAACAGATTACAGTTTACTGCAAAATGCAAGAAAATTGAACCCTGGTGAGTATACATTAAACCCACAATTAGGATATATCTCCTTACAAAGAAGATTAAATGACGGAGAAGTCTTAGCTGTTGCCTACGAATATACGGTTGTAGGAAGTTCGCAAGCCTCTTTTAAAGTGGGAGAATTTTCTAATGACGGGGTTATTGCTCCTGCTAATCTGGCAGTAAAACTATTACGAAGTGAGATATTGACTACAAAAAGAACAGTCAACAGCGTTGAAGAAGCATTTCCTACCTGGGATTTAATGATGAAAAACGTATATGCACTGGGAGCATTTCCGCTATCACAAGACGGGTTTCGATTTGAAATTCAATACAGAGATGATCAAACGGGAATTGCTTCGAATACTCTTCAAAATTCAACCACAACAGGAATTGCCGAAAGACCATTGTTACGAGTTATGCGATTAGACCAACTGGATCAAAGTCAATTTAGAAACAGTGATGGATTTTTTGATTATGTAGAAGGAGTCACCGTAAACTCCCAAAACGGATATATTATTTTTCCGGAACCCGAACCTTTCGGCACAAACTTACAAAACCAACTAACTACAGCCACTGATATTGATACCTATGTTTTCAGAGAAATGTATTTGGAAACAAAGATCAATGCAAAAAACAATTTCCAAAATAAAGACAAGTTTTTACTAAAAGGGTACTTTAAATCCGATAATGCCGGAGGAATCCCTTTAAATGCATTCAATGTCCCAAGAGGTTCCGTTACCGTTACTGCAGGCGGAAGACAACTGGTAGAAGGAGTGGATTTTGTAGTCGATTACCAATTAGGCAGGGTACAAATCATAGACCCCGGACTACAAGCTTCCGGAACACCTATTCAAGTATCAACAGAAAACAATGCGGTATTTAATCAGCAAAGAAAAACCTTTATAGGTGTTGATGTAGAACACCGCTTTTCCGATGATTTTGTTTTAGGAGGTACCCTATTAAATGTCGACGAAAGGCCTTTAACGCCAAAAGTTAATTTTGGTCAGGAACCGATAAACAATAACATGTTAGGAATTAATGTAGATTACTCTTCGGAAGTTCCCTACTTGACAAAATTAGTAAATAAATTACCTTTTGTAGATACGGATGCTCTTTCAAATTTTTCCATAAGAGCAGATATGGCATATTTGCTACCCGGCTCTCCAAGCGGCATAGATGTAACGGGGCAAGCAACCTCTTATATAGATGATTTTGAAGCATCACAAATACCTATCAGTATATTAACTCCGTTAGATTGGTATACTGCCAGTACGCCAAGAGGTTTTCCGGGATTCAACGGAGCAAGCGATCAGTTAGACTATAATTTCAACAGAGCAAGGCTTGCCTGGTATAATATTGACCAGATATTTTACGGTGCCGGACCTTCACCCGGAAATATAAGTGCAGACGAATTATCCAGGGCAGAAACAAGACAAATTAACTTTAGAGAACTCTTTCCAAATCAGGAGCTTGATGTAACCCAAAATGCATTGGTAAGGACGTTGGATTTGGCTTATTTCCCCAGTGAAAGAGGTGCTTATAACTTCTCTTCCGAAACAAATGATCAAACACTTCCAAACCCCGAAACTCGCTGGGGGGGAATCATGCGGGCATTAACAACAAATAACTTCGATCAGGCAAATGTAGAATACATTCAATTTTGGTTGATGGACCCTTATAAAAATTACTCCATTACCAATGAAGAAGGATTACCGGCAGGGGTTAATCCGCAAGACATTCAAAATCAGGTAGGGGAATTGTATTTTAATCTGGGAAACATTTCCGAAGATATTTTAAAAGATAATAGAAAAATGTACGAAAACGGCTTGCCAATTGACGGTCTTAAAACGGCATCTAATGTAGTCGGCACCGTATGGGGTGATGTTCCTTTAGCACAATCCATTCTATATGCTTTTGATGAATTAGACACTTCCAGGACGAATCAGGATTTAGGATTAGACGGCCTGACCGATGAAGAAGAAAGAGCAAAGTTTCCGGCATTGGCAGGTTTGGCAGATCCGGCGTCAGATAACTTTCAATACTTCAGGGGAGGTAATCTGGATGCCATAAATGCTTCTATCATTAGCAGATATAAATTATTTAACAATACACAGGGCAACTCGCCAACACTAAATCAATCTCCGGAATCTTTCCCCGTATCTTCAACTACCTACCCGGATGTTGAAGACATTAACAGAGATCAGACAATGAATACCGTAGAGAGCTATTATGAATATAAAGTTTCATTAAATAAAAGCGATTTGGTTGTAGGTCAAAACTTTATTGTGGACAGAAAAACAACCGAAATTACCCTGGAAAACGGTGCAACACAAAATACAAACTGGTATCAATTCAGGATTCCGATTAGAAGCGGAATTCCCGTCAATGGAATTTCAGATCTTAACAGTATTCGGTTCATAAGAATGTTTTTGACAAAGTTTAGAATGCCTGTCGTATTGCGTTTTGGGGAGTTAGGCTTAGTGCGGGGAGACTGGAGAAGGTACGTAAGGACACTCGACCCTGCCATTAATCCCGATAGGGAATTAACCCAAACCGAACTCAATAATTTTGAAGTAGGCGTTGTTAATATCGAACAAAACGAAGGACGTTATGTGTTGCCTCCCGGAATTGTCAGAGAACGCTTACAGGGAAGTACTACTGTACAACAACAAAATGAACAGTCAGTCTCTTTAAAGGTAACCAATCTGCCTCAAAATAAAATAAGAGCTATTTATAAAAACGTTAGCATAGATCTTAGAAGATATAAACAATTAAAAATGTTTATGCATGCAGAACCTCTTATGATTAATGGGGTTGAAGATGATGAGCTGGTTGCAATTATTCGCTTAGGAACAGATTTAAATGACAACTTCTATCAAATTGAATTGCCTTTAAAAATCTCTCCAAACGGAAGTTTAAATCCCTTAGATGTATGGCCGGAATTGAATAGTTTAGATGCTACTATTGAAAATTTCGGTAGGATTAAACTGGAAAGAGATGCCATACCAAACATAGCTATCAATGAATTATACCCTGTTCCTACTCCTTCGGATCCGCGGGAATTAATTATACGGGTAAAAGGAAACCCTACAATGGCTCAGATACGAACCATTATGCTGGGAGTGAAAAACACTGCTGCCAGAAATAAAAGTGCGGAAATTTGGTTCAATGAAATGCGTTCCTCCGGATTTGACAATGAAGGCGGGTGGGCTGCTGTAGTAAATGCCGATGCTAATTTTGCGGATATTGCAAATGTCAATGTTACCGGAAGAATACAAACTATTGGCTTTGGAAATGTAGAAGATCGGGTAAATCAGCGATCTTTGGATGAGGTAAAACAATACAATATTACAACCAGTGTAAATCTCGGTAAAATGATGCCTAAAAACTGGGGGGTGCAATTGCCGATGAATTATAGTATAGGAGAAGAATTTAAGAATCCGAAATTTGATCCGCAATACCAGGATGTAGTGCTTAGTGAAGCAGCTCAATCTAATCCCAATAGTCGATTTTCAGGAGATTATACAAAAAGAAGAAGTATTAGTTTTATCAATGTAAAAAAGAACAGAAGCTCACAGTCAACCAAAACACCGAAATTTTATGATGTGGAAAATCTTACTGCCTCATACGCTTTTAATGAGGAATACCGCAGAGATTATAATATAGAAGGATATACAAATAAAACTGTCATAGCTTCGGCTTCCTACAATTTTAGTCCCAGGTCCGAGTTCATAGAACCTTTTAAAAAGATGAGTGTCTTTAAAAGTAAATATTTACAATTGTTAAGAAATCTTAATATCAATCTCATACCAAAGACCATCGCGGTAAATTCAAGAATCAATAGAAATTTCAGTGAACAACGTTCCAGAAATTTAGTCGATAACGGTTTGTCTGCTCAACCCAGGTTGACACAAAGAAGGTATTTGTTTGATTGGGATTATACGATTGGCCTGGATATTACCAAATCGGTTTCGCTAAACTTTAATGCAACCAATAGTTATATTTATGACAGCTTCGGATCTGACGAAGATATAGAAATTTTTGACAGATTTTTTTTAGTGGGAAGACCCGACCATTACCATCAAAAATTAAACGCTACCTATAAATTACCGATCGATAAAATACCTTATCTGAATTTTATTACCGCTGATTATGGTTATACTGCTGACTTTGATTGGAGAGCTGCTTCTCAGAGTAATGTGGATCTAATTGGAAATTTGATCCAAAATGCAAATACTCATAATGTGAATACTACATTAAATTTTGCCAGATTATACAGAGATATAAAATTAGAAAACCTGATCACAAAAAAGAATAAAAGAAACCAAACGTCCGAAAAATCAACAGATGCTCCCAGGCAGGTAAAGAATACCAAGAAAAAGAAATCCATAGGGCGAAAAATTTTAAAAGGGTTTTATGATATTGTTACAGCCGTTAAAACAGGAAAGATCAGCTATTCGGAAAACAATGGCCAATTATTACCGGGATATATTCCTGAATTTGGATTATTAGGTGGTGCGCCAACTGCCTTTGCTTTTGGTAGCCAGGTAGATATTAGAACAAAAGCCTTGCAAAACGGCTGGTTGGTTTCACGCCACCCGGACAGTGCATACATAAATAAAACCTATAGCAGAGCACATTATAACAAACTAGATTACAACTTTTCGCTAAAACCTCTTAAAGATCTAAATATAGAAGTAAGAGGAAATAAAATAAAAACCAGAGATCTGACACAGCAAATAGATTTAATTACAGGAAATACACAGCTGGAAGATACACCTGTTTTTGAAACAGGGAACTTCAGCACCAGTTTTTCAATGTTTTCCACTTCGTTCAAAGACAGTGATCAGTTATTTCAATTATTTAGAAATTACAGAACGATTATAGCAAACAGATTAGCTACCGAAACTGGGCTGCCTGTGAGTGGGTACCGGGAAACTTCTCAGCAGGTTTTATTACCGGCATTTATTGCGGCATATTCGGGTAAAGACCCTAATGAAGTAAATACGGGGTTGTTTAGAAATATTCCTATCCCCAATTGGACGTTACGATATAACGGATTAATGAAATACAAATGGTTTAAAAAGAATTTCTCTAACTTTTCCATAACTCACGGCTATAATTCTTCTTATACGATTTCCAGTTTTACTAACAATTTTCAGTACGATATTAACAACCCTACGGCAACAAATTCATCGGGAAGTTACCATCCGGAATTATTAGTTTCCACAGCAACTCTGGTAGATGAATTTTCACCTTTGATTAAAGTAGATATGAAAATGAAAAATTCGTTTTCATTTACCGGAGAAATTAGAAAAGACAGAACACTCACCATGAACTTTAACAATAATACCCTTACTGATATTAAAGGAACAGAATATGTTTTTGGTATTGGTTATGTCATTAAAGATGTGAAACTAACCACCCGTTTTACCGGTAAAAAGCAAATCTTAAAAGGGGATATTAATATTCGTGCAGATGCGTCTTTAAGAGACAATCTAACACTCATCAGAGCCATTGATAGGGAAAATGACCAAATTAGCGGAGGACAAAAATTATTTTCATTAAAATTAACTGCAGATTACAGATTAAGTAGTAATTTAACAGCGTCGTTTTATTACAACCATCAAACGTCTAAATATGCTATTTCCACAACATTCCCAAGGCAGACGATTAACGGCGGATTTAACATCATTTATAATTTAGGAAATTAATAAAATGAATACAAATGAATACTCCATCAGAATTAAAATACACTAAAGACCATGAATGGGTTAAAATTGACGGCGATATAGCCACCATCGGAATTACGGATTTTGCACAAAGCGAATTAGGCGATATTGTCTACGTAGATGTAGATACGGTAGATGATACAGTAGAGAAAGATGAAGTTTTCGGATCGGTAGAAGCCGTTAAAACAGTATCGGATTTATTTATGCCTTTAACCGGAGAAGTCATTGAATTTAATGAAGCATTGGAAGACGACCCGGAGTTGGTAAATACCGACCCCTATGGGAAAGGGTGGATGATAAAAGTAGCCATAGCAGACTCATCTCAAATAACAGCATTATTAGATGCCGAATCGTATCAGGATTTTATTAAGGTGTAGTATTTTATACATTTCCATAACAATTACTATTTCAATTCTGTTTTTGAGTTTGGCTCATATACCTTCTGAATTCGTTGTAGACATATCAAATTTAGATAAGATTCAGCATTTTTTTGCCTATGTAGTGCTCACCATAAGTTGGCTGATAACAAAAAATGTAAAATTTAAAAAAATAACCAATAGCTCTATTGTTATCATCTGTTTTGTGTTTGGTATAATTATTGAAGTATTACAAGGAAGCATAACCACATATAGAAGTCCCGGTTTTTTAGATATCGTTGCAAATTCGACAGGTATCATAACCGGGTTTATACTTTTTAGAACTTTCATTCAAAAAAACGGATATTTAATATGAAAGGTTGTGAATGAAATAATAATTTAGTTAAATTAGCACTCTATACAAAACTTTTTAAAATGGAAATCAAGAAAAACCCAAAATCAAACTTAGAAAATTACAGCAAGATTTTTGTACAGCTAGGTTTGGTTTTAGCACTTTTTATTACATACGTAGCCATTGAAAAGAAAAATTACGATAAACAATATGGAGATTTAGGTGATTTGAATCTGAATGCTGACTTGGAAGAAGAAATTCCAATTACGGAACGAATAGAGCCTGTTAAACCAAAAGAACCGCCACCACCTACTCCTGAAAAAATTGAGGTTGTAGAAGATGAAGAAGAGGTAGAAGAAACAGTAATTGAATCTACGGAAACAGATGAAACCGAAGCTGTTGAGGTAGAAGAAATTGAAGAGGTGGAAGAAGCGGAAGAGGTTATAGAAGATGTACCTTTTGCAATTATAGAACAAGTACCTACATTTCCCGGGTGCAAAGGAAATAAAAATGAATTGAGGAAATGTTTTGGTAAAAAAGTGCAAAAGCACTTTACTCGTAAATTTGACTCGGAACTGCCTAATGAATTAGGAATGTCTTCCGGAAGAAAGAGGCTGGCTATGCAATTTAGAGTGGATGAAAAGGGAAATATAACAGATATAAAAGCCAGGGCTCCTCATCCCATATTAGAAAAAGAAGTTATACGAGTAATGAAGTTATTACCTAAAATGAAGCCCGGAAGACAAAGAGGCAAACCGGTAGGAGTAAAATATTCTCTTTCTATCAGAGTTGATGTAGAATAAATGTTTAATTTAAAAATTTTGGATTTCCCCCGATAAAGTGAACTAAAAATAAATCAACTTGTTTGCCGCTGGACTAGGGTTGTTTCTACTTTTTCAGATGTGATCTCCGAAACACCCATTCTCAATTTATTTAATAGCATACAGGCTGCTTTTTCTCCGATACTGATCCCTTGCTGATTCAAAGTAGTTAATCGAGGGGTTAAATTACTTGCCGTTTTTTCACTGGCATATCCTATAATTGCCAATTCTTTCGGAATTTTTTTATGTAGCTTTTTTGCTACTCGAATAGCTGCCAAAGAAGCATCTTCATCCAAAGCAATAATGGCATCTGTAGGACGACTTATAAGTTGTTTTTCTATCAGCATGCCTATAGTCTCCGAAGTGCCCTCTAGTTGCACTCCGTTTTCCATAGCATTCAGATAACCCTTTGCTCTTGATTTTCCAACACTTAAATTTTGAATGGTCGTGGCCAATACAATTTCTTTCCTTTCGCTTGCCAGTAGTTTTTTGGTGGTATCAAATAAAACCTGATCATCATTAACCAATACTTTGTCACAATTAAAATTTTTAATCACTCTGTCAAACATTACCATGGGTTTTTTCAATCGCGCTACCTTGTGAAAATGTGAAAATTCTTTATGAACTTGTGTTTCCTCTGCCAACGCAACAATAAACCCGTCTACAAGGCTATTGGAAAACGTATCTATTGCACTCACTTCTTTATCCAAAGATTCATTTGTAATACTCACAATAATATGATAATCAGAATCTGCAATCACTTTTTCAATACCAAATAATACCTCTGCAAAAAAATAGTTCTGAATATTGGGAATAATGACTCCTATAGTATCTGTTTTCCCGGATTTTAAATTCATCGCTATTTTATTGGGTTGATAATTATATAATTTGGCAGTTTCCCGGATCCTGGCTTTTGTCTCAGTACTAATTTCATGACTGTCATTCAATGCTTTCGAAACCGTAGAAATAGAAACCCCTAAGATTTTGGAGAGCTCTTTTAGAGTAATAGTTGCTGACATATATTATAAAATAATATTTAAGTAAGTGATAAAATAATTTTCAGACTATTTAAAACATAAAAATACTATTTTTCTATGAGACCATATATGTCGGTTACCATTTATAACAGTAGCATCCGAAACTTTAGAGATAAGACCATTTTACTACTAAGATTAAAAACAATAGAGACCAGAACAAAGAGAGCTTGTTTTGAAAGTCAATGAGTCTACACTCTTGCATCTAAAAGCGGAGCGGTCTTTTATCATAGAACACGGACAGAGCAGTGTATTTATAATTAAAATTAGATTGCCATTAAAAAGGTCTTTAATATATTTGATTTTTGATATATTTTACTCAATGAAAAACGGTTATTCTTTTCGTGTCATCACAGGTATGGCCTTACTTCCAAACTTTCCGATTTTCAAACTTGAAATGATTTTATTATGGACGATTTTACAACATACGCCAAGCTGGGATTTTATCATGTATTGGATTTTACTGCCTATGACCACATCCTTTTTTTGATTGTATTAGCTGTCGTATATAGTTTTAACGAATGGAAAAAAGTTCTTTGGCTGATTACTTTTTTTACAGTGGGGCATTCTCTTACCTTATTACTCTCTGCTTATGGTATCCTGTTTGACTTGAATGATAAAAACGTAAAAGTTATAGAATTTTTAATTCCGCTGACCATTTTTATTACCGGAGCTATTAATATTTTTAACCTAAATGCTATCAAAGGGATCAAAGACAATACAAATATAGTATTGGCTTTCGTCTTTGGGCTTATTCATGGCCTGGGTTTTTCTAACTATATCACCCGTTTGGTTACAGACTCTGATAATAAGTTTCTGCTTTTAACAGAATTTGCTCTGGGAATTGAAGCCTCTCAAATTGTAATTGTTTTTTGCATCTTATTATTAGGATTTGCTTTAAAAACCTTCTTAAATGTAAGTAAAAGAGATTGGATACTCGTTACCTCCGCCATTGTCATAGGGTTTGTAATTCCTATGATGATAGTACATGTTTTTTGGTAAATTATTAACTTAGTACTATTACATTTTCTGTACATTAGCCCATGAGTAAAAAACAATTAAAATATGATATTGCTTATTTAAAAATGGCAATGGAATGGGCAAAATTATCGTATTGTAAAAGAAAACAGGTGGGTGCTTTAATCGTAAAAGACAGAATGATTATTTCAGACGGGTATAATGGAACTCCTTCCGGTTTTGATAATGATTGCGAAGATGAAGACGGATTGACCAAATGGGAAGTATTACATGCGGAAGCAAATGCTATTTTAAAAGTAGCAGCTTCTGCACAGTCCTGTAAAGGTGCTACCTTATATATCACCTTATCTCCTTGTATCCATTGTAGCAAGTTAATCCACCAAGCAGGAATAAAAAGAGTTGTCTACGCTAAAGCATATCGGGATGTATCCGGAATTGGTTTTTTAAAAAAAGCAGGTGTTGATGTTGAACTAATATCTATAGCAAATGACAAATAAGAATAACCTTCCTATATATTTATCTCTGGCTACCATTTTAGGAATTGTGATAGGGGTATTATTTAATGGCTCCGGAAGTAGCCTGTCTTTGACAGGGACAACAAGTAGTGAAGCAAAAATAAAACGCTTAATTGATTATATACAAAGAGATTATGTAGATAATGTAAATACCGATGAATTATTAGATGGAGCGATTACTCAAATATTAGGCAAACTGGACCCGCATTCTGTTTATATTCCGAAGGAAAGCCTACAACAAGTTACCGAGAACATGCAGGGAAATTTTGTTGGTATTGGCATACAATTCAGGATGGTAAAAGATACAGTTACGGTGATTCAAACCATTAAAGGAGGGCCTAGTATCAGAGGCGGAATCAAAGCGGGAGACCGAATTTTGATTGCGAATGAGGATACCTTATATGGAAAAAACCTCCCTTCCGGCAAGATACCAAAATTCTTAAAAGGAAAACCGGATACGGAGGTATCTCTGACCATTTACAGAAAATCGAACGACTCTGTTTTCAATACCAGTATCAATAGAGGGAAAGTGGCCATAAAAAGTGTAGACCTTGCCTATATGATAAATGGTAAATTAGGCTATATTAAACTAAATCGTTTTGCAAAAACAACCTATAACGAATTTAAAGCTGCTCTGGACTCTCTGTTAAATCAGGGAATGAAAACTCTTGTTCTGGACCTTCGTGGAAACGGCGGAGGGTTTATTGATATTGCTAATAAAATTGCAGATGAATTTTTAGAAGAAGATAAGTTGATCGTTTTTACAAAAAATAATAAAGGCCGTATAGATAAATCTTTTGCCACCTCCAAAGGTGCTTTTGAGAAAGGTCGCTTATATGTATTGATTGATGAAAGTTCCGCTTCCGCATCGGAAATTGTTGCCGGAGCTTTGCAAGACAACGATAAAGGAACCATTATAGGAAGACGCTCCTTTGGAAAAGGATTGGTACAAGTAGAAATGAATTTGGGAGACGGATCTGCAGTAAGATTAACCACAGCAAGATATTATACTCCAACGGGAAGATCTATTCAGAAACCTTATGCTAAAAATGGAAATTACCGGCAAGATTATACAAACCGATTAAGAAATGGCGAACTGCTGTACAAAGATAGTATTCCGTTTGTAGATTCTTTACAATATAGTACACCCAAAGGAAAAATTGTATATGGCGGTGGCGGCATTATTCCGGATGTATTTATCCCTATTGATACGACAACATATCTAAACAACTTTTACTTTAGAACCATTAATGATTTTGCTTTTGATTATGTGGACAATAACAGAAATAATATCGCTTCAAAATGGCCTTCCATAGGGCGTTTTGTAAAAGAATTTGATGCAAACCGAAAAGTTTCCGATGCGTATTTTTCTAAGGTAACGGACGGAGAGCCTTCTTATAAAACCAAACAAACTATCAGAAGGTATTTAAAAGCTTCAATTGCCAACGAACTTTTTAGTGATGTCGGATTTAACAGAATTATTCACCAGAAAGATAAAATGCTTCAGAAAGTACTGGAATTGGAAAATACTATAGAATAGCCTTATTTTGTGATAATGACGACTATCAATTTATCAAACAAAAAAAAAATTTACTTTGCATCTGACCATCATTTGGGAGCTCCTACCCGAGAAGCAAGTTTACTAAGAGAAAAAAAGTTTGTTGCTTGGTTAGATAGTATTAAAAAAAAAGCAGCAGCTATTTTTATTTTAGGCGATTTATTTGATTTCTGGTTCGAATATAAAACAGTCGTTCCTAAAGGCTTTGTACGCGTATTGGGAAAACTGGCAGAAATTAGAGATAGCGGGATTCCCATATTTTTTTTCGTAGGAAATCACGATTTGTGGATGCGCAATTATTTTGAAAAAGAGTTACAGATTCCCGTATTCTATAAACCAAAAGAGTTTTCTATAAATAATGCATCTTTTCTCATCGGCCACGGAGACGGACTAGGTCCGGGAGATAAAGGGTATAAGTTTATGAAGAAAATATTTACCTTCTCCTTGTTTCAATGGATGTTTAGATGGCTGCACCCGGATCTTGGTATGAAATTAGGGCATTATTTTTCTGTAAAAAATAAATTGATTTCAGGAGATACCGATACTACGTTTTTAGGAGAAGAAAACGAGTGGTTAGTACAATATTGTAAAAAAAAGCTTACCGAAAAAAAATACCATTATTTTGTATTCGGACATAGGCACTTACCTTTGGAAATTGAATTGGAAGATAATTCCACATATATCAACCTGGGAGATTGGGTTTCCTATTTCACTTTCGGATCTTTTGATAAAAATGGATTCTCGTTAGAAAAATATGAATAATACGGATCAATCCGAAAACTTGTGGGATTTTAAAGATATTATTGAAAACATTTAAGTTGAGTCAATCGCAAAAGCATCATTCAATAGAGTTTAAAAACTTAATAAACAGTTATTTAATGGATATTCATTTAAAAAAAATCTGAAATGATAAAATTTTTATTCAAGTCTTCCCCACAACTTTTTTGGGATCTGTCTCGTCCTAAAATAGGGCTACAGTTAATTATTAAAATTTATGCTACATTTTTGTGCACGTAATTAGGTGTTTTATAATCTAAAGATAAATGTAATCTTTTATTATTATATAATTTGATTGCATTTTTTGTTGCTTTTTTGGCGTGATTGATATTTGTAAATGTTTGGTCGAGGAAGAATTCATCTTTTAAAATTCCGTTAACTCTTTCGGCCATTGCGTTTTCGTAGCAATGATTTTCTTGGGTCATACTGATTTGTATCTTTTTTCTTTTCAAAATTTGAGTATAAACATTGCTACAATATTGTATTCCTCTATCAGAATGATGTATGATTTCTTCGGTATTTTTAGTTTGATAAATAGCTTTATTTAAAGCTCTAACACAGCCTTTAAGTTCTAAACTATCACTAATATCATAGCCTACTATTTTTCTTGAATACATATCAGTAATAAGTGCTAAATAACAAAATCCATTTATAGTTCTTATATAGGTAATATCCGAAGCCCAAACTTGGTTAGGTCTATTAATGATCAGGTCTTTTATGATATTTTTATATTTATAAAAACGATGGTAAGAGTTGGTTGTTTTAGAAGAATATTTTTTCCTTCTAATTAACAAATTATTTTCTTTTAAGATTCTAAATAACTGGTCTCTACCTATATTTATATTCTGTTTCCTAAAATCATTATGTAAGGATTTCATTAGCTTTCTAGTACCTTATCTGGGTAATGTTTTCCTGCTTTTTTTAACAAGCATTATTACATTTTGTTCTATTTGTTTTTTAAGAACAAACCTTTTTTGATATTTGTAATAAGCATCTCTTTTTAACTCGAAAGCATTACAAATAGTAGCGATGGCGTACCTTCTTTTTTTTCTATTAATCGGTGCTATTTTCATTAAGGCTTTATGTTTAAGTTTTTTTTTAATTCTTCAACATTTTTATAGCCAAGATTTTCAGCAGCTACTTCAAGATAACTATCATTCACAAGTTTATCTAGATCCTTTTTAATAAGAAGATCTTTGAGTTGTTTTAGCTCTTTTTGAAGGGCTTTAATACGGGATAATTCGTCGTCTGTTTGCACGGTTACACGGGTGTTCATTAAATCTTTACGGTCATATTTTTTAATCCATACGTTTATCGTACTAGATTGTATGCCGTAAGTTAAGGCAATTTGTCTTTTGGAATGGTTTCCTTTGGTAAGTTCTGCTAATACTTTGAGTTTAAAACTCTCACTATAACGTCTTACATATCCATCATTTTTATACATATACTTGTTGTTTTTTGTATACATATTTCAGGACGGGTCATTAATGTGGCTAACGGTTTCGTATATGAAAAGTAGCGGGCTTAAAAGTGCTAACTTTTCAGTTTTGTACGGAGTTTATTTAATGACTACAAAATTTAGCCTCTTGTAGCCATTGAATTTATACCATGTTGGTAGCTGTTTATTTTAATCAACTGTCATAGTACATTTTGTACAAGAACCACCTTTACAATATTTAACACCCCACGAACTATCTGCCGTACAGCCACTATTCCCACTTTCGCAGTTACATGAATGCCCCCCTTCATGTGTCAAAGGAATAAATCTGTTAGATTGCATCATTTCAGGCTTTAAATCATTTGTACTCACTGCATAGATAAATTTATAACCGTACATTTTCATTTTCACAAGCATAATATTATTAATGTCAGATTTTTTTGCATTGGCGTTATCAACATAATTGATAGCTTTAGAATACCTATCACCATAAATTGATTTGGCATACTTTTGAAATTCACTTCTTAAATTCAAGACTAATTTTTCAGGCATATAGTCTAAATTTTCAAACTCTTTATCTGTTGAAGGGCTTAAGTGAATATCTTTTTTTATTATAAATAAATTTTCTTTATTAATGTTTCTATTTGCGTTGTTAGTGAATTGTCCTGTACATTGTCCAGTACAACTTCCATGACTGCAACCATAATTACCTCTAACATAAAAAACGTCACAACCATTTGAACCTGAGCAAGTACAAGTGTAAGAAGTTTCAGAATAATACACAAACCTATTATTATTGACTTCCACTAAAACATAACCTTTCGGGAGAATTATTTTAATTGTTGATTTATTGATTTTTTTAACAATTGAACCCTCTGGAAGTTTTAAACCATCAACTGCAGAGTTTTTAGAAGTATCCGGAAACTCAACTTTTTGAATATCCAACTTTTTTGAAATTGGATTTTCTACTTTTTCAATTTCAGATTCATTTGTACAGCTTACAATAAATAAAATACTTACAATAAATAAGCTTATTTTTTTCATGGTTTTTAAAATTTAATGCTCCATTTAAGGTCTTGAGCGGTTAGTTTTCGACCTTTCAATAGTTCGGTTTTTAGGGAAGCTTACAATTCAATTTCAATATATTGTTTGTTCTCAAGGTTCAATCTCTTTTAAGTGAGTGGCTTTAGTTATTTTAATATACAACTTTTCTTTTTTCAGAACCTCTAATTTTAAAGCAATATTGTCCTCAAATGGCTACCAACTACCGGATATTTCTTTTTACAGGCATTTTTTTGGATACCTCCATACCATAAACAAAAGGCATTTATTTATTGCCTGATTATGCCTCTTGTTTTACTCAAAAAAAATTGATGCTAAAAATTGTTCAAAAGATAAAGATTCTAGGGGTATAGGGGTTATTAAAATTATCATTACGAACTTGTTTAAACTTTTTCAATTTGCTAAAAACTTCTAATTTTCGCTTAAATTCAAAAAGTTTAAACGAGTTCTACAACAAACCTATAAAAATATTTCTTTATATCCAATGTTGTGTTTAAAAAAAATGAGAATGTTTTTCTTTTAACATGAAAAAGCTATACTGCAAATTCCTCTAAAAACTGAGGAAATAGCTTTATTTTAGAAAAAATAAAAACCAACATTATGAACTTTCCAATATCCGATCAAAAAAAGATATCAGACGTCATAATAGACCATCAATAATTTGTTTATGTTTTTGGTAAAATTACGGTAAAAACAGTTCCGATACCTTCTTCGGATATAAAACTTATGGATCCGTCATAGGCTTCTATAATGTTTTTTATCATAGGCAGTCCAAGCCCCATTCCGCTTGTTTTTGTGGTAAACTTAGGCTCGAAAATCAAATGTTTTACAGCATCTTTGATTCCTTTTCCGTTATCGGAAACGTCAATTTTTATATGTTCACCCATATCCCGTACTTCTACATCTATTTTTGGATTTTCCATACCTTCTACTGCCTGAATGGCATTTTTTATCAAGTTGGTAACAATACGTATCAATTGTGTTTTGTCTAAATGTGCATGAAGTGATGTTACCTCCGGTATATAAGAAATATAGGCTTCATTAAAAATATCCAATACCATTTTTACTACGGCAATTATTTCTATCTCTTCTTTCTTCTGTTGGGGCATTTTGGCGAAATCAGAAAAGGCAGACGCAATAGAACTCATAACATCTATTTGCTGGATTAATGTTTCCGAATATTCTTTTAATTTTTCTTTGCAATCTTTATCTTCCGGATCAAACTTTCGTTCAAAACTTTGTACACTTAAACGCATTGGAGTTAAAGGGTTTTTGATCTCATGCGCTACTTGCTTTGCCATTTCTCTCCAGGCTTGTTCACGTTCACTTTGGGCCAGTTTTACAGCACTTTCTTCGAGTTCATCAATCATATTATTATATGCTTCAACCAATGTTATGATTTCTGAACTTGCTACATCCAGTATAATCTTTTCATTTCTTTTATTTAGCCTGGTTTTATGCATTTTGTCAGAAATTGTTTTTAAAGATTGTGTAATATAGCTTGATAAGAAATAAGCCATAGCGATAGCGATTAAAAACATAAAAAAATAGACAACCCCTAATCTGGACAAAAACTCCTGAAGCTCTCTTTCTTCTTCGGCATTATCTTGTGTAAACTGTAATCGGAGAATACCTATTGGCTTAAATGTAATATCTTTTAGATAGGTATAAGAAGACTGGTAACTAAGCCCTTTAAAATTAACGGTTGTTTTTAAAATACGGTGATCTTCATTACCGGCGAGTTCGGAAATGATTTCGGAACTTAAAGAAGCTTTAACAGTATCCCGGATAGTATTGGTAATAACAGAAGCTTTTAAAAATACTCCTTTCAGATCATAGATGGTGATATCCAAATTATGTATGTAAGAGATTTCATAGATGCTTTTTTGAAAAATCATAACCAAATCTTCGGTAGTAACAGGAATGTGATCTTCTTTTTGTAATTCTAAATTGATTCGCTTTTTTATATTCTCCTCTTTACGACCAAACCGTTGTACCTGATACTCTTTTGTTTGCTCGTCGTATTGATATATAGTAACGGTAACAATTAAGACAGAAGCCAGAAGCACCAACAAAATCATTGCCAGAAAGATGCGAATCCTCAGCGATATGTTTTTGAATATGTTCAACTTATTCTTTTATAATTTGTTTGGTTTTCATCAGTAATAGATCATCCGACTCACCATCTTTATCCCGATCGTATTTACTAATTGCTTTAAACCCGTTTTTTATTTTTTCTACATAGTATGCCTCTCTGATATTTCTTTCGTTGTAAAAAAAATCAAGATACAGAGAATCTCCTTTTATGTGCCATGTGCCGGATGTATCTCCATACCTTTCGCCCTCTTTGTCAACAGACCATGTTGTAAATGTTCCGTCATGATGATAGGAAGATTGTACAATACGTTCCGGATGATTTTCAAAGGTATCTTCAAAAACAGAAGTCGTATCTGATTTTTGAAATGTCGGCATCTCTATTTTTATATAGGTAGTTTGCCAGAAACCAACCAGATATTCCTTGAGTTTTTTTTCTTTTTGACAAGAAATAAGCAAAACTCCAAAGAAAGTAAAAAAAAAGATAGTGATAGGCCTCATTGTGATTTTATAAAATAATATTACAAGATACAAATTCGATTTAACTTTGAAGTTTTCATACTTTAATAGTGATGGTTCAATAGAGGTTTTGACAGCTCCTATTTTCTAAGTGAACTCATTTAAACTTTTTGGATTTAAGCGAACATTAGAAGTTTTTAGCTTTTTTGAGTTGCATAGCAGCCGCTACGGAAGAGGAAAAAGCTAAAAACAGCAATTTTTTAGCAAATTGAAAAAGTTTAAATGAGTTCAGTAGCATACAAAAAAAACCTCCATTAAAAACCGTCATACTGGATTAAAAACCATACAAAACCGTATGGGCTTTATATTTTTTTTAAAAATAGATTCAAAAACAAAAAAATAGTCAAAAAATTTCATGATTTTTGTGTAGTAGTAGCATACTTTGAAAAAAGTTAGTTTTATGATTCTGTTTCTTAAGCAAAAAGATGTAAAAAATGGTTGTGGAGCTTTATTGTTAATGCTCTCTTTAAATAAAGACTATATATGAATTGGGAACAACTCCTTTCTCTCAAACGATTTGGAGATACACAAAAAAGAGAACGAACGGCACAAGATGAAACCAGATTGGGTTTTGATGTAGATTTTGATCGAATCATCTTTTCGTCCTCATTCCGGAGTTTACAGGATAAAACACAAGTTATTCCACTATCTGAAACCGATTTTGTACATACCAGACTGACTCACAGTTTGGAAGTATCTGTTGTGGGCAGAACCTTAGGAAGAAGAGTAGGAAAAGAGTTGTTAAAGAAATATCCGCATTTAACAACCGCAGGATATACCTTTAATGATTTTGGCGCAATCGTTGCGGCGGCTTCACTAATGCATGATATTGGAAACCCTCCCTTTGGCCATTCCGGAGAAAAAGCAATTGGCGAATATTTTAAAACAGGAAACGGATTAAAATACAAATCAGATATAACAGATAAAGAGTATCAGGATTTAATCGATTTTGAAGGGAATGCAAACGGGTTTAAAATTTTGACAGAAAAAAGGGAAGGGATTTCCGGAGGTATGCGCTTGTCTTATGCAACTTTAGGAGCTTTTTTAAAATATCCGAAAGAATCATTACCTAAAAGACCCACAACACATATTGCAGACAAAAAGTATGGTTTTTTTCAATCGGAAAAAGCTGCTTTTTTAGATGTTGCAAACAATTTGGGATTACAGCAAAAATCGACAGCAGATACTATTTCGTTCTATAGGCATCCCCTGGCTTATTTGGTAGAAGCGGCAGACGATATTTGTTATACCATTATCGATTTTGAGGATGGAATAAACTTAGGATTGATTGAAGAAGCATTTGCTTTGGAGTACCTAATCAAATTAGTGAAAGATACTATTGATACTAAAAAGTACCATTTGTTAAAATTTAAAAAAGACCGTGTAAGTTATTTAAGAGCTTTAGCTATTAATACATTGATTAATGAAGCCGTTGCTATTTTCTTAGAGAATGAAACCGCAATTCTAAAAGGGGGCTTTGAAAAATCTTTGCTGAACAAATGTAAGTATGAGGCACAAATTAACGACATTATTAAAATAAGTATTCGAAAAATTTATTTGAGCAATGAAGTTGTAGAAAAAGAAGTGGGAGGATATAAAATTATTGCAGACTTATTAGATGTCTTTATAAATGCAGTACATAATGAATATTCGGGAACCGCATCTAATTATGATAGACTTATGCTGAACTTGTTGCCTTATGAATTCAGAGTTATTCATAGCGATGTGTATACCATGCTACTTATGATTTGTACTTATGTGTCAAGAATGTCAGACAGCTATGCTACAAAACGCCATAAAAAAATCAAAGGTATGCTCATTTAATGTTAGAAAACGTAAATGTATTTGCTGAAAACACTTTTAAATAGATAAAATGAGAAAAAAAGTACTACTATTTGTAATGGTCTTTCTGGGGGTAAGTACCCTTTATATTATCAATAGAGAAAACCATAAAGAAAAAAAGAGAGTTGCCTTTATTGAATATTTAAATAACCATCCATATTCAAAAAGAAAAATAATCTCTAAAGGAGAGTTAAAAAAGATTCCAAAAAAAGATCGACCGGACCTGGCATTTGAACAAGATTTTTTGAGAACAATGGATCCGGAAACAAGAACGGTTCCTCAAGATAAACTAATACATGCTATTAACATTGCGAATCAACTTAATGAAACAAACAGAAATACTGATTTTAATTGGGAGTCCAGAGGTCCCGGAGAAGTAGCGGGAAGAACGAGGGCAGTAATGTTTGATCCTAATGATAATACAAACACAAGAGTTTTTGCCGGAGGAGTAGGAGGAGGTATTTGTATGAATAATGATATTACCAGTGCAGCTTCTACTTGGTCACAAGTAAGTCCAAATATGTCCAATTTTGCCATATCGGCGTTAGCGTACGACCCTGTCAATACAATGACTTTTTATGCCGGAACAGGAGAAGGCTGGGGAAATATTGACGCTATAAACGGAGGGGGTATATGGAAAAGTACAGATGGAGGTACTAACTGGACTAATCTGGCGTCTACTACAGATTTTGAATTTGTCTATGATATAGTAGTAAGAAATGAAAGTGGATCTGCTGTTATTTATGCCAGTATGAGAGACTCTCAAAATACGAGTTCGTCAGGGACGGATCTATTCCGATCTACTGATGGAGGAACTACCTGGGCAAACGTTTCGGAAGTTCCTGTAAGAGATTTGGAAATTGCAGCTGACAATACAATTTGGGCAGGCGATGCCGTCGGAAATATTCTTTCTTCTACAGACGGAACTACCTGGACAATTCGGTATACGAGCACAGTTACAACGCCGCGTCGTGTAGAAATCGCTTTAGCACCTTCCAATGCTTCGGTTGTCTATGCTTTGATTACAAATGAGAATGTATTTGGAGAATTTGTAAGATCATCGGATGCAGGACAAAATTGGACCTCTTTTTCAGGACCGAATGATGTTAATGACTGACCCGTCCTGAAATATGTATACAAAAAACAACAAGTATATGTATAAAAATGATGGATATGTAAGACGTTATAGTGAGAGTTTTAAACTCAAAGTATTAGCAGAACTTACCAAAGGAAACCATTCCAAAAGACAAATTGCCTTAACTTACGGCATACAATCTAGTACGATAAACGTATGGATTAAAAAATATGACCGTAAAGATTTAATGAACACCCGTGTAACCGTGCAAACAGACGACGAATTATCCCGTATTAAAGCCCTTCAAAAAGAGCTAAAACAACTCAAAGATCTTCTTATTAAAAAGGATCTAGATAAACTTGTGAATGATAGTTATCTTGAAGTAGCTGCTGAAAATCTTGGCTATAAAAATGTTGAAGAATTAAAAAAAAACTTAAACATAAAGCCTTAATGAAAATAGCACCGATTAATAGAAAAAAAAGAAGGTACGCCATCGCTACTATTTGTAATGCTTTCGAGTTAAAAAGAGATGCTTATTACAAATATCAAAAAAGGTTTGTTCTTAAAAAACAAATAGAACAAAATGTAATAATGCTTGTTAAAAAAAGCAGGAAAACATTACCCAGAGAAGGTACTAGAAAGCTAATGAAATCCTTACATAATGATTTTAGGAAACAGAATATAAATATAGGTAGAGACCAGTTATTTAGAATCTTAAAAGAAAATAATTTGTTAATTAGAAGGAAAAAATATTCTTCTAAAACAACCAACTCTTACCATCGTTTTTATAAATATAAAAATATCATAAAAGACCTGATCATTAATAGACCTAACCAAGTTTGGGCTTCGGATATTACCTATATAAGAACTATAAATGGATTTTGTTATTTAGCACTTATTACTGATATGTATTCAAGAAAAATAGTAGGCTATGATATTAGTGATAGTTTAGAACTTAAAGGCTGTGTTAGAGCTTTAAATAAAGCTATTTATCAAACTAAAAATACCGAAGAAATCATACATCATTCTGATAGAGGAATACAATATTGTAGCAATGTTTATACTCAAATTTTGAAAAGAAAAAAGATACAAATCAGTATGACCCAAGAAAATCATTGCTACGAAAACGCAATGGCCGAAAGAGTTAACGGAATTTTAAAAGATGAATTCTTCCTCGACCAAACATTTACAAATATCAATCACGCCAAAAAAGCAACAAAAAATGCAATCAAATTATATAATAATAAAAGATTACATTTATCTTTAGATTATAAAACACCTAATTACGTGCACAAAAATGTAGCATAAATTTTAATAATTAACTGTAGCCCTATTTTAGGACGAGACAGACAGTTCAATTCCGGCAGCAGATTTTACACGAAATCAGGCATGGTATGATCTTATCGCTGCAGTAAATCCGGGAAATGAAGATGAAGTTTATATCGGCGGAGTAAATGCTTTTAAAACAACTGAGGGATGGGGAAGCTGGTTAAAAATCTCCAGTTGGAGTAATACAAGGGATGCTTCGGTAAGTTTTGTACATGCAGATCATCATAATATCATTTTTAGACCAAATCATAACGATCAGCTAATTTTTGCCACCGATGGAGGTATATTTTATTGTCCGGATTTATCGATGATTCCTACCTCCGGACCTAATGCGTATGTAACAGGTATATTTCCCAGAAATTCACACTTTAATATTACTCAGTTTTATTCTGCAGCTATAGATCCGGTAAATACAAACGGTTTTCTTGGCGGAACTCAAGACAATGGAACTCAGTTATTTTCTCAACAAGGTTTCGGTGGTACGAATGAAATTTGGGGAGGAGATGGAGGTTTTTGTTTTATAGATCAAACCTTAGATGATGGTGCAAATGGATTATATAGAATTGTATCATTCACCGGAAATGCTTATTTCCTATTAGATTATACGAGTGGATCCCCGGTGTGGGTACGGTTAAACTCAGGCTCTGGAAGCTTTATCAACCCGGCAGATTATGATGATGTAAATAATATTTTATACTCATATGAGGCAGTAGGAATGATAACTGAAACAAGACTTAATACAGATAACAACTCACAAGGTTCGGGAAATACTTTTTTAGGGACTACTCAAAACCTCTCAATACCTGAGTTAACAACCGCAACAACGTATGTTAGAGTGTCTCCTTATAATGAAACTAACAGGGCCGTGTTTTTTGGTACACTGGGAAATCAGTTGATCAAAAGAACATCTGACGGAACCGTTACGAATATTTCTAATTCTAATGTGATTTCAGGTGCTGTTTCGTGTTTGGAAATAGGCGCATCAGATGATGAATTGTTGTTGACGTATTCAAATTATGGAGTTCAAAGTGTTTGGTATTCTGATAATGGAGGTACTACATGGCAAGACAAAGAAGGAAACTTACCTGATATGCCGGTACGGTGGGCTTTGTTTAACCCCTTAAACAGAAAAGAGGTATTATTGGCTACCGAGGTGGGTATGTGGAGAACGCTTGACATAACTGCAGGGTCTGTCGTTTGGGAACCTGTTGCTACAAATATGGGAAATGTGAGAGTAGACATGTTGCAATACAGGGAGAGTGATAATTTAGTTCTGGCAGCAACACATGGCAGGGGAATGTTTACTGCTAATTTTACAGCAGCTTCCGCCTCTGTTGATGAGGTTTTAGCAGATAAGAAATCGTTTACCATATACCCTACTATATCTAAAGGAAATTTTACATTATTTGCAAAAAACACCTTAGGAAAATCAAAAGTGGGTATATATGATATCTCAGGAAAGCAAGTATATACTGCTGATATAGATTTCGACAGCAATAGCAATCAACAAATTTCTGTGAACCTTACTTCAGGTATATATATCATAAACCTAACTGACGAAAATAAAAAGAAATCTTCAAGAAAAATGATTATAGAGTAACTGTAAATAGTTAGCAACTAAAATAGTTTTTTTATCTGCTAACTATTTTTTGTAATTTTTTTGCAATTGCTTGAGGGTCTAATCCTAAAATTTTTTGTAATTCATAAATGGTTCCGTGTGCTACAAATACATCCGGAATGCCTAAGATATCTATAGAAGCATCGTATTTATGTTGTGAAGCAAATGCTAAAACGGAGGAACCAAACCCTCCTTTCATAACCCCGTCTTCAATGGTTATAAGTATCTCGAACTTTTTAAAGATATCATGTAACAAAGCCTCGTCCAGTGGCTTGATAAAGCGTAAATCATAATGAGCAATATCAATATTCGAATCGAGTAAATCAAAAGCCTGTGTTATATTTTTTGAAATGGTTCCTACTGACAGCACAGCTGCTTTTCTACCTTCTTTTAAACAAACTCCTGTTCCTGTTTTAATTTTTTTAAATGGTTGCCTCCAATTTTTAATATCTCCTTTTCCTCTGGGATAGCGAATTGCAATCGGATGATCTATCCCTAATTGTGACGTATATAAGATATTTCGAAATTCAATTTCATTTCTTGGTGCACAAATGATCAGGTTTGGAATGCAATTTAAATAGGCAATATCAAAAACGCCATGGTGTGTAGCCCCGTCTCTACCTACTAAACCGGCCCTGTCTATGCAAAAAATTACCGGTAAATTTTGTAAAGCAACATCGTGGATAACTTGGTCATATGCTCTTTGCAAAAATGTGGAGTAAATGACACAAAAAGGAACCATTTTCCGGGTAGCAAATCCTGCTGCCAATGTTACGGCGTGTTGTTCGGCAATCCCCACATCAAAAGTTCTCTCGGGGAATTTCCGCATCATCAGGTTTAAAGAGCTGCCTGTTAGCATAGCAGGGGTAATGGCTATGATTTTTTCGTTTTCTTTGGCTAATTCAACTAGGGTTTTTCCAAAAACATCTTGATATTTTGTAAAATGATCTTCTTTTGATTCTACTACTATTTCACCTGAAATTTTATCAAACTTTCCGGGGGAATGATATTGAATCTGGTTTTCTTCGGCTTTTTGTAAGCCCTTTCCTTTTGTAGTAACAACATGTAGGAACCGGAGCCCTTTTATCTTTTTTAATCGTTTTAGTTCGGCACCCAGTTTATCCATATTATGCCCGTCAACGGGACCAGCATAACCAAAGTTTAATGCACTTATAGGATTATTTTTAGCAACAGTTTTATCTGTCTTAATTTTTGCCAGATATTCTTTTAAAGCACCTACCGAAGGGTCTATTCCTATAGCATTATCATTTAAAACAATTAGCAAATTAGCATTAGAAACACCGGCATGGTTTAGAGCTTCAAAAGCCATTCCGCTTGCAATGGAAGCATCTCCGATAACTACGATATGCTGTTTTTCCGTTTCACCTTTTAAGCTGGAAGCTACGGCCATTCCTAAAGCTGCGGAAATAGAGGTAGAAGAATGGCCGGTGCCAAAAACATCAAATTCACTTTCGCTCCGTTTTGGAAAACCTGAAATGCCATGCAATTGGCGATTGGTGTGAAAACTATTTTTTCTGCCTGTTAAAATTTTGTGCCCGTAAGCCTGGTGGCCTACATCCCAGACCAATAGGTCATCAGGGGTATTAAAAAAGTAATGCAATGCTATTGTGATCTCCACGACTCCTAAACTTGCACCTAAATGCCCTTCTTTAGTAGCAATCACATCAATAATAAATCTACGTAACTCCCTGGCTAATTGAGGTAATAGGTCTGTTTTTAATTTTCTTAAGTCAGACGGATATGTTATGGTATCTAACAAGCTTTTTGACATATTACAAAAATACGGTTTTACAACTCAAATCCTTTTTGTATTATTGATGAAGTGAGTTTCATAATTAAAAATGATGTTAATTCCTTTTGATGATACATATTTTATGAAAAAAGCTTTGCAGGAAGCACAATATGCTTTTGATAAGGGAGAAGTTCCTATAGGTGCGGTTGTTGTTTTAAAAGATCAAATTATTGCAAGAGGACATAACCTCACGGAAACATTAAACGATGTTACGGCTCATGCGGAAATGCAAGTATTTACTGCTGCGGCAGATTTTCTAGGGGGTAAGTATTTAAGAGAATGTACTTTATATGTAACTTTGGAGCCTTGCCAAATGTGTGCCGGTGCCAGTTATTGGGCACAATTAGGTAAAATTGTGTACGGAACTTCAGAGCCGGAAAGAGGCTTTTCTCGTCTGAATACAAAACTGCATCCGAAAACAAAAGTAGTAAACGGCGTATTGGAAGATGAATGCAGCTTAATTTTAAGACGGTTTTTTATTGAAAAAAGAAACTTAAACTAAAAATAATATAAAGTTGGAAAATATAAAAGTTTAAAGTTAGAAAGCCCCAAGTTTTTCATAATGACTTAAAATACAAAAAGTCTAAACGAGTTCAATAAGAAAGAAGCATTATTTTTAGAGAAATTAAAAGTTAAATTTTATAAATACCTACCTGAAAAGGGTGAGTTTTAAATTTCATTGTTAAAGGGGATTGATTTACGTTAAAAATTATCTCACCTTTGTAGTGTAATCGTGTGACCCGTCCTGAAATATGTATACAAAAAACAACAAGTATATGTATAAAAATGATGGATATGTAAGACGTTATAGTGAGAGTTTTAAACTCAAAGTATTAGCAGAACTTACCAAAGGAAACCATTCCAAAAGACAAATTGCCTTAACTTACGGCATACAATCTAGTACGATAAACGTATGGATTAAAAAATATGACCGTAAAGATTTAATGAACACCCGTGTAACCGTGCAAACAGACGACGAATTATCCCGTATTAAAGCCCTTCAAAAAGAGCTAAAACAACTCAAAGATCTTCTTATTAAAAAGGATCTAGATAAACTTGTGAATGATAGTTATCTTGAAGTAGCTGCTGAAAATCTTGGCTATAAAAATGTTGAAGAATTAAAAAAAAACTTAAACATAAAGCCTTAATGAAAATAGCACCGATTAATAGAAAAAAAAGAAGGTACGCCATCGCTACTATTTGTAATGCTTTCGAGTTAAAAAGAGATGCTTATTACAAATATCAAAAAAGGTTTGTTCTTAAAAAACAAATAGAACAAAATGTAATAATGCTTGTTAAAAAAAGCAGGAAAACATTACCCAGAGAAGGTACTAGAAAGCTAATGAAATCCTTACATAATGATTTTAGGAAACAGAATATAAATATAGGTAGAGACCAGTTATTTAGAATCTTAAAAGAAAATAATTTGTTAATTAGAAGGAAAAAATATTCTTCTAAAACAACCAACTCTTACCATCGTTTTTATAAATATAAAAATATCATAAAAGACCTGATCATTAATAGACCTAACCAAGTTTGGGCTTCGGATATTACCTATATAAGAACTATAAATGGATTTTGTTATTTAGCACTTATTACTGATATGTATTCAAGAAAAATAGTAGGCTATGATATTAGTGATAGTTTAGAACTTAAAGGCTGTGTTAGAGCTTTAAATAAAGCTATTTATCAAACTAAAAATACCGAAGAAATCATACATCATTCTGATAGAGGAATACAATATTGTAGCAATGTTTATACTCAAATTTTGAAAAGAAAAAAGATACAAATCAGTATGACCCAAGAAAATCATTGCTACGAAAACGCAATGGCCGAAAGAGTTAACGGAATTTTAAAAGATGAATTCTTCCTCGACCAAACATTTACAAATATCAATCACGCCAAAAAAGCAACAAAAAATGCAATCAAATTATATAATAATAAAAGATTACATTTATCTTTAGATTATAAAACACCTAATTACGTGCACAAAAATGTAGCATAAATTTTAATAATTAACTGTAGCCCTATTTTAGGACGAGACATAAAACAAACATAGCGGTCAAAAACGGACTGACCATCCAAAATCGAAAATGTGAAAGTTGAAACCGAAATAAAAGAAAAAGTAAACCGAGTTACGAAAATCGAAAGAGTAGAAAAAGAAAATTTTATTAACTTGGAAAAATCTAAATGAGTGAAAAAGATTTTTTCCCCTAAATTAAGTATTATGAATATTTTAAAAATTTTTAGAAAACCTTATCTAGCATTATTGTTAGCTGGATTAGTACTGTTTTTTTCTTGTGAGCAATATGAATTAAATAAGCCGAGAAGTTTCAATTATGCTTTGTATAAAGCTTTTAAGGAGCGAAACATTGAGTTAATAAATATTGATTTCAAAAACTCTGATAATGATAAATCATTACAATTTGGGCAAGGTTTATTAGCAACTTTAAACAATGAATATGGATCTAATTTAGCTATTCCAGACCACATTTTAACAGCCTTATTTACTAAGACAGATATTAAAGATATTAAATCTTTTGTGGTAAATGAAGGTTTGTTATCGAACCAAGATGTAGAAGATCTAAGAAGTTTTGCTGATAAAACTGAGACTGATAACTTCCAAATAGCAATAGATGAATTTGAACAAGACATTATATCAAGAAACCTGTCCGATGTTGAGTTTGAGAAGTTCAATAAAATTGCAAGTTCATTGAAAATTACGAACGAAGAAAACTCAGAAATTTTCGATAATAATCAATTTCAAGCTAGAGGACCATGGAGTTGTCTTCTTGCTTATTTAATTTGGGTTGCAGCCCTTATTGGATTTGTAGCTGGTTGCGCCACAGTATTTTTATGTGCAATAGCTCTTATTGGTTTGGCTTCGGCTAGCTATAATGTAATAACTGAATGTGCCGGATACATGTAATAAATAATATTCATATCATGATTAAATTACCTAAATATATAATTCAAGCCCTGTTTTTTTTGTGTTTATTGATAGCTTTAATATATGTCTATTTTATTTATAGTCACAATAAAGAACTGAACTTTTTCAAATATTCAAACTCTTTCTTTTTATCCATTTTAATTGGAAGTCTTTTTTTATCACTTTATCAAAAAGAATCAGTAAAAAAAGGACAGCTAAACATTATGAAATTCCCCTTTTTAACAGCAATTATTATGATAATTGAAATTTTAGTATTCTCTATCTTTATTAGAAAATTAATAATTTCTGAGATTCAAAATAAAGAAGTGCTTTATTGGCAAATATCTGCACCTATTTTAGCAATACTATCATTAATAGTTTTCATAAAAATACATATTAAAAACATCAAGACCAGAAGGAAAGGTGAAAGTAACGTGGCATAACACGGTATAAAAAATAGCGGTTTAAGTACAGTACATCATTTAAAATTGATTCCGTAAATTGAAACTCCGTACAAAACTGAAAAGTTAGCACTTTTAAGCCCGCTACTTTTCGTATACAAAACCGTTAGCCACATTAATGACCCGTCCTGAAATATGTATACAAAAAACAACAAGTATATGTATAAAAATGATGGATATGTAAGACGTTATAGTGAGAGTTTTAAACTCAAAGTATTAGCAGAACTTACCAAAGGAAACCATTCCAAAAGACAAATTGCCTTAACTTACGGCATACAATCTAGTACGATAAACGTATGGATTAAAAAATATGACCGTAAAGATTTAATGAACACCCGTGTAACCGTGCAAACAGACGACGAATTATCCCGTATTAAAGCCCTTCAAAAAGAGCTAAAACAACTCAAAGATCTTCTTATTAAAAAGGATCTAGATAAACTTGTGAATGATAGTTATCTTGAAGTAGCTGCTGAAAATCTTGGCTATAAAAATGTTGAAGAATTAAAAAAAAACTTAAACATAAAGCCTTAATGAAAATAGCACCGATTAATAGAAAAAAAAGAAGGTACGCCATCGCTACTATTTGTAATGCTTTCGAGTTAAAAAGAGATGCTTATTACAAATATCAAAAAAGGTTTGTTCTTAAAAAACAAATAGAACAAAATGTAATAATGCTTGTTAAAAAAAGCAGGAAAACATTACCCAGATAAGGTACTAGAAAGCTAATGAAATCCTTACATAATGATTTTAGGAAACAGAATATAAATATAGGTAGAGACCAGTTATTTAGAATCTTAAAAGAAAATAATTTGTTAATTAGAAGGAAAAAATATTCTTCTAAAACAACCAACTCTTACCATCGTTTTTATAAATATAAAAATATCATAAAAGACCTGATCATTAATAGACCTAACCAAGTTTGGGCTTCGGATATTACCTATATAAGAACTATAAATGGATTTTGTTATTTAGCACTTATTACTGATATGTATTCAAGAAAAATAGTAGGCTATGATATTAGTGATAGTTTAGAACTTAAAGGCTGTGTTAGAGCTTTAAATAAAGCTATTTATCAAACTAAAAATACCGAAGAAATCATACATCATTCTGATAGAGGAATACAATATTGTAGCAATGTTTATACTCAAATTTTGAAAAGAAAAAAGATACAAATCAGTATGACCCAAGAAAATCATTGCTACGAAAACGCAATGGCCGAAAGAGTTAACGGAATTTTAAAAGATGAATTCTTCCTCGACCAAACATTTACAAATATCAATCACGCCAAAAAAGCAACAAAAAATGCAATCAAATTATATAATAATAAAAGATTACATTTATCTTTAGATTATAAAACACCTAATTACGTGCACAAAAATGTAGCATAAATTTTAATAATTAACTGTAGCCCTATTTTAGGACGAGACATAAAACAAACATAACGGTAAAAAAACAGGTTGACCACCTACCTTAAAATTAAGTGAGTGGAATATGTGAAATCGGAAAAACCACTTGATAAAAATAGAGTAAACCGATTGAATGTCGAATAATTCAAATTTTGTATAACCAGAAAAATTTAAAATAAATGAAAAAGATTTTTCCTCTAAAACTAAATAAAGATGAAACATTTATCTAAAATAGCATTTGCTATCATTTTAAGTTTAACACTCTTTGCTTGTAGTGAAGAAAATAGTTCTATACGGAAAAATGACTCTGAATTATTATCTTTAAATGAGTTTAAAAAGTTAGCTCAAGACCATAACAAAGCAATGGATTATGTTCTAAATGGATTAAAGAATAATGATGTATCATTTAATAAAAATAAAGCTAATATAGATGATTTAATAAATTCAGAACTAAATTCATTTTACTCTATCACATATAAAACAGGTAAAGAGATAGCAGTAGAATATTCAGAAAAGGAGGTAGAGAGATTTTTTTATGACAAAAGAATGACAGAAAGGAGTAGTTCTAATTCTGTGCCTCCTATTCAAGCCGTAATTGAAGAGTATTCAGATAATTTATCAGATGAAGTTATTGAATTATTAAATGAAGTTGAAATTTCTCTGAACAATGCTCCCAATGATTTTGGTGCTACAATCAATCAACTAAATTTGATTGAAGAGACTGCTCAAAATGAATTATCTGAAATAGATGCTCAAATAATTCTGGCTAGTGCTGAAATAGGAAAAGCCTCTTTAGAGTATTGGAGAGATAATATTGATGATTGGCAACAGGTCTTATCAAGTGAAAGTAACCGTTCAGGACGAGGTTGGTTTAGTTGGAGTGATGTGGCAGGTGCAGATGTTGCTGGAGCGGTTGGAGGTGCTGTTGGTGCAGCAATAGTAAATGTTGTTCCTGGAGCAGGTCAAGTAGGATATGCTGGGGCTATTATTGGTGGAGCTGCTGGAGGAAGTGCAGCATCTGCAGTTTCTCAGATATGGGATCATTTCTTTTAAAATTGTAGTATTATGACAAAAGCTGGATATTTTATTTTTTTCATAACATTTATTGTTATTTATACAATTTTAACAATCTTTATCTTTGAAAAAGAAATAAGTATACTTATATTACATTCCACATTGAGTTCAATATTCTCCATTTTGATAATTTATTTATATCAAAAATTTAAAATGAAAAAAGAATAATAAACGTGGCATAACACGGTATATAAAAAATAGCGGTTAAGTACGGATTTCAAAGGTTTGTACTTTTCTGCTGTATTTACCTTAGATTGAAAAATAATAATTTTTTTTATTTTGCTACTTTTTATATACGGGGACGATAATACTTACAGAAGTACTAGAACTAAATTAGGAAACGTAAATACCGGAGATGGTTATAAATTCAGGGGACGTGGTATTTTTCAGTTAACAGGAAGTTATAACAACCAATCTGGGCTTGGTGCTTATGATAAAATTCATTGTACCAGTAAATGTAGCAACTCCAGAAAAGCAGCATTAAAAATTTGTGAATTTTTTTAACTTTAAAATCTATTAGGTATTTAAACTGGTATTCAAAACAAATAATTTTAGCAATATGAATTTTAAAAACATCCTGGTAGAAGAAAAAAGCGGATTGGCAATTATTACTATTAACAGACCCAAAAAGTTAAATGCGTTAAACATTGCTACTATACATGAGCTACATCGGGCTTTTGACAGCCTAAATAGCAATCCTTTTATTAGAGTCATTGTAATTACAGGTAGTGGAGACAAGGCCTTCGTTGCAGGAGCAGATATTTCCGAATTTGCTCATTTTTCTGTTGAAGAAGGAGAAAAACTGGCCGAAAAGGGGCAGGAACTCCTATTTGATTTTATAGCAAATTTATCAACTCCGGTGATTGCAGCTGTCAACGGGTTTGCCCTGGGAGGAGGTTTGGAGTTAGCCATGGCATGCCATCTCAGAATTGCTTCTGACGATGCAAAAATGGGATTACCGGAAGTTTCACTGGGAGTAATCCCCGGTTACGGAGGAACTCAACGCCTGCCACAACTGGTAGGAAAGGGAAAAGCCATGGAACTAATCATGACTGCAAATATGATTACTGCCGAAGAGGCAAAAAAAATCGGACTAGTCAATGATTTAACTATTCAGGAAAATTTACTTTCTCTGACAGAAAAACTGGCAGGTAAAATAATGAAAAATTCACCTGTTGCAATTGGCGCAGCAATAAAATCCGTAAACGATCACTTTAAAGATGGTATCAATGGCTTTAAGACCGAAATCAAGGAATTTGGAAACTGTTTTGGAACCGAAGATTTTAAAGAAGGAACTACTGCTTTCTTAGAAAAAAGAAAACCTGATTTCCCCGGAAAATAATCAAAACAAAAAACCGGAAAGGTGAATATTCTTCCGGTTTTTTGTTTATATATTCGAGACCTTTGCAGAATTGATTTGACAAAAAAGTTCAACGCCCGAAGAAAATTTTCGGGAAGGAAGAAATTTGAAGTCAAATCAATTTCAATACAGAATATATCACTATTTTGTAAAGATCTCTATTCATAATTAAAGTAGTGTCTAAAAAATCACTTAAAATCTTCATCTGTTACTCCTTCGTTGATTTTTATTTCTTTTGTTACAAAATCAATCTTTTGTCGTCCAAAAAAACGAGAAACTTTGTGTGGAAATTTAATTCCGTTTACTTCTTTATAATCCGCATATAAAACAACGTTTTTTATCTCCTGTCCATCCGGGCTTTTAGCAGTTTGAACCGTTTTTATTTTTAACCCTGAAACTACATCGTAATACACTTCTTTGTCGTTAATTTCAATTACGTAGGCGTTTTTACCTTCAACAGGCTCTATTCTTTTTAAATTTCCTTTTGCATAGGCCATATCGGAGAAAGGAGTGGTATCGGATTTTGCTTCCTCCAAATCTTCTCCTTCCAAATCTTTCTTTTGACCTCTGGCTTCCGAATACCCTTTTTCACCATCAAAAACTTGCTTTTGCAGTACATTTCCCAGCATAGATAAAAGGATAGACTGTTTGTTGGGTTTTGCCGTTTTATCAATAAGTGAAATGGGAGCCGGTGCTCCTGTTACATTAGCTTCGGACGTAATCATTAACGTCTCTACAGTTGCCACTTTTTCCGATCCTCCTATAGCACTTACATAATTATCAACAACAGTAGCAGCAGTCACACCTTCAGGAATTGGCAATGACATTTCCGGTTTTTCAGAAGGTTTTCCGTATTTATCAAAATAATCAATCTTATAATCGGAATTTTTTTCCAAATTCTTTAAAACATCAATGCCTTTGCCGGTAATTATAATTCGGGCTTTATCACCTCTAAAATATTTAATCGCTGCATTCTGCACATCATCTACAGTTACTGCATTTATTTTTTGCAAATAGGTTTCGTAGTAATCTTTCGGTAAATCATACAATTCAATATTTAAAGCATATCTGGCAGCAGTAGCCGGTTTTTGAACATCAATTACAAAATTGCCAATATATTTTTCTTTGGCATCTTTTAGTTCTTTTTCGGTTACTTTTTGATATCGGATTTTATTAATTTCTTTTAATAATTCTACTACGGAACTATCGGTTACCACATTCCTAACACTTGCTGTTGCTCTAAATGTTCCTGCATGTCTGCTTTGCCTTACATTTGAGTATGATCCGTACGTATATCCTTTATCTTCTCTCAGGTTTTGAAATAAACGAGCTGTTGCTCCTCCTCCTAGAATTTGATTTGCCAGTAAAGCAGCATAGTAATCTTCATCGCCTAGTTTCAGATTAATATTGTTAATGACAGCAATTTCAGATTGTACGGCATTAGGCATATCAACAAAATCTATTTCTGTAGTTTCTACATTTTCAGGTGTGGGCATTATATATGAAGGAATGGTTCCCGGAGACCAATCACCAAATAATTTTTTTACTAATTTTTTTGTCTTTTTAGGGTTGATATCTCCGATAATCACCAGATATCCGTTATTTGGTCTATAGTAGGTATCATATGCATTTTTAACATCTTCAAGCGTAATATTTTTTACTGTTTCTTTGGTGGTAAATTCTCCAAAAGGATGGTCTTTACCATATGTTAATACATCTTCGACTCTTCTGGCGGCGGTGGTAACGCTTTTTTCATTAGATTTTATAGCATCCAGCGTTATTTTTACTTCTTTATCAAATTCTTCTTGGGTAAAAACAGTATTTTTAACCCCATCTGCCATTAAACTTAAAATTTCCGGAAAGTATTTTTTTAATGAAGAACCAAAAGCTCCCCTTCTGGAAAAATTTAAATTTGCTCCCATATAATCCACTTTTTCATTAAAATCATCTTTAGAAATATGAGTGGTTCCTCTTCCAATTAAACTTCCCGTCATGGATGTAAGTCCGGCTTTATCCCCTTCAAAAACAGGGTAATTATCTATGGTTAAATTTGCGGAAGCTCTCGGTAATTTATGGTTTTCTACCAAAATTACGGTCAACCCGTTTTTCAGTTTAAATTTTTCTGCTTTACCTAGTTTTACCTTTGGAGCAGGGCCGGGTTCAGGCATTTTACTTCTGTCAATCTGAGCATTTACTGTAAAAGACATTGCCAGCATTGCTACGAATAATAAGATTTTTGTTTTCATAATTATAAATGTCTTTTGGTATTATTTTTCCTCTGGTAAATATTCCAAGAGTAATCGTTGATTGGGGTTTAGATATTTTTTAGCAACTGCTCTGATTTCTTCTCTGGTAATAGATCTGTAAATTTCAATTTCCGTATTAATTAAATTTGTATCATTATATAAAACATGATAACGTGCCAGAGAATTTGCAATTCCTTCTACACTTGAATTAGCATTCACGTAATTATTTTCAAACTTATTTTGTAGTTTTTGATACGCTTTTTCAGAGATCAAATCCCTTTGAATTTTTATAACTTCAGCATCCATTTCTTTTACCAGGTCAGATAATTTAGTTTCACCCTGAGGAATACTAAATAGTGCATATACTCCATAATCTTCCTGGCTCAAATTTACTGCTTGTACAGCTAGTGCCATTTTTTTAGTATCGACCATTTTTTTATACAGAACAGAACTTTTACCACTACTTAAATAACTGGAAATCATATCTAAAATTCTTGAATCCCGCGTTTTCATAGAAGGCGTTCTATAGGCAGCCACTATGGCAGGTAATTGAATATTAGGATCGTATGCTTTAGCATCTATTTGCGATGTGATAGGGTCTTCTTTTGGAAAATTCCTTACAATATCTTTTCCTTTGGGAATCTCTCCAAAGTAATCTTTAATCATTTTTTTTGTTTCAAAAATATTGATATCACCTGCAACAACTAACGTCCCATTATTTGGCACATAATATTTTTTGTTGAATGCTAAAAATTCATCTAAGGTAGCTGCATCCAGATGTTCCATTTTTCCAATAGTCGTTCCTTTATAAGGGTGTTTTTTAAACATATGAAGTTTTACATTCTCCAATAATCTGGAATACGGCTGATTATCAACACGTAATCTTTTTTCCTCTTTTACTACTTCATTTTGAGTATCCACACCGTCCCGGCCAATTATGGGATGTAATAATCTTTCGGATTCCATCCATAATCCGATCTCTAATTTATTGGAAGGAAATATTTCATAGTAATACGTTCTGTCATCAGTAGTATTTGCATTATTCCTGCCTCCATTGGCAGACACTATTTTAAACCATTCTCCTTTACCGATATTTTTAGAACCTTCAAAAAGCAGATGTTCAAAAAAGTGAGCCATTCCTGTTCTGTCAGGTTGTTCATCTTTTGCGCCTACGTGATACATTACAGAGGTAATGACTACAGGAGCCGAATCGTCTTTATGTAAAATCACATGCATTCCATTATCTAAATCATATTCTTCAAACTCAACTTGTTGAGCACTTGAAAAAAATGCTGTCAAAAAAACTAAAAACAGTGTTAAAATTCTTTTATTCATTGATTTGTTAATTTTTAAGTTGTTTAGTACGACGCATCCAAATACTTTTTGTTACAAAAATTTTATAGATGAGTCTTAATTGGTTCATTACCAAAAATAAGAAGTATTCACCAGAATCACGGAAAAATAAGAATTTTTATCTTTAGATTAATTACTCATAAAACTCATTTTTTTGATTTCTAAAATTTTTAGAAGATACCTACGATACATAATTCAGGTTTAACTTTACACATAACTTGAACTCATTTAAAATTTTAATTTTCGCTTACATATAAAAAGTTAAAAAAAACCTAATAAAAATGTAACATTTGTTAAAATCAAACGTCTTTACTAAAAGATAAGCTTTATATAAAAAATGAGAAATCTTAAAAAAATAATAGCTTTATTCTTATTAATTTTTATTACGGGAACAGTAGTAACTATTATTTCCATTAATAAAATTCTAGATAAAGAAACTTCTAAAGATACAGAGACTATAAAAGCTTCCAAAGACTCCATAAAAGACAAGAGTACTAAAAGAGTAATTTGATCTTTTAACCCGGATGATGCATTAGAAAATTCATTACAGTTCGAAATCGTTTCAAAATAGATCACTTCACTGCATTTTTAAAATAAACTATAGTCGTGCTACCTTACCTTTAAGAAAATGCTATATGTTATCACAATCTCAATCTTCATAAAAAAGTTTATAGAGGTCAGTAGTTAGTTACATATAATTTCACTTTGATAAATTTTATCACTCATGACCATTTTAGTTATTAAGTTATTGAATATTGTGTTTTTGTTTTGCGAGCGATTAATTCTAAAACAAAACTCATTAAAGTATCGGTTTAGATTAAACTCACTTACCCAAGAATAAGTTGTCCTAATCCATGATTTTATTTGATGAATCATCGTATGTAAGGCTTTAAAGTTTAATCCTTTGTCGCTATCAATCTGGGTAATGTTATAGGCTTTTGCAATAGGCCTGTAGCCTTTCCATTTGTGAGTGATTACTTGAGCCTTTCTATCAATATGCTTAATGAACATATATTGCAACGATTGTGCAGAAAAATCTTTGATGTTTAAAGCATACATACGCTTTACTTTGCCCTGGTCTGTGAACTCAACAGCAGTAATAGCCTTCTTTTTCTTAGCATCATAACTACGACCTATCTTGTTTTGCTCATAACCACCCAACACAAATTCATCAACCTGTACATGACCATCCATAGGGTTATTTTTACTAGAAGCCATAGCTTCTCTTACTTTAAGCATAAACAATCGTGCTGTCTTTTCTGTAATACCATAGCGTACACCCATTTGTGTAGCTGATAAACTCTTGGTGGTAGTTGCCATTTCAAAACAGATAAAAAAGGCTTTTCGTACACCAAATCGCACTCTGTGAAAAATGGTGTTAGCCGTTGGGCTTTCTGTATCACCACATTTATTGCATGTTCTTGAAAAGTTCTTACGTACTTGGTAACTGGTATTACCACATTTACGACATACATAACCCTCTTTCCACTTGATTTGACCTAGATATGCTTTGCAATCTACATCTGTTTTAAAGCGTTCAGCGAACTCTAAAAAGTTTTGACCCTTGAAAATTTCCATAAAATCCCTATTTTTATTGACATACAAGTTATGAAATTATCTACTGACCTCTAAAAGTTATAATACATCGTTTAACAAATTGAACTATTGCGTCTATTTTTCATTACTTTTTAAGTAATTAACAATGTACATTATAATTTTTTATTTTTTATATGAATTTTGAAAAAAATAATGCTTATAATAAGTTGTTTATAAGTAACATAAAATGATACTATAAAATTTTGATATATGGGTTATTAAAAAAAATAAACAATTTATCAAAACATAACTCTTTAAAAATCAATTTTTTGTAGCTTATTAACTTTTACTATAATAAAATATGCACATATTCTTATTAATAAGAATTATCTAAAAAATGTAAGTAAATGCTAATATTTATGTTGATAAATGTTTATTAATATATAAGAAATAAAATTGTTTTTTTAATCATAAAGTCTAATAATATTATTCATTTATCAAACCAAATTTTATTTTTATTTTTTTTTAACCGGTTTTTAACAATTAAAATTCATAATTTGAAATAAAAAGACTGAACTTACTTAATAAATTTTGATACCTGGTAAAAACTCTTAATTATTAAAAATTAGAAAATACCCTACCAGTGGAATGAACAGATATAGGTACGTTTGTAATCAATAGAGAATAGTTGAATGAGTAGCTACGGTTCTATATTCCATATAATAGGGCGAAATCCGAAAAGCCCATTTTTAGAGAGAGTAGGAATCATTATTACCCGTTGTGCATTTTGAACTAAAAAGTAAATTTAAACCTCAGTTCGAGTGATTTTGAGCTACGAAAAATCGTATCGAGAATAGAATTTTTGCTCTAAATATGTTCTCGATACAAATTTTTCTTATTTTCAATCGAAAAATTTACTCGAATTGACGAATTTTATCAAAATGCACAACGGGTCATTATTATATTTTATTATTATTATGCCAAATTATCCGTTAACAAGAGGAGCAAATCAAGCAATCCAAAATTTACCATCCATTGAAATTAGAAATCCGCATCAAATAAATGCTAGGGTGGTTGTCACACATTATCGTATTAATCAACAGGACGAGTTGGTTAATGTAGATATTGGAGGACTTGATACAATTATTTGTAATTCACTCGCAGGAAGAGTCATCAGTAATGTTTTTTTACCTCAACAATACAATGAAGGAATTAATAACCCTAATGAAGTTATAATTATAAGACCTTAAAAAGTTGTATTAAAAATAATATTATTTTATAGAGTTACCCATTTAGTTCTCAAATGACTGATAATGAATTATAAGTTTAGTTTTCAAAATTTTAATCATTTAAACTCTAGGTCAATATTCATAAAGCTTCCCATGAAATCGCTGATGAGTTTATGCTACTTAACTGGGTAATCCTATTATTTTATACATTTAAAATAATTTACAAAAAACACTGCTTTTTAGATTTTCCTACAGAGCAGTATTTTTATATGTAGTAGATATAGGAATTAAAGGCACCTCTAAAAACTACTTTTTTATTCATATCAAAAAGATACAAACATCAAAAACCAATTCAAAAAAAAGAAGCTGCCTTTTCAGATAGCTCCTTTATTTTGAGTTTTTGGAGTATGCTAATGCACACTTTAGATGCCAAGATATATCTTCTTAATTTGGATCATAGATACACCGTACGGACATACCATAGCTTCTTCGGTAATTACTATTAATGACTACACTACTTGAATTGAACTGTAATAGACTAGCAGTTGCACCTGAGTTAAAACTAGCTGTACTTGACCAATAGAAACCATAATGAAGATTTTCAACTCCAATACCAGGATGCCAGTGATGACGATCTCCTGCGGTAGTTAATTTTAAGGGGCTGTTAAAAGCACCTGCAGCATTATTGGTAGTCCACGCCGCAAATTCTGTTTGCCATTCTGCTTCGGTAGGAACTCTAAAACCGTCGGGACACGGGTCATGTGATCCTTTGGTAGCGCCATTCCAACGTGTATCATCACGTGTACTTAACCAGTCGTAAGGATATGAACCATTTAGTATAAAAACAGAACCTTCATTACCGCTGGCTACAGGTCCGGCAGTTATACTACTCGTTCTGAACTGATGTCCGTCGGTATTTCTACCCCACTGATACAAATCTCCGTAAGCATTACTGTCATCGGAACTTGTAGCAACCTGAGTAGCCCCTAAATTTCGGTCCATAAAAATGGCACCTCCGGCTCCGACAACTGTTGGAGTGTTCACTAAAAATATCATTGCCTGTACTTCTGCCTGTGTTGCAGGACTGGAGAAGCTGTTGGGATTGGCATCAATATAATTTCTATATGCTGTTTCATTGGCATCATTTATTGCTGTCAAAGCAGGTATAATCTGATTTAGTTGTGCTATGGTTACTGTTGAGTTTTGAGTAGCGCTATCCGCATCACTACCGATTTGAGCTAAAACAGCATCACTTGCGTTTATATTATTAATAATGGTTTGTAGCTCCGCAAGTGTTGTAGGAGCAGGAGTAGGTGCATCAATAGCTACTTCATAACCCGAGAGGTTTGTTGCTATCAGGTTTGTTAAACCCACACTGGTCAGATCAGCTATACTCGGATTGCCATTTGCAGGATTATCAGATGCAGCGACAATAGAAGCCACACTGTGAGCAGAAATATTTGCACCATTTATTAGATTTATAAACTCACTTCCATTGTTAAGGTAAAGTCCTTTTGCATTGCAATTCGTACAATATACAATAAGTCCTTCGGCAGGAGATGCAATGGCATCTATTTGAGTTTTTGTCATTCTTGGTAGTAAGAAGCCTTTAGAGGTACTGCTTATATCCATAGCAGCAGAAGCCGGAGACATTGTTCGTACCCCAATCTGTGCGTGAGTTGCAATATTGAGAGCAATTCCTGTAAAAGTTACGATTATTTTTTTCATGATGATCTATTTTATGTGTTATTATTTATTTTAAATCTGTTTATTCGAGGATTATTTTCTTTCGTAGATTCCCTGATGATGTTTTTAAATCAATCAGGTATACTCCTGTTTTGATAGTTTCGGGGATGGTTATATGTTGAGTAGGACTTTGTTCAAAAGAAGTTTGTAAGACCTTTTTTCCTAAGATTGAATACATGTTAAGTTTAGCAGTACCTTGACTCAGTCCGGTAATTGTTAATCTATTGGTAGCTGACATATATATACTTACCTGATTGGACACTACAGTATTATCTTCTACGTTGAGAACCTCTCCTGCAGAGGTATGTATATAGAACCTTCCAATACCTGAGAGTGTTTCATTAATGGTAATTTGATGGGATTCTCCATTTATTTTTGTAAAGGTGTTATTGGTTACATCTTGCAGATATACATCTATATCTTGTGGTAAGTTGTCAGTGGAGGTACTGAAAGTAAGCGTTTGGTTGGCATTGGCCTTGATTGACAATGGGATTACCATTGCCTGGTAATTACTGTCAGGTAAACATTGCCTGGTAAAGTCTACTCCGTTGCTATCACTGACCAGGTGTGTGTTTATAAAGAAGTTTGTACTTCCGCTATCATAGGCTCCTGCATCGTATCCTGGGTTCAGTCCGGTGGTTGCATTTTGAAGATACTTAACGGAGGTTTGTTTATTTAAGGTACCGTTAAATTGACAACGATACTTGGAGTTGTATTTGCTGTTCTGTAGAAGGTAGCTGTTCCGCTTTGGTGGTTTTGTATTGCTTTTGTAAAAATAAATGTTTCACTATCATCTTTTGCTTTTACCATAAAACCCTGTCCGGGAGCAATCTGTAATGCAGGACTTGCATTGTTAACAGGTTGATAGGGGTTACTCCGTTCCAAAAGTATAAGGCCGTATAAGACGGGTCTAAAACGCTACTGTTCTGGTCAAGGATATTGTTTGCTTTTGCACCGCTGTTAGCCGGTAAAAAAGAAGGAAAAGGATTTCCCAGTGCACTCCAATAAAAACTACCACTGGAAGTGGTTAATGATACCGATACATCCGAGTTGGGCATTGCTCCTTCAAAGGTATAGTCTCCTATAGCTGTTCTGTTGGTAGAATAACCTTTTCCGTTTACAAAGTTACCTGCACCTGGAGCATTAGTATAATACTCCCAACGATTGGAGCTGGTATTTGAATTGTTATAGGTAGCGACAGCATACATGGCACCGCTTGTGTTGATACTATTACTGGTATCGGTTACAAAGTCATTGATGCTTTGAGAGCTTACCGGAGCAGCTACCAAATGCCAGTCTGTATCTTTAATATGTCTTTTGTAGGCAATATTTCCTGTTGCACTACCGGTTACCAGTAAAGAAGCACTGGTAGTAGCACTTGATTTAACAGTAATCGTTCCCGAAGCATCGATAGTGGCATTGTTGTCAATATATAGTACATTGCCTGAATTTATCGAGATAATACCTCCCGAACCTACATAAAACGATTGAGACCGTCCCAGTTGAACTAATAATATTGCCAGTGTGTATATGATAATTGTTCTCATTGATTGTTATTTTGAGAAAACAAACCTACACCCGATATACAGTAAGAAAAGCAACTTTTAGACCAACATCACCTCTTTTTTAGGTCAAACACTATTTTTTTAGATGAATGGTATTTTATTGAAAAACAACCTTTTGTAAAATTTCCCAGAGTTTTAACAGCTTCATTATTTTTGAGGAAGATGAGTTTATGATTCTTTTGGTATAACTTTTATTTCATGAGACCTTTGCCAAAATAGGTATATATTTTGTATTTGAATTGATTTCAAGCTGTAATAGATTTTCTAATGCTTAATCCGGGTTTCATTCTGTTAAAAGCTTTTTTTGAGTTACATAGCAGCACTAAGGAGGTAAAATTTCACTGTTCCAATAAAATTTGCATCATCTGTTTTGCAGATATTTTTCCAATGCGTTGTATTTCGGGAAATGGGGTTTCATCGCCTATCTCATAGGTAATTCCTACGGCGTTTAAGCTATATAGAAACCACCCTTTGGAAACCGGTTTTGTACTATTACCGGAAGCTTCACGAACTTTATAGCCGGGGATGTCATTTTCGATACCATTAAACCATGTAGTAATAAAGTTCGGGAGCGATGTATTTTGTCTCTCCTTATTGGTATAAAAAATATCGTACCAGGTAGAATGAAAATCCAAACCAAGTATAACGTTGGCCTTGGATTTTTTATACTGTTTGGTAATATAGCGAACCACCTGTCTGATTTCCGGTTGGTTGTATTTTGACCAATCCCGGTTGGTGTCCACTCCACCGGCATTGTGCCTCCAATGTCCTAGATCCACTCCATCGGGATTTAACAGAGGAAAGGCCAGAACCCGATATTTTTTCAGAAAGCCTGAAGAGAGCGTATCTGTTAAAATGGTGTTTACAAATTCCCGAAATGCAAAATATCCCGTTACCTCCGTGGGGTGTTGTCTGGTGAGCAGCACTACAATGGGTTTGTTTTTTTTATGGTCTTTATAAATATCTAAAACAAGTAATTCCCTGCCCAATTTAGAGGTTCCGATTTTTTTTAATTTCACAAGTGGTTTGTATGCCTTCGTAATTTTTGTACACCATGATCTTACCTGTGAGGAAGCGTGTATTTCCTGAGCTGCTACTCTAATTTTTTCACCCTCAAGATTTAATTTAATAGTGTATTCCTTTTTGTCTGCAATCAAGATATTGCTGGAATCTAATACAGACCAAACATTATTTTTTTTAATTTTCGGATGATATCTATGGGTAAACTCACCAGGGTATTTGAATTTTACATAAATAATGGTATTCTTTGCAGACCATATATCAAATGCATAGTAAGCACTGTTGTTTATCGGAGTGTTTTCAGGTTCAATATGGGCAATAACCGTACTGTCATTTAATTTGGTCATGTTGTTTAGCCTGGCTCCGTCAAATTGATTACTTGCATAAATAGCCAAGTCATGTATAGAAAAAGTGCTCTTGACTTGGTGTTTTATTTTTTTTGTAGAGGTATTTACATAATCCTCAAAAGCTACTTTTTTTAATGAACTGCAACTACTAATGGCAATGCATACTACTACGACAGTAGTAATAAATAAAAAGAATTGCTTTTTAATCATATATGATGACTTACAGAGCTCTTACAGGTTGATTCCGAATGAGGTCAATATATAAATTTACCTGTTTTTTTAGATGTTTTCTTTCATATATTCCATCTAAAAAACCGTGTTCCAACACAAATTCAGAGCGTTGGAAGCTTTCGGGGAGATCTTTCCCGGTAGTGTCTTTTACAACCCTCGGGCCTGCAAATCCGATGAGAGCATTTGGCTCTGCAATATTAATATCTCCTAACATGGCAAAAGAAGCTGTTGCTCCCCCGGTAGTCGGGTCTGTACATATAGAAATATACGGAATTTTTGCTTCGGCCAGGTGTGCCAACTTAGCAGATGTTTTTACCAGTTGCATTAGTGATAACGAAGCCTCCATCATTCGAGCTCCTCCGGACTTTGAGATCATTAAAAAAGGAATGTCATTTTTAATGGAATAGTCAATAGCTCTTGCAATTTTTTCTCCAACCACACTCCCTATAGATCCACCGATAAAAGCAAAATCCATAGCGGCAATTACCAGATATTTACCGTTAGATTTGCCGACAGCGGTTCTTACAGCATCGTTTAGTTGGGTTTTTTCCTGTGCAGCGACTACTCTGTCAGAGTATTTTTTAGTGTCTTCAAATTTTAGAGGATCTTTGGAAATAAGTTGTGGGTTCAGTTCTTCAAATTCATTATTGTCAAAAAATAATTCGAAATATTCTTTGCTCCCTATCCTGACGTGATATCCGTCTTCGGGACTCACATATAAATTGGATTTTAGCTCTTCCGTATCAATAATTTTTCCGCTGGGAGTCTTATACCATAACCCTTTGGGAGTATCTTTTTTATCTTCGGTAGGAGTGTGGATTCCTTTATCGCTTCTTTTAAACCAAGGCATATTGCATCTTATTTAAATGAGTTGTAAATATATTATAAACTATAATGTATTTACATTATTTAGATCTTCAAATGCTTTTTTTAAGCGTTTTTTAAATGTGATTTCACCTTCTCGCAGCCATTTTCTTGGGTCGTAATGTTTTTTATTGGGCTGGTCCGGTCCTTCCGGATTGCCTATTTGTGTTTTCAAATATTCGATATTTCCGGTCATATAATCTCTGATTCCCTCAGTAAAGGCAAATTGTAAATCAGTATCGATGTTCATTTTAATGACTCCATACCCTATAGACTCTCTAATTTCTTCCAGAGTAGAACCCGATCCTCCATGAAATACAAAATCTATGGTATTATGAGGAACCTGATATTTTTCGGAAATATATTCTTGAGAGTTTTTTAAGATTTTGGGAGTTAGTTTTACATTTCCCGGCTTGTATACACCATGTACATTTCCAAAAGCTGCGGCAATTGTAAACTGATCGCTTACTTTTATTAACTCTTCATATGCATATGCCACTTCTTCGGGTTGTGTATACAATTTTGATACGTCAACATCAGAATTGTCAACACCATCTTCTTCACCGCCTGTAATTCCTAATTCTATTTCTAAGGTCATACCCATTTTATTCATTCTTGCCAAATAAGTTTTACAAATTTCTATATTCTCCTCAATAGGTTCTTCTGACAAATCTATCATATGAGAGCTATATAGTGATTTCCCGGTTTCCTTATAAAATTGTTCACCTGCATCTAATAAACCGTCTATCCAAGGCAATAGTTTTTTTGCACAATGATCCGTATGCAAAATTACGGGAACTCCATATGCTTCTGCTAATAAATGTACATGTTTGGCACCGGTTACAGCACCTGCAATTGCTGCTTTTTGATGTTCATTGGTCAAACCTTTACCTGCATTAAACCGGGCACCTCCATTAGAAAGCTGGATGATAACCGGAGCATTTAACTCTTTGGCCGTTTCCAAAACAGCGTTGATGGTATTCGAGCCTACTACGTTTATCGCAGGCAAAGCAAAACTTTTCTCTTTGGCTAATTTAAAAATAGTTTGTACTTCTTTACCGGTTGCAACTCCCGCCTTTACAAGATGATTCATTTTCTTAGTTTTGATATTAAATAAAGGGCTCAAAAGTAATCAATTTTATATAAAAAACACGAATCTTTACATTGAGCTTGTTCAAACTTTTTACGTACATCAAAAAGTTTAAGCGAGTTTATCAGGGATCATTTAAAAAGGATAATTGATCCCTATATTATATACTGCATTTGAAAAATTATAGTTTCTAAACCACTTGTTACTAGCCAGATAAGGTTCATGCATCTTAAAACCTAAATCCAGTCTTAAAGCCAAAAAATTAAAATCATAACGAATACCAAAACCCGACCCTACTGCAATGTCGTTCAATGATTGCAAACCATTGAATGTTGCTTCATTATTTTCAAAAACAGCATTCGTAATATCCCAGATATTGCCTGCATCTACAAATAATGCTCCTTTTAAACTACCTAATAAATCAAATCGGTATTCGGCACTCGTCAACAATTTTAAACTACCGGTATTATATTCTAATCCGGGAGAACTTCTTCCAGGCCCTAAATCATATGTTTGCCATGCTCTTATATCGTTAGACCCCCCGGCAAAATAGCTTTTTGTAAAAGGAAGTTCCGAATTGTTGTATGGGAAAATAGCTCCTAAAAAAACTCTAATACCAAAAACAGTATTTGCATGGGTATCCCAAAATTTCTTGTATTCAATATCTGTTTTAAAATATTGAGCCAAAGGAATTTCAAAAACTGTTTTATTATTATTAGCATTTGTTTTACTAAATAAACTCATGATATTTCCGGAATTTGCTACACGAATTTTAAAAAATGAGAAATTATTGTCTTTAAAATTTGTTTGATTGTTATAGGTAAATGAATAAGCTATGGTCGGAATTACAAAATCAGATGTAATAATATTATATCTATCCAATATATTTGCATTTACCTGATGCAGTAACGCGTTTGAGTTTTGAAAATTTGTATCGGCAAGAACAGTATTCATAAAGCTCACAGGCTCATCAGGTCCTTGTAATTGGTACGTAGGATCATTATAGTATACTCTGGCAATAGTGTTTAATTTAATGTATTCGGAATTGTAGATATCAAAATAGTTTCCAATATTTAAATTCCTAATATATTGGGTGTTAAAAATTTCTAATTGTATTGTTTTTTTAGGAGTATACTGCCATTTGTAGTCAATAAAACCGGTAAAGGTTTGTCTGTCTAAACCAATATTTTTTTGCAGGCTGGTTCCTAATGAAAACAGTGTTTTGGGATTCATCCTTTTCGGAACTAATTTATTGAGTCCAAAAGGAGCGACAAAACGGGGCACTTCTAATGATATATCCGACCCTATCTCCCATGAATTGAAAAAATTACTGCTTTTATTGGCATCCTGAGAGGCATTAAAAAAAGAGCCCAAAAAAGAAAGTTTAAAAATTTCCGCACCCTTAAAAGTATTTCTGTTAATGAAGGAAAATTTACCTGAAATACCCAGATCTCTAATATTTGAATGGGTCAACTCTGTCTCTAATCCAAAACTGTATTTCTTTATAGGCGTTAAGTATATATTTACATCTAATTGGTCATCGGAATTTGCTACGGTATCAAATCTAATATTAACAGACTTAAAATTTTTTAACGATCTTAAATGCCTTCGTGTTAAATTTCTCAAGGTATCTTTATAAATATCATCTGGTTTTACAAATAAAGATTGGCTCAGATATTTAGGATTGTATGTTATTTTGTCATGTGCAATAAAACGGTACTCTTTATAACGAACCACATCTCTGTAAGGTTCGTTTTTTTTAGCAAAAGTATAATCTGTAAAAACATTAATATTTCTTAATTTTTGAACTTTAAATTCTTTTGAAATCTGCTTTCCGTCTTTTCTAACCACTCTGTTTCCTAAAATCACCAAATCTACATTGGTTTTATAATTTGCATTTGTAGAATCTAAGTTGTAAAAACCCAGATAATTTTCAGAAAAATGAAAAACTCCATTATTTCTAAACAATTTAATAATCCTGTCTGCTTCTTTGATAAAGTTTTCGTTATTGTACTGATCGCCGGATTTTAAAAATGTTTTTTCTTTTTCTTTAGCATAAATGGCATTTAGAACAGGCGATGCTATTTTATAGTTAATCGTATCTAAAAATGTTGCATTTCCCGTATTAATAAAATAATTAATGTTTGCTTTTTTATTTTTAAGAGTGTCTATTTTAGCAGATACGGATGCTTTAAAAAACCCTTGGGTTTTGTAATAGGCTTTTAAATTTTTAACAGTTTTATTTAGTTTTATTTTATCTATAATGGAAGGCGTTTGTCCATTTTTTAAAAACCAATTGTTTATCCTGATCATTGAATTGGCATAAGCAATACTTTGTTTCTCTGAGAAAACATTTTTTATGAAACGATATGTTTTCGGTCTTTTCCGTCCCCATTCGGATGCAGTTTGAGGATTGTTTTTGTTTCCTATATTATAAAAATATAAAGGCAAAGGCAAACCTAAGGTTTTGCTATTCGGCTTTTGGAGAATTAACGTATTTAGTACTTTATCATTTTTCTTTTTACCATTGACATATGTAGTATTTTTAGTTAACAGGTATTTTTTTTCGGGAACACGCTTAACAGAACTACACGATGTTAGGTACATTAATATCAAAAAAAAGAGAAAGAGTTTTTTCATGAAAAGCATTCACTATACAAGTTCAAAAATACTATTTTTGAGCAGTTTATCCGGGTAAAATGAGTGTATCCAAAAAACATCGTAAACTTATAACAAGTTTACAGCAAAAAAAGTATCGTATCAAGTATAAATTATTTGTTGCGGAAGGGATAAAAGTAGTATCGGAATTTCTGAATTCATCATTTGAGCTGGATACTTTATTTACTACTGGAAAAGAGCACTTTCAAGTGGAGGAGAAAAAGATGGTTTTCGTCGGCGAAAACGAATTAAAACAAATTAGCCGGTCACAATCGCCAAATGCAGTGTTAGGTTTATTTAAAATCCCGGATACTGTTAACTCAAAGAACACGGGATTAACACTGGTTTTAGATGGGGTCAATGACCCGGGCAATTTAGGAACTATCATCAGGTTGTGTGATTGGTTTGGAATTGCTGATCTGGTTTGTTCTACAAATACGGTTGACTGTTATAATTTTAAAGTTGTACAAGCGAGTATGGGTTCTTTAAAAAGGGTTCAGCTACATTATACCGATATTGCTGATTATCTGGCAGTATCCGAAAGGCCTGTTTTTATAGCCGATATTAAGGGAGAAAATATATACGAATCGGCATTCCCTGAAGAGGCAATCTTGATTATGGGAAGTGAAGCTAACGGAGTTTCTGAGAAGATCAAAGAGCGTGTAAAAAATAGTATTGCTATTCCCGGATTTGGTGGAAGTATACGGCAAACAGAAAGTTTAAATGTTGCTACTGCTGCTGCAATTTTAGTAAGCGAATTTAGAAGGCAAATTACTCAAAAGTAAAGTTTATAAAAAAGCCTCGTGTCCCTAAGAAGTCAACAGGTGAAGTCCATGGGCTTGGCCCGTTGGAAGGGTTATCGTTAACGATTTCATTATTTAAGGCAAATACTCCTCGAATAGAAGGAGAGAATTTAAAAAAATATAAATAAAAATCCATACCAATTCCAAGCTCGTACATAAAATTACTTGATTTCAACCGAAACTCTCCACTAAAATTATCATCCGGATTTTTTTCATTGCTGGAAAAATTATAATCGTATGAAATACCTGCCAGCAGATAAGGTCGTATATTGTTATACCTATTTGTGCTAAACTTAAAAACCAATGGCAAGTGCAGGTATGTAGACCCTACTTCCCTTATATTATCTCTGGCTTCTGTTAGATGGTTGAATGTAATTGTTTTTGAATTGCTGATCAGACCAGGTTCAAAACGAAGATTGATGTTTTTATGTAACCGTAAATCCGCGATTAAACCTACATTAAAACCTGTGGTAGGGCTTACCCGGATATCTGCATTTAAAAAAGAGCTGGGTTGTAAATCTATCTTATAATCGTTTTGATTTATCCCCAAATAAAATCCGAAATGATATAATTTTTTGTCAAAATCCGGGAGATATTGTACTTTCTCCGTTTGAGAAAACCCCTGGAAAGAAAACAAAAGACAAAAACTAAAAACTAAAAATCGTTTACTCATTGTTTTTTTGTTGCAGAATAAATAGTAGCTACCCCGAATGTAACCGGAGTATATCTCGTATTCATAAACCCGTTTTTTTGCAAAATATTGTCAAAAGCAGCACCAAAAGGGAAAGAATTTGCAGATGCACTCAAATAAGAATATGCGGCTTTATCTCCGGAAAATAGTTTGCCGATAACGGGTAAAATAAATGACGTGTAAAATGTATATCCTTGCTTGTAAGGAAATTTGACAGGGTTGGAAGTTTCTAAAATTACAAGGATTCCATTGGGTTTAAGTACGCGTTTAATTTCGGAAAGCCCCTTGTTAAGGTTTGCAAAATTTCGAACACCAAAGGCTACGGTAACAGCGTCAAAAGAGTTATCCTTAAAAGGCATATTTTCAGAATCTCCGATAACCATATCAATGATGTCGGAAAGATTTGCTTTTGCTACTTTCTGTTTCCCAACCTCCAGCATCCCTTCTGAAATATCCAGACCAATGATCTCATCGGGATTCAATTTGGACATCATCAATGCCAAATCTCCCGTTCCTGTTGAAATGTCTAAAATAGTTTTAGGATTATTTTTAGCAACGATACTTACTACTTTTTTACGCCACCGTACATCTATTCCAAATGAAATCACCCGATTTAAACTGTCGTAATTTCCGGAAATGGTATTAAACATTTTTGTAACCTGCTCCTTTTTTCCTAAATCCGAATCTTTATATGGCTTGATTATTTTTGGCATTTGTTTACAGATTTTTTAGAAAATGAGTAAAGAAAAGTAGGTTTTATCTTAGCCATTAATAGCAAGGACCTCACTTATTTGATTTGGCAACATTTCTTTTAGCATGGTTTCAACACCATTTTTTAGTGTTACCATAGAAGAGGGGCAACCACTACAAGCACCTTGCAAAATAACGCTTACCGCTTTGCTGTTTTCATCATAATCCTTAAAAGCAATATTTCCGCCATCAGATGCTACAGCAGGTTTGATGTATTCATCTAAAATAGCTACAATTTTTGCTGAGGTTCCTTCTAAGTTGATCGTTTCTTCTTCAGAAGATAACTCTTGAGTTGACTTTTGCTGGGGCGATTCCCGAATAATGGTTGTATGCACTTGAAGATGCTTTTTGATATGTATTCTTAGTTCCGGATGCACCTCATCCCATGAGACTATATCGTATTTGGAAATAGAAATATAATTATCTGAGATGAATACTTCTTTTACAAAAGGAAAATTGAAAAGAGATGCTGCCAGAGGTGATGAAACACTTGCTTCGTCAATGTTTTTATATTCGACATCAGTGGTCGTTAATATTTTGTTGGTTCCAAATTTCATTACCGAAGGATTTGGAGTGATTTCAACATACACTTCAACAGGTTCTTTTTTAGTATCCGAATTTTCATTGACAACGATATTGCTTTCCTGCAAATACAGGCTGATTTGTTCTCTTACCTCTTCTTGTACATCGGCCCATTCCACAATATCATATCGCTGTATGGCAATAAAATTTGCGGCAATGTATACTTTTTTTACAAAAGGCAAATAAAACAATTGCTGTGCTAAAGGTGAATTTTTTGCTTCGTCTATATGGTTGAATTCGTAACTCCCTCCATTTACCAGTATTTGTGAGCTGACAAATTTTATAATTGTATGATTATTGGTTTTTTCTATTTGTAAGTTAAACATATGCACACTCTTTTTATATATAAAACAGAGTTGCAAAATTAATGGAAAAAACCGAATGTAAGTTTATTTTTATCTGTAGTCTTATAATTAAAACCTATTATAAATACTTGCCTTCCATATTTTAACCTACTTCTTTTAAATAAACAATTTAACATTTGACACTATGCAACCTTCTTCATTCCAAAAAAACCTCTTTTACTATTTCTTAGTAGACCGAATGCCTTCTGTAAATGCGGTAGCCAAAATTAATAATCCTCCTATATAAGTATTGGTTTGAGGAATTTCGTCTAAGAAGAAAAAAGCAAACACAATTCCAAAAACAGGCTGGATACTACTGATGATAGTTGTGGCTGTTGCCGAAAAGAACTTCAAAGCATATATCATTAAACTATGTCCAATAGCGGTAGTTACAATTCCAATTAAAATTAAATATGGAAATTGGGACTGAAATCCGGACCAATTCATAAAAAATAAAAAAGGAGTCATTACAATGGTAATTACAAAGGTTTGGTAATACATCAACATGGATCCGTGATAATTATTTACATGTTGTTTTAATATTAAAACCCTTATGGAATAGCATACGGCCGATAACAAACCGAATAGAATTCCTTGAACCTGAGAGCTGTCCGGATTAAAATCAGGCGCTAGTATGTAAATACCTGTCAATACGATAATACTCATTATGATATGAATAGGATTGCGTTTTGTTTTTAAGAAGAGAGGTTCCAGTAATGCAGTAATCACCGGAAATGTAAAAAGAGATAACATCCCCAGAGCTACATTAGATAATTTTAAAGCATAGAAATAAGTAACCCAATGCCCTGCCATAAGTACTGAGCTAATGATGAGTGGAATGTGATCTTTTTTTATGGAAATGGTTAAAGGGATGTTCCGTATTTTACAAAACAAAAACAAAAAGATAAAAGCAAAAAAAGATCTAAACCATACAATGACCTCAGAAGGCATAGCAATATATTTTCCTAAAACCCCTGAAGTACTTATAAATAAAGTTGCTAAGATAAGCTCTGAAAGGTGTTTAACATAATTGTTACCCATATACTCTCAGTTACATGTTTTTTACCCGTTGTGCATTTTAAATAATGCTGATTTTAATATTGTTGATATTTCTATTAAAGATAAATTTGTTGATGTATTGAATTACAGTTAAAGCAGATATCTTAGATATTATTCTTGTTTTAAATCCTTCAAAAGTTTTAGCATAGTTTCTTCGAATCATAAACTGGTCATATAATTGTGAGAACAAAGTTTCTATACATTTTCTAGATTTTCTAAAAATATAAGCTTGTTTCTTATACTGATTTTGATTATTTCTCATTGGTGTATTTAATTTAATATCATAGGTTTCAAATAAATTAAGTTGAACTTCTGCGGATAAATATCCTCTATCACCAATTAAAGTAGCGCTTTTAATCTGCATTTTAACCGCTTTAAGATAATTGATATCATGTACAGATGCTGGACTAAAATCGATACTCTGAAAAACACCGCTCACAGAACAAATTGCGTGCAACTTATACCCGTAATAATTAGTACCTTGAGATGCACAATAACCTTTGTCTGGAAAGGTATGCATTGTTTCTTTGCAGATTTTAGAACGATAACTTCTTGATAATTTGCAAACTTCCAAAGGCATACTGTCAACGATAAAATAATTCTCAAATTCATTAAAGTAGGAAGCTAATTTTAATCGAATACTGTCCAAATGATCTAATAATCTACGCCTTCTTTTGTTATAAACACTTCGTTCTATTTTCTGGTAAATTGCAATTGGGAGTTTCCTAAACAAATCATTCTCGCTATCAATTCCCATAAATTCTACCGTTAAACTTAAACTGATGAGTTCTAAATCACTAAGTTTAGGTTCACGCCTTTGATAAATTAAAAGTTGTTCTTTTGATATTTTTCTTAATACTTCCAATATTCTTTCGTAATTTGCATTTAAGTTGTTCATTATAAATGATTTGTGATTAAATCAATTTACTGATTTTCAGTAAGATGAACAACTTTTTTTGTCCTAAATCATAATGCACAACGGGTGTTTTTTATAATTTTCAGCGCAACTTCTATCGAATCCACTTTAATAAAAGTAATTAATAATCGCAAACCGTTAGCTGTTTGTTTTTCTTTCATCACACAATTTTTTGGGTGCTGTTGTACATATTTTAATACATTCTGAAACACTTCTGTTTGATAAAACGAGCTTTGCTGGTCCGAAATAAAATAACCAATCATACGTTTTTGTTTTAAAACCAGTTTTTCCAATCCCAGGCTTCTGGCAAACCATTTCAACCGAACGCTATTCATTAAATCAATTGCCTGAACTGGTAGTTTTCCAAAACGATCTGTAAGTTTAGCTTCAAAACCCTGTAACGTCAATTCATCCTCTATAGTAGCTAATTCGTTGTATAGGCGCAAACGCTCGGTAATAGAATTGATATAATTGTCCGGGAAGAGAATTTCAAAATCAGTATCCATTTGTACTTCCTTTACAAATTCTTTAGAAGTATCATTATGGGTATTATATATTTCTTTAAACTCACCCTCTTTAAGCTCTTCAACGGATTCCTGTAGTATTTTTTGATACGTATCAAAACCCATATCATTAATAAAGCCGCTTTGCTCACCACCCAGTAAATTTCCTGCTCCCCGGATTTCCAGGTCTTTCATGGCAATATGAATGCCGCTTCCCAAATCAGAGAATACTTCCAATGCTTCAATTCTTTTTCTGGCATCTTTTGTAATCATATGATAAGGGGGAGTAATAAAATAGCAAAACGCTTTCTTGTTAGATCTACCCACACGGCCCCGTATTTGATGTAAATCAGACAATCCGAAGTGATTGGCGTTGTTAATAAAAATAGTATTGGCATTGGTAACATCTAATCCGCTTTCTATAATAGTGGTTGTCACAAGAACATCAAATTCGTTATTGATAAAGTTGACCATTAAATTTTCCAGTTTTTTGCCTTCTACTTGCCCGTGCCCGACACTTATCTTAGCGTCTGGTACTAATCTTTGAATCAATCCTGCAATTTCTTTAATATTTTCAATTCTGTTATGTACAAAGAATATTTGGCCGCCTCTGGAAATTTCATAATAAATAGCACCTCTTATAATTTCTTCATCAAAGCGAATGACATTTGTTTCTATGGGGTGCCGATTAGGCGGGGGAGTTGTAATAACAGATAAGTCTCTGGCAGCCATCAGGCTAAACTGTAGTGTTCTGGGAATTGGAGTAGCCGTTAAGGTCAGTGTATCTACATTTTCTTTCAATGTCTTTAACTTATCCTTTACAGAAACGCCAAATTTTTGCTCCTCATCAATAACCAGTAATCCCAGCTCTTTAAATTTTATTTTTTCGTGAGTGAGCTGATGTGTGCCAATAACTATATCTATGCTACCATTATTAATACCTTCAATGATAGCATTTCTTTGTTTCGTTGTTTTAAACCGGTTTAGATAATCAATTTTAATAGGAAAATCTTTTAACCGATTTGAAAATGTTTTAAAATGCTGAAAAGCCAATATAGTAGTGGGAACTAAAATAGCAACCTGTTTTCCGTTATCTACTGCTTTAAAAGCAGCTCTGATAGCAATTTCGGTTTTGCCGAAACCTACATCACCGCAGATCAAACGATCCATAGGTTGTTCACTTTCCATATCTGATTTTACATCCCTGGTTGCCTTAAATTGGTCAGGGGTATCTTCAAATAAAAAACTTGCTTCCAGTTCATGTTGCATATGAGTATCCGCTCCAAAAGCAAATCCTTTTTGTGTTTTTCTTTTCGCGTACAGTTGTATTAAATCATAAGCAATTTCTTTAACTCTCTTTTTTGTTTTTTGTTTTATTTTTTTCCAGGCACCGGAACCTAGTTTATAAATTTTAGGAGCCTTACCGTCTTTTCCATTGAATTTCGAGATTTTTTGCAATGAGTGAATGCTTACGTATAAAATATCCCGATCTCCGTAGAGCAGTTTGATAGCTTCTTGTGTACTCCCGTCAACATCTATTTTCCGAAGCCCTCCAAATTTGCCAATTCCGTGATCTATGTGGGTAACATAATCGCCAATTGTCAGAGTGTTGAGATCTTTAAGGGTAATGGCTTGTTTTTTTGCATATCTGTTTTTTAAATGGAATTTTTGATATCGTTCAAAGATTTGATGGTCCGTATAACAAACTAATTTTTCATCAACATCTATAAAACCTTGATGTAGCGGAGAAACAATTGTTTGATAATAGGTTTTATCAACGACATTGTTTTGATTTTGATCCGTACCGGCATTGAGAATATCTTCAAATCTTTTTGCCTGTTTTTCATTGGTGCAGAAAATATAATTCCGAAACCTTTTTTGGTGATAACCTTGTAAGTTTTCAATTAACAGGTTGAATTTTTTGTTAAATGGTGGTTGAGGTTTTGTATTAAAAACCACGGAAGAGCTGCCTGGTTTGGGCAAACTGCCAAGATGTGCAACAGAAAAGTTGTCCAGTTGATTTTTAATATATATTCCGTCACAAAAAAGAGCAGTTGGTGTCGCGTGCTTTATTTCTTCCGGAAGTTCTTTATATGCTATTTTGGCTTTTTCAAACAAAGTATCCAGTCTTTCACATAATATATCCTCATTTTTTAAAAATACACTACTATTTGAAGGAATATAATTCAGGAAACTTTCCCGGGGATTATTTTGAATCGCACGTAAAGATCCTCCTGTCATTTTATTTTCTATATTGGGAATGATGCTGATTTTTTTCAATTTATCTTCTGACAACTGGGAGACAATATCAAAAGTCCTGATACTATCTATTTCATTGCCAAAAAACTCTATTCTATAGGGTTTATCGTTAGAAAATGAGAATACATCTATAATACCTCCCCTAACAGAAAACTCGCCGGGGTCAGCTACAAAATCCACCCGGTTAAAATGATATTCAAATAAAATTTCATTTATAAAATCTAACGAAACCAAATCTCCTACAGCTATTTTAAGCGTATTTTTTTTTAATTCCTTTTTCGTGATTACTTTTTCAAATAATGCCTCAGGGTATGTAACAATTAAAGGAGGTTTTTTGTCAGTATGAATACCATTTAAAACTTCAGAACGCAATAAAACACTTGCATTATCAATTTCTTCTACCTGATAAGGCCTCCTATAAGAGCTCGGATAAAAGAATACATTTTTACGGCCGAGTATATTCTCAAAATCATTTAGATAATAAGCAGCCTCTTCTTTATCGTTAAAAATAACAATATAAGGATGTGCTCCCGCTTTAAAAATTTCCGAAATAATAAAAGATAATGAAGATCCAACCGGATTTGTTATATGAAAATGGAAGTTTTTCCGATCTAAAAACGCTAAAACCTGTTTTAGTTTAGGAGATTTTTGATATTGATTTACAATCTCTTGTTTGCTCAATTACATACTAAATTTTAGCTAAGATACTATCTATATGTAAAAAATGTACATCGTATCTAGTTTTCTTTTTAGAATACAATATATTTGCCAAAATTTAGTTAATTATAGATGCTAACACATTAACCTTTGAAAAATATGAAAAAAACCGTATTTTTTTTACTGACAGTTTTTTTATTCTGTAACTTTATTGTTAAAAGTCAAAACCAAGACTTTAAGTGGGTTGCAGGGATAAGCGGCACATATACCTATTATGGAAATGTAAGCGCAAATGTCATTAAAGACAAAAACAGTTTTCAGATTCCGAAATTCAACGTCGCCAGGTATATTTCCAAAGGGATTACACTAGACGGTAGTATCATTTTAAGTACTATTAATGGAATAGAAGGTTTTTTTACAAACTCTTTTCATTATTTTTCTGTAGATTTTACAGGGAGGTATGATTTTGGTTTATCTAATGAGAATTTAGTTCCTTATGCCGGTTTTGGTTTTGGGTTTGTTGGTGCACCCAGTACAGTAAAAACAGCAAAAACTAGCATATCATTGAATGCTGTAGCAGGCGGTACGTTTTGGTTTTCGTCCAATTGGGGTTTAAATGCTCAATTTGTGTTCAAACGACTTCGTCACAGCGCCATAAAGATGTTAACTAATACGCAGCTTTCTTTTGGTTTGGTCTATAGCTTTGAAAAGAGAGTGTTAAATTACAGGATTTGGGATAAGAAACATTAGCACATTATAGGTTCGAGCCTAATTTTATCCCTACAAAAACAGTTCTTGGAACTGCCGGTCCGTAAATATAATTGCTGTCCCTTTCTTTTCCAATATCAAAATCGTTCTGGTAAGCGTTAAAAAGATTTTTAACACCGCCGAATACCTGAAAATGAATCCTTGACTTTTTGCCGGTAAAAGTATAGCTGGACTTGATACCTAATTCAGTAAAAGAAGGTGAGGTAACATATGTGTCCATAGGTAAATTTTGTGCCGATGCCATATGTAAAACCTCCATTTGACCAGTATATATCAAATTCAATGAGGTGCTAAATTTTTGATTCGGATTGTATGATAAGGTAGCATATCCATAGTTGTTAGGAGTTCTTAAAAATATTCTTCTGGCAGGTAGTACATCAGAATTCTCTACCGGAGTGTCAAATAAACTGGACTGAAATGTAAATCCTGTTTCTAACTGTAAAATGCTATCGTAATTAAATCGGGTTTCAAGCGTAATTCCTTTTACCGTAGCACCATCTCCGTTTCTTTTTTCAAAACGTTCCCCCAAGGCATCTGTTCCTGTAGGTCGCAAAAAGAAAGCATCATCTAGACGGGTGTAAAAAGCCTCAAAGGTAAACCCATAAATATAATGTTCGGCAGGTTTATCATAATTAAAAGACATACTATAACTAACAGAGCGTTCCTCCTTTAAATTATCGGCTAACGTAACTCTTGAAACACCACCTCCTGCAAAAGCAATATGTAAGTCCGTATCAAATGCCTGCGGGGCTCTAAAACCAGTGCCAAAAGTGGCCCTGATTTGTCCTTTATCAAAAGGGCTGTATAATAAAGAGATTCTCGGACTGCTAATGAGTCGGTCTACCAGATTGTGTTTATCCAATCGGATTCCGGTCAGTAAACGGATGCTTTTATTAACTTCCCAGTCACTTTGAAAAAAGAACCCGATATTTTTGGTAAGCTGATCTACGGTATATTGATAAGCCTCAATTTGATCAAAAACACCATCTTGTACAAACTCACCTCCAAAAGTAAATACATTATTGCCTCTGATAAACTTTTCAAATTTGTGATTGAGTTGAACTCCTCCTTGGTAAGTGGTAGTTGTAGATATCCCATATGGCGGGTCTTGTAAATGATTTTGAATGGCTGCCGGATCATCCGGAAAAACTCCGGTATAGTGCTCCCTATCCGTATATTGAGTCGCAAAATAGCTGATAAATGAACTACGATCGTCATTAAAATTTATTTGATAATCTACATTGCCAATATATACATCGTGAGTTCTTTCCTCCGATTGTAAGGCTAAATGAGGTGCTTTATTTACTATTTCCCCTCCATATCTATACTCATTGAGTTTACTGAAATTGATTTCCAGTTTTTGATCATTTGTGGGTAGAAAGAAAATACTGGCACCAAAAGCAGTATTTTTTAACTCTGTCAGTTCGGAAAAACGATCATTGTTTGCATCAAATAAACCTCTGCTTCGATTGTTAATGAATAATGAAACCCCTGCTTCTCTTTCTTCATTTACAATAGTTGCATTTCCTGCAATAATATGGTCTGGAGTTCCTCGTATGTTTTGATAAGTATAGCCTATAGCATACTCATTTCTCTTCGGGATTTTGGTAATTACGTTTACGGTGCCACCTATGGCACTGGAACCATACAATGCAGAACCGCCTCCTCTTACTACTTCAATCCGATCGATCATATTGGCGGGAACCTGTTCCAAACCATACAACCCTGTTAAGGGGCTAAAAACAGGGCGGCCATTAATTAAAATTTGAGAATAACCCCCGGAAAGCCCATTCATACGGAGTTGAGTATAGTTACAGGTTTGACAATCAGTTTCAACCCGGAGGCCTGTTTGAAATTTTAACCCCTCGGATAAATTACAAGCCTGTACATTATCTAAAGTAATACTATTAATAACATTGACAATTACAGGGTTTTTTGTCCTTCTCTTATGAGTTCGTGTTCCGGTAACTGTTATCTGGTCAAGCGTTTCGGAATATTCGGTTAACTGAAAATTAACCGTGACCTCTGTAGTAGATTCGGAGATAAAAATAGTTTTTGTATCTGAAAGAAAACCTGTAAAAGAGGCAATGATTGTGATCTGCCCTTTTTGCAACGTTTTAAACTCAAACAAACCGTTGGCATCAGCATGTATTCCTTCCAAACTTTCTTTTAATTGTACAGAAGCAAAAGGCAATACCTCTTTTTTTATGCTTGTTACTTCGCCTTTAATGATCGTTTGACTATTGGCAGCAAAAGAAAATAATACCAGAATGAAAAGCAAAATAGTCCTCACGATAATTCTTATTGAATCTTTTGCAAAAATATATTTTTTAGTCTAATCTAAAAAATATATTTAATTAAATTAAAAAATAATTTAAACTAAATAAAATAATATATATTTGTATGAGATCTTTGCAGAATTGATTTGACAAAAAAATTCAACGTCCGAAGAAAATTTTCAACCGAAATAATCGGTTGGGTTTGAGTATTTAAAATTTTCGAGAAGGAAGAAATTTGAAGTCAAATCAATTTTAATACGTAATATATCACTATTTTGCATAGGTCTCTGTATATAAATATCAATAATGTTTACGCACTCAGAAGAGAATTATTTAAAGACAATTTACCATCTGGCAGCCTTTTCCGAAGGAGGTATCAGTACAAATGCCATTGCCCAAAAGTTAGAAACAAAAGCTTCTTCCGTTACAGATATGATACAAAAGTTATCTGCTAAAAACCTATTGGAGTATAAAAAATATCAAGGGGTAGCTTTAACGGATTCGGGTAAAAAAGCAGCAACAAATATTATCCGAAAACACCGGTTATGGGAAGTTTTTTTAGTTGAAAAATTAAAATTTTCATGGGACGAAGTACATGATATAGCGGAACAACTGGAACATATACAATCACCAAAATTGATCGATGAGCTAAATGCTTTTTTAGAATTTCCAAAATACGATCCGCATGGTGATCCTATTCCGGACAAAGAAGGCAACTTACATATTATTAAAAAGAAATTACTATCCGGTTTATCAGAAGGGGAAAAAGGAATTTGTGTAGGCGTTAAAGATTCTTCTGCCGCTTTTTTACAATTTTTGGATAAGCAGAAAATTGCGCTAGGAAAAGAAATAAAAATACACGCTAAAGAAACGTTTGATAATTCCTTTGTGCTAATTGTAGACGGAAGAAAAATATCGATTTCAAATAAAATTTCAAATAACTTATATATACAGACCACATGAGCATATTTGAAAGATTAGTAGCTTTTGGAGAAGAACACCCGATACTGGCAGCTTTATATGCTTCTCTTTTCACATGGGGTTTAACAGCTTTGGGAGCATCTCTGGTATTCTTTTTTAAAAAGATGAACCGCGCTGTTCTGGATGGAATGCTAGGTTTTACAGGAGGTGTAATGGTAGCGGCAAGTTTCTGGAGTTTACTATCACCGGCAATAGAAAATAGTCCGGGAGAAGGTTTTATAAAAGTAATACCATCTGTTATAGGTTTTGGTTTAGGAGCTCTGGCATTATTCGGAATGGATAAACTGTTACCGCACCTGCATATTAATTTTAAGGAATCCGAAGCAGAAGGAATGAAAACCAATTGGCATAAAACGACTTTGTTAGTACTGGCAATTACTTTACACAATATTCCGGAAGGGTTAGCAGTGGGAGTTCTATTTGGAGCAGCAGCTACATTGGTAGGAGTAGAACAAACAGGAATGATTATTGCAGGACTTTCTTTAGCCATAGGAATCGGAATTCAGAATTTCCCGGAAGGATTTGCAGTAGCCATGCCATTAAGAAGACAAGGAGTAAGCAGGCTGAAGAGTTTTTGGTACGGGCAGCTATCTGCCGTAGTAGAACCTGTAGCTGCCGTATTGGGAGCATTGGCGGTATCTTTTTTTACACCTATTTTACCTTATGCACTGGCATTTGCAGCAGGCGCAATGATCTTTGTCGTAGTAGAGGAAGTTATTCCGGAAACTCAAAGAGATAAATATACGGATATTGCGACATTAGGGTTTATTGGCGGTTTTATGGTGATGATGTCTCTGGATGTAGGTCTTGGATAAATATATTACAATGATATAGATGTAGACCTCACAGAGGTCTTAAAGATCTGTGAGGTCTAAACGCTTTAGTACAATTAGCAGGCGAACTTTTAACTTTCCAACTTTGATACTGTATTATCGTCCCCTTTTCGTATTTTGCAATAAAATTTTTTATTGCAAAACGTAGCTACATTTACTGTTTATAATGCATCTGCCGGAAGCGGAAAAACCTATACGTTAGTAAAAGAGTATCTAAAAGTAGTACTTCGTACGGAAAATGCTTTTGCTTATCAACAAATTCTGGCAATTACATTTACAAATAAAGCAGCTGCAGAAATGAAGGAAAGAGTATTGAAAAGCTTACAAGATTTTACCGAGCGCAAAGAGAGCGAGCTATTAAATATACTAATTAGTGAGCTGACCCTTAATGAAGAAATCATACGTAACAGGAGTACAAAAATTTTACATGCGATACTTCAAAATTATTCCGCTTTTCAAATTACAACTATCGATAGTTTTACTTATAAGATAATCAAAAGCTTTTCTTTTGATTTAGGGGTGTCTCAAAATTTTGAAATAGAACTGAATGCCAATGATTTGTTAAGCCAGGCTGTTGAGGTTATAATCTCCCGAATAGGTATTGATACTAATTTGACAAAATTATTGGTTGCATATACTTTAGGTAAAACAGACGAAGATAAATCTTGGGATATAAGCAGAGAACTTTGTGAATTTTCCAATGTTTTATTGAATGAAAATGATGCTGTACATTTCAAAAAATTACATACAAAAACCGTAGATGATTTTTTAGTTCTAAACAAGCATATTTTAACTAGTCAAAAAAAAATAAAGAAACGATTTAAAGAGGTTGGAAGAGAAGGATTGGAGATTATTGATGCAAAGGGCCTTTCTCATAAGGATTTTTATTGCGCATTGCTGCCAAAACATTTTAGCGCTCTGGCGGACACCGTTGAAAAAGCCAATTTTTTTGATGCATCCAAATTGAAAGTAAGAATTGAAGAAAATATATTTTATGCTAAGGCAGTGGCAGTTGCCACAAAAAATGCCATCGAAGAAATTTTGCCGAAATTAATAAAACTATATCTGGAATCGGAAAACTTATACAAGCAATACATGTTGAATAAGTTAGTCATGGAAAGTGTGGTTCCCTTAGCCGTTTTAAATCAAATAAATGAAGCACTGCAAACCCTAAAAGAGGAGCAGAATATTCAATTGAATGCAGAATTCAATCAGCTTATTTATGAAAATATAAAAGAGCAGCCTGCCCCTTATATATACGAAAGGATTGGTCAAAAGTTTACACATTATTTCATAGATGAAATGCAAGACACATCCGTTTTGCAATGGCAAAATTTACTCCCGTTAATTCAAAATTCCTTATCACAAGAAAATACAAGTTTATTATTGGTGGGAGATGCAAAACAAGCCATTTACAGATGGAGAGGAGGAAAAGCAGAGCAGTTTATGGCACTTGGATCGGAAGAAAAACACACACAAAATCCGTTTTTTGTGTCCAAAAAAGTAAAAAAGTTAGCATATAATTACAGGAGCTATAGTGAGATCATTAATTTCAACAACTCTTTTTTTAAACACTGTTCCGGGTATATGCGAAATGATGCTTATAAAAGTTTGTTCCTGCACACATCACATCAAAAAGAAACTGATAAAAAAGGAGGTTATGTACACTTATCCTTTCTTGAAAAATCAGGGCAAAAAGAAGAAAACGATGTAAAATATGCTAAGAAAGTATTTGGAACCATTCAAGATTTAAAAGTATCGTTTTCATTAAATGATATCTGTATCTTGGTAAGAACTAAAAAAGAAGGTGTTATCATTGCCAACTATTTATCTGAAAAAGGAATCAAAATAGTTTCTTCCGAAACCCTGTTGATACAAAATAGCCATTGTGTAAACTTTATTATAAACCTGCTCGGTTATAGCTTACAACCCACAAACAATGATGCATTGTTTGAGTGCCTATATTTTTTGCACGAACATATACCGGTACCAAAAAACAAGCACTCTTTTTTTAAAAGATATGTGCATTTAGGGCAAGAAAAGTTATTTGAGGAATTAAAAAAACATGAAATTCATTTTGATCTTTCCATTTTTAAAAGGTTGCCGCTATATGAAAAAGTCGAATATATTATTAGAAGCTTTAGACTTTTAAAAACATCCGATGCCCATGTTCAGTTTTTATTAGATGAGGTTTTACTTCAACAGGGGAAAGATGCCACTATCCGGGATTTCCTGGATTTTTGGGAGCGGGAAAAAAAGAATATAAGCATTGTTGCTTCCAAAGATTCGGATGCCGTCCAGGTGATGACCATTCATAAATCAAAAGGCTTGGAATTTCCGGTGGTAATTTTCCCTTGTGATTTGGATATTTACAAACAACCACCTTCTAAAATCTGGCTTACTAAATTGCCTGAAGAAAAATTCAGCGGGTTTGAAGAATTTCTGGTAAATTACAAAAAGGAAATCGCAATACTTTCTGAAAACGGAGAACAAATCCATATAAAAGAGCAGGATCAACTGGAATTGGACAATATCAACTTATTATATGTTGCACTAACAAGGGCAGAAGAACAATTGTATATTATTACGGAAAAAGGATTTCCAAAAAACCAGAAGAAAAGCCAAAAGTATTCCGATTTCTATACCAATTACCTGATAGAAAAGTCAATATACGATCCTGAAAAAGAAGAATATAGCTTTGGAACTCCAAATAGAGAAAGAGAAAAAGAAGTATCTCAAAGTAAATTATCTTACCAGAAAAAATATATAAATACGCCTTGGCAAGATCATCATATTCATATATTGGGAAGTTCATCTGTTTTATGGGATACAAAAGATGCTATTGATTATGGAAATCTAATTCACGAATTAATGGCTAAGATATACACTGCTTCGGATGTTGTAAATGTTGTAAACTCATACAAAGTACGAGGGATGCTTAACAATGAGGAAGCCTTTGAAATTCAATCAATAATTGAGAAAATGGTAACTCATAAGAAGTTAAAGAATTATTACATACCACATCTTGAAGTTTATAATGAAAGAGAAATGATAACCCGGGATAATCAAATTGTGGTTCCGGACAAGTTGGTCATTTTTCCAAATGAAGAGGTGGTGATTATAGACTATAAAACAGGAAAACCGTCTGAAGATCATCATCATCAATTATTAAAGTATCAGGAGGCTATTCAATCAATGAACTATACGGTAGTTAAGAAAATTTTGATTTATATAAGTAATGAAATTGGTATGGAAGAATTTTAAAGTAAATTTGATAACCAAAACAAGTCAAAAATGTACGGGGACATACAAAATCATTTACAAAAAGAAATTCGGGAAATAAAAAATGCCGGATTATATAAATCGGAAAGAGTCATTACCTCAGCTCAAGGCACGCTTATTAAAATTTCCACAGGAGAAGAAGTAATTAATTTTTGTGCCAATAATTATTTAGGGTTGTCAAATGATCCAAGAGTTATTCAGGCAGCCAAAGATACAATGGATACTCATGGCTTTGGAATGTCTTCCGTACGATTTATTTGTGGCACACAAGATATTCATAAAGAATTGGAAAAGAAAATAGCTGAATTTTACCAAACGGAAGATACCCTGTTATACGCTGCAGCTTTTGATGCAAACGGAGGTGTTTTTGAGCCATTGTTAGGCAAAGAAGATGCGATCATATCCGACAGCTTGAATCATGCATCTATTATAGATGGAGTTCGTCTGTGCAAAGCGGCCAGGTATAGGTATCATAACAATGATATGGTTTCACTGGAAGAGCAGTTAATTGCAGCAAATAAACAAGGTCATCGTTTTAAAATGATTGTTACGGATGGTGTTTTTTCTATGGATGGAATTGTTGCCGAATTGGATGCCATTTGCGATTTGGCAGACAAATACGATGCATTGATAATGGTAGATGAATGCCACGCAGCAGGGTTTATAGGGGAAACGGGTAAAGGGACCTTAGAATTAAAGAATGTTTTAGAGAGAGTGGATATTATAACAGGCACTCTGGGAAAAGCTATGGGAGGAGCTATGGGAGGATATACTACAGGCAAAAAAGAGGTCATAGCAATTTTAAGACAAAGATCAAGACCCTACTTATTTTCTAATTCTTTGGCACCTGCAATTGTCGGAGCTTCTATCAAGGTTTTTGAAATTTTAGCATCGGATACTTCATTACGAGATAAACTGGAATGGAATACCAACTATTTTAGAAAAGAAATGGAACAAGCAGGTTTTGATTTAATTGGGGCAAACGCAGCAATTATTCCTGTCATGCTATATGATGCTGAACTTTCGCAAAGAATGGCCGACATGCTACTGGAAGAAGGTATTTATGTCATTGGATTTTTCTTTCCGGTTGTGCCTAAAAAACTAGCAAGAATAAGAGTTCAACTCTCGGCAGTACATTCTAAAGAACAACTGGACAAAGCGGTCAATGCATTTAAAAAAGTAGGGAAACTTTTGAAAATAATAGATTAGCTTAACGACTTAATTAAGAATTTATTAAAAATTTTTACAAAAAACTTTGTAAAATTAGATGTAAGGACTTACTTTTGCCTATAACATAACAAAAATATTAATTTAAATATTTAATAATGAAACGATTAAAATTGCCTATCGTAGCTATATTTGCGTTAATAGTGATTAGCAATGTAAATGCTCAAGACTCAAATAATCCCTGGAAAGTAGGTATTGGAATAAATGTTGTCGATTTTATCAGGCCGTCTAATGTTAATAGAGACAATGTGAGAGATTACCCGGGATCAACCGATTGGAATTATATTAATTCTATTTCCAGTATTATGGCTGAAAGGTATCTTAACGATGGTTTTACACTTCAGTTTGCCGGATCTTTGAATGATATTGGAAGTCAGAACGCCCTAAATGATGCCAATTCTGTTTACTGGGCGCTTGATTTAAATGCAAAATACGATGTTAATACCATTATAGGTGATACATCTTGGTTTGATCCTTTTATTTATCTTGGCGGAGGTTATACTTCTTTGGACAATAACGGTGAAGGAATGTTAAATTACGGTTGGGGATTCAACGTATGGTTTAACGAGAATTTGGGAGCGAGCGTTCAAAGTGGTGTAAAAAATAATTTTGCCGATAAAGTTCAGGATCATTTCCAACATACACTAAGTTTGGTTTTCAGATTTGGAGGAAAAGATACCGATGGAGATGGTATTTATGATAAAGAGGATGCCTGTCCTGATGTACCGGGATTAAAAGAGTTTAATGGCTGTCCTGATGCTGACGGAGACGGGATCAAAGATTCTGATGATGCCTGCCCTGATGTTGCCGGTTTGCCTGCATTAAATGGTTGTCCTGATGCTGATGAAGATGGAATAGCTGATAAAGATGATATGTGTCCTAATGACAAAGGAACGAAAGCAAACAATGGCTGCCCGGATACTGATGGAGATGGTGTATTAGACAAAGATGATAAATGTGTTAATGTTGCCGGCCCAAAAGCAAACAGAGGATGTCCGTGGCCGGATACTGATGGAGATGGTGTGTTAGATAAAGATGATAAATGTGTTAATGAAGTAGGCCCGGCTTCTAATGACGGTTGCCCTGAACCTGTAATTGCTGTTGAAGAGGAAAAGAAAATAGGAGATTTTGCTAAATCCATTTTATTCAATACGGGAAGATCTTCTTTCAAAAAAGGAGTTGTGGAAAGATTAGATGGTATTGTTGCTATTATGAGTCAGTTCCCTAAGGCTACATTTGCTATAAGTGGTCATACGGATAGTACCGGTAGTAAGAAAACAAATGATAGATTATCCAGAGAAAGAGCTGAAGCAGTATTGAAGTATTTAACTTCCAAAGGAATTGATGCATCCAGATTAATAGCCAAAGGTTATGGTTCTTCAAATCCTATTGACACAAATAAAACAAGAGCAGGAAGAGCTAATAACAGAAGAGTAGAAATTAAGGTTACCAACAAGTAATTTTAAATAGTAAGATAACTTAAAGCCGCATTTTTAACATGCGGCTTTTTTGTATGCAACTAATCCAAATAATTCATTTCAAAAACTTGTTGTTCTTTCGTAAATAGACTACCTTTGCAGCCGAAATAAGGAAGCGGATATTCCTACAACAAAAATTCATAATCTAAAGTATACATAAATGGCTGCAATAACAGGTAAAGTCTCTCAAATTATTGGTCCGGTAATCGATGTTGAATTTAATACCGAATCTGCCGAACTTCCAAAAATATATGATTCGTTGGAAATTAAGAAAACAGATGGGTCTGTTTTAGTATTGGAAGTTCAACAACACATTGGTGAAGATACTGTAAGAACTATTTCTATGGATGCCACAGATGGTTTACAGAGAGGGCAGGAAGTAGCTGTTACCGGTAACCCCATTCAAATGCCTATAGGAGGGGACATTTATGGCCGTTTATTTAATGTAACCGGAGACGCAATTGACGGATTGGGAGATTTACCTAAGGAAGGAGCTAATGGATTACCAATACACAGAGCAGCACCTAAGTTTGAGGAATTATCTACATCAACAGAGGTTTTATATACGGGAATCAAAGTAATTGACCTAATTGAACCTTATGCAAAAGGAGGTAAAATCGGTTTATTTGGAGGCGCGGGAGTTGGTAAAACAGTATTGATTCAGGAGTTGATCAACAACATTGCAAAAGGACATGGCGGGTTATCTGTTTTTGCCGGAGTAGGAGAAAGAACCCGTGAAGGAAATGACTTGTTAAGAGAAATGTTGGAATCCGGGATCATTAAATACGGAGATGATTTTATGCACTCTATGGAAGAAGGCGGATGGGATCTGTCTAAAGTAGATAAAACCGGAATGAAAGATTCCAAAGCTACTTTTGTTTTTGGACAAATGAATGAACCTCCGGGAGCTCGTGCAAGAGTAGCATTATCCGGTTTAACAATTGCCGAATATTTTCGTGACGGTGCCGGAGAAGCACAGGGAAAAGATGTATTGTTTTTCGTAGATAATATTTTCCGTTTTACACAAGCAGGTTCTGAAGTGTCAGCATTACTAGGTCGTATGCCGTCGGCAGTAGGATACCAACCTACATTGGCTACTGAAATGGGAGCGATGCAAGAACGTATTACTTCGACTAAAAAAGGTTCTATTACCTCCGTACAAGCAGTATATGTACCGGCAGATGACTTAACAGATCCTGCACCGGCAACAACGTTTACACATTTGGATGCAACAACAGTACTATCTCGTAAAATTGCCGAATTAGGTATTTATCCTGCTGTAGACCCATTGGATTCTACCTCACGAATATTAACCCCGGAAATTTTAGGAGGCGACCATTATAATTGTGCTCAAAGAGTAAAAGAATTATTACAACGATACAAAGAATTACAGGATATCATTGCGATTCTTGGTATGGAGGAGCTATCGGAAGAAGATAAATTAGCTGTTAGCAGAGCCAGACGCGTACAACGTTTCTTATCACAACCGTTTCACGTAGCTGAACAGTTTACGGGAATACCTGGTGTACTGGTAGATATTAAAGAAACGATCAAAGGATTTAATATGATTATGGATGGTGAATTGGATCACCTTCCCGAAGCGGCATTTAACTTAAAAGGAACCATTGAAGAAGCAATTGAAGCCGGAGAGAAAATGCTGACGGAAGCGTAAATGAGTCAGCAATAAATTTCAATGATTATGAAGTTACAAACTAAAAAAGGATAAAATATGTATTTAGAAGTTGTATCTCCGGAAGCTATTTTATTTTCTTCAGAAGTAGATTCCGTTGCCGTTCCCGGAGTAAATGGAGAGTTTTATATGCTAAATAACCACGCATCTATTGTTTCTACATTAAAAGAAGGAACCATAAAAATTCATACGCATACCCAAGAACATTTAAAAATGGATGATTTGCACGGACGGATTGTTCGAGATACTACGGATAATAAAATAGTAACAGTAGCTATTCATTCCGGAACAGTTGAACTGAAAAAAAATAAGGTAATTGTATTAGTAGATTAGTAAAAAGAATAAATCATATAAAAAAAACCGACTTTATAAACTCGGTTTTTTTATAAATTTGAAATATAGAATGAGCTAGCTATAGTTTCCTAATCTTTGGAGGATAAAAAAGAGCTAAAAAATTTTCATTTATAACTCTCTGTTTAGTACATGACAAAAAATATAATTAATTGATTATCAGTAAATTAAATGTTAAATAATTAAAATAAAGCATTGATTTTCAGTATATTAGAAGAATAACATCACTCATTTTTCTAATGAAAAAAACCAATGCTTCCACTAAAAGTAGTGAATTAAATTCAGTTTTAAGTTCTCATTTCCAAGGTAAGATCAATTTGGCAAGAATCAAACTCATATCACATTTCATTATCGCCCTCTGTAAGGTACAGACAGTTACCTTTGAAAAGGTAGCCAACGCTTTTGAGACCTCAGTAGATTCGAAGTCATCACTCAGACGTATTCAAAGATTTATTGCTGATTATTCGTTGGATGGAGATTTGATCGCTCGTCTTATATTTAGTCTCCTTCCTAAGCAAGAGGGATTGATCTTGAGTATTGATAGGACCAATTGGAAGTTTGGTCAGACCAACATCAACATTTTTAAGTTGGGAGTTGTCTATAAAGGTGTTGCCTTCCCATTGTTATTTACTATGTTAGATAAGCCAGGGAACTCTAACAGTCAGGAGCGTATTGATCTTGTGAATCGTTTCATAAGACTTTTTGGCAAAGATGTTATTAAATCCATTGTAGCCGATAGAGAGTTTGTAGGTAATCATTGGTTGGATTTCTTGAATACAAATGGAATCAAATATTATATCCGCATTCGAAACAACTTTAAGGTAGAGCTTCCTGATAAGAACAAAACCATCAAAGTATTTCACTTGTTTAATCCACATAAGATCAATGAGTTTGTGTATTATCCTAAAATTGTACGTGTTAATGGTCAGCTTTGTTTCCTTTCCGGATGCAAGTTGTACCCAAAAAATGGAAAGCCTGATTTCTTAATCATTGTATCGTTCAACGCTCCTGATAAGGCCTTTGAACAATACAAAGAACGATGGCAGATAGAGATGTGTTTTAAAGCAATGAAAGCCAGTGGCTTTGATATTGAAAACACACACCTGCAAGATATTAAGCGTATTGAAAAATTAGTACTGCTTGTAATGATGGCTTTCGTATGGTGTTACAAAGTTGGTATATATTTACATCAGATTAAGCCTATCAAAATAAAAAAGCATGGAAGAATGGCTAAAAGCATATTCAAATATGGATTAGATTATATCGCTTCTGTGCTATTAAACCCTGTAAATCAAAACAATATGAACTTGACTAAATTTTTGTCATGTACTTAGAACTCTCTGACTATCATATGCTCCCCTGAGCCCTCTACTATCGAACCGTAACTTTTTGTTTTTTTATTGGGTACTTTACTAAATCTGTAGTTTTTTGAGCTCCTTTTCCCAATCTTTTTCTTTTCACGATTAAATTTTTGTTGAATAAGCTGCTCGCTTATAACTTCTAGTTCTTCATTAGGGATATCACTTTTTGTGTATTTTTCTATACCATTCATCATCATAAATATCAAACAAGATCTCAAGCAGAATTATCTGTGTTTAAATAGATAGAAACTTGGTATAATAGAAAACGTTTACACTCTGCTTTGGGACTAAAACCTATTGAAGAATTTGAATTAGATATGAATACTAAAAATTTAGCAGCATAATCTCTTTTCGTTTTGTCCAACTTTTTGTTGCAAGTCCAGGTGTAATCTTCCCTAAAAACCGAACTGTTTAAAATTAGAAAGATTAATTTTAACTTTCAATAGACAAACAAAGCGAAAGAGTAAATTTTCACCTTCACATCTTGCAAAGATTTTGAAAGAGTTTGATCAAGGGAAAACAGTTGTAGAGATTAGCAGGGAACATGGGTTTATTTCAGCAACTTTTTACAAGTGGCGTTCTAAATATGCCGGGATGAGTTCCGGAGAGTTACGTTGCGTCAAAGAGCTTGAGGGTGAGAACCGGATGCTCAACCAGATGTATGCTTCTCTAGCCTTAGATCATCAAATGGCAAAAGAGGTTATTGCAAAAAAGCTTTAAAGCCTTGCCGTAAGAGAACGATAAGTAAAACACTTGCACATTATGGTATTAGCAGGGCGTGCCGAGTCTTAAATATGAGCAAGAGTGTTTATTATTATAAACCGTTACCCAAAGCCGATACTGAGATAGAGCTCGCTTTACAAGAAAAAGCAGTTCAACATTGAGAAGAAGGTTTTTGGAAGGCTTATAGTCGTTTACGTAATCAAGGCAAACCATGGAATCATAAACGATTGTATAGGGTTTACAAAGCATTAGGACTTCCTCTACGTGGTAAAGTAAAAAAACGATTACCATCTAGAGTGAAAGAACCATTAGAGGTTCCGGAAAATCTTAATGATACATGGAGTATGGATTTTGTTACCGATACCCTTGAGAACAAAAGACGTTTTAGAGCCTTTACTATTATCGATGACTGTAATAGAGAGGCATTACATATAGAAGTAGATTTTTCTTTACCAAGTAATCGTGTGTTTTGGGTACTTAACGATCTTGTTAATAGAAGAGGAAAGCCCAATAAGATACGTATGGATAATGGCCCGGAGTTCATTGCTAATATCACCGCTGTATGGAGCCAAATGCATGACATAGAGTTTACCTATATTCACCCTGTCAAACCAACTCAAAATGCATTTGTAGAGAGATTTAATGGAACTTATAGGCGAGGAGTTATTGATAAATATATTTTTGAGAACATTAACCAAGTAAGAGAACAAACCCAAGATTGGATGTATGATTATAATCATCATCGACCCCATGACGGGCTTGGTAGATTATCGCCAATAAAATACGCAGAAATTAATTCTCTTGGGGCTAACTCCAAGAGAATTAAAACAATAAATTTATCAAATATTAGAAATTTAAACAGTTCTAATTAGGGGAAGCTTACAACGTAAGTACACCCCACTTGATTGTTTTTATAACTAAAGGCTTGGGCTTCTACTTTGTTTAAATCAGTAGTGTTCGTGCCTTTGAGTTCTATTACACCAATCGCTTTGTCATCTACAATGATACCGCCATCGGCTTTTTTGCTGTCCTTAATATTTTTGAGTTCGGTGGTGAGATTAAAATTAGGTGTAGGGTTTTTTGTGTAGCCGAGTATATTTACAAACAAATCAATCAGAAATTCACCTTGGTATTGTTCTTCCTTAGCATTTCTAATATTTTCCTGAATAGTAGGGTTTAGGAAATGCGCTTGATAGGCTGTCCACTTTTCTTTTAAAAGGGTTTCATTTTGTGGCTTAAGATATTTTTGGACAATGATATTTTGAAATAGAGGCATTGATTATCACTTTACTGCTATTTGAATATTTTTCATCGATTTTGCCAATTATCTTCAATTAGCATTTACTTTGCTCCTAAAATATAACTTCTCCCGTTATTTAGGTAACAGATTCCCACAAAACTTATTATTTGAGGGGAAATCTCATGAAACATTAATTTATCGAATAGTATTCGTATTAAAAACGAATCATTATTTTAGAAGCTCAAAATAGTTAAGATGAATCTGGAAGCAATTGATTATAGTATTATTATTGGGTTTTTTATGATTTCTTTATGTATTGGCCTGTGGGTTTCTAAAGTTTCGGGAAAAAATACCCAAGAATATTTTTTGTCCGGGAGAAATATGCCCTGGTGGCTATTAGGAGTTTCTATGGTAGCTACTACATTTGCTACCGATACACCCGGTTTGGTAACCGAATTGGTGAGGAAGCAGGGTGTTTCGGGAAACTGGGTTTGGTGGGCTTTTCTTTTAACAGGCATGCTTACCGTATTTTTCTATGCCAAGCTATGGAGAAAATCGGGAATTACAACGGATTTAGAATTTTATGAATTGCGCTATTCCGGAAAATCGGCTCGTTTTCTAAGAGGTTTCAGAGCTGTTTATTTAGGTGTCGTTTTTAATGTAATTACTATGGCGGGGGTGTGTTTGGCCGGAGCAAAAATTGCTGCTATTCTTTTAGGCATTTCACAAGAAGAAACATTGATTTATGCTTCTGTTATTGTGGTTATATATGCTTCTTTAGGAGGTCTAAGAGGAGTTATTATTACGGATTTTATACAGTTTATAATTGCTATGGTTGGTTCTGTTTGGGCAACTGCCTACATAGTCAACCTTCCGGAAATAGGAGGCTTAACGGCTTTATTAACCCATGAGAATATAGTAGGGAAATTATATATGTTTCCTGATTTTTCAAATAAAGAAGCTATCATCATCCTGTGTATCATTCCTCTTGCCGTACAGTGGTGGAGTACTTGGTATCCGGGAGCAGAACCCGGTGGCGGAGGCTATGTTGCACAGAGAATGCTGGCTGCTAAAGATGAAAAAAACGCTACCTGGGCTATGTTGTTTTTTAATTTCGCACATTATGCTTTGCGTCCATGGCCCTGGATTATTGTTGGTTTGGCTTCATTGGTTATTTTTCCGAATTTGGAAAGCATCAATGTCGCTTTTCAAAATTTACCTCCGGATATGCAGGGACATGATGTTGCTTATGCAGTTATGATGACGTATCTGCCTGCCGGTTTACTAGGTATGGTAATCACTTCTTTAATTGCGGCTTTTATGAGTACTATCTCTACACAATTAAATTGGGGAAGTTCGTATATAGTGAATGATTTGTACGGAAGGTTTATAAATAAAAATGCTACCGAAAAGCAAAAGGTAATTGTTGGAAAAATAACGGTAGTGATGCTAATGCTTTGTGCTGCGTTATTCTCTTTTTATTTGAAATCTGCCAAAGATGTATTTGATTTATTATTGCAAATCGGTGCCGGTACGGGGTTATTATTCATTTTACGTTGGTTTTGGCATCGTATTAATCCGTTGAGTGAAATTGCAGCAATGGCCATTTCGTTTGCAATTGCTGTTTTCTTTTTTATAAATGCCAAATTAAAAACTCCTTGGTTGGAAATAGAAGGGTATTGGCAACTTATAATTGGAGTAATGGTAACTACCGCTGGATGGGTATGCGTTACATTATGTACCAAATCAACAGATAAAAATACACTAGCAAAATTTAATACTCTTATTTTTGAAGGGGGTTCCAAATTCAAAAACATCGGATATAAAATCACAGGTTTTTTACTAGGCATTATAGGAGTATATAGTTTTTTGTTTGCTACGGGAAATTGGATTTATGGCAAAACAATTGCAGCTGTTATGCTTACCATATGCACAATAGGATGTGTATTTATTTTGAATAAAATTTGGAAGAAAGTTATATAGCGATTAAAGTTGAAAAGTTCCAAGTTTCAGGTTCCAAGAAAGGAGCAGTCTAATGTTTCACTTGTAACTTGAACCTACTTTTCTGTAAAATCCTCTCAAAAGAATTTTCTAAAACCAAATTATTGCTACTTTTGAGGTGCCGTCTTGAGTAATACAAATTGCAGTGTTGAAAAGATTTGCCAGAAATTAGTTTCTATAATATAAAGTGAATTATCTTTGCATAAAGAAAAATACGGGATATGAAATTGAAGATACTAACAGATACATTATTAGAGGAATTTGTCACTTTGACGAAAGATTTCTCATTAGCAATTTTAAAAGAACAGGAGAAAGCAAAACTTCCTGTAGATTATTTTCAATTTTACAAATCAATGTCCTCCGTTTATTCTTCAAAAATTGAAGGAGAAGATATTGATTTTGACAGTTATTTCAAGCATAAATTTTTAGGCGTACAGTTTAAATCAGATTATACTAGAAAAGCAGATGATTTATATTTAGCGTATGAGTTTATAGAAAATAATGCACTCACTCTTGAGAATGTACAAAAAGCTCATTCTCTTTTAAGCTCAAATTTACTTCCAGCAAATCAGCAAGGTTTGATTAGACATAACTCTATGTTTGTTCTTAATAGTAAAGATCAAATTGAATATGTGGCTGCACCTGCCAATATCCTGGAAACTGAATTAGATAAACTTTTTTCAGATATTTCATTTTTATTGACTAAAGAGTTATCGACACAGGAAGTGTTTTATTATGCATCACTTATTCATTTAGTTTTTGTAAAAATTCATCCGTTTCAAGATGGAAATGGAAGGGCAGCTAGGTTAATTGAAAAGTGGTTTCTATATGCGAAGTTTGGAAGTTTGGCGACTTCTGTTCAGTTAGAGAAAAATTATTATAAAAATTTAGAAAACTATTATTTAAACATTAAAGTCTTAGGACTTGAATATGAAGAGTTAAATTATGAAAGAGCGTTGAATTTTTTGCTTATGACAATAAAAGGAATAGGGAAAGAATAAAGGACATGCCCATAATAATAGTAGCTGTGGCACAACTCTAATTTTTCAAAAACAACTCCTTGTTTTTGAAATTTATCAAAGTCCTCTTTTTCGCTTTGGCAGTGTCCTCTTTTTTAGGGGTTGTTTTCTTTTTCGGTTTTTTCTTTAATCCTATTTTCTGAAGCAATTCGGACAGGGTATTGAAGTTTACCTGGTAGTTCAATCCGGCTCCCTGTGTATATCCTTCTTCCTGAGTTGAATACTGGATTTCATTTTGTCTGTTAAAGATAACCCCCTTAAAAGTTCCGTTTTTATTTAATAGCACTTCTACCTTTACCTCTCCTACCACACTGGATTGTGTTTGTGCTCCAACGGGTACTCCGACCTTTCCGTTTATAATAATTCTATCGCTTATTTGTGTAGTCAAAGACGCTTCAAAAGTGTTATCCGTAGCTAAATCATTTTCAACATTTTGAGGGGTACCTTGTTTATAATCCAGATTGATTTTTACTTTGTCATCTCTGGAGCTTATAATATCAGACAATATAGATCCTACCAGATTTGATGTGGTTCCTGCAATCAAGTTATTTCCATCTATGTTTGCCCTGTCAAGCTCCATAAAACTCCCAAATACTAACAATGAAAAGAATTGTCTCATTTTAGCATTTTTATTATTATCATTTAATACAAAATCCAACTCACTTTCTATAGTTGAATTTGAATTGGGGATTTGTATGTCAAACTCTTGTTTGGAATTGAACAACCCACCCGTAATTTTTGTAATCAAATTGACATCAATCTTTCTATTGGTATTAAAATTTTCTAATAATACTGCCGGGTTTGCTTTGGTTGTATATAAGGCTGTTACATTTAAATCGGCATTATACGGATCTCCACTCCAGGAAACCGTACTTCCTTTAACGATAGCAAAAGGTTTATTCACTACTCCTCCGTATTTTAAATTATAAAAACCGTTGTCAATAGTAAAATCTCCATACATATTAAAAGTTCCTCTGGTGTCAATTTCGATTTGCAAGTCTCCCGCTCCGCTGCCTTTTAGTTCGCTTCCGTTTACTTCGTCAATTACTACTTGTGCTATGGCATCTTTTGTCACTTCCAAATTGATAAATAACGATACTCCTTCAATAGCTTCCAAAGCCAGTTCTTTTTGTCTGTCTTCGGAGAGCGTACCGGAGTTAAAATGAATTAATTTGTAACTTTCTACTGTGGCGATGTCTTTTAGCGGAATTACGAACAGTGTGTTTTTCTCGGTTTTTCCGTTAACAATGATGTCTAATTTGTCAGTAAGCCCGGTAATTTCTGCAGCACCTTTAATAAATGCGGTCCCATAGTATTGTGCTTCTTCCGTATTTTCAGTGTCCATTACCAGCAGATTATCGGTATCTATTTTAATGTCTAACACCCACGCGTCAAAATTTTGATGTATAATGGCTCCGGATAGGATGCCTCTGGTATGGTGTTTTGTATCTAACAGCGTAATATCGTTTAATATAAAAGATTGTCCCTTCAAACCAATAAGTGATGTCCCTTCAAAATCGTAATCCGTATTTAAGTACGGAAATTTTAATCCTGCGCCTTTTAATACCAGGCCGCCATTCATATCGGGATTTCTCAGAAACCCTTTTAATGTAAAATTTCCGGAGGCTGATCCTCTTATTTTGGATAGGACGTCCTTGCCCAGCGGGCTGAATGCATTTAGTTTAAAATCTTCTAGGAATACGGAAAGATCTATGGTAGGCCTCGCGTTGGAAAAATCCAAATCACCTGTAGTAGCAATGCTTTTAACGCCTTCTTTTTCTAATGACAGACCTACATTATATTTTTCGTAAGAATTATTGCCTTCTACATTAACTGCTAAGTTCCCTTGTACAAAATCATTTACTTTAAAATGATTTATTACCAGGTTTCCTCCGGGATTATAGACTCCTTTTTTCTGGATAAAATCTATACTTCCATTTAATTGCCCTTTCATTTTTAAGCTGTCAATGGCAGGCAGAAAGTTCTCTAAAGCAACTTCTGTAAAGTCGACTTGTAGATTTTTATATGTGGAATCTCTTAGAGAACCCTTAAAATTAACTTGTTGTTTTCCTGATTTTATGAGAAAAGGAGAAAAAGTATATTCTTTAGTATTTAAGTCAAAAGTAACTTTATTATTTGCATTATTATCAGGGTTGATACTCCAGTTATGATCTCTAAAATTAAAAGTGGATTTTTGAATTCCAAGTACCGATTTTTTGGTATTGTTGATAGTATAGAAAAAGTCTACATTGAACTTTTCATTATCATTTGCACCACCTCTAAAAACCGATTTAAAAAACAGGGTATCATTTACGGTTTTATTTAGCAGGTTTAATTTTGAGAAAGAATATTGTTTGGTACTTAATTTATTGATGATTAGTTGAGAATTATACAGCTCGTTTTTTGTATCTGTCCTCAGTAAAAACTGATCTATCTCATTTCCGTATGCAATAATTTTGGGAGAAGAAATCGTAAGTTTTAACCGGTTATTATCTGCATTGATAAACCCTCTTACTTTGGTATTATTGTCTATGGATATATTTGGGAAAAATACATCCACCGCCTGGCTATATACTGAAAAATCAAAATTGATAAATTGATGCGGTTTTACTTTATACGGATGGTAATTAGTATATATATTCCCAAAAGCATTTTGTGCTAACGGTAATAATTCTTCAAAGGTAAAATTGCCTGTTAACTCTCCTTTTACGATATCTTCGGAATCAATTCTTATTTGTTTAATCGTATCTTTTATGGTGGAGAATATTAAAAATTGCTTAAAAGAAAATTTTTTCCTGTGATTTATGTATTCAATATTTTTAAAATTGGCCACACCTATGAGGCTGTTTAGTTGATTCCCTCTTATATCGAGATCAATGGTTCCTTTTAGTTCGGAAATGCTATCCTTAACGTACAGGTTGGTTGTTTTTAAATCCGCATAAGCAATCGTTGCATTAAAGTCGAATTGGTGTTCTTCGGATATAATATCTGCCAGTCCTTTGAATGACATTTTTAAATTTTCATCATCTACGGAAAAAGTACCGTCAAATAAGTTATTTTTGTATCTCCCGTCTATGAGAATATTCTGGTAAGGATATCCTTTAAATTCAAACTCCGAAACCTTACCAGTTAAAGTAGTATTTATATTTTCAGGCAGAAAACCACTTCCTTTTATATCTCCTTTAAAAGAGATATTTCCAAGCAACGGATTTTTAAAAAAACGGCCTAAGCCAAAATCTATAAGGCCTATCTCTCCGTTATAATGAGCATCCTCTGCAGTATCTATATCTGTAATTTCCAGATCTGCAACCGTTGTTCCTATTTCGGAAACAATAGTTACCGTAGCACTTAAATCGGAAGAGGTTATTTTTGTTTTTCCTTCCAGAGTAAACTCTCCAAGATTTATGAATGCTGAGGGCAGGCTTTTCCCAAGGAGGTTCGGCAGCATCTTCTTTAGGTGTATATAACGGGTCGTTATATTTTCTAATTCCCCGTCAAAAACAAATCCTTTTTCTGTGTTTACGACATTTTTAAAATCCATATTTCCAACAATGCGGGTTCCCTGGTCGGAAATCGCATCGAGGTTTGTTACCTTAAAATCATTTAGAAAGCCGGTTGCAATTCCTGAAAAATGCAAAACATCGTTTCCGTCTAATTCATCGTATAACTTCTTTACGTCTTCAACAGATATACTACTTAGCTTAAAAGTAGCAGCAATTGCGACACTGTCGTTAAAATACTTTAGGTTTTCTTTTTTATAATGGAACTCAATTTCAGCTTCGATTTTAGATTTTTGAGTTCGCAGCATGGTGTTATAAAACTGCATCTGTGTTTTTGAATAGGCAAAATCAGTAGTCAGGTTTGTTATTTCAATATCTTTATTATCTGTGAAATACAACCCTCTTATTTTAATAGCAACATTTGGCCCGACGATAGAAAAATCCCGAAGGTTTCCTCCTCCGTCTGTAAGCCCAAACAAAAAAGGGTCTTCATCATTTTCATCTATGAGCTTAAAATTTAGATTTTCCAAATAAATATCGGAGGTTCTGAGTATAAATGGTGTATACGTATCATCTTGGGGTGTTGGCTCATCTTCAAAACTATCAGTAAAAACAGAAAGATTGTCGTCCATTTCGCCTTTATATGTTTTTATGTGAAAGTTGACCCCGTCCAAAGAAATACTTTTTAGATTTACATTGCCGTTTAATGCTCTTTTTGCATTTAATAATGCCGTACTCAGCTTGTCTATAAAAATCAATGTATCTTTATGGTGGTCTCTGATTTCTATACCTTTTAGAGAAATAGCTCCCAGTAAAGAAAGGTCTACCTTTTTTATTACCAAGTCCGTTCCAAAATCCTGATTTATTTTTTCTGTTGCCAGTTTGGCCAGCTTGGTTTGTATGGCAGGAATTGATAAAAAAACGATGAGAAGCAGCATAAAAAGTATGAAATACTTTATGCATTTAATCAATATTTTAGAAAACTTCTTAATGGCTGAATGTATTGAACTCATTTAAACTTTTTCAATTTGCTAAAAAATTGCTGTTTTTAGCTCTGTTTTTGTCTTTTTTTCCTTCCGTAGCGCTGCTATGCAACTCAAAAAAGCCTTCAACAGAGCTAAAAACTTCTAATTTTCGCTTAAATCTAAAAAGTTTAAATGAGTTCATTTGTAATGTACGGCAAAACGATGTATTTGTTACAAATATTTTGCCATCTTACACAAAGAACGTCAAAATTAACAAACTATTAAATTTCTGACTTAAAAAACTGGTATTCACTTGAAAATATAACTAATTTTGCTTCAAATTTACATTTCTTTGAAAAAAGACACCGTATATATTTTAGGGATAGAATCTTCTTGTGATGATACCAGTGCATCAGTCATCCGAAATGATACTGTTTTGAGTAATGTTATTGCAAACCAGAATGTACATGCTGCGTATGGTGGGGTGGTTCCCGAACTGGCTTCAAGGGCGCATCAACAAAATATAGTTCCTGTTGTACAGCAGGCGATTAAGAGGGCAAGTATTAATATGACTCAATTAAATGCCATTGCTTTTACAAAAGGGCCGGGATTAATGGGCTCTTTATTGGTTGGAACCTCTTTTGCCAAGTCACTGGCAATGGGATTAGACATCCCTTTAATTGATGTAAATCATATGCAAGCTCATATTTTGGCACATTTTATTAAAAGCAATGATACCAAAATACCTCCGTTTCCTTTTATTTGTCTGACGATAAGCGGCGGACATACGCAAATTGTAAAAGTGAATGATTATTTTGACATGGAAGTATTGGGAGAAACAATAGATGATGCTGTTGGAGAAGCTTTTGACAAATCTGCCAAACTCCTTGGATTGCCATATCCCGGAGGTCCTTTGATAGATAAATATGGAAAGCAGGGAAACCCGAAAGCTTTCGCATTTAACAAACCTAAAGTAAGTCCATTAGCCTTTAGTTTTAGTGGACTAAAAACTGCTATTTTATATTTTTTACAAAAGAAGGTCAAAGAATCACCAAATTTTATCCAAGAGAATTTATATGACATTTGTGCATCTGTTCAGCATACGATTGTAGAAATTTTAATGGATAAGTTAAAGGCGGCAGTAAAAGAAACAGGAATAAAGCACATTGCGATTGCAGGTGGCGTTTCTGCAAACTCTGAAATCAGAAAACGGCTTGTACAAGCAGAAAAGAATGCAGGGTGGCATACGTATATTCCTAAATTTGAATACACTACAGACAATGCTGCCATGATAGCAATTACGGGCTACTTAAAATATTTAAATAACGAGTATGCCAATGTTTCCGTAGCAGCAACAGCACGATTAAAAGTTACCGAATAAAAAAAAAAGCTTGCAATTTCTGCAAAAGCAATAAATATGCCTAAAAAAGAATTTTATCTTTTGGTTTTTATACTACACCCTATAGCTCTGGTATAGGTTTTTACAGGTTTTTCTCCTTTCAACAGGGCATCTACAGCATTTTCTACGTATTTCTCTTTTACATTTGAAGGGCTTCGGGAACTATCATCGATGGCACCAATGTATTCAACAATCAGCTTACCATCCTCGTTATTTAAAATATATACATGAGGAGTTTTAGTCGCACCGTATTTCGGGTATATTTCCTGCCTCTCATCAAATAAATAGGGAAATGTAAATCCTTTATTTTTAGCTCTGATCTTCATTCTGTCATAGCTGTCTTCGGGTACTGCTTCCGGGTCGTTCGGGTTTATGGCAATGACAGGGTATCCTTTGGATTTATATTTTTTATCCAGAGCTATAATTCTATCTTCATTTGCAACAGAGTAAGGGCATGAGTTACACGTAAAAATGATGATAAACCCTTTTGCTTCTTTAAAATCTGCCATCGAAACCGTTTTCCCGTCTACATTTTTTAATGAGAAATCGGAGGCTACATCACCTACTTTATACCCTCCTGCGGGTTTTATGGTAAACGCTGCTGAAATTACCAATACTACTACAAGCGATATTCTTTTAATTGTTTTCATAATTGATTATTTTATAAATGGTTGAATTTTGTTTTCTAACGTTTCATACGTAAATGATTGTTCGTAAAATGTGCTGTTATCTTTATTGTAAATAAGTGTGGCCGGGATAGCCCCGGACCACTTTTCATCAATGTTATGAATCCAAAATTGCTCATTTGTATCGTTTAGTACCACAACTCTGGACTTTAACTCGTGTTTTTTAACAAAAGGAATTAATTTTGTGGTTATTTTGTCAGGAAAATCCAGGCTTACCAAAACAACCTCAACATTTTTATAGGTTTCATTTAATTTTTCAAAATAAGGTAGTTCTTTTACACAGGGGGCACACCAAGTTGCCCAGAAATTAATCACATAGATTTTATCATCTTGTACGTGCAAGATGGGTTTTAGTTCTTCATAACTGAGCATAGGTATTTCCGAAACTTTCTTTTTACAGGAAATAAGGTATATGGAAATAATAAATAATGCCAGTATTTTTCTCATATGGTAAAATTACAAATTAGATAGTGTTCTGAAAAACTATTAACTAAAACTTAACGGGTGCACGACAAATTTCCGTAAATAGAAGTTTTTATGATTTTTCAATTTCATCAAACACCTAATTTTGTTGAGTTTTTGGTTTTCAAAAAATCAGAGTTATTAACAAAAACGGAAATTTGTCGTACACCCCAACTTAACAGCCGGACTTATTTAAAAATATCATTTAATACTTTTGCCAGGCGGATACCTGCTTTTTGTATTTGTGTTCTGGCTGTGGTTAAATAATCATACGAGTACCGGTATCGCAAATCTTCATCTTCTTCAACAGAAGCATATATTTTTTTTGTAAGTATATGTGTTTCACCTACCCAATCAATAATGGAGCCCTGTTGAATTGCTTTTATTTGTGCTTTGGACAACAGGTCTGCATTATCTGCCAGTTCCTTGTAACTCATTTTAAAACCTTCTATCATTTTAGTATCCCAAACACTGTGTAAATTTGTTTTTCTACCAAACCATTTTACCTGTACTCTATTTCCTCCCCGGTCTTCTTTACGTCCAATATGTAGCGGTTGATGTAAATCGCCAATCAGATGGATCAGCATTTTCAGGTAAAAAGCTCTGTCTTCTTCCGAATTGTTTTTAATAATATTGATACATGTATCAATTCCGGTTACCAAATCTCCCGCAGGGTTTTTATCGGATTCTTTGTAATTTGAATCCAATGGCATATTGATAAAATGCCAGGTATAAAATCGGTTGTATTTTTTATCAGACTTAATCTCATCTGCAAATGTAGAGACAAAGGCGAGACTCTGACCTTTTAACAGTTTTCGAATCTTACGTTTGGCCTTATGGGTTAGGTGCTTACTTGCTATGACTCCAACGGTTCTATGCCCTGTTTTACCCCAAACAATTTCTGTTGCTTTTGTAGTGTATCCTGTGATAAGAAAAAAACCCACCAGTAAAATCCGAAAATTCATGATCATTGATTTTTTAGTTAACAGCTAATTTATAAAACATTTTTTTGATTACCTGTTATAATAACTAATGTAGTTGAAATTTAACATCTGTACAATCCGGATCAGGAGTATTCATTATTTTGCTTTATACCAAAATGAATACTAAAATAGTCCAATCTTGCTATGAAAATTCCAAATTCCATCGCTAAAAATACTCGGCGTAACTAAGCCTGCGTTTTTTAACTCGAACTTTGAAATTTTCCTCACACAATCTTTAGACCACTTTAATATTCTTTTTGGTATTAGATAAAAGAAAAAGCCTGCCGAACTTTTTTGCCAAATCAATTTCGATACGGAATATATCACCATTTTGCAAAGGTCTCAGAATGTAAAAAACTGCCTAAATCTCTTAAAATTTAACTGCTGTTCCGGAAGCAGTTACCATTAACATACTTCCGTTAGCCCCTACTGTTTCATAATCCAAATCAATACCAACAATGGCATCTGCCCCTAATCTGTATGCCTGATCTTCCATTTCGCGCAGAGCAGTTTCTTTGGCTTCTTTTAACACCTTTTCATAAGAACCCGATCTACCGCCTACAAAATCCCTGATTCCGGCAAATATATCTTTGAAAAAATTGGCTCCGATAATCGTTTCACCCGATACCAAACCCAGATATTCTTTAATAGGCTTTCCATCTAATGTATTTGTGGTTGATACTATCATTTTATTTACCTGATTTCTTTTTAGTATTTTTTATTGCTTCACCAATTTGATTACTTGCCGTAAAACTGGCTACCATATCGTTTAACATATTGCTTCCTGCCTGCGGAGAGTTTGGTAATAAAATCAGATTACTGTTTGTTTCTTGCCCAATAGATTGTAGGGTATCGTAATGTTGCGTAACTACTATCAAAGCAGAAGCTTCCTGTGAATTGATCCCTACTTTGTTTAATACCTCTACGGATTCTTCCAAACCACGAGCTATTTCTCTTCTCTGATCGGCAATTCCCTGGCCTTGTAAGCGTTTGCTTTCAGCTTCCGCTTTTGCTTTTTCTACGATTAGGATCCGGGCAGCATCTCCTTCAAATTGAGCGGCAATTTTTTCACGCTCCGAAGCATTGATCCTGTTCATAGCTTCTTTTACCTGTGCATCAGGGTCAATGTCTGTAACCAGCGTCTTAATAATATCGTACCCGTATTCCATCATTGCGTCGTTTAACTCGGATTTTACAGCAATGGCAATATCATCCTTTTTTACAAATACATCATCCAGTTTCATCTTTGGAACCTCGGCACGGACCACATCAAATACATAAGAAGTGATTTGATCGTGAGGATAATCTAATTTATAAAACGCGTCGTAAACCTTGTTTTTAATTACTTTAAACTGTACGGACACTTTAAGTTTTACAAATACATCATCTAATGTTTTGGTTTCAACAATGACATCCAATTGTTGAATTTTCAGGCTTAATCGACCTGAAATCCTGTCTATTAAAGGAATTTTGAGTCTGAGGCCGGAATGCCTGATGGCTACAAACCTGCCAAAACGTTCAACGACAGCTGCTGTTTGCTGTTTTACCATAAAAAAAGTGGAAAAGATCAACAACACGACTAAAAAAACTCCAATACTTATAAATACGATCATAATAATTTTTTAAAAGTTACTATTCATTAAAAATACAAAATCTTATACCTAACAAGACGCAAAAAAAAGAATTTGTTACAAAAAAAGATCAATAACGCCTTCTTCTGTCCGGGCCTGTTGTCCTTACAGGCTGCCTGACAGACCTTGGTTTTGCTTTCTTTTTTATTTTTTCAGTATATTTAATCCACTTCTTAAATTGCTTTTTGTCTAATAAAGCTTTTAAATCCACATGCAAAATACTATCCTTTTTTAATGCTTCTTTGCGTATCGGACCCATCACAACCTTTATTTTATCTCTGAAATTTTTCATAACAGAAATATCTCTTGTCTCCTCAACAATCTTTATGGAAGCATCATAAGTTGTTTTTAAATCATCCAAAGCATATTGGTTAATACGAGTAATATCTTTAATAGATGTATTATAGTTTTTTAGTACGGTTACTACTTTTTTACCTAAATCGCTTTTTTCTTTTACTCCTATTTTTTTACATGCTTTTTTGATGTCATAAGAGAGCAAACCAGCTAATTTTTCAGGCTCAAATTTAGGCCTTTTTATACCTCCGGTGTTTGTATTTGGGTATGCATTGTTTCTATTTTGGCGACCGAATTGTGCTGTAACAGACACAGTACATAGAAAGGTAATTAAAAAAATGAGTATTTTCATAATTTATACTTTGATTTTTTATCAGACTAAAAAATAGTGTTTTTTACAAATGTTTTAAATTGACTCTTCTTTTAGTTTGGAAACGATATTATGTATTCTTTTGATAGTTTCTTTTTTGCCAATTAATGTCATAATATTAAATAAATCAGGGCCTTTCAAATCTCCGGCTAAACTCAACCGCAAAGGTTGCATCACTTCACCGAAACGAACTTCATTATCAGTAATCCACGTTTTAACCTGACTTTCAATATTTTCAGAACTAAAATGATGAACAGATGCGATTGTTTCCGAAACACCATTCATAATTTTTGCAGTTCCTGTTTTCCAGCTTTTCCTGACAGCTTTTTCATTATATGTGGCAGGGCTTTCGAAAAAAAACGAACTTAATTCCCAAAAATCACTGACAAAAGCAGCACGTTCTTTGATTAGTGAAACCACTTTTAACGTATATTCTCTGTTAAAAATAATACCTCTTTCTTCAAGATAAGGTTTGTATAGATCAGTGAGATACCCGTTTTCTTTTTTTTGTAGATATTGCCGGTTGAACCATTTGGGTTTGTCAGGGTTAAATTTGGCTCCGGATTTGTTTACTTTTTTCAGATCAAAAGCTTCTGCTAATTCTTCCAAAGAAAAAATTTCCTGCTCGGTACCGGGATTCCACCCGAGTAAAGACAGCATGTTTATAAAAGCGTCATGAAAATACCCGCCCTCTCTATATCCTCTTGAAACAGCCCCTGTTTGTTCATTAGTATATGCCAGGGGAAACACAGAGAAACCTAACTTATCTCCGTCTCTTTTACTTAATTTTCCTTTACCAACAGGTTTTAAAATTAAAGGGAGGTGTGCAAATTTGGGAGGCTCCCAACGAAAAGAAGTATACAGAAGCACGTGCAAAGCCAAAGAAGGCAACCACTCCTCTCCTCGTATAACATGACTAATCTCCATCAGATGATCGTCTACAACATTTGCCAGGTGATAGGTAGGCATCCCATCGCTTTTAAACAGTACTTTATCATCCAGTATATTTGTGTCAACCCGTATGGTTCCGCGAATTTCATCTTTGATAGTCAATGCTTCATCTTGAGGAGATTTAAATCGAATCACATAGTTTTCTCCCGAATCAATTCGTTTCTTTACCTCTTCCTTGGAAAGCACTAAAGAATTAATTAAACGACCTTTTTCCCTGTTATGCCAATTGTAGATAAATGTTTTTCCCTTTTCTTCGTGTTGTTTTCTATGTGTATTCAGTTCCTCTGCAGTATCAAAAGCATAATATGCTTTTCCTTCGGCAATCAAACGATCTGCATACGGTTTATACAAATGTTTTCTTTCCGATTGGCGGTAAGGACCATAAGGATCATTCTTAGTACCTATACCAGACGTAGTTAAAACAGGGCCTTCATCAAAAGGAATGGAACACCAGTCTAAAGTATCCATGATATATTTTTCGGCATTTGCAACATATCTGGACTGATCGGTATCTTCTATTCTGACGATAAAAACCCCCCGGTGTTTCCTGGCAAACAGATAATTATACAATGCCGTTCTTACGCCACCAATATGCAAAGGTCCTGTAGGACTGGGAGCAAAACGAACTCTTACTTTAGATTTCATGGATACTTTTTGGTAATACAAATATACTCTACCAACGGTATTAAAAAAAGTGAATTAATCGTATAAACAGGATAAACTCATGCTTTGAGACCTTTGTCAAAATAGTGATATATTCCGTATTTGAATTGATTTGACTTCAAATTTCTTCTTTCTCGAAAATTTTAAATCCTCAAAATCAACAGGTTATTCCGGTTGAAAATGTTCTTCGGGAGTCGAACTTTTTTGCCAAATCAATTTTGCAAAGGTCTCGTTCACATAATCGAGTAGGAAGATAGGGATTATTTCCCTATCTGTCCTCTCACACCACCTAGCATACGATTCCGTATTGGGCGATTCCTTAAGTTTTAACTCTGACCTTTTGGTAATAATCCAGCATAAATATGTAGCCTGCTTGTCTAAGTCGATCTGTGGTAATGGTAGTGGCAAGTATAAAGCTGTTAGCTGTATGCCAATAACTCTTCCTTATGTTTGCCCATTGCCAAGCTTTAGATTTGTTTAATCCCAATTTGGTGAGATGCCTTAGTTTGGTCTTTATCTGTTTCCATTGTTTCCAAATAACCATTCTAAGCCGTCTTCTATACCACTCGTCTATGCTCTTTAACAGCTTCTCGTTATAGCCTAAGCTTCTAATTCTGTTTTTATTCTTAGAGACCGATAACTGTGATGACTCATTTCAAATATAGCATGTATTTCGATGGACAGCTTTTGGTTCTCTAACCATAATTTACTAGTACCTGAGCTTAACCAATTATAATAACCGCTTTTACTTACACCTAAGATTTGACACATCTTTTCAACAGGAAATTTCATTTTATGCTTTTTTATAAATCTAAATTTTTCCTGTCGCTCGTTGAAAAGATGCTGATCGCCTTTTTTAGAATATCACACTCTAATTCCATATCTGGTAATTGTTTCTTTAAACGAGCTATTTCTTTTTCCTCGTCTGTTTGCTTGGGATTACCCTTTCCCGGAAAACTATTTTTGCCATACTTTTTTTCTTCTCTACGCCAACGAAATAGAACCGAATAAGGAATATCTAATTCCTGGCAAACCTGTTTTACATTGCCGCGGGCATAACTTAATTCTACAGCTTTTTGTTTAAATGTGGGACTGTAATTACGTTTTTGTTTTTTCATAATTCAAAGTTAATTACGTTAACTCTAAATCTCGCTCCTTTATGTCCAGGCTAATGTAGTAAGTTCACTACATAAATCATTCCGTTTTTGGAAATAAGGTAGGGTTTAGGCAAATATTATTATTTTATACATGAGGCTATACATGCTCAACCTGCTCCATAAAATTATCTATTTTTTCTTTGGGAATAAACCCTTTAAGCATCAACCCGATTCCAAAAACAACGAGTATGATGCCCATAATTCTTTTTATTCTATAAATAACCAACGGTGTCATTTTACTTTTGAGTTGCTTTGCCAGAACAATTTTTCCAAGATCAGTAACAAAATAACTCATAATAATGATCGTAAAATAGTAGAGTATCCGGGTGGGGTTCATATCCAACGTAGGGCCAATAACAACAATTAAACCAAGCCAGAACGTCAGTACGCCAATATTTATAAAATTTAGAAAAAATCCTTTACATATAAGTTCAAGGTAATTCGTATTTCCCGATAGTACTTTGGAAGCCTTCACCTCTTTTTTTCCTGATCTGTCAAGATATGTAATGACACCGTATATAATTAAAATAAGCCCTCCGATAAAAAATAACCTGGGGTAGTCTTTAATTTTTTCAAGCAAATGCCTGCTGCCATAATAGGCAATAAGAATAAACGATACATCGCCCAGAATAACTCCCATATTGAAGGCAATTGCAGCTCTGACCCCTCTTAATATGCTTGTTTGTATAAGCATAAAAAAAACAGGCCCTATCATAAAAGATAAAAAGAAGCCTAAAAGCACCGCATTTTTAATATTGTAAAAATCCATATATCAGGATCGGTAATGGTTATATATCATCAAAATCAACCTTGATTTTTGAAGTCGTCGGATGTGCCTGGCAAGTTAAAATAAAACCTTCCTTTACTTCTCTGTCTGTTAACACCGTATTTTTATCCATAATCGCTTTACCTTCTGTTACTTTCGCTATACAGCTACTACAAATACCTCCCTCACACGAATAAGGAGGATCTATCCCTTTGCGAAGCGAAGCTGCCAATATCGTATCCGCTTGATTCATCGTAAAAGAAGTTTCATCATCGTCTAATAAGACGGTGATTTCGGTTAACCCTTCTTTTATTTGATCGTTGTTTTCTTTTTCCAACGAGGCAGAAAACCATTCGGATAAAATCATATGTTCATCAAAACCACATGTTTTCAGAGCCTCGGAAACCGTATGAATCATCTCTCCCGGGCCACATAAAAAAGCTCTTTTAAAAGAAGTTTCTTTGTAGATATTTTTTATATAATACATAACAATACGATCGTCTATTCTTCCGTGTTTTGAATTAGCGATGTGTTCTCTGCTGTAGACGTAATGTAAATTGAAACGATTCGAAAATTCACCGTGCAAATGATCCAAGGAGCCTTTAAAAATAGTATCCGCGGCGGTTTTATTCCCATAAACCAAGGTAAATGTTGCTCCGTTATCGTTCTCTAAAACCTCTTTAATCATAGACATAATCGGAGTGATTCCACTTCCCGCTGCAAAGGCGATATAATCTGAATTTGCTTCGGAATTTAAAATAAACCTGCCTTCGGGCCAGGTAACCTCCACCATATCTCCAGCTTTTAACCGAGTGTTGGCATAAACAGAAAAAGTACCATTTTCTATAGCTTTAACGGCAATTTTTAACACACCGCTTTTAGGAGACGAACAAATAGAATATGCCCTTCTTAATTCTTTACCGTCAACGGTACTTTTAATCGTTACATACTGCCCAGCTTCAAAAGAAAAAGTAGCTTTTAAATCTTCAGGAACTTCAAAAGTAATGGAAACAGCATTCGATGTTTCTTTAACAATCTTTTGTATAGGTATGGAGTAAAAGGGACTCATTAAGCATTCGATATTAGATGATTTTTAACCAGATATTCTGCAATTTGTATTGCATTTGTGGCAGCTCCTTTTCTCAAATTATCAGAAACAATCCATAAATTCAGAGCATTTTTTTGAGACAAATCTCTTCTGATTCTCCCTACAAATACATCGTCTTTTCCTTCGGCATAGAAAGGCATTGGATAGCTGTTGTTTTCAATATTGTCTTGTACGGTAACTCCTTCGGACGCAGCCAATAACTCCTTTAATTCTACAAGGTCAAAATCATTCTCAAATTCAATATTCACACTCTCGGAATGGCCTCCTACTACCGGAATCCGGACAGCAGTTGCAGTAATGGCAATAGTATCATCTCCTAAAATTTTACGTGTTTCATTAACCAATTTCAACTCTTCTTTCGTATATCCGTCAGCTTCAAAAACATCGCAATGCGGAATGGCGTTTTTATGAATTTGGTAGTGATACACTTTTTCGGCTGTTGCTCCTGCAAATTCGGAAGCCAACTGGCGAACCGCTTTTACACCGGTGCCCGTAACCGATTGGTAAGTAGAAATAACTAACCGTTTGATTTTATATTTCCTGTGTAAAGGAGCCAAAGCCACAACCATCTGTATGGTAGAACAATTAGGGTTTGCAATAATGGTATCTCCTGCAGTTAAAATTTCGGCATTGATTTCTGGAACAATCAATCGGTTTTCGGGATTCATTCTCCAAGCAGAAGAATTATCAATAACGGTAGTCCCTACTGCTGCAAATTTCGGAGCCCATTTTAATGAAGTACTCCTTCCAGCGGAGAATAATGCGATATCCGGTTTTGCAGCTATGGCATCGTCCATGCTTACAACCGAATAGTTTTTACCATTGTAAACCATTTGTTTTCCAACTGATTTCTTCGATGCAACAGGAATCAATTCAGTGATTTTAAAATTACGCTCTGCCAGAACCTGTAGCATTACATTTCCTACCATTCCGGTAGCGCCAACAACTGCAATTTTCATTTTTCCGGTTTTAAAACTTTCATTTAACTTAAGAACTTAGATATGCTAACCTCATTTACAAAATGCAAAGATGCTAAAAAATGTAGCAAAACTTCCATGTTTTTTATTAATTGATGAAAGGAAATCATTTGACCCAAATAATGCAGTTGAACATCTATGATTCTTTTTGGTATTAGAATTTGAAATGCAATTCCAATCGAAAATAATAGTACTTTAGCCAAAGATTACATTCGAACATCAAGTAATATGTTTAACTAAATTAGTATAGCATGCAACTGTACAATAAGTTAAGTGCTAAAGAACGCGCGGTTTTAATTGATAAGGCGGAAAAAGATCGTCTGACGATATCTTTTTATCGATATCACAAAATAGAAAACCCGCAGCTTTTTAGAAATCATCTTTTTATAGCATGGGATTGCTTTGAGGTCTTAGGAAGGATTTATGTTTCTTATGAGGGTATCAATGCACAACTTTCTGTTTCTGCGGAAAATTTCCGGTTATTCAAAGAGCACCTGGACAACATCTCTTTTTTAAATGGAGTACGTTTAAACATTGCTGTGGAACAAGGCAACAAATCTTTTTTAAAACTAAAGATAAAAGTTCGGGATAAGATTGTTGCCGACGGGTTAAATGACAATACATTTGATGTAACAGACATAGGGATTCACCTGAATGCCAAAGAATTTAATAGAATGCTGGAAGATCCGAAAACCGTTTGTATGGATATGCGGAATCATTACGAAAGTGAAATAGGCCATTTTAAAGGGGCAATAATACCGGATGTAGATACCTTTAGAGATTCGTTAGATATCATTGAAGAAGATTTGAAAAATCATAAAGAAGATAAAAACCTGTTGATGTACTGTACCGGAGGGATTCGATGTGAAAAAGCATCGGCTTATTATAAACATAAAGGATTTAAAAACGTATTCCAGCTGGAAGGAGGCATCATAGAATATACCCGACAGATAAAAGCCAAAGGAATCGAAAATAAGTTTATCGGTAAAAATTTTGTATTCGATCACCGGAGAGCTGAAAAAATTTCCGATGATGTCATTGCCCATTGCCATCAGTGCGGCAAACCCTGCGACACACATGTAAATTGTGCGAATGAAGCGTGTCATTTATTGTTTATTCAATGCGATGCATGTTCCGAAAGAACCGAGAATACTTGTTCTGCAGATTGTCAGGAAATCATTCATCTGTCATATGAAGAACAGAAAAAACGCAGAAAAGGAACACACAACAGCAATAAGATTTTCAAAAAAGGACGTTCTGAAGTATTGAAATTTAAGAAATGAAAACAAATTTTAGTAAAATTTTTCATTCCCTTTTACTCTTAGAATCCTTATATTTACAAGTCAATCAAAATAAGATAGGTTAATATGAGTATATTAATCTGAAAATCAATTAATAAGAATCGTAACGTTTTTAGTGTGTAAGCATATTCTTTGATCATGCAACAACTAAAAACGAAGAATGGATAAAATATGGGGTGTGGAAGTTGTGGAACGTCAAAAAACGGAGTTCCAAAAGGTTGTAAAAGTAATGGAAATTGTGCTACGGGAAGTTGTGAAAAGCTATCAGTGTTTGATTGGTTAGCTAATATGACACTTCCGGACAATGAACAGCGATTTCATATTTTTGAAGTACGTTTTAAAAACGGACGCAAACACTTTTATCGCAATCCGAAAAACATACCGTTGATTATTGGAGATGTGGTTGCTGTAGAAGTAAATTCGGGACATGACATAGGTGTTATTTCTTTGGCAGGAGAGCTGGTAAAAGTTCAAATGAAAAAAAGAAAGATAGCTTTTGATAGCAAGGAAATCAAAAAAATATATAGAAAAGCTTCCCAAAGAGATATAGATGTTTGGCAAAAAGCGAGAGATAAGGAACTTGAAACACAAACGAGAGGAAGGGAAATTATTAGTCGTTTAGGCTTAAAAATGAAGCTTTCCGATGTGGAGTATCAGGGAGACGGAAACAAAGCTACTTTTTATTATACGGCAGATTCCAGAGTAGATTTCAGACAACTCATTAAAGATATGGCTGTAGTATTTTCTATTCGAATAGAAATGAAACAAGTCGGAGCCAGACAGGAAGCTTCCAGATTGGGAGGAATAGGATCTTGCGGCAGAGAACTTTGCTGCTCTACTTGGTTGACTGATTTTAGAAAGGTTACTACAACTGCTGCAAGATATCAGCAGTTATCTTTAAATCCTTTAAAATTAGCCGGGCAATGCGGAAAGCTCAAATGTTGCTTAAACTATGAACTGGACACATATTTAGATGCTTTGGAAGATTTTCCCGAGCAAGAAACCATATTAAAAACAGAAAAAGGAGACGCTGTTTTTATTAAAATGGATATCTTTAAAAAACAGCTTTGGTATACCTATAAAGAAGAAGGAACAAAATGGTTTAAATTAACTCTGTACCAGGTAAAAGAGATCATCGCTCTTAACGAAAACGATGAACCGGGCTTAGCATTGGATGAATATGAATCCGAAACGGAAGAGCTGCCAAAAGTAGATTTCGGAAATGTAGTGGGGCAAGATAGTTTGACTCGCTTTGATATACCAAAGAAAAAACGAAGAAGAAACAGAAACAGACACAGAAAGAATGCAGCTGCGACAACTGAAGCAACTGCCGGAAAACCCAACCGGAAACCGGAAAATAAAAACCGGTACACCAAAAACAGAAAAAGAGGTAAAGGTTCTAATGGAAACAATAATCAAAAAAAATAAAAAACTTTTGATACTGGTTTTTATCGGATGTATTTCTTGTGTTTCTGATAATCAGATTTTTGATGAATACCAGACATTGGAAAATGCTATTTGGGAAGCAGATAAACCTGTCGAGTTTTATTTTTCCATAACAGATACGATTTCAAAAAATAACCTGTTTATAAATTTGAGGAATAACAATAAATATCCTTACAGTAACTTATACATCATAACACAATTGGATTTCCCCGATGGAAATCGCATTGTAGACACACTACAATATGCCATGACAGATACTAAAGGGAACTTTTTGGGAGCCGGATTTACCGAAATTAAAGAAAATAAATTGTTTTATAAAGAGCAAAAAGTGTTTCCCGTTCCCGGAGAATACCATATTTCAATACGTCAGGCAATGAGAAAAAATGGAGAAATAACTCAGATTAAAAAATTAGAAGGAGTTTCCGATATCGGTTTTAGAATTGAAAAAACAAAATAAAATGAAGAAGAAAAACAGACATTCTTACAAAAAATATATCAAGCGTTTTTGGATATTGGTACTTAGCGGCTTTGGAACCATCTTACTGCTATTTTTACTGGCTTCCTGGGGAGCTTTTGGAGTACTTCCGACTTTTGAAGAGTTAGAAAATCCCGAGAAAAATTTAGCGACGGAAATTATTTCCGCAGACGGAAAAACAATTGGAAAATATGCATACGAGAACAGGACTCCTGTAAGATACAAAAACCTGCCAAAAAACCTTGTAAATGCATTAGTTGCCACAGAAGACAAACGGTTTTATAGTCATTCCGGGGTTGATTTTAGAAGTACCGCCAGAGCTATTTTATATATGGGAAGAAAAGGGGGGTCAAGCACCATTACACAGCAATTAGCAAAGATGCTTTTTACAGGAAGAGCGTCTAAAAATATTTTCCTGAGAGTCATTCAGAAAATGAAAGAATGGGCAGTTGCAGTTAAATTGGAACGTCAATACACAAAAGAGGAAATCATTACCATGTATTTAAACAAATATGATTTCCTAAACCAAGCTGTAGGAATACGGTCGGCGTCAAGAATTTATTTTGGTAAAGAACCCAAGGCATTAACGATAGAAGAATCAGCGGTATTGGTAGGGATGCTTAAAAACTCCTCTCTTTATAATCCCAGAAGAAGAAAAGCACTGGTTGAAAAAAGAAGAAATGTGGTTTTAAAGCAGATGTACCGTAATGCGTTTTTGGACTTACCGGAAAAAGATTCCATTCAAAAAATCCCTCTCCAATTAAACTATAAACCTGAAAGCCATAATGATGGTTTGGCAACTTATTTTAGAGAATACTTAAGAGATTTTTTAAAAAAATGGGCAAAAGAAAACCCTAAACCTAACGGAGAGAGATATAATATAAATAGAGACGGGTTAAAAATTTACATAACGTTAGATTCCAGGATGCAACAATATGCAGAAGAAGCTGTGAAAGAACACATGGTAAATCTGCAAAAATATTTTTACAAAGATCAAAAGAAAAATAAAACAGCTCCTTTCTATGACCTGGAAGAAGAACAAATTGAATTGATTTTGTTAAGAGCAAAAAAGAATTCGGAGCGTTATCGGAAAATGAGACGGTCACAAAAATATTCTCAAGTGCAAATCGACTCTGCTTTTAATGCAAAAACCCAAATGAAAGTATTCTCTTGGAAAGGAGATATAGACACCATTATGACACCCAATGATTCTATAAAATATTACAAGTATTTTTTGCATTCGGCACTCCTTTCCATAGAACCGCAAACCGGACACATCAAAGCATGGGTTGGTGGGATCAATCATAAGCACTTCAAATACGACCATGTAAAACACGGGAAAAGACAGGTAGGATCTACATTTAAACCCTTTGTATATGCAACGGCCATAAACCAGCTGCGTTTATCTCCATGTGAAACCTATCCGATATCACCCTATACGATTCCAAAAGGGAGGCATGGACTTGCTGAAGCCTGGACACCGGACGATTCCGGAAAAATATTTGGAGGAGAACTAACATTAAAAGAAGCTTTGGCCAAATCTATCAATACGATGTCAGCTCGCCTTATAGATATGGTAAACCCCAAAAATGTAGTGCGTTTGGCGAAATCCGCAGGAATAGAAAACAGAGTTCCGGAAGTACCGGCGATTGCCTTAGGGGCCGTAGAACTTACCCTGATGGAAATGACAAGTGCTTATGCTACGTTTGCAAACAAAGGCCTTCGGGTAGAACCCGGTATGATTACCCGAATTGAAGATAAAAACGGAACGATATTAGCTCAATTTACACCTAAAACAAAAGAAGTAATGAGCGAGGAATCTGCCTATGTGATTTTAGACTTATTAAAAGGTGTAACCATGTATGGTTCAGGTGTTCGATTGAGGACAAAAGAACACTACCTGAAAGAGGTTATCACAGGGTTTCCGTATGAATTTACAAATCCGATTGCCGGAAAAACCGGGACCAGCCAAAATCATACGGACGGGTGGTTTATGGGAGTAGTACCTAACCTTGCTACGGGAGTCTGGACAGGAGGAGAAGATAATGCCATTCACTTCGAAAATTTAGCAGAAGGACAGGGCGCAACAATGTCGCTGCCTTCTTGGGCAATATTTATGCAGAAGGTATATGCCAACGAAACGTTAAATATAAGTAAGGAAGATTTTGAAAAACCGGAATATGTAGGAATCAATTTAAACTGCGGTTCAGGAAAAAAAGATGAAGAAATACATCCTGTAAAAGATGATGATACGGATTTTTAATACTATATTACTTTCGAGCATGTAAAAATGAAATTAGAAAATGATCCGTTTTGAGCATAATAAAGTAATTTGGATTTGTGATATCTTTATAAAAATGATTTCAGCGTTTCAACACAAACAAAATGATACATAAAGAAGTAAAAAATGTTCAGGAAGCCCTTGAAGGAGTTACCAGTGGAATGACTTTAATGTTAGGAGGTTTTGGGCTATGTGGAATTCCTGAAAATGCCATAGGAGAGCTGGTCAGGTTGGGTGTAAAAGGCCTTACCTGCATCTCTAACAATGCCGGAGTAGACGATTTTGGATTAGGCCTTTTACTACAGCATAAGCAAATACGAAAAATGATTTCATCTTATGTAGGCGAAAATGATGAATTTGAGAGGCAGATGCTTTCAGGTGAACTTGAAGTAGAATTAACACCACAAGGTACATTAGCGGAAAAATGCAGAGCTGCCCAAGCAGGATTTCCTGCATTTTATACTCCGGCAGGTTACGGAACCGAAGTAGCCGAAGGAAAAGAAACCAGAGAGTTCAACGGTAAAATGTACGTATTAGAACTTGCTTATACAGCAGACTTCTCTTTTGTAAAAGCGTGGAAAGGAGATAGCACAGGCAATTTAATTTTTAAAGGGACAGCACGTAATTTTAATCCGTGTATGTGTGGCTCTGCTCATATAACTGTGGCAGAAGTAGAAGAGTTAGTTCCCGTTGGAACATTGGACCCAAATCATATTCACATCCCCGGAATTTTTGTACAGCGAATTTTTCAAGGCGAGAAATATGAAAAAAGAATTGAACAACGAACAATCCGCAAACGAGAATTATAATGTTAGACAAAAACGGAATCGCTAAAAGAATAGCAAAAGAAGTAAAAAACGGTTACTATGTAAACTTAGGGATAGGAATTCCTACACTGGTTGCCAATTTTGTACAAGAAGATTTGGAAGTTGAATTTCAGAGCGAAAACGGTGTTTTAGGCATGGGGCCTTTTCCTTTTGAAGGTGAAGAAGATGCAGATATTATCAATGCGGGAAAACAAACCGTCACGACAATGCCGGGTGCCAGTTTTTTTGATTCTGCTACCAGTTTTTCCATGATACGCGGAAAACATGTACACCTGACCATCCTGGGAGCAATGGAGGTTGCAGAAAACGGAGATATTGCCAACTGGAAAATTCCGGGGGAAATGGTAAAAGGAATGGGAGGTGCAATGGATTTAGTAGCCTCTGCAGATAGTATTATTGTTGCCATGATGCATACCAATAAAAAAGGAGCATCAAAATTGCTAAAACGCTGTTCGTTACCTTTAACAGGTGTAGGATGTGTTACAAAGGTAGTTACTAATCTGGCAGTAATGGAAATTAAAAACAATCAATTTCATTTACTTGAAAGAGCTCCGGGAGCTCGTATAGAAGATATTCAAAATGCTACGGAAGGAACATTGGTGGTTGGAGATCATATCCCTGAAATGAATATATAATAACCTAGGAAAGAAAAAAAGTCAAGGTGAGGTCATTAAAGAGACCTTTGCAGAATTGATTTGACAAAAAAGTTCGACGCCCGAAGAAAATTTTCAACCGGAATAACCTGTTGGTTTTGAGGATTTAAAATTTTCGAGAAGGAAGAAATTTGAAGTCAAATCAATTTAAATACGGAATATATCACTATTTTGCAAAGGTTTCTAAAAGTAAAAACTAAAATACAGTTAAGAAAATAATCATTGAATAGCTGTTTAGATATCTAAAAGGAATTAGTAGAAAATTTTTTTAAACCTTTGGATCTTTCAATTTTTTTACTATGTATCCAAGAAATATAATTAGGTATCATAACGGACAATCAAAAGTAATAAAACCCTTTTTTAAAGAAGCAAAAAGCATACACAGATTTTGATGAAAATAATGTCTTATAATGTTAACGGAATCCGAGCAGCACTTAAAAAAGGCTTTTTAGATTGGCTGCGAAAAGCAAATCCGGATGTTATCTGTATTCAGGAAACTAAAGCCCATAAAGAGCAGTTAGACACTGAAGCATTTGAAGCTGCCGGATATCCATATCATTATTGGTTTTCAGCACAAAAAAGAGGCTATTCAGGTGTAGCTGTTTTTTGTAAAGGAAAACCGAACCATATAGCATATGGGACAGGAATTGAAACGATGGATTTTGAAGGAAGAAACCTTCGGGTAGATTATGACACCGTTTCTATTATGAGTTTGTATATTCCTTCCGGTACAAATTTAGATCGGTTGGAATTTAAGCTGAAATACATGGCAGATTTTCAGGAATATATACATAAACTAAAACAAGAAATTCCGAACTTGGTCATTTGCGGAGATTATAATATTTGTCATGAAGAAATAGATATCCATAACCCGAAAATGAAAAATGTTTCCGGATTCTTACCTGTAGAACGAGAATGGATTGGCAACTTTATTAATAGCGGTTTTACAGACAGCTTTCGTCATTTAAATAAAGATCCTCACCGCTATAGTTGGTGGAGTTACAGAGCAAATGCCAGAGCAAATAATAAAGGTTGGAGAATTGATTATAATATGGTTTCCGAACCGTTAAAAAATACCATTACAAGAGCATATATTTTACCCGAAGCAGAACATTCGGACCACTGCCCGATTGCAGTAGAACTTAATATCTAATCATTAATCGTATGAAAACCCCCCTGCTCATTATATGTAGTATTCTCTTTAGTTTGAGTTTGAATGCTCAATTGCATAAAGACGCTTTGTCCCTAGAAAAAAATATTGTCAAAACTTCTAAAGAAGCATTGTTTTCCGATGTAGACATTGCCCGTATAGACAGCTTGGTTTTAGACGCTAAATTTAACTCTCCTCTGTACGATACAGCAGCATATTTTATAAGAGATATCGCTACAAAAGAGGTGTCGTCTGTCCAATTAGCAGCAACTGTTTTAAAAAAACGCCTGGCAGCTATTAATGCTAAAACACCTTTTCATATTGCATACAACCCTGCACTGGAGAGGGTCATTAAATCGTATTTAAAATATCGCAGGAAGTACTATCCGAATTTAATGGCAAGGGCAACATACTACTTCCCAATGTTTGAAAAATACTTAGACCAATACAATATTCCTTTGGAAATGAAATATTTGGCAATTGTAGAATCTGCATTATACCCAAAAGCCAAATCAAGAGTGGGTGCTAAGGGCTTATGGCAGTTTATGTATCAAACAGGAAAACAATACAAGTTAAAAGTGAGTTCTTATGTTGATGAACGCCAGGATCCCGTAAAATCTACCATTGCAGCCTGTGAATACCTAAGTGATCTGTACAAAATTTTCGGCGACTGGGATCTGGCTTTAGCTGCCTATAATTCAGGCCCGGGAAATGTTTCCAAAGCAATTAAAAGATCCGGAGGATATAAGAACTACTGGAATATTCGCCGATATTTGCCAAGAGAAACAGCAGGTTATGTACCTGCTTTTTATGCAACCATGTATTTGTTTGAGTATGCCAAAGAACACCATTTAAGTAAAAACATTCCGAAAATATATCATTTTGAAACAGATACTATCCATGTTAAACGCACAATAAGTTTTAAACAAATATCAGAAAAAACAGGAATAGATATAAAAGTACTCTCTTTTTTAAACCCTTCTTATAAGTTAAATACGATTCCATATATAAAAAATAAAAATTATACGGTAACCATTCCTAAAATAGCTACCATAGGGTTCTTAAAAACCGAAAAAGAATTATATGCATTGGCAGACAGAAATGATGCAAAAAGAGAAAAACCACTTCCCAAATACTTTGAGGTGGATAAAAGGGTTCGCTACAGAGTGAGGCGTGGAGATTATCTGGGGAAAATAGCTCGTAGGTTTGGAGTGCGAATAAGTCAGATAAAAAAATGGAACGGTTTGAGAAGCAATCATTTAAGAATAGGGCAGAGGCTGAGTATTTACCCTAGGAGAATTTGAACGCCTAAATCAAATAAAAAAAGCCATAGAAAAACAAAACTCTTAAAAAATAGTGTTTAAATAATTGACATTGGAATACTATTTGAGACAAAAAATATGGTGATGAACTCATTTAAAGAGACCTTTGCAGCATTGATTTGGCAAAAAAAGTTCGACGTCCGAAGAACATTTTCAACCGGAATAACCTGTTGGTTTTGAGTATTTAAAATTTTCGAGGAGGAAGAAATTTGAAGTCAAATCAATTTTAATACGGAATATATCACTATTTTGCAAAGGTCTCTTAAACTAAAAAAACAGGCAGTATGAAAAAAATAATAGCGGTTATATGTATATTCTTTTTACATACTTCCTGCGGAGGCAATGACTCATTTGTGATGCCTCCTTCTGTTGGTAATATTAACCATGTTCTTGTTGTAATAAAAGGGAACCTGTGGAAAGGAAGTGTAGGAGATGAAATAAAGAAATCTTTAAGTAAATTACAAAGAGAGCTACCACAAGAAGAACCTGTCTTATCACTATTGCACGTCGAACCGAATAAATTTTCAAATATCATTCAAAGAAATCGCAATATTCTGATCATAGAAGAAAGAGCAGACGAAATGTTTAAAACGATAAAAAATAAGTATGCCGGCCCGCAAACCATTGTATATATTTCAGCAAAAAACAAAGAAGAAATCAAACGTGTTATTTCGGAAAAAGGGAAAGAAATTGTTGCTATTTTCAGAACGGCTGATATCTTACAGACACAAAGGGTATTTAGAGCCAAGAAAATAAATGATATATTGTATAAAACCGTAAAGAATTTAAATATTTCTTTAACTATCCCCGAAGAATACAGAACGGTAGATGATACAGGGGAGTTTTTATGGTTGCGTCATCGCTTGAAAAGCGGAATAGCAAAAGGAGCAGGAAGTAACAATATCATAGTTTATGCATTGCCACTAACAGACACCTCTGTAATGAGAGCTAGTATAGCTCAAATAAGAGATTCTATTGGAGAAAGATATATCCCCGGTGCAAGAGAAGGCATGTATATGATTACCGAAAAAGCCTATACTCCGGAAACCTTAGCTATAGAATTAAAAGGATATAAAGCTTTTGAGACCAGAGGCAAATGGGAAGTGAAGAATGCATTTATGGCAGGTCCTTTTGTAAACTACACCATTTTAGATAAAAAAAATAACAGATGGTTAATTGTAGAAGGTTTTACGTATGCTCCGTCAGTTGATAAAAGAGATCTTTTATTTGAATTAGAAGCAATTGCAAAATCAGTAATCATAAAGTGATATATATATTTCTAAGTAAACATTTCAAAATCAAATGTTTATTTTTTATATATTTGAACTTAACTAAAAACTTTACATTATGGATACGAACTATTTAATTCTTGCACTAGCTGCATTAGTACCCCTGGTAATGGGCTTTATTTGGTATGGCCCCATGCTATTTCAGAAAGCCTGGATGAAACAAATGGGTTTTACGGAAGAATCTTTAAAAGGCGGAAACATGGCTTTTATTTTTATTTTAAGCTATGTATTTAGTTTTATGTTAGCCATGTTATTACAATTATCTGTCATTCATCAAACAGGAGTTTTCTCTACTCTAACCGGAGAACCGGGATTCATGGATAAAACAGGAGAAGTATATACCTATTTTCAGGATTTTATGGCGACCTACGGAGACCGCTTCAGAACATTTAAACACGGAGCTTTACACGGAGCTTTAACAGGTATTTTTCTAATACTTCCCGTATTGGCAACTCAAGCCATGTTTGAGCGTAAAACCGCTAAATATGTGCTTATTAATGTTGGCTATTGGACCATAACACTTGCCATAATGGGAGGTATTCTTTGCCAGTGGGTATAATACCATTTCTGAAAGACCTTTGCAAAATTGATTTGGCAAAAAAGTTCGACGCCCGAAGAAAATTTTCAACCGGAATAACCTATTTGAGGATTTAAAATTTTCGAGAAGGAAGAAATTTGAAGTCAAATCAATTCAAACACAGAATATATCACTATTTTGCAAAGGTCTCTCTGATTTAAAATTTTACATTGAAATCTCACAGAATAACTAATTTGTTTCCATGTCTGTGAGATTTTTTTAACCTTCATTACGAAGTTCTAACGCGTAATCCGGGTTTAATACCCTATTTTATTTCGGACTCTTTGCAGTACGTCTTGAGCTACCTTTTTGGCTTTTAAAGCACCTGTATGGAGAATAGTATCGATCTCATTTTTATTTTCCATAAAATAAGTATACCGATCTCTTATAGGATTAAATGAATCTAAAATAAGTTCGCATAATTCTTGTTTTGCATGCCCGTACCCATAATTGCCTCCTGTATAATTACTCCACATTTCATGTATCTGTTTATCGGATGCCATTAATTTATACAATGCAAAAACATTGTCGGTATCGGGATTTTTAGGTTCTTCCAGTGGAGTACTGTCTGTCTTAATAGACATGATTTGTTTTCGCAGTTTTTTTTCAGGTAAAAAAATATTGATGATATTATCCCTGGATTTACTCATTTTTTGACCATCTGTACCGGGGACTAATTTAGTATGTTCCTGAATTTTTGCATTGGGAGGGACTAATGTATTTCCTACTATATGATTAAATCTGTTAGCAACATCCCGGGTCATTTCCAGATGCTGCAATTGATCTTTCCCTACCGGAACAATTTCGGCATCATATAAAAGAATATCGGCAGCCATTAACATTGGATACGTAAATAAGCCTGTATTTACATCTGCAAGACGATCTGCCTTGTCCTTAAAACTATGTGCTAAAGTCAACCTTTGATAAGGAAAAAAACAACTCAAATACCAAGTGAGTTCGGTTACTTCCGGAATATCACTTTGCCTGTAAAAGACAGTCTTGGAAACATCTAACCCACATGCTAGCCAGGTAGCTGCAGTACTATACGTATTTTCCCTCAATTCGTTTCCGTCTTTAATTTGAGTTAAAGAATGCATGTCTGCAATAAACAAAAACGATTCGTTTTTAGGGTTATTTGCCATTTCTATAGCAGGCAATATAGCCCCCAGTAAATTCCCTAGGTGCGGTGTTCCCGTACTCTGAACACCTGTTAAAATTCTGGACATTCAATATAATTTCGGAGCAAAAATACAGATTTCATAAGTAAATCGATTCTGATTTTAAAAATACTCAAATAAAAAACGGCTATTTTTAACGGGTAAATTTAAAATCAGAAATGGTATAAAATCAATCAAACAAAAGAATATTACTACATTCGCAATTATGGGATATGTAAAAATACCTTTTCTAATACTTTGGCGGTTTTGGTTTTACTTTCTAATATTTGTAACCGTATTGTTAATGACTCCTGTTTTATTGATAGTAACAGCCAGGGAACGTTATTATATTGCCTTTTGGAAACTGATAAGAATTTGGGCTTTTTTCTTGATATATGCTATGGGCTTCAGGCTAAAAATTAGTGAAGAACAAAAATTAGATCACAACCAGAGTTACATGTTTTGTCCAAATCACGCATCTTTAATGGATCCTTTTGTATTAATTGCCATTTCTAAAAATCCGATTGTTTTTATCGGAAAGAAAGAACTGGTAAAGGTTCCCGTTTTTGGATTTTTTTATAAAAAGGTAGTCATTATAGTAGATAGAAGTAGTTATACCAGTAGAAAAAAGGTATACGAGAGGGCTAAAAAAAAGTTAAAAAACGGTGTGAGTATGGGCATCTTTCCTGAAGGATTGGTGCCCGAAATGGATGTCATTTTAAGCCCGTTTAAAAAAGGGGCTTTCAATTTGGCGATAGAACATCAAATACCCATTGTGCCTCAAACATATTATGATTGTAAGCGTCTTTTTTCCTGGGACATTTTAAAAGGAGGAATGGGAACGCTTAGGGTAAAACAACACCATTTCATTGAAACAAAAAACAGGGATATTTCTGAAGCAGATTCTCTGAAAGACCAGGTATTTGATGTGATTTATAATGAATTATATAATGATGAGTTATATATGAAAAATACGGACCACTACAATGAAAAAAAGAGCAATTCATGATAACCAAAAAATATTGCTTTATCTAGGTCTTTAAAAAAAATCAGTATTAAAAAAAAAAAATTTGTTTATATAGAAAAAAATAATTATCTTTGTCAAACTGAACATGCTTTAGTGGTTTTGTTCGGTAATTTATAATCTTATTTTAGGGGGTAAGTTTATTAAATTTCCTCGAACCTCTCGGTTCGAGGTTTTTTTATGGTCAATTTTTAAGGATCAAGCAAAAAAGAGATCAAGATGAATTGAGATTGCGGTTATAACTATACTGTTGAACAAAAATCAACAACAAAACCCGACTCTATGAAAAGACAAGCATTACAATTGTATTTAGAGGGTTTAGGGTTTCGGTCAATAGGCAGGTTATTACAAGTAAGCCACGTATCCGTTTATAATTGGATAAAATCATTTGGTTCTAAACCGGATAATCTGAGAAGCGATAATGCCATCTTCGCATAATGTGAGTAAAGATTGGATCAATCTCAAAAGTTGTGTGTGAATTTAAAATAGTATTGTGATCTTTGTAAAAAAAGGAGGTTGGATACTTATATAGATTTACTAAAATTAATTTTACCAGAGTTGTTAGTTGAACATTTTGATTTGTCAAAACATAGTGTTGAAAATGAAGTGATGCATTTGTATTTTGAAGAACGTAACATAGTTCCCAAAGAAGAATCAGAACGTATCTTGATAGCTCACGGATTTCATAAAGAGCTTACCATTCAAGACTTTCCATTACGAGGCAACACAGTATATCTTCACATTAAACGTCGTAGATGGTTAGATAGGAAGACCAAACAAATTGTACAAAGAGATTGGAATTTAGTAGCACAGGGGACTCGAATGACAGAGCAGTTCGCTGCTTTTTTAAAAGAAATTAGTAGATAGAGAAACCAGTGATTGTAGAACTATAGGTAGATTTTACGGAGTTGATGGTAAAAAACTTGGACGTCAATATCGTGATTATTTAAGTGAGTTTAAACAATGGAAACAAAAAAAACATGCTAAAGAGTGGCATGTTTTTCCTGAAAATATAGGTGCTTATTTATCTATTGATGAAACAGCATTGTCTAAAGGAGAACTCTACACCATTATTACCAATAAAAAAGCCAAAGGTAAAAAAGGAGCTATTGTAGGGGTTTTTGCAGGCACTAAGATAGAACCCATTATAGAACAGTTACTTAAAATATCCTCTAAAAAAAGAAACAAAGTCAAAGAAATTACACTAGATATGGCGAACTCTATGAAAAATATAGCCAAAACATGTTTCCCTAAGGCCATACAAGTAACTGATAGATTCCATGTGCAAAAACTAGCTCTAGAAGCGCTACAAGATATTAGAATAAAACATCGATGGAATGCAATAGACCTAGAAAATGACCTAATCAAGTTAGCAAAAACAAAAGGTAAAGAGTATCAACCTGAGATATTTGACAATGGGGACACTAGAAAACAACTCTTAGCTAGAAGTAGATATTTACTCTATAAATCTCCTGAAAAATGGACACAAAATCAATATCTAAGAAGCAAAATACTTTTTGAAAAATATCCTGATATTCAAAAGGCTTTTAACTTAAATCAGAGCCTTAGAAATATATTCAATACAGCTAAATCAATACAAATTGCATATACAAAACTAGCACATTGGTATAATGATGTAGAAAAATCTGGTTTTAAAGCTTTTAATACAATAGCAAATACAATTTCTATAAATTATCGGTCAATACTCAATTATTTTATCAATCGGAGTACAAATGCTTCTGCTGAATCTTTTAATGCTAAGATTAAAGCCTTTAGAGCGCAGTTTAGAGGTGTTAAAAATGTAGAATTCTTCCTGTTCAGATTAACACAAATTTTTGCCTAAAACACAACAATTAGTCTTGATCCTAAAGATTTTGCTTCTTCATAGTTGATTTTTTAAAATCATCATTCACTATTAAAAACGTTCTTTCGATTTCTAACTTCATATAAATGGCCTGATTTTAGCACTTATAGGTTTTGACGTTATTACAAGTGAACTCAATTTTTGAGTGAAAGCAAAACGGCAATTTTTAGCCAATTGAAAAAGTTCAAATGAGTTCATAATAAATAAATATATTTGATACCTAGATTTATTACATGAAAAAAGGTACTTTTTTTTTAGTTCTGTTCTTAACAACACTACTCAATGCACAGATAGATTACAGTAATTCCTGGGAAGATTTTTTTTCATATAACAACGTAAAGGATTTAGTAAAAAACAACAATACTATTTATGCGTTATCAGATAATGGCATATTTACTTATAACACAGCGACTCAAGAAATTAGAAAATTATCTTCGGTACAAGGGTTATCGGGAGAAACAACTTCTGCAATACATTACAATGAATCGTTTAACCGGTTGGTGATCGGATATGAAAATGGGTTGATAGAAGTGGTAGATGCAAACGGAACCATAAATATATCGGCAGATATTGTAAACTTTAATCAATCAGGAGCAAAACGGATCAATCACATATCGGAATATAATAATAAATTATACCTCTCAACACCCTTTGCAATAGTGGTATATGACATTAAAAGATTGGAATTCGGAGATACTTATTTTATCGGAAATAATTCAACTTCCATTAAAATAAATGAAACTATTGTGTATAACAACAGGATATATGCAGCAACAGAAGTAGGGATTTTTAGTGCTGATATCACAAACCCTAATTTGATTGATTTTAATAATTGGCAGCAAATTTTTTCAGGAAACTACACACATATAGCTAGTTTTAATAGCAGGTTATTTACAGTTCAGAACACCTCTGTTTATCAAATTTTGGGAGGAAATCTCAATGTAGTCAGAAATTACCCTAATACTGTTAAGGGGTTTAAAAGCTCTGCTACAAACTTAGCCGTTGCTTTTACAAATGCAGTATCTGTTTTAGACGTGAACTTAAATCAAATACTATTTGCCGGTGCGACTACCATGTTTGATTATACGTTAAACAATGCTTTGGCAACAGATAATATCTTATTATTAGGAACGAATGAGTTTGGAATTCTTTCAGCTAATTTCTCAAGCGTAAATAATTTTACTGAAATTCACCCCGAAGGCCCTTTGACAAACGATGTGTTTTCAATAGAAGCCAATAATAACAATTTATGGGTGGTTTACGGAGGCTATAGAATAGATTTTTCTCCAACTGCAGAGAGAAAAGGATTTAGCCGTTGTACCGGGACAGAATGGATAACCGTGAATTATTCGCCTGCTCAGCCTTTTCCGGATTTGGTAGACATTACATCTGATCCGTCAAACCCGAATAAGGTTTTTATTAGCGCATTTAATGACACTCAGAACGTAGACAATATTAGTACAGCCGGATTAATTGTTGTAGAAGATACAATGGTTACTCAGTTTTACAATCATATAAACAGCGGATTGGAAGATATTGCATTCATCAATCCGAACAGAGCAACGATAAGAGTGAGCGGATCTGTATTTGACAGGCAGGGAAATCTCTGGATGACAAATATTGGTGTTCAGCAGGAATTAAAAAAGTTATCCTCCGGAGGAACCTGGTCAGGGGTTGATATAAGTAGTATTAAAGAGTCTAACTCGTTTGGATTAACCGAAATAATTGTGGATAGAAATAATAGTATCTGGATGGGATCTCGTAAAGACGGAGCCCTTGTGTTTAATGAAAACGGGAATAGAATACGTGCATTAACGACACAAGCAACAAGGGGAAGTTTACCCGATGATAATGTAAGAACTTTGGCTGTGGACGGAAGTAACCGAATTTGGATAGGAACCCTTTCCGGATTGGTTGTTTTTAACAATGCAAGTGGTCTTTTTGATGCGGATATTTATGATGCCGCCCCTGTAATTATTTTAGATGATGGAATCCCCAGAAGATTATTAGGAGATCAAACCGTAAACTCTATAGTTGTGGATGGAGCCGATAACAAGTGGTTTGGTACGGATAACGGAGGTGTGATCTATACCAATCCAAACGGGCAAACGACATTGGCTAATTTTAGTACACAAAACTCCCCTTTACCTTCCAATAAAATTGTAAAAATATCGGCAGATGATACGAATGGAAAAGTATACTTTGCAACCGATAAAGGAATTGTTGCCTATAAAAGTAATGTGGCTCCTTTTGGAGATACGCTGGGAGCCGTTTATGCATACCCGAATCCTGCGCTAAAAAATCATGCAACGGTTACTATTGACGGGAGAAACGGTACGCATTTACCCAGAGGCACAAATGTAAAAATCTTAGATATTTCAGGAAATTTAATCTATGAAACCAATGTTGTAGAAGGGCAACAGTTGCAAGGAGGAAAAGTAGTTTGGGATAAAAAAAATTTAGCCGGGAAAAGTGTAGCCTCAGGCATTTATGTAGTGCTACTGTCTAATGACGATGCTACGGAAACATCGGTAACTAAAATTGCTATTGTGAATTAATGAGCATCATTACTACAAAGGCAATTGTAATGAATGCAATAAAATATAGCGATACAAGCCTTATTGCAAAACTTTATACGGAGTCCAACGGATTGAAATCATATCTGATCAGAGGAGTTTTAAAAGCTAAAAAAGGAACACTAAAACCGGCGTATTTTCAACCATTTACACAACTTAAGATCACAGCTACCCACAATACAAAAGGAAAGTTGAACAGTATTAGGGAAGCACATATTCTATACCCGAATACAACCATATATAAAAGTGTCACAAAACAATCGATTGTACTTTTTCTATCCGAAATTTTAGGAAGCTGTATCCGGGAAGAAGAAGTCAACAAACCTTTGTATCACTATTTGGAAAATGCTATTTCCAAACTGGACAGCAATGATAAAATGGCTAATTTTCACCTGCTTTTTTTACTAAACCTTACCCGGTTCATTGGTTTCTACCCGGAACTTTCAAATATTCATAAAAAAGCTTTTAATCTGATTGAAGGAGTTTTTACAGATATCACGGAAGGACAGGATATGGTTACAGGTGAGCAGCTAAGTCAATTTAAAAAACTATTAGGCATAGATTTTGATAATGTAGAAAGCATGCTATTTCGAAAAAGTGAAAGGCAGCAGATTTTACAGATTATAATTAGATATTTTGAATTACATTTGGACGGGTTTAAAAAACCAAAATCGTTAACCATTTTAGAAGCAGTATTCAGTTGATGAGATTAGTAGTTTGCATTATACTATTTTTTCTATTTTGTCTATCCGCATACGGCCAAAAAGTGAGAGTGGCAGATAACGAAACAGGAAAGCCGGTTTATAATGTTATTGTTTTTAACAAATCCGAAACTTTTAGTGCCACTACAAATAAAAAAGGAGAAGTAGATATTTCTGCTCTAAAAAAAAATGAAATAGTTATATTTTCCCATGTCTCTTATGCCATTTTTAAGAGCACAAAATCCAATATCGTTAAGCAAAAAAATATTGTTTATTTAGCGAAAGAATCAGAACAATTAAATGAAATTGTTTTATCTGTTTTTAAAAGCAAAAATAAAGCTACCCGAATTGCAGAACAGACGGCGGTATTAACAAAAGGAGAAATCCGGAGAGTATCGCCTCAAACATCGGCAGACCTGTTAGCTGCGGTTCCTGGGGTTAGGGTTCAAAAATCGCAATTAGGAGGAGGAAGCCCTGTTTTAAGAGGGATGGAATCTAATCGGGTTCTATTGGTTGTAGACGGAGTTAGAATGAATAATGCTATTTACAGAAAAGGACACCTGCAAAACTCCATAACCGTTTCACCCAACCAATTAGACAGAACAGAGATTGTATTTGGGCCATCGTCTGTTATATACGGTTCCGATGCTTTGGGTGGAGTTATTCATTATTATACAAAAACTCCCGGAATCTCTGAAGATGAAGTTGTAAACAGCAGTTTTTTTTCCAGGTATTCGTCTGTAAATAATGAAATAACCACAAATGTTTCTGCAGAACTTAGCTTCAAAAAATGGGGTTCTTTTACAAGTATCAGTTATAGTGATTTCGGAGATTTAAAAATGGGTAAAAACCATTCACATGGTTTCCCAAACTGGGGTAAGGTATTTGAATATTCACAAAATACAAATAGTTTTTACAGTGCTGCGCCAACTGTAAATGCAAACCCCGACCTTCAAAGAAATACGGGGTATCGTCAAACAGATGTTCTTCAAAAATTTTACATTCCGCTACGCAAAGATGTAGATGTAAAAGTGAATCTTCAATACGGGACTTCATCAAATATTCCAAGATTTGATCGGTTAACAGAAATCGCCTCGGGAACTTTAAAGTTTGCAGAATGGTATTATGGCGCTCAGGAAAGATTACTATTGTCTTCACAATTACATGTTATTCCTCATAAAAAGTGGATAAAAGAAGGAACAGTTACAGTAGCTTACCAGCATATAAAAGAGCCTAGAATTCAACGGAGATTTAATAGCTTAGACAGAAGCTACAGAAAAGAGCAAGTAGCTATATTCAGTATAAACGGAGATTTTTTAGTGCCTTTGACAAAAGACAATAATCGGAATTTAACATATGGTTTCGAGTTGGCATATAACGATGTAAATTCTGATGCTTTTGGCAGGACCTTGCAGGTTTCCGGAAATGAAATTTTAGGTTTTTCAAATACTTTTAATGTACAATCGCGCTATCCGGACGGGGGAAGTAACTATACAAGTATAGCAACCTACTTAGGATACAGGCAAGATGTTAGCAAAAATACTACTTTAAATACCGGAATTAGATTTACGCATACGCACTTGGAAGCCAAATGGATGGATCAATCATTTATTATGCTGCCTCAAACAAACATTAGCATAGATAATTCGGCGGTTACGGCAACATTGGGATATGTATACAAACCAAGTAAAAACTGGCAATTTAACAGTGTACTGTCTTCCGGATTTCGATCTCCTAATATAGACGATATTGGCCGGGTAAGAGAAAAGAACGGAAATGTTACTGTGCCCAATATCTATCTTAAGCCTGAGTTTGCTTATAATGCCGAAATTGGAATTCAAAAATATTTTAATGATAAGAAGTTTAGAATTGGCGGGAATGTGTATTATACGTTATTGGACAATTACATCATCAGAGATCGGTATATTTTGAATGGAAATACTACTATTATATATGATGGAGAAGTAGGAAATATAGTGGCAAATCAGAATCGAAAAACAGCTTTTGTCACGGGTTTTACAACAAGTTTTCAAGGGAAAATTTCCTCGGCTTTTAATGCATCAGGATCCGTCACATATACAAAAGGAAGAACGTATGATACTGATGAACCATTATCATCGATCCCTCCGTTATTTGGCCGGTTTGATGTAAATTTTAAACACCACCATTTGGAGTTTGGCACCAACCTGCGTTTTAATGCTAAAAAAGATATATCGGACTTCAACATTTCGGAAGGGATTGATAATCATGATCTAACCCCCGTCACAAATGAAACAGCCACTAATGATTTAGATAAATATTACGGGTCTCCCGCTTGGATTTCTGTTGGATTAAACAGCAGATATATTGTAAATGCTAATTGGACTTTTCAAGGATTGATAAGTAATCTTTTCGACCAACATTACAGAGAATTTGCTTCGGGAATTTCCGCTCCCGGAAGAAATTTTTCATTTTCTGTTATCGCTACTTTTTAATTTGAAGAGACCTTCGGAGCATTGATCTGACACAATTGCAACACTCGAAGAAATTTTTCAGCAATAAATACCCCAACAGTTGCTTTAAATCGGAAAAAATAATAAATAAGCTTACCCTAAAATTTTAGATTTTTTACCCAGTTCTTTTATAAACGGTTGATTAACTAATCGTTGCCCGGTAGCAGCTTTAATGGCATTTGCAATGGCTCCTCCTGCAGGAGGTAATCCCGGTTCGCCTAATCCGGTTGGTGCCAGCATATTCTCTACAAAGTGTACCTCAACTTCTGGTGTTTCATTCATCCTAATGAGTCTGTATTTGTCAAAATTGCCCGCTTGTGGTTTTCCGTTTTTAAAAGAAAAATCGCCATACATCGCGTGTCCGATTCCGTCTAATACACCGCCTTCTATCTGGTTTCTTGCTCCTTTAGGATTAATTACGATACCGCAATCCACGGCAACCGTTATTTTTTTAAGTACCGGAGCGCCATTTTTTAAGAGGATGTCCGCAACTTCGGCAACATGTGTATTATGGCTATAATAGGCAGCAAACCCCCGATAAGTACCACTTTCTGTTTTTCCCCAGTTTGATTTTTCCACAACCAGTTTGATGGTGTCTTCCATTCTTTTTCCCGAATATTGAATATTTTTGTCGGTAGTTCCCTTTACATGTTGTAATAATTCCAGCCGTAATTGTATGGGATCTGTTTTTAACTCTTCGGCAAGCTCATCGAAGAAACTTTGCTCGGCAAACGCCAAAAAATTTGTATAAGGTGCTCTCCATGCTCCGGTAGTAATATTACTTTTGTAATGCCCGGTACTGACTCTGTAATTCGGAATGCACCCTGCCGGGAAAAAATGAGGAATCAGGCCATACATATTCTGATTAATTGCAGCTTCTTTTAAGTGATAGCCCGTAATTTTTCCTGCCTTTACAGATGCGGCAATTCTATATTTAATGGCAGGCCTGTACGTACCCGCCGTCATATCATCTTCCCTGGAAAACACCACTTTTACCGGTTTTTTCACCAGACTGGAGATCTCCGCAGCTTCCAAAGCAAAATCGCCATATAGTCTTCTTCCAAATCCCCCGCCCATTCGGGTCATTTCCAGATGAATTTCTTCCGGTTTCCGGTTTAATAATTTGGAAACTTTATTTGCTGTCCAGGCCGGTGTTTGAATAGGGCCAACCAAATGTATTTTTTCAGGAGTTACGTTGGCATAAAAATTCATAGGCTCCATACAATTGTGAGGTAAAAAAGGCGAATCATATGTACGTTCAATAACTTTATCGGCTTTTGCAAAAGCTTGCCGAATGTTTCCATCGTTACGTCTTGTATCAAATTTTTTGCCATCTAAAATACCGTTTAACAATGTATGATGGTCTTCGGTGCTTTCGAGTTTTGTATCTGTTGCCCAATGAGCAGTTAATGCTTTTTTCCCTTTCATTGCAGCCCAGGTATTTGAAGCTAAGACAGCTATTTTATTACCAAATCTTACTACATCAAATACCCCGTTTACCGTCTTTGTTTTTGAAGCATCAAAGCTTTTGAGCTTTTGCCCGAAAGCAGGCGGTCTCAGTACAGATGCATATAGCATCCCCTCTGCTTTATAATCCAAGCCGAATAGTGGTTTCCCCGTGAGTATTTTATCAATATCCACATTGGTAATTTCTTGTCCTATGATTTTATAATCTTTGGGATCTTTTAGTTTTACATTTTCCGGAACTTCCATTGTTGCAGCTTCTTTTACCACATCTCCGTATCCAAGTGTATTACCGTTTGCATTGGTAATAACTCCGTTTGAAGCCGTACATGTAGATGCATCGACATTCCACTTTTTGGCGGCAGCATTTACTAACATTTGCTTTGCAGTAGCTCCTGTTTGCCTTAGCACATCCCATCCGAACCGAATAGACTGACTGCCTCCTGCTACCTGCCTTTGAAAATTTTCGGTATCCAAAGCTCCTTGTGCCACATAAACATTTTTCCATGCTACGTCTAATTCTTCGGCAATAATCATAGGCATTGCGGTTTTTACCCCCTGTCCAATTTCCGGATTTGGCGAAAAAATGGTTACCATTCCATTATCCGCTATTTTAATGAACGCGTTAAAATCATTAAAATTCAAATTTTCTATATCTATCGGCATGATAGCATTTGGTTTGCAAGCGGATACCAAATTAAACCCTATCAGCAATCCACCACCGGCCAATGCAGAGGTTTTTAAAAAGTCTCTTCGACTAAAACGAGTATTATGTTGAGGTTTCATGGTGTGTTGTTCAATTTGTTATGACATTTTTTGAGAAGCGGCTTTCACTGCTTTTTCGATCCTGTTATAAGAAGCACATCTGCAAATATTTTCATGCATTGCTTCTCTGATTTCTCCGGTTGAAGGGTTCGGATTTTCTCTTAAAAAAGCGGTAGCAGTCATGATCTGTCCTGCTTGGCAGTACCCGCACTGGGGAACATCCGTTTCTTTCCATGCTTGTTGCACCGGATGAGAACCGTTTTTTGATAACCCTTCAATCGTAGTAATTTCCATACCGTCAACCACGGAAATCTGAAGTTGGCAACTTCTTGTTGCCACACCGTCAAGGTGAATAGTACAAGCACCACATTGTGCGATTCCGCAACCAAATTTGGTGCCCGCTAAATCGAATTCATCTCTAAGCACCCATAATAGGGGAGTATCCGAATCAACATGAACCGTTAATGATTTTCCATTAACTTTTATATTATAATCAGGCATAATTATTGATTTTAAATTATGACGGGTTAAGTTACAAAAAAAAGACTACTTTTTATTTAATTTCATCGCTTTTAGTAGCTGATGAATAAAGATGATAGGATACTTATAAAAAAACCCACTCTTGCGAGTGGGAAAATTGCTATGAAAAAGAAAAAAGTACTCGTCAGTACTTCGTCTCAAAGGTACAAAAAAATATAAAAGGATTTACAAAAAAATGATTTTTTTTTGAACTCGTTTATATGAACTCATCTTGACTTTTTGTTTTTAACCGAAAATTAGAAGTTTTTAGGGCTGTTGAAGGCTTTTTTGAGTTGCATAGCAGCACTACGAAAGGAAAAAAAGACAAAAGCAGAGTAGAAAACAGCAATTTTTTAGCAAATTCAAAAAGTTTAAACGAGTTCGTATAGTAATTTTTTTCTGTAAAAAACTAAATTTTGATTAAAAGATACAACATTTAGTTTCACTTCAGTAATCACTTCGTTAGTCCATAAATTTTTTTCATTTGTTTTTTGTGAATTTTCAAATGAAAAAATTCATGTACTTTTAACCTTATAAAAACTGTCGAAATGCAAAATAAAATTATCGTAACGGGAGGTTGTGGTTATATAGGTTCGCATACGGTTATTGAATTAATTGAAAACCATTACGAGGTTGTTATTTTTGATGATTTATCAAATTCGAGCGAGAAAATATTGGATAGGATACAAAAAATTACCGGTAAGAAGCCGTTTTTTGTAAATATTGATTTAAAAAATAGCACAGAAACCAAAAGCGCCTTTAAAGAGCATGCAGATGTTAAAGCAACCATTCATTTTGCGGCTCATAAAGCTGTCGGAGAATCCGTACGGAAGCCTCTGAAATATTATCAAAACAACCTTTATTCTTTAATAAATACACTTACTTCACAAATTGAAAATGGTATAAATAATTTTATTTTTTCTTCATCCGCTACAGTATATGGAATTCCTGCAGCATTACCAATAACAGAAGAAAATAAAACCCAACGGCCTTTTTCCGCTTACGGAAATACTAAAAAAATGGCTGAAGAAATATTGGAAGATCTCACAGCCGGGAATGGGTATTTTTCTGTGATTTCTTTACGGTATTTCAATCCCATAGGGGCTCATGAATCCGGCCTTATAGGGGAGTTGCCTAACGGGACACCTAATAATTTAATGCCTTATATTACTCAAACAGCAGCTGGAATCAGAGAAAAATTACTAGTATATGGAAATGACTATCCCACTAAGGACGGAACACCGGTCAGAGACTATATACATGTAGCGGACCTGGCAAAAGCGCATGTAAAAGCTTTGAAAAGATTACTCCGTAAAGAGCAGGAACATTCATATGAATCTTTTAATCTGGGGACTGGTAGGGGATATTCTGTTTTGGAAGTCATACGCTCATTTGAAGCCGTAACAAAATCTAAATTGAATTATGAAATTACCGGTAGAAGAGCAGGGGATGTTTCTCAATTATATGCAGCTACAGATCTGGCTAAAGAGAAATTAGGGTGGGCCGCTGAGAAATCATTAGAAGATATGATCAAATCTTCCTGGAAATGGGAACAACATTATAGAAACTCAATCGAATGAAAATAATTTAAACCGGATTCAGCTTCAAACGTAAAAAAATACAGGATATATGATTAAACCCGGATTTTAAGAAACTGATTACACTTTGACAGTTAAGAGCTAACTTGCCAAAGAGTTCGATAATTAAGCCTATTGTATAAATGGTGATTAAGATCCCCTCCCGAATTTTGGTTAGAATGCAAAAAAGACTTTCTGTATGGCTATTGAATCGGTAAGTATAAGCACTGTTCTAAGCTTTTTATCAGAAATAGGCACCGATATCTATAAATTTGATAGTGCCAAAAAATTTACAAATTGGTTAAGACTAGCAACCAATAACAAAGTTTCAGGCAGTAAAACCCTAAGTAGTAGAACTCCTAAGGGTAAAAATAAATTTGCAATAGCTTTGCCTAATGCAGCTAATACCATAGAAAATAAAAAAGAAGGTTATTTGGCTCAGTTCTTTAAACGTATCGCCTATAAAAAAGGAAGAACAGCAACTATAACAGCTATAGCCAGAAAAATAGCAATACTTATATGGAATATGATTATCAAAAAACAAGCCTATCATCCTATAGATTCAGAACAAGACAAAGAAAAATTAAAACAAATCAAAACAAGACAAATTCAAAAAAATTATGAAACAACATAAAATCGATATTAGCACATTATCAGTGTGTCAGGAATTAAGTTAGATAGAATGATGCATTAGAAAATCTATTACAGCTTGAAATCGTTTCAAAATATATCGCTCCACTGCTTTTTTGAAATGAACCGTAGCCATGCCTGTGTTTTTTAACTCGAACTTTGAAATTTTCTTCACACAATCTTTAGACCACTTTAATATTCATTTTGGTATAAAACAAGACGCGGCTTACGCTACTAGAATTAAAACAGCTATGGTTCTTGACTCTAGAGTCAATAGATATTTAAATGATGATATTTTGTATTGGTTTAGTTATAAAGGAGTAACCTTATTAGCTTCTAATCGATATTTTTCTTTACTTTCCGGACAAACAGCAAATACCTGGTCATTAAAATGGAGCCTATGTCCGTATTTGCTTACCCACCCGATTTGTTTTGCGGGGTTGCCGACAACCAAAGCAAAAGGCAGTACTTCTTTTACAACAACTGCTCCGGCTCCAATAAAAGAATATGATCCAATAGTATTCCCGCATACAATAGTAGCATTTGCTCCGATACTGGCACCTTTTTTAATCAGCGTTTTTTTGAACTGGTCTTTTCTTTGAATAGCACTTCTTGGATTGACGATGTTAGTAAAAACCATGGAAGGCCCTAAAAAAACATCGTCTTCACATATGACACCGGTGTAGATAGATACGTTATTTTGTACTTTTACATTGTTGCCCAAAATAACATCCGGAGAAATGACTACGTTTTGCCCGATATTACACTTCTTTCCAATGGTTGCGTTTGGCATTATATGACTGAAGTGCCAGATTTTCGAATGATCTCCAATAGTACAACCTTCATCAATAACTGCAGTTTCATGGGCAAAAAAAGAATCCATTTTAAATTGATTTTTGTTCCGTAAAACTACAATTATTTATTGACGAATTTATAATACTATTATTTTACAACTACTTTCATAGGTAAGGTATATGTTACTTTTACAGGGTTCCCCCTCTGCATGCCCGGTTTCATTTTGGGAAGTAGTTTCATAATTCTAATGGCCTCTTTTTGTAATTTGGGGTGTGGTGCTTTGGCTTGGATATTGACAATATTTCCTGTCTTATCTATTACAAATAACATGATTACACTTTTCCCCCCCGAAGAAAGGCCCAATTCATCGGGTAAGTCAGTGTCAAATTTTCTGGCAAAATGTTTTTGTATTTTCTTATTGAAACACATTTTTAATTCTTTTTTATTGCCTTTACACCCCGGGAACACAGGAGCATCTTCTATTACTATAAACGGAACGTCTTCTTCAGTAGAATCTATAGGTCCGATAGGATTAAAATGATTTAAGGCATTGTCGATTTTAGTATCCTCACCTACTAGATCGGGTAGATCAGTTTCGATAATTTTTGTGATATCGGGGACTTTTTCAATCGTATGTAATACGGTTTTTTTAGCTTTTTTACTGATTTTAGGAGCAATCGCTTTTTTAACTTTTTTTTCTTTTACTACCGGTAATATATTATCTTCAATATAGATTGGGTCAGTGGTTTGGTATAATGTCTCTGCCAGTGCTAATTTTTGTTCAGATGTATGTTCAATGATGACATAAGTAGTAAATAGGACAAATACCAGGGCCAGTTGCATAAAAATAGTGGAGAACTTTTCCAGTTGTTTTTTCGGATGTTTTTTAAATGGTTGCATAGTTTCTGTTTTAAATGTTAAAACTATGGTAAACCAAATAATGTGCCAATAAAAAACCGAACTGTAAATGATTGAGTCTTTTTTTATACTGATTATCCGTTGTCGGCCTGGTGCGTGGTACGTAGGTGATGTGGTTTTGAAAAAGCTGAAGAGATTTGGCTCAAAGAATGACAGTTTCATAGCTAAACACTTCTTTTTTGCAAAGGAGTTTTTTTTGAAAATTTGCTTCTGTTTTTTTCTAGGATTTCGCTATCTTTACTTTGTTAATATCAAAGATATTAACTTTCTTTTTCATAGCAATTTTTCCCGTCCAATCTTGGGCGGGTTTTTTAGTCACAAAATCGTTTTAAATCCGAAATAATATTCCAACATTAAAGCTACTCCTAAAATTTCTAGTAGTATCTGAATTTCCTCCTACATTCTCTAAAATGTCAGTAAATCCTGATTGGGCATCATATTCAAAGAATAATTTAAGTGCATCGCTTATTTCAAATTTATAACCGATCCCCCCATTAAAACCTATATCAACGGACTGAAATGAGTCTTCAATATCTTGATCTTGGTAGGATTCTTTGGCACTTAGTAAAAATCCAAAATAAGAACCAAAATGCAAGTACCAGTTTCGATTAGATCCAAAATGCCAATTTGCCATAACGGGTATCGTAAGATAATTCACCTTGACTTTAAGGTTTATGTTATCAACGGGAACTCCAAAATTGTCAGTAATTTCAATGTTTTTAATTGTATATCCTTTCTGGTCATAAATAAGTGAAGATTTAATTCCCCACCTATCAGAAAAATAATATTCTGCTGTAGCTTTAGCATTAAATCCAGTTTTAAGATCAGCTGATTGACTGTTATCTAGATTAGAGACATTGGATAAGTTAATTCCAGAAGCAAGACCTAACTCTAAACTTCCTTTTTCTTGCGCTTCCATATTGTAAAAACCAATGGTCATAAACAAAATAACTGCTAAAAATTTTCTTGTAATCATAATCGTATTTAATTGTTTACTGTAAATGTATTTATTATTCTCTTAATTTCGTAAAAGACTAAAGTTACCTGTTCTTCTTCGTACTCTTCCATTAGTACTCACTAATTCAATTACAAACCAATAATCATTTGATGGGAGCAACCTCCCGTTGTACAAACCATCCCACCCGTCATTGTCTATGTTAAAAAAACTCACTCGTTTACCAAACCGATTGAATATTTCCACTTTTCCATTTTGAAATAGGTTTCGGCTATATCCTTTGATGTTCCATGTATCATTAACCCCATCATTATTAGGTGTAAAAAACTTAGGAAAGGTAATGAGTGATATTTCTCTTGAAAGCACACCACAGCCATTTTTATCTCTAATCAAAACTGTGTAAAAACCTCCTTCCAAATTATCGAAAAATGGATCATCCTGAAAATCAACGAGAGTAGATAATTGCTCATCTAGTAAACTAAATTCATAATCACCGATTCCAAGGTTTGCTATATCAATGGTAATATTATTGTTGGTTGAATCATCAACAAGCACAATCTCTGAATTATCCAGCATGGCAATTTCAGATTCGACGATAGTAATTTCTTTAGAGGCAGATAAGCAACCAAATTGAGAAGTAGCTACAACTGTATAAGTTCCTACCTGAGTAATGGTTGCTGACATATCAGAACTTACAGCCAATCCTGATTCATCTGTCCACTCATAGGAATAGTTCCCACTGGGATTTTGTACAGAAACTTCTAATTGAGGACTTTCTGTGATGCAAATCACATCTGTTTCCTGTAATTCAAAATTAGGTTTATCTCTTACAATAAATTCTATCGTTGTCTCGTCATAGCAATCTATAAATATTGGATTGATAACCCTAGCTGTGATGGTCTGTGATGCTGTTATAAAAGGATTAGGTAATGGGCTTGGAAGCAATATTCCATTTTCATCAGTATATTCAACGGCCATTCCGGTTTGTGAACCGAGCAAAGTGCTTTCGATAGTGGATGTATCAAAAGAAATCATGCCATCAAAATCATCATCACACTGTTCCTGGACAGGCAAAGGATTGGCAATGGGTACGGCAATCACCGTAAAATTGATAGTTGTTTCATCAAAACAGGCTCCGTCTGGGTCTTGAGAATTTGTATTCACTACTGTTGCAGTAATGGTTTGAGAAGCGGTAATAAAGGGATTTGGAAGTGGACTTGGTAAAGTGTTTCCACTTTGGTCTTTGTAGGTAACAGAGACATTTGTCTGCCCATTAAGAATGGTTGATTCAATATTAGAAGTATCAAAAGCAAAAAGTCCATCTCTATCCCCGTCACACTGTTCAGAAATCACAACAGGATGAGCAACAGGAACAGTTTCTACATGAAGGGTAATATGGTGTCCCAAACCTAAGCAATCATTATCTAGTTCACTGTCGACACGGACATAGATATTTTGTGAATTGGGATAGCCAACATTTTGGTAATTGGAAATATCTGTAATTGGATTGATTTCTGAAAGTGCATCTGCTTGGTTTCGGTAGTAGTTGATGATCAGTTGTTGACCTACAGGAAATAAAGATTGTATCTCAGCATTCACCGAACTAAAATCAAAGGTAGCAACGCCGTCAGTAGTATCAGTACCACCACATTGATAGAATTCTCTTAATAGAGAGCTAGGGATTTGAGTTGTTGAGACAGTGAGGTTTACCTGAGCAATCCGGTAACAGCTATTTGCATTCTCAATTCTTGCCCATACCGCATCGGTACTTACCGTTTCATTGGTATAGGCTGTTGTATTTGTTATCGCATTTGAACCACTCTGGGCTTCTGATTGTAATTCATAAAACGTGATGGTTTCGTTTTGCTCATTTGCCGAGAGTTCGGCATTTACCTCGGTTAGATTAAAAACACTAAATCCGTCTAAATCATCATCACATTGCTTGAGTTCTACTACAGAAGTCACTTCAGGAAGTTCATATACTTCAATATCAAATGAAGTTGAGGCTGTACAATTTGTATTTTGGATATTGACTACTTGAACGTAGATAGTTTCATTTGGATTGGTATTTTGATATTCAGTAGGGTTTGGAATTTGATTGATAAGCCCACTATCTGTATAGTAGTTGACAGTAAAATCAGATGCAGACTGTCCATCTAAAATAGCTGTTGTATTTTGTGTTAAATCAAACTCTATTCTTCCATCAGTATCAGTTCCTACACTGGTGTTATCACAAAACGATAGCGTTGGAACATTTGTTGAAGGAGTTGGAGATTCAAAGACCTGAATTTCAAAAGTAGTGATAGCAATACATTCTGTGTTTCCATTATTTTGAACACTAGCAACAATAGTTTGAAGAGTATACCTTGTATTGTTGATGTAATTGTTGGGATCAGTAATCGGATTGTTATTATCAAAATCATCTTGAGAGGCAAAGTATGTGACAGTAAACATTGACGGGTCCTGTCCATTCAAAATAGTAGTATCTTGACTTTTTAAATTGAAGTTAAAAAAGCCATCATTGTTATCATCACATACCAAAATAGAAGGAACACTTGTACTAGGTGTTGGGCTTTCAAAAACTTGAATGTCAAAATTAGTAGTAGCTTCACACGTTGCATTTTGAACATTGTGAACACTTACTACAATATTTTGAGTTGTTACAGCAGTGTTTATATAATTACTTGGGTCTGTAATCGGATTGTTATTATCGTAATCTGTTTGTGAGGCATAGTAGATTACCTCAAAATCTGTAGGGTCTTGTCCATTTAAAATAGATGTCTCTCGTAGAGTTAAATCAAAAACGGAAAAACCATCATTATCGGTATCACAAGTTTTTAGTGGGGAAAGATTTGTACTTGGTATTGGACTTTCAAAAACTTGAATATCAAAAGTAGTAATTGCTTCACAGTCTGAATTGTGTGTGTTTTTAACACTAGCTACAATAGTTTGTAGGGTGAATGCTATGAGGTTCGTATAATTACTTGAATCTGCAATGGGATTGTTATTTGTATAATCCGCAATGGAGGCATAGTAAGTAATATTAAAACCTGATGGGTTCTGACTTCCCAATATCGCATTACTTTGCAAGGAAAGATCAAAAGAAGAAAACCCATCGTTATCATCATCACAGATTAGGAGATTTTGAGGACTATTTGCCTGTGGAGCTTTAAAAATAATTACTTCTTGACTATCAGTAAAGGTTTGACTACCTACATTAACCGTAAGTGTAACAGTAAATTGCCCAGAACTAGCGTAGATGTGAGTTGGATTCTCTAGGGTGGATGTTGTCCCATCTCCAAAACCCCACTCAAGACTGTCGTAGCTCTCTGAAATATTAGCAAAAAATTCTGTGACATCTCCTTCACAGGTATTCTCAAACTGAAAGCCTACATTAAAAAAAGATTGGATAAATATAGGCAGACCAAGTTCTGCACTTCCAGTACCTAGGTCAATCGCATCTTTTTGAAAATCACATCCGGTTCCCAAAATATTTGGATTATTTATAACACTCAAGTAAGGAATAGCAGGGTCAGTGAGTTGATTTGGTGCTCTTGTTATATATATTTTCCCATCTGGTGCAGCTTGTATGGCAGCCCAATTGCTCAATGGAAAAAGCCCGGTAAGCTTTACTTTTGAAGCAGCAATATCATTTGCTAATAAATTATATTGTAAGACACCATTCTGAGAATTATCTCCAGCAAAAAGCCCCGTTACGTACAATATATTTCCATTACTTGAAAACTCTAAACCATGTGGATGTACATCTTCATCATCGGTAATCTCAATAGGATTACTCGGAATTCCTGTTGATGTATCAAAATCAAATATTTCTGTGACATTATCAATAGTATGTCCTATAGCTAATTTTTTACCATTAGGTGCTAATTTTATATACCCAGAATTAAATCCATCCTCAGTATAATTACCTCCAATTACAGTCTCTACTGGTGATGATGAGAGACCTGAATCAGTTACTAAATATGAAAAAAAAGTACCAGTTGTATGAGTAATTACCCATACATCATTGCCATTTGCGTGATTTACTGCGGTAATTCTTTGATCAATTGATGACTCAATAAGTACTCTTTTATTAGTAACATCGCCTAAACCTCCGTCTAGGCTCATATCGATTTCTGAGTATTCAAACCTTCCATTAGTGTTAATTATAAGAACAAGATATTTGCCATTTGAGTTTGGGATAGGAACTGTTGTTAAAGTAAAAAGAATCCCATTTTGGGATAGCCCCGTCCCATTTGGCATAACTTGATGGTTTTTATTCCAAACAGTCAGACCATCTGTATAAAACAGAAGATTTCCATCAGAGTCAGAAATGGATGCAGAACCTTTCCTTGCATCCATTTGACTATCTTGCAGTACGGTAACTGAGCCAGTAGAAAAATCTAATCCAGCTCTGTTACCGAAATACCAAATATCTCCTTCTTTTTGTGCATGTAGCTGTATGCTAACAATCAACGAGAAGTAAAATAATATAGAGCGTAGAATCTGCATTAATCATCAATAGCTTGTTTATTTTAGAAAATTTTTGATCATTTTTTTTAGATTCACATAAAGATGTTCTCCATCATAGAAAGCAAAAGGTTTTCTGAGTCTCTTATTATCACGAACCCTATAAAATCGGTTAGAAATGGTGTCATTTCCTATTTTGATTCTAAATGTGGTGATAGTATCTGTAGAAGTCATTTTTTTGAAATCATCTACCTTCTGATAGATTCCCTTTGAAAAGGTATTTCTATCCTGACTGTACAAAATAAAACTATTTCCTATCAAGAATGCATATACAATTATGCTATTAAAGTTTAGTTTTATCATAATTAATTTAAAATTACCAATCTGGCTCCAAATCTAAAAACTCTTTAGGAACTCTAATTGGGATATATGAACTTGCCCAACCATTTTCTGGCAAAGCAGTAGCCCCATGAGGTTTTTCAATCAGAACAATTGAATCGCGTCCATAAATTTTTATTTCTTCATGAGATACATAACCACCACCGTCTCCTCTATAAAATTGTTCAACAAAAATTTTTCCTTTTTTCTGTCCATAATAGCCCATTCGACCTCTTTTGGGATTTAATGAGGCTTTATTTAACACTTCTGTAGCTATTGTAGCTACTTTTCCATTCTTTAAGAAGACCAAGAAAAAAATTGTTTTATTTTTTGGTTTTACTACTTTATAGTATTTGACTTCTTCTCCAGATTGATAAAAATTTGCTTTAAGCCTATATATAGTGGACTCGGTATCAAATGGTAAATCTACAGGTTTAAGTTTATAAAAACGATTTTTTGAAACCCGTGGAATTCCCTTCTCATTTCTTTTGAGTGAATAACAAGAATTAAGCAATAGAAAAAGCATAATAAGTAAACTATTTCTTACCATAAATAAGTTACCAGTCTGGTTTCCAGCCTTCTAAAAATGTATTATTAATATTATATTTCATATATACTCTAGTTCCCATATGGGGATGTCCAACACTTTTTAGATACAGACTATCTCCTTTAATGGTAAGTATAGCATTCGAGATATCGGCTTTACACTGATTTATTATTAAATGTCTTGTATAAATGATTTTCTCAACATCATATATAACACCCATTTGAGATTTTTCTGGGTTAAAATCTTCTCTAGATATTTTATAATTTGAGAGTAGTTTATGATTTTTAGAATCATAGCCTACTCTATTGAATACACTAAATTTACCGCTTCCATAAAATCTAAGAAAATTATTTCCAAATTTACTATTGTCTGTATTGTAAAAATAATCGTTATCAATACGTCCTATTTCCTTATATAAAACCATAGTGTCTATTTTTTGATAGATTTTATTAGAATATTTCTTTGATTTTATTATATCTCTAGGTTGCTTATATTGTGTAACAACACCCTTATAGCAACATGACTGTATTATAGTCAATAATGTGATATATTTGATAAACTTTACCATAGTGTATATCGGTTTTGAGATTGATATTGAATATATGGATTTATTTCATCAGATGTTGAAGTAAAACCTCCTTGAGGTTTGAAAAAATAGTGTGCCATGATATTTTGGATTGGGTGACCAACATGTCTATAAGAGTCAATTCCTATTCTTAAATCACCCCAGCCAATATAAGCCGCCCCTAACCTATACTTAGGTCCAACCTCATTTACTGGACCGTAAGGATGATTAGCTCCAAATCCTAAATCTGTTCCTTTTGGAACTTTACTAAATATTCTACCAAATATACCTTTTTCAGGTTTTATTTTTGATTCTTCATCAAATACTCTCTTGCCAGTAAAAATATTAAATCCTGCCCTAAAGTTTTTTATTCCAATTTGAAAAGCTGCAGTTCTACGTTCATCTGTCCCTCCCGTATTCTATGATAAAAACAAGTAAAAGTTGAGATATTATTTTTACTAATTTATGCAGCAAATTTAAAAGTATCTACATAGGGTGTTTGTCGTTTGACAACGGCAAACACTCTTGCTATTAATTTGTTTCTAATAATGTTAACGGTACTCATTTTACTTTTGCCTTGTTTTATTCTTTTATGATAGTATAATTTCATTTCTGGGTTATGTTGTATAGCAGAAATAGCGCACATATTAATAATTGCTTTCAATTTTTTATTAGCCAAATGAGAGACTTTTGTACGTCCTTTAATACTAGTTCCAGATTGGTAAGGAAAAGGAGCAACACCACAATAAGAGGCAAACTTTCTCCAGTTTTCAAATTTTGAAAAATTGTCAGTAAACACAATCATCATTATAGCAGTTTGCATTCCTATACCTTTAACACTAGTAACAAGTTTATAGGTTTCTTTTAACATTATATTTTGGTCAATAATAGCTTGCATTTGAGTATTAATCTTGTGTATTTGTTTGGTTAGTTCTGCAATCATTTTTTGTTGAACGTCAAAGATTATTTTATACTCTTTTGCTTTATAAATTCTTTTTTGTTCTTTCAAAGTAACTTTAAAACCAGCTCTTTGTTTGTTAAGTTTTGTCCTTAAAGATAAGAGACTTTTTAGTTGTAATATACTTCTTTTAGGTAGCTTACTGGGTTTAAGTTCTTCTTTTAATCGATACCCATATAGAGCAATGCGTTTGGCATCAATTTGGTCATCCTTTCCACGAGCAATACCAATAGATCTTTTAATTTCTAAACCAGAAGCTATGAAAAAAGATAATTTTTGTTCAGTTAAAGACACAGATAATAAATGAGAGTACATTCCTGTATGTTCAAATACAAACATGGTTTCTTCTTTAGAGAAAGACGAATTTTTAAAACTCCACTTTAGCATTAATTTAAATCCAGATTTACTGTTCTCAAACTGTTGAACAATTTGTTTAGAATAGATACAAACATCAATTAATAATTTACTGACATCGATTCCGATAATTTCATTTGTTTTCATAATTTTGTAATTAGATATTAATAATAGTTACTTAAACTAAGACCTTTAATAAGGGCAGAAACTGAAATTCTATATGGTTCTAAGTAACTTTTAAAAAGAACGGAGACTAATACGGGGGATGGCTCTAAAAAGCTAGCTGGCCGCTAAAGTTCACTCCGTTCTTTTGTGTTTTTGGTTATCAACAAAATAAGAGTTATTAACAAAGAAAAAAAGAAGCAAAAAAAGAAATTTCATCATAACTATTATGTTTTTATTTTAAGTAATTATTTCTATTTGCTAATCTAAAGGCTGTATATTTTGCTAAAACATTCGAATCATCATTCTCATATCTAAAATTAAAGTCCCCTTTGTTAAAACTAAAACCACCTACTTTCTGAGGTTTCATACCAGAAAAAGTTGTACTATAAACTCCAACTCCTTGATGACCATCATCCCAGTTGATTCCCCAAGACTTTCTATATTCCCAACCAGAATGACCTGTGCCATGTGCTGAGCCAAAGTAGGTAAATCCTACCCCAGCAGAAATAGAAAAATTACCATTGGAAAATTCAAAACCTGCATTAATTCCAAATCCACTTGCATTTCCTGCTGCTAAAGCGAGACTTAAATTAAAAGATAAATTCTTACCAATTGAAATTTCTTTGGAAGGAAGAAATGCAGATGCTAATCCTAAAACCACAGATCCTCCATATCCGTTAGAGAGGAATGAACCGATGACTGTCTGAGGAGCTACAACTCCAGCAATAGCACCCGAAAGAGCTCCTCCAAAAATAGCAGAAGCAAAGCCTCCCCAACTCCAATTTCCAGTCATGTCTGCTCTAATTAGATAGGTAATAGCTCCAACTGTTCCTCCTATAATTGCACCTATTAAAACTGCACCCCATATTACTTCACCACTAGGATCTGTATATTTAAGCGGATTATTTAAAACATATCCATACCTATTAAAATTTTGCGTGTCAAAAGGTTCTTGTATATAGTTATCAGGTGAGAGGAATCGCCCTAAATTTGGATCATACATCCGTCCGTTCATGTGAATTAAGCTCACATCAAAAAAGTGCTCATGCCCAGAGTATCCTCTGCTGATGAGTGATTCATAACCAAATGTTGATTGATTTTCACCTTCTAAGAATTTGTCTGTCTTTCCCCATGCACCGAATTGACGTTGTTCTAAAATTTCAGCATCAGCATTAGAGATAGCAAGGATGCTTCCTAAATAATCTCTATGGAGGTAGTGGTAATCATCTATTGCATTTGAGCCATTGGTTTTAATGTGAGCCACAGGAGCTGTGTATGCATCACCGCCTATATAAGTCACAATTTTAGTTGTATTTGATTGTGTATCTTCTGTTATTTCAATCGCAGAAATCCCAGAGTAATGCTTGTAATAACGCCTATTGTTAATATTTTCCTCGTTATTACCATAGTAAGCATGACTTCTCATTAACATTGGATTGTACTGAAAGTTAACGATACCATGCCCCTCTTCCTCAATTTCTATGGGTTTTTTAAATGCATTAAATTTCACCTGTTGTAATGCATGAGATGTATAATAGTTATCCCCACTTGAATTTAGTGTAGCTTCATTTATTCTATAGATACTTCCACTTGTATAAGAAAACTGTCCAATATCCGAATTGTTAGTAATTCTTCCTCGGGAATCATAGCTTTTAGAGTTAGAAACTGATCCACTTATTTGTGTAAGCCGATCTAAATGGTCGTAAGTGAATGACTCACTCCAGTCCAATCCTACATTTTCTCTACTCATGAGATTTCCTCTCTCTGCATTAAAGTTATAATTAGCTTTAAGAGCTATTATGGGTTCTGGCGGATCTAAGAGATTGATAATATCACTCTTCTTTCGTTTTTCATCTAGTATTGAAGTTAGATAACCAAACTGATCGTAGGTTCTCTTTTTTGTAATACCATTCCCTAATCCAACACTTGTAGGATTTCCACGATGGTCAAGAGAATTTAATGACCATAACGTTTGCAAATTAGACCCATTAACAATTCTTTTAAGAATTCCTGAGTAGTAGTCATATACATTATTCACTGATACCGTGCTGTTAAATCCATTTGAAAGGTTCGTTGAATTATACGTCTCCGAATTAACTCTTCCATAAGAATCTCTAGTGACGGTATGTTCGAACGAAGCCTTACTGTTCACTTCTTGAGTTTTATACAGACGTTTGTAGCTATCGTAACTATAAGTGTATGTGTAAGAATCACCAGAAATACTATTACTCGCTTGAATCGAACTTAATAATTTACTGGTTCCGTTGTATGTATAGTCAATAACCATTCCCGTATTACCAAAATTTCCTGTAAGCTCTTTTCTTGTTAATTTTCCAAACGAATCATACGTATAGATAGTAGAACCTTTAGGAGTTGTCTCTTGTAGGAGCTCTCCTAAATTATTCAAAGTATAGTTATATGTTCCTGAAGATGGGTCTGTCAAACTTACCTTTCTTCCCCAACCATCAATTTGTGTACTAATAAGGTGTCCCCCATAGTTGGCAGATTTCATAAGTCCGTTACCATGATAGGTGTAATTAATTGTTCCTCCGTCATCTTGCATGGATACAATGTTTCCAGCACCATCAATAGTACTAGTTTTCGTCTTAACACCATCGTCAACCGTAGTTGATAGCCCATTATACGATGTGGTGATAACTCTACCTGTAGCACTTACTTGAGAAACCACTCTACCATAAGCATCGTATGTGACAGTACTCCATTGACTTGCGGAGGAAACAGTAGGCTCACTAACTCTAACTTTTCTTCCAATAATATCATATTCAGAAAATACTTTGATCCACTTATTGTTTAAGCTTAAAGCCCTATTTTCTATCTCCCATCCAAAAGTATTGAAACGTATTATTTCGTCTTGTCCCTGCGTGTAGTCTGTCTTTACTTCCATCCCACCTCCATTAATAGCTATGTATGAAGTAGTAGTTATTTTTCCAATATAATCAGTTTCTTTAGTGATTCTATTCCAACCACCATACTCATACGTTGTTAATAAATTAAACGGATTTTTCAGGGTTTTAGTATTACCAAAAGAGTCATAAGTGAATATCGTTTTCAACCCCTCAATGTCTTTTGATTCAATCATAAACCTTCCACTCGTATCATATTTGAATGTTTCTGTCCTTGAGCTTAACCCGCTGGATGAAAGGATTTTTTGTGTGACGTTTCCAAAACCATCATAACTATATGTTTCTGTGTTCCAAGGTGTTCCAGAACCTTTTACTTTAAGTTGGCTCAGTAAATTATTGTTATAAGAATATTGTTTTTCTGAAGTAAACGAATTGCCACCAAGGGTATTCGTTTCTATTTCACGAGTGATCCTTCCTACATGATAATATTGACTGGTTGAACTGGGACTTGAACTATACTCATAATCTATTTGACTTGAGCCTCCTTGAAAGTTAGTTGTTTTTCTTGTTACCAGTGCATAATCACCATAAGTGTAATTCTCACTGGTTGAAATGCCTTGCAGAGCATCTTGACTAGTAATCAGTATAGGTAAATTTTTAAACACCTTATTTGAAGCAAGGTGTGTATCGTAGGTGTAGTCCACTTTACTGATATGTGAACTAGTATTACCGCTGTAATCTGACATTGAAGTCCATTGCTGAGTTACTGCACCTTTTAATTGCGGATTGTACTTAGAAATATTCCAAATTGTGGATACTCCATTTCCATCCCAATTTGTACGTTTTGTTGTTTTGAAGCCTATAAATCCTAATCCAATGTGAGACACAGCTCCTTCATATTTGAATAGTTTATGTCGGCTGATACCTCCTCCTGTTTGTGTAATTTTCTTAACCAATGGTAAAGAACTAGCAAAATTAATGTTAATGTAAGGATACAATTCATTATAATCAGCAGTATATGAAGGTACATTATACGGATGATTATCGTCGTACCCTAGCTTTTCATACTCAATTTGAGTGAAGATACCATTATTATCAACACTAAGTAATTTAATATCCTCTTGATGGTTTTTTGTAAACTCGTAGACGTGAACTTTACCATCATCAACATAGGCATACTCGAAAAAATTATTATCCGTAGCTGTTTGAATTTGAATTGGAGTACCATATTTCGTTATGCCATTGTCTCTCTCCGAAATACTAGAAGATGCAATAAATGTAGGTCTAGAATCAGATGAGTCAAGCATGTTTTCATAAATTGATACTGTTTCTACACTTTTACTATTAGTCGTAACCTCAGTTGCAACAAAATGCTTAATAAAATCTGTCTTTCCATCACCGTTAACATCTTGTGCTAGGTAGTGATTTTCTGTAAAGACACTATTAAAATAATATCCTCCAATAATCATTTGTCCGCCAGCTCTATTTTCAACATATTGCAAAGGCATTTTTTTGTTGTATCGCAGAACAGTACTTCCTTTAGAAATGTAGAACCTCCAATAGTCATTGTTCACAGCGGTAGGAAGCATGAAATCTGCTTTACCATCACCATTATAATCGCCCATAACTATGGGGCGATCCATTTTAATAAGACTATCCGTAGTGGAGTAAAGGATCGTAAGTTGATTACTATTATTGAGAGAGTAAACGTAGAGGTGTCCTTCTTTAAAAATATATAAATCCGTTCTTCCATCTCCATTAAAATCGGCCGTCTCAATTCTATAGTCGCCAGATAAGTTTGATTGAAGTCCTCCAAGAAATTTTATATAATCTGATGTTTTATTTCTATTTAGGTCAATAAATGTAGCAGAAGCAGTATTAACTGTATATGATGAACATTCGCAACAATCTTCTTCAATTGGTCTAAGAATCTCAGAAACCTTAGTCTTATCTACTTTACTTTCATTACTATTTTTATCTGCATTTCTGTAGAAATCATCATCGTCACACGGAACTTTTCTACAAGTCCTTATGGTGTGAGGTTTAGTAATAGCAATTATATCTGTCAAGCCATCACCATTAAAATCGCCAGAAATATATTCTTTAGGAATTTTTCTAATATTTCTTGGTGCTATTTTTGCACTAAAGTTTGAACCTGATTGAGCATGAAAACCTGGTTTTAGTATAATGCTTCTTTCAGCTTCATATGTTGCATTGGCTCCACTCCTGATTACATTACTTGCTGTAACTGTTCTACCATAATCACTAAAATTATGACCACTATTAATAGTGGTAGAAATATTTATATCATCTTCACAATAATTCTCATAAATATATGTGGGTGCATTCCAATCTTTTGTATATTGGTAATAAAGACCTGCTGCTCCGGAATAATAACTTTTAAATTTGACATTGCCATTATTCTCAGTGATCAAAGTTATACCTTGTTGTGATAATACTTTGCCTTGATGATTTATCATATTGTTGGCAATAATGTCATCAAAAGATGAGGTAGTATAAGTCTTGCTTATATTAGAAGAGGAGCCCATAAATCCCTCAAAAATATTTATTTTGTTTCTTTGGTTCTTGTTGTAAGTAATGAAATCCAAATAACCATCTCCATTAAATTCTCCTGAAACGAGTCTGGTCCCGGTAATATCAAAGCCAGGGTAGATTGTAGCAGGAGACTGTTTATAGAGGTTGGAAGATGTATTACTGTAATTAAAGGTAATAGGGCTAAAAGATTTACCTTGTCCATTCGATTCTTTGATTTCAATTAGTCTATTGTAGCCCAGAGACGTTTGGTCATGAGTTAATTCGTATTTTCTGAATAATGATCCAGATGCTCTGACTTCAACTCTAGTTAATAGGCTAGTACTGGTAAAAGTTTGATTATTAACGTAAATAACATCTTCTCTATCTGGGTTTCTGTAATAAAATTGAATTATGTTGGGTCTGGACGTATATCCTGCTCTTCCGCCATATTGAATATTGTTAATACGCGACAACCCATTTAGCTGTGTATAATTGTAAATCACGACATTTCCCTGAGGGTCTCTCCAATCATATAACGCCCACTCTAATCTATTTCTTGAATTTCCTCCATTTCCATACCATGCTCGAGCTCCATTAGGATAAAAAACAATAAAATATGATGGACCGTACGCAGCACCGTATGGAGAAGTTCCATACGCAATTACTTTTATGTTTGAGTAGTTCTCAGTTTGATAAATTGAGCCTGCTGCTCCATAAGTTCCTGATTTGAGGATTAATCTCTGTCCGTCCAATGCAAATCGATCATTACCATCAAAATCAACCCCGTCATTAGTCCCATCATGGTATTTCGTTGAAGGAATTCTAGTTATACTAGATAACCCCGATATACTCCAACCCCATCCAGCTATTCCGCTTCCTGCTTGGCTTGAAAAACTTAGTCCTACGCTCGGCCTTACATCTTTTATGCCAAGTGGTAAAACAAAAGGAACTTGATATGTTGCGGCTCCTGTTAAAGATACCGAAAATTGACCTTCAGTACTCCCAGCCTCTGAACTTGAGGTAGATCGAGACGATTCTGCAGGATTACTATCAATGGTTTTAGGGTTTATCTGTTGAGTTAGGTCTCTGTTTCCTTTCACTATGTTACTGGCGGTAATTATATCCCCCGAAGACTTAATTAAATCTTCTTTTTGTTGGGCACTAACGTGATAACTTATAATAAATCCTAAGATGAAGAGTAATTTTGTTTTCATAGCCGATAATTAATGTTTTATAATTTTTTTTGATACTATATGCCCATTTCCATGAATGAATCTTATAAGGTAGATTCCGGCAGGATAGTTTTTGATATCAAGTGAGGTAGAATTAACATTGGCATCTACTTTTTTACTCATCACTAATCGTCCTGTAACATCATAAACTTGAATCATATTCAGCCCTTTGTGCTCACTGTTAATGGAAACCTTAATGTAACCGTCTGTTGGATTCGGATAAATAGTAAATATCGAAGTACCACTCTTTATCGTTTCTTCAACAGGCTTCCTCAGAGTAGTCTCTTCTGCTGGTGGTGCTATCGGCGGAGGTGGTGGTGGGGAACAATTGGGAGGTGTACAATGATATCTTTGACTTTGATTTCCAGAAGCATCATAACTAAAAATGAGTTTAGACTGAGCACTTATGAAATGGGTACACAGTAGCCCAATAACAAATAGAAATATTTTTGTTCTCATAGCTTATTCTTTTTCAGGTGATTCTTTTAGTAATAGTAACTCTAATTTAGCCAATCGAGCTTCCAGTTCCTTATTTTTCTGATTTTGTTCTTTTAGCCTTTCTTCTTGTTTTTTTAACTTGTTTTCTTGAGCAATTGTATAAAGAGTTAATTCCTCGATTTTCTCTAGTAGTTTTTTGTTCATTTGCCCTAATAGAACTCCATTTTTTTCTACTTCTTTTTCAGATGGCATTTTAGGTAAATAGCCATTTTCTTTAATATAAGCTTCTACTTCTTTTATAGTTAGTAGTTGATACTCTTTTTTTAAAAACATAGTCAGGCCAACCTATTAAATCTACTTTCACTTCCTTGGCATGGATTTTTCCGTTTACTGCTAATTTTTCATTGGGATTTGTTATTCCAATACCAATATTACCGTTTTCTTTTACAGTAAAAATTTCTCCAGTACCACCAGATCCTCCTGCATAAAGTCTATATCTATCAGCATCAAATCTCAATGTAGTGATAGCAGAATTACCTCTCTCCATTTGTTGCCCAATATTGGTGCCTTTATTGCTGATAGATCCGTTAAAAAAAGAAGATCCGTTAACATACAATTTATAACTTCCTGTATTTGTTCTGCCAATTCCTAAAGGACCTCTTACATATAATTTTCCGTCATTGAAAACGGTTAATTGTTTACCCCAATCCCATAAACCGTTAGTCTTAGGGGCAATATGTAAAGTTGTCCTTCCATCATCAGGCGTATGAAATATCCACGAATTAGAACCACCACTAATTAGATCTTGAGCATTTACATTTACGAATCCTAAAAAAAGAAAACCGAAATAGAGTATTTTTTTCATCATAATTTATTTTAAATGTTTTTACTGAGTTTAATTTATCTGCTAAAGAATACTAGACGACACATACTTCGCCACCTTATTTATCTGTTTTAGCAATTTTAAATATTATTTCCGATAAAAGTAAAAAAAAAAAAATGAGCATACACAAATTTTTTGCAAAAAACTTGGTAAAAGTAAATCTATGCTTTTCTATATTTTCAACTCTTCCCTAAGGAAGCCACCTTAAAAAGAGGTGGCAAATTGCATGAAAAAGAAAATGGTGTAAAAGCACACCAAATATTGTTATAACTTAAACCGATACTCCCACTTTCAACAAAACTAATCCATATCCAAGTTCAGAGAAAATACTGAACCCATTTGATAGTTGATATCGTCCTCCTATGTGAACCTCATAAAAGAATCCTCCATCTATTACAGGTCCATCGTGGCTGGTATACCCAAGAGATGTTTCTGTGTAGAAGTTAAAATCGTCTTCATCTGTCCGGTAGTAGTTTAACAGCCCTCCAACAAAGAACCCACTGGTTTCATCATCTGAAGTACCAAAACTAATGTCTGCCTTTTCGGTGCTATATCCTCCTACAAAGCCTAGAGCAAAGCTCTCATCCAAAAAGAACTCCAGGTTTGCATCAAAGGATGGTGTTTGTAATTTATCTGAACCATACGTTCCTGCTATACCTACATAGGGACTGATTACTGTTCCTTCTTGTTGTGCTTGAGCTGAATAACAGAATAGTGTAAGTGTTGTGAGAATAATAAACTGTTTGATTGTTTTCATGTTGTATTGAATTTTAGTTATTGATTACGGTATGTATTGTTACCAATCCTCTTCATCTTCATCGGCTTGTTTGGTAATGATGGTGTCGTTGATTCCTTTTATCCAATCGGGTAAGAGTTTGTTGATCTTCTTGATAATCTTCTTGTCAGAAGTTTCATCAAGACGTTTGTACTTTGAAGCAGATGTTACGGCTTTGAGGTAGACAATATTGCCTAGTTTCCATCTTACTTTTCCGTCTCTGACATTAAAGGTTTCCATCACCCACCTTTGCCCACTTAAATGTTCCTAAACGAAACATATATCGGAGGACAATCTTTTTGTCTTGTGTTTGAGATTGTATGGTGGAGGCTTCTTGAATGTAATTGTCAATGATACGTTGGTAGAGAACTGGCGACGATGTTCCTTTTGATTCGAAGACTTGAGTGTACTCCCAACGTTTGGTGGATTTGTTTTGGGTGAGTTCTTGGGCGCTTGTTCCAAGAAAGGTTAGGAAGAACAGTATAAAAAGATAATGTTTCATAACGGATATTGTTTTGCTATGAGGCAAACATAGAACTCATCTTGACTTTTTCTATTTCCTAAAAAATGAATGAAATTCACCTATATTTCGTTACTTTTCTTACCTATAGCGCTGCTATAGCTTTCAAAAAGCGCCTTATCTGGTTAAATTTCAGCTCATTTTCGGTTAAAAACAAAAAGTCAAGATGAGTTCATAATAAAAATTTTGTAAAGACAACGTTTGCGTTGCCAATATATTTTTTTAAAGCTTCTACTTTCATTTTCAGTATCGTTAGAATTATGGAAGAACTAAATGATAAAGATTTTGCTAAAATGTTTGAAAAGCATATTAAAATGCTAAGAAAGCGACATGAACTTTCTCAATCAGAACTAGCAAGAAGAGCAGAGCTTGAAAAAACAGCGATACAAAGAATTGAGCGAGGTTATAATTCAACATTAAAAACCCTAAGAAAAATTGCCAAGGGTTTTGATATTTCTTTGTCCGATCTATTTAAATTAAATGAGAGAAAAGCATAAGTTATATGCCTAACTTCTGATAAGGTTTTCTGTTTTAAAATATTCAATTAAGAATTTATAATATTTATTATTTGGTGTAGGTTGTAATATGTTAAATACTTCTTTTCCTGCCAAGGTTAAGACTACCATTTCCAGTTGTGCAATGCTTTTGCTAGCTTTAATTACATGTTTCTTCTACTAATCCAATAGCAGAGAGATGAGGAATAAAAAAGCTATCAAAATTCCAAGCTTTTTCATCTTGCTCTCTATTTGAATACATATCTTTTATTAATACTTTTTCTTTGAATTCTCCTATTCCTTTAAAGGTCCAGGTGCAATTGCATAGTTTGGTAAAAACTCTAGCTTCTTGATGTATTAATAATTTAATAATAGATAATGTTCTTCTTGAGATAGAACTAGGTTCTTCAACTTCGCTAGCTAAAAGTTTTGCCCATAAATACTGCATATTCTCATGAGAACAATCTTGAGCAATATTGAAAAATTCAATGATCCAGTCTGGGCCAACTGCATTCTCAGATCCTTCTTTCTCTCTGGCAAATTCAATGACTTTAGCAACAATGCCATCAATGTTTCTTTGTCGCCTTTCTTCTTTTAATACAATCCTATTGTAGATTTTCTTGGTCGGGTATATACCAAACTCTCTTGGGTTTTCCTTTACCCTCTTCGACACAATATCTCCTGTTACAATAGAAACAGTCTTAATTAATTTCTGTATATACCCCTCATCTAATCTATAAGAGACTTGGAACTCTCCTAGGTCAGCAGTAAGCGTTTTCATAGTTGGAACTACCAAAGCTCTTTTCTTGTGAAGTCTATCCAAAATGGATTCAGCTTCTGTATCAGAAATCAAATCAATCTGATCCATTCGACAATTTAAATCTTCAACAAGCTCTGTAAAATTATTATAATTGGTATCACCCTCAAAACACCAACTGTAAAAATATTTAGACTCTTATGACTTATTCTTTTGGGTAGGTCTCTAAATGAACAAATCCTGTAGACAGTACTTTTTTTCACGCTTGAATCCTTACCAAACATTTTCTCGATTGCCAATTCAATTTCTCTGTGTTCTGGGTCTCCTATTTTAGTACTTGTCTCAAAATGATTCGCTTTGAGATATGCTAGCATGTAAATGAGACTTTTTACTTCCTGTATTGTTCCTGTTACTGTTTCTTTCATCTATTCGTTTTTTTCATGACTTTTCGTGAAAATTCATGAATTCTTTTTGATTGATAACTCTTCTACTTTAGCCTCACGTTACAGCTACATGCTAGCTTCGGTAGCCTGACGGTGTCCTTGTCTTGCAAGACATTTTGTTTCACTTCTTCCTGACTCGCTTTAGATGTAAAGCGATGATGGGAGCTAAAACAAGATGTCAAAATGAATATACGCATTTTCACACTCGTTTTCAGTCTTCTCCTTGGAATACCATTTGATACGTCAGATACCCAACGGATGACAAATGCTGACAAAACAGACTTTTGTATAATCATCAAAAGTTGTATCTTTGGCGCTAAGAATTGAACGTTTTGATTTACAAAAAACAGTTATACTCATCCGTTATATCAGTGCTACTTCTCTTGGCATTGGCAGTACCTGTTTCTATTCAATTCTTTCATATGCTTGAAGGGCATCATGATATTTCATGCAATATCAAAGGCCGTCATTTACACCAACTCGAACGGGAGTGTAAAATATGTGATTTTTGCCCGTCTCCTTTGGGTTTTAATTTAAACATTTCCGTTGCTACTTCAACATCTGTTACAATTGAAAAGGGTACTAATCAGTATAGTACACCTTTCATAAAAGCTTTTTATAAATCTAACACCTCATTAAGAGCTCCTCCCTATTTTCTTATGTAATTAAAAATCATTTTTAATGCAAATAAGGATTTATGCGAATATATGGATTATGGCTGTTGTTGTTTGGCAATATAGTCATTTCACAAAATTGTAATTATACATTTTCCGGTAAAGTAACAGATCTTCACGATGGTTCACCACTTGTAGAGGCCCGGGTTGCTATTGCCCATACGGAAAAGATCGTTCTGACCGATGAAAATGGAAATTTTATCATTCCTAACCTCTGCAATCAGACATATACCATTAGTGTATCTCATCCTCTTTGTACAACAAAGCAATACCGTATTAAGATAAGGGGAAATACTACTAAAGTGTTTCGTTTGGAACACCATATACAAGAGCTTAATGAAGTGATAGTTAAAGGGAAATCTTACAAAAAAAAGACACATAGTTTGCTTGAAAATAGAGTTTTAAAAAAAGATTTGGAGCGTTTTAGCAGCGCATCAATTGGTGATGTTTTGAACAATTTGTCCGGTGTTTCTTCTTTGAATACGGGAAATACTATTGTCAAACCCATTATCAACGGTCTTCACAGTAGCCGGATTATTACCATCAATAACGGGGTACGTATGGAAGACCAGGAATGGGGCGCAGAGCATGCTCCAAACATCGATATCAATTCTTCGGGAGGCATTACATTAATAAAAGGAGCGGGCGCTTTGCAATATGGCGGAGATGCTATTGGAGGAGTTATTGTTTCTGAAATTTCCAAAACACCTCTGAAAGACAGTTTGTATGGAAAAACACTGTTTGCGGGAATTTCAAACGGACGGGGAGGTTCGTTAACCGCTCAATTGACAAAAAGCTATAAAAACGGATGGCATGGCATATTCCAAGGCACATACAAACGGTTGGGAGATACCCGGGCTCCGGATTATACGCTAAGCAATACAGGTGTTCAGGGAAAAAATGCTTCATTAAGTATAGGTTTTAATGGTTTGAATTATGGAATAGAAGGCTATTATTCACTGTTTAAAAACGATATAGGTATTCTAAGGGCATCACATATTGGTGGCGCAGAAGATCAGGTATTGGCTATCAATCAACAGCAACCGCTTATCATTAATGACTTTACATATAACATAGCTGCCCCCGGGCAGGATGTTACCCATCATTTAGTCAAGCTAAGCGGGTTTAAAAAAATGAACTCAAGAGGGAAATTAAGTTTTCAATACGATTTTCAGTTTAATAACAGGTTAGAGTTTGATATCAGGCGCGGAGATGACAGAAATAATGCTTCTCTGGATTTAGAACTCAAAACACATACATTGAAATTTGATGTAGATGCTAACATTTCGGAAACTTCAAATCTAAAAACAGGGATATTGATGAGATACCAAAATAATTTCGCAAACCCCGATACCGGAGTTCGAAGGTTAATTCCAGACTACTATAAATACCATATAGGGGTTTATGGAATTTTAGACCATCGTTTCAATGAAAAATGGCTGGCGGAATTGGGTAGCCGATTTGATTATAATCATATGGATGTTTTTAAATTTTACAGAACTTCTTTCTGGGAATCCCGTAATTATGATGACCTCTTTTCACATATTGTTGTACAAGAATTAAACAATCAAATTTTGACCAATCCCAAATTGAATTTTTATAATTTTTCCGCAACTGCCGGTATAAAGTACTCATTTAAAAAGTACTATGATGTATATATGAATTACTCTTTGGCTTCCCGATCTCCAAATCCGTCAGAGTTATTTAGTGAAGGGTTACATCATTCCGCATCAAGAATTGAATTAGGAGATTTAAGGTTTCGTTCGGAAACGGCTCATAAGATTTCATTAACATTCCTCTATAACAATGAAAATGTTAGCGTTTCTATAAATCCTTATGTAAATATAATTCACAATTTCATCGTGATTGAGCCGACAGGAGTTCAGCAAACAATAAGGGGAAATTTCCAGATATGGGAATATCGCCAAACGGATGCCTTATTAGCAGGGTTGGATATAGACGTATCTTATAAGCTAGCCGGAAACCTCAGGCTATATCATAGATTCTCACTTGTAAAAGGTTATGACAGAACCCGTGATCTTCCTCTGATACAGATGCCTCCGGTTAGGATAAACAGTGAAATGGTGTATAAAAATGAGAAGGCCAATAATGTGCGCATTGCTTTACAAAGTGTTTATGTTTTTAGACAGAATGAATTCCCTGACAACAACTTTGATGTTTTTATTCCCGGTACGGGATCATTTGAAACCGTAGATGTAAGCACCCCTCCCGGTGCATACCATATCCTGAATGTTAACTCCAGTGTGGACTTTAATATCAGCAAAAATTCATGGATTACCATAGGCGCAAACATTAATAACATCCTGAATACCAATTACAGAGATTACCTTAACCGATTACGGTATTACGCTGATGACTTAGGAAGAAACTTCCTATTGAGTTTTAAAATCAATTATTAATTATATCAAAACAAGCAAAATGAGAAAAACAAATTTTTTAAATGTATTATTTATTACAGCTTTACTAATTGTATCGTGTTCAAAAAATGATACTCCACAGGTCGTTAATGAAGAAGAAGTAATTACGACGCTTACCGTAATATTAACCCCTGCAGGTGGCGGTACAGCCATCACATTACAAAGCCAAGACTTAGATGCGGACGGCCCTAATGCTCCGGATGTTACGGTTTCAGGACCGCTGTCTGCGGGAGTTGTTTACAACGGAAGTATTGCACTTCTTAATGAAACTGAGACTCCGCCAGGCAATGTAACCGAAGAGGTTGAACAAGAGTCGAATGAACATCAGTTCTTTTACACTGTAGCAGGTCTGGATATAACCACTGCCTATACTAATTTTGATGGAAACGGAAACCCTCTGGGAACTATGTTTACACTCACTACAGGCGTTGCCGGTACAGGTACCCTGACCTTTACATTGCGCCATGAGCCCACAAAACCAAATACGGGATTAAGTGACGCAGGAGGAGAAACAGATATTACCGTAACTTTCGATGTTACCATACAATAATAGGTATAAAATACTGCCATGGGTACATATTGCCATAAGAAGTAATGCAAAGAGGCTTCTACCGGACATACACCACTCAATAGGAAGTGACTATCTACAAAGTTATCTTGATGAGTTTTGCTATAAATTCAACAGAAGATACTTTGATTCTGTCTTTGATAGGATGTTAGTGGCAGCGCTAGAATGCAAGTGGAAAAAATGTGCAAACTATCGGATAGTCATTTTAAATTAACCAAGTTGGGTTAATTTGTTTTAGCTGTCCGCCTGTTCCCAAATTTTTAGTAAACGAATTGACCTATGAGGCAATCACACGAGGGAGTGGACTTTCAAAATCGTAAAATTGTAAAGCGAACTCATCCGGTTAAATAAATTTCAATCATTTTTTAGAAGGAAATTGAAAAAGTTTAGATGAGTTCATTAAAGCTTTTTAGTTTATTCTATTTCCCACCGGTTATTTTCCTGATTGACGTCTGCCATTAATTTAGACGGATCAATTGCTACGGATTCTATTTCTTTATGTGTATTAAAGGTATACGTCGGATGTGCCCAGGGCCAGTCTTCTAAAACCGTGGCCGTTGTTGGTTTGTTTCCTCGCATCATTCGCAGTGGAATATTAAAATGTTCCTTTGTACCATCTTCATAGGTAATCTCCACGTCTACAGGCATAGGCATCTGACCAATTCTTTCCAATGTAATGGCTGTTCCGTCTACGGATTGTATACCGTAATCTATGGTGTGTGTAGTTTGTGTCCATTCATTTAAATACCAGTCCAGATGCAAGCCGGAAACTTTTTCCGCAGATCTTTTAATGTCATTAGGAGTGGGATGTTTAAAACAAAAATCGTTAAAATATTTTTTAATTGTTTTCGTCGTATTTTCTTTACCGATTATATATTCTAATTGAGATAAGAATATGGCACCTTTACTATAGCTTCCAATTCCATATGCTAAATTGGTATGGTATCTGTCAGCATGAGTAGACAGCGGCTCTTCCACTCCTCTGGATACAATAGCATAATATCCTCTATACGAACCGGTATGCGGATTTGCACTATTTCCCCCCAGGATTTCATCACCGGCTTTTGCAGCGATATAAGAAGTAAAGCCTTCGTCCATCCATGGGTGTTTACTTTCATTAGTTGCCAGTAAAAACTGAAACCAAGTATGTGCCAGCTCATGTGCTGTAACTCCAAATAAACTTCCGTAAGATCTTTTTCCGGTAATAAGTGTAGACATGGCGTACTCCATTCCGCCGTCTCCTCCCTGAATTACCGAGTATTGCTTATACGGATAGGCTCCTATATGTGTGCTGAAATAATTCATCAGCGCGGCTGTATGTGGTTGTAATTTTTTCCAGTTTTCTATGTATTCCGCATCTAATGTTCTTTTATAGAAAAAGTGTAAGTCAATTCCACTATCCATCTTATAGATGTCATGGTTGTATTCCGGATCTGCAGCCCAGGTGAAATCATGCACGTCCGGAGCCTTAAAATGCCAGGTCAATTTATCTGATGCCGGCAAATTCAGAGGTTTTGATGTATCTTCATAACCATGACCTACTTCTTGGGGGTTTTGCAGATATCCTGTGCCGCCTACTACAAAGTTTTTATCAATGTGTAAGGTTACATCAAAATCTCCCCAAACACCGTGAAACTCTCTGCCTATATAAGGAGGCGTATGCCAACCTTCAAAATCATATTCGGCCATTTTAGGATACCATTGGGTCATAGACAATGCAATTCCTTCTTTATTATTTCTTCCTGAACGACGAATCTGTACGGGTACCTGGGCGTTAAAAACCATGTCAAAGGTTACGCCCTCTCCGGGTTTAATAGGTTGATTTAGTTTTACCTCCAGAATAGTTCCTACGGTTTTATAGCTGACTGCTTTGCCATTTTGCTTTAGAGAATTTACATTTATAAAACCTATTTCGGATGGTGATAATTTACTAATCCTGTCTTTAACTCTGCTATCCGGATCAATGATATTTCTGGAACGAACGTCCATTTGGGAATTTGGCTGAAAGGCATTGAAATACAAATGGTAGTATACATTTTTTAGTTCATCGGGGGAATTATTCGTATAGATTAATTTTTGAATCCCTTTATATTGATACTTATTTACATCCATATCAATATCCATCGTGTAATCTGCTTTTTGTTGCCAATAAGTAGTACTTGTTGAACCAGGTACAGTTGACGACGTGTTTTCTCTTGTAGTTGCACAAGAAACGATAAACGCAATCGCTAATAATAAGATGATTATTTTCTTCATTGTCAATTGATTTGGTAATTACTTCCCATGAACCATTTTAGCTGCCATTTTTAAAGCATTGTAAGCATTTACAATTCTTCCTGATACCGATAGCTCTGAAAAATGTACTTTTTCTCCTCCGGGGTATGCTGCGGAAACGGAACCCGGTTTTATGACCTCTATATCTACTTTTGTTCCCGAATTCATGATGATTTTCTTTACCTGACTTGCTGATAAATCCGGATAGTAGGACCTTATCATTGCTGCAACTCCTGCTGTGGCAGGAGAAGCCATAGAAGTTCCGCTATTGAATTCATATTCGCTTTCCGGAGTAGTCGAATAAATTTCAACACCGGGAGCAAATATGTCTACATTTATTTTCCCGTAATTTGTAAATGAAGCCGGTAATTTTTCATTGTAGTGGTAGCTTATCGCTCCAACGGTTAAAAAATTGCCGGCGATTTCATTTTTCATGTCGGGTGCATCATTAGGGTAGCTTATATCCATATCAATATTTTTACCTGAATTTCCTGCGGCATTTACAATTAACACATCTTTTTTTTCTGCGTATTTGATGGCTTCATATACCCACTCTTTCTTTGGAGAGTATCCTTTACCGAAACTGGTATTGATTACTCTGGCTCCATTAGCTACCGCATATCGGATTCCAAGGGCAACATCTTTATCGTATTCATCACCGTCGGGAACGACGCGTACAGCCATAATTTTAACATTCTTTGCAACGCCATTCATCCCAATTTGGTTATTTCTTGTTGCTCCTATAATTCCCGAAACGTGTGTTCCGTGTGATTCTTTTTTCTCCGAATGTCCCGATTTGTTATCCCCGTAGAATTTTGTTTCCATAGAGTTTTCATCATCATTCAATACACTTCTATAGTCTTTTTTAAGTACTGTTCCGGCGAGAATATCTTCTGCTTCGGACACTAATGAAGTAAGTTCGTCTATAGCTTCTTGCATAGAAGACAGGCCAAAATCAAACATCTGATTGGCAATGTCTGCACTTTTTGCCATTTGTTCATCCGAGGTGTCAATGTTAGCCAAATCTGCTTTTTTGTATGCTTTGGTTCCTAATTTTTTAGAGATATTGTCATCCGCAAAGGTTACCGCTTGTAAAATTCGGCCATATCTCAACTTGTTTTGAGAAGCATCTGCCACTTTTTTATCATATGCTGCTTTTGCTTTTTGATATGTGGCTTCATCAACGAGTTTTGGGTTTTTAATGATTCGGTACAGTTCCGCGTTCTCCTTATAAATTCCACCCAGGAAATTCCACCCATATACGTCATCTGTATATCCGTTTTTATCATCGTCAATTCCATTTCCCACCTTCTCTTTTGGGTTTGTCCATGCTACATCTGCCAGATCTTCATGCATTAAATCTGTTCCCGAATCTACGACTGCTACAATAACGGTTGTCCCTTTTTTATTTTCAACAAATTGGTATGCTTTCTCCAAGCTTATTCCGGGGATAGAGTCTTTTATCAAATCCAAATGCCCCCAACCCTGTTTTTGATGTTCCGTTAATGCGGTTTTCTTACCCACTGCATTTATGGGTATCGGATTCCCTTCGGGTACAGCAAGGGTATTTATCGTTTTACACCCGGCTAATAAAAATAACCCTACGGATATATATACTAATGTTTTTATGGTTTTCATAATTGCTCTAGTTAAAAATGTCATTAAATTTATATGTTTCTTTTAGTCTGACTCCTTTTTCTGTTTTTTGAACCGTGCAAATTTCCGTATCGGCATCGTGTTCCAAAAACAAGAAATATTCTTTTTCTGCAGCTTCATTCAAAAAAGCTTCTTTTTCTTGTATGGTTATCAATGGCCTTGTATCATAGCCCATCACATAAGGTAAGGGTATATGTCCGGTAGTTGGTAATAAGTCTGCCATAAAAACCAATGTTTTACCCTGATAGGTTATTTTTGGCAGCATTTGTTTTTCCGTATGACCATCCATGTATAATACATCAAACCCCAGTGCGTTTTCACCCGGTTTAATAAAATGAAGTTGTCCGCTTTCTTCAATAGGCAGAATATTTTCTTTTAAAAACGAGGCTTTTTCCCTCGGATTGGGATTTACAGCCCACTGCCAATGGTTTGTATTACTCCAAAACCGGGCATTTTTAAAAGCGGGCTCATACCCTGTTTTGGTTTGGTTCCACTGAATGGCTCCTCCGCAATGATCGAAGTGTAAATGTGTTAAAAATACATCTGTTATATCTTCTCTGTGAAATTCGTGTTTTGCCAGGGAAGTATCTAAGGAAAAATCTCCAAACAAAAAATAGTATCCAAAAAATATATCTGTTTGTTTAGAACCCAAGCCCGTATCAATCAGAATGAGGGAATTTCCATTTTCAATCAGCATACACCGCATACTCATGGAAATTAAGTTATTGGCATCTGCGGGGTTTGTTTTTTGCCAAATGGTTTTGGGTACAACACCAAACATAGCCCCTCCGTCTAACTTAAAATTTCCGGTTTCTATGGGATAAATTTTCATACGCAACAAATATGCGGAAAAATGATGACTTTTTTGTTAATTAAATGAGACCTTTGCAGAGTTGATTTGACAAAAAAGTTCGACACCCGAAGAAAATTTTCTAGAAGGAAGAAATTTGAAGTCAAATCAATTTTAATACGGAATATATCACTTATTTTGCAAAGGTCTCTAAATTCTAATACCTTTTAACAGGGCAAAGGCATTAAACTTTGATAAGATTAAGTACTTTAATAAGGTAGTGATTATTCCATCCAACCTTTAATCTCCTGCTTTTGACACCAACTTTAGCTGATTTTTCATTTTTAAGAAGATTAAGCGCAATTTTGTTTAGAATAGAAAAGTTTTGCGCAGCATTATCTTTTCTTTTTCTAGAAGCATCTTCTTCGAATGCAACATCTAAGGTCCAATGCAGTTTATTTTCAATACCCCAATGTGAACGTATGGCTTTTTGAAAATCTTTAGGCTTAGCCTTTGTGCTAGATATATAATAGCGTGTAGCTGTTTCTATTGGTTTATCAGAGTTTTTAAATTCACGCTTGCTTTCTATTTTAACCATAGCAGTAAGACTATCCCATTTATTATCCGGTGGAATACATTGAAAGTTTGTCATAACACTGCATTTTCGGGTTTCTATCCTTCCATGGTTTAGTTCTTCACTTATAGAGGTTGCTATATTTTCACCAAATCTAAATTCATCTTCAATATTTTGATATAATTGTGCTTGATTTTGTTTTACAGCTAAAATATAGTCCGCTTGTTTTTCAACAATGGCAGTAGCTATATCTGTCTGACATCCCATAGCATCAATAGTTACAATAGTATCTTTAATAGATAACACTTTTAGTAATTCTGGAATTGCAGTAATTTCATTAGATTTTTCATGGGTCTTTACCTGCCCTAAAACTAAGTTGTTTTCATTTGCCCAAGCGCTTACCATATGTACAGGGGATTTTTTACCAGATGCCTTAGCCCCTCTAATGGTTTTACCATCAATAGCAATTACTTCTTTGGGTTGCAGTTTAGCTAACATACTAACCCATTGTATAAAACATGTTTCAAATTCTACACTATCAATATTAGAGAATACACGATTAAAAGTGTCGTGAGAAGGTATGCCATTGGGTAGATCTAAAAAAGAGCGTAAAAAATCTTCTTTTGAATAGGCATAGTCTTCCTTTTCATTCCATGAATCTGCACCACAAATAACTGAAATTATCCCGATAAGAAGGATGCTCTCTAAATCGTAAAGTTGCTTGTGGGTGCGTCTAAAATCAGGAATTTGACCGAATATGGTCTTTAGTTTGTTTGTTGTTTTCAAAACTATTAAATTATTGATTATCAGTATAATATACAAACAATCAATAACATAAACAACTAATAACTAACTGAATCTCAATGAATTAAGAACATTACATATCAATAGGGTTTTTAAAAAGTTTAATGCGTTTGCCTTATACCTTTTAATGTTTGAAACTTTTAGAGTGTACATCCTAAATATAGAGTCGATCTTTTTTAGGTTTATATTTCATTTTGAGGCTAGGCATCTTTAACAAAGCATCAAACCTCCATCGAATGATATACATGCTGGACATCGTCATCTTCTTCCAGGCGTTCTAATAATTTTTCCACATCTGCCTGCGCTTCTTCGGAAATCTTAGTAGTGATAGTAGGAATTCTTTCAAAACCGGAAGATATGATGGCGATGTTATGTTCTTCAAAGTAAGATTGAATGGCTCCAAACTGTTCAAACGGAGCATAAATGATAATTCCTTCATCATCGTCAAAAACTTCTTCTACTTCAAAATCAATCAATTCCAATTCCAATGCTTCCATGTCCATAGAAATATCTTCTTTCTTTACTGTAAAATTACAAGTATGGTCAAACATAAAAAAAACGGAGCCCGAAGTTCCCAAATTTCCATCGTATTTATTGAAAGCAGCTCTGATATTCGCAACGGTTCTATTGTTATTGTCAGTAGCCGTTTCAATTAAAACAGCAATGCCATGCAGGGCATAGCCCTCAAACAACACTTCTTTATAGTTAGCAGCATCCTTATCGGAAGCTTTTTTAATGGCTCTTTCAATATTATCTTTAGGCATATTAGCTGCCTTTGCATTCTGAATAACGGCTCTCAATCTTGAGTTGATATCAGGATTTGGCCCACCTTCTTTTACAGCCATTACAATATCTTTCCCAATCCTGGTAAACGTTTTGGCCATCGCAGACCATCGTTTCATTTTCCTCGCTTTTCGAAATTCAAATGCTCTTCCCATAATTAGTTGATTTTTAGTGTTTTAATTCAATTATTTTTATAAGTAAGTAACCATGTCAGGCATTTCCTTTATGATTTGTCAAACCTGAATTACACCCAGGTTGAATTTTTTCTCAACAGGAGCATGATTTGCCATTTCAATACCCATGGAAATCCAAACTCTTGTATCTAGCGGATTAATCACTCCATCTGTCCAGAGTCTTGCAGCGGCATAGTACGGAGAAATTTGTTTGTCATAACGAGATTTAATTTGATTGAATAAGGCTAACTCTTTTTTTTCGGTAATTTCTTCTCCTTTCTTTTTTAAAGCGGCCGTTTCTATTTGTAACAATACTTTTGCTGCAGCATTTCCACTCATTACTGCTAATGCTGCACTTGGCCAAGCAACAATCAACCTCGGATCATATGCTTTTCCACACATGGCATAATTGCCGGCACCATAAGAATTGCCTATAATAACGGTAAACTTGGGCGCAACAGAGTTACTTACGGCATTTACCATTTTTGCCCCATCTTTTATAATCCCTCCATGTTCGGATTTTGAGCCCACCATAAATCCGGTGACATCTTGTAAAAAAACGAGTGGAATTTTTTTCTGGTTGCAATTAGCAATAAATCGGGTCGCTTTGTCAGCAGCATCGGAATAAATAACGCCACCAAATTGCATTTCTCCTTTTTTAGTTTTTACTATTTTACGCTGATTGGCAACAATACCAACAGCCCAACCGTCAATTCTTGCATATGCCGTTATAATGGTCTTTCCATATCTTTCTTTATATTCATCAAATTCGGAATCATCCACTAATCGCCTTAGAATTTCTTTCATATCATACTGTTCATGGCGAGCTAATGGTAGAATACCAAAAATATCTTCTTCTTTCTCCTTTGGTTTTTGAGGGGCTATTCTATTAAAACCCGCTTTATTAAAATCACCAATCTTACTCACTATATTTTTAATTTTGTTCAAAGCATCCTTATCATCTTTTGCCTTATAATCCGTAACACCGGATATTTCACAGTGAGTGGTGGCACCTCCTAATGTTTCATTGTCGATAGACTCACCAATAGCTGCTTTTACAAGATAACTCCCCGCTAAAAATATGCTTCCTGTTTTGTCTACAATGAGTGCCTCATCACTCATAATGGGCAAATAGGCACCACCGGCTACACAGCTCCCCATGACCGCAGCAATCTGAGTAATTCCTAAACTGCTCATCACCGCATTATTTCTAAAAATCCTTCCAAAATGTTCCTTATCCGGAAAAATTTCATCCTGAAGCGGTAAATATACACCGGCACTATCCACCAAATAAATAATAGGTAATCTGTTTTCTATGGCAATTTCCTGGGCCCGCAGATTTTTTTTTCCTGTAATAGGAAACCAGGCACCAGCTTTCACTGTGGCATCATTTGCCGCCACAATACATTGCTTTCCTTGTACATATCCAATCTTAACAATAACTCCCCCCGAAGGACAACCTCCATGCTCAGGGTACATTTCTTCTCCCGCAAAAGCACCTATTTCAACACTATTTGTATTGGCATCTAAAAGATAATCAATTCTTTCTCTCGCAGTAAGTTTTCCTTTTGAATGATGTTTATCAATACTTTTCTGCCCTCCTCCCAATTTCACTTTAGCTATTCTTTTTTTTAAATCAGAAAGTAATAGCTTATTGTGATCTTCATTTTTGTTAAACTTTATGTCCATAAAGTAATCTGTTTTTATTGACGAAAATAAGAAATTTTAATTGCAAATATTCACTATGAGACCTTTGCAAAATAGTGATATATTCCGTATTAAAATTGATTTGACTTCAAATTTCTACTTTCTAGAAAATTTTAAATCCTCAAAACCAACAGGTTATTCCGGTTGAAAATTTTCTTCGGGTGTCGAACTTTTTTGGGCTCAAGTAAATTTTATGGGTATTAAGCGAATAATTTTTCAAGTCTAAAGAGGAAAAATTGTGTATCTCTTACGCCTCTTTGATTGGCTCTAAAGAGTTTTATTTTTGAATTAAAAGACTCTGCATTTGCATTTGTATTCCTATTGTAAAAAAAGTTTAAGATGGTATTAAAATGATGTTTAATACTGTTCATTGCTGTATTGAAATTTTTAAATTCCAATTTTTCTGTATCCTCAAACCAATGTTCAAATCGTTGTTTGGCTTTTACTTTACATTTTTCTTGATAAATGCTTCTAAATTCTAAAGTGTGTTTATAGGCTTGTTGGATGTTTGGATAAAGATTACATAATAATTCTGCTCTTTGTTTTTGATTAGGTGTCCAATCGTTTGTCTTTTTAGCTAAAATATATCTACTTCTAGCCAAAAGTTGCTTTTTTGTATCACCATTAGATAGCACTATGGGTTTGTGTTTCTTCCTTGCTTTTTTAGCAGCTTCAATGGCTTTGTTTTCATCTTCTATTGCTTTCCACCGATGCTGTACTCTAACATGCTGTAAAGCTTCTGTTACCAGTTTTACCACATGAAATCTATCGGTAACAATTTTAGCATTTGGAAAACAAATCTTAGCTGTTAAATTCATATTATTTGCCATATCTAAAGTTACTTCTTTGACTTGTTTGCGTTGTTCTAAGGGTATTCTTTCAATAGCAGTAATAATATCATCACTTTTAATTCCTTTTACACAAGCCACTAAAGTTCCTTGTTTACTTCGTGCGTTCTTGTTGGTCAAATAGGTATAAAGTTCACCTTTAGATAGACTTACTTCATCAAGACTTAAATACTCTCCTATATTCTTCGGATAAATAAGATAATCTTCACAATGGGGCTTTTGATTCCAACTATCAAACCCACTTATCTGTTTCTTATAATGGCGTTGTAAAGTTCGTGGGTAAATACCGTAATAACTCGCTATATTACTGATCGTATCTTCTCGGGCCTCTACCTGTAGCTTTTAAAAAATCAGAAAGTTCTGACGTTAATTTAGAACCTTCTGCAATGAATGAATAATCATTTTTAATCGCTCCCTTTTTAGTCTTCTTATCTCGCCATCGTCTTGTTTTTATATGTAGATAAACTGCTTTACCGCGTATGGGAAAATCTTGAATCTGTTTACTGCTAATAAAACCTTTGGACTCATAATTACCCTTTGAGTAACCCTCTGGTAGAATATTCTTCTCTTCTAAATAAATGTGAAAAGCATCCTTTTTAACTGAAATATCTCCTAATTCTTCAAAAAATACAATATCAAAATGAAGTAATAAATCTTGAGGGAGGATAGATGCTAATAATTCTAAATGCATCGTCTTTTTTTATGCATCTAAAATAATCAATCCCCATAAATTGTCGTTGACCCAAAAAATGACGACTTGAACAAGCACAACAAAAACGCCTTGCGTATAAATTTCTAATTTATTGCTTGGAATTTTCATAGGTAAGTTAAGTATAGTAAGTACGAAGTGGCGTGTAAAGTAAGTACCAACCAAAAAGCCCATCACCAAAGTAGAACTGCCCAGAGCAGTTCTTACACACAAGTTTCCAAGGTGTAGCACAAACCAGTACAACCCATTGATGACGGGGTTTCTAAACTGGTTTGTGGCTTGGGCTATTTGAACCGTGTCCTAAATGTGAGGGGGTAGGTCTCTTGGTTGTTAGAAATACTGTAACTGATTTTAAATTTTTTGAAAAGTGAGAGTTGAAAATTTAAAGCCTATTTTTACGTTCTTGATGTACATGAAGCTTTTAAAAATAATATTGCATATCATTCTAATTGCTTTTCTTACTATAGTCACACAAGTAGGAGGGTTACTTTATTTGATAGCATTAATTTTAAGACCTTTTGTTTTAAAAAATCTAAGTATTAACCGTAGAAAAATGGTACTCTTAGGTCTATTTTTAATTTTCTATTCTTTAGGTAGTTTTATTCTTGTTCCAAGAATAGCAAAATCTTATGGAAGAGAAGCCTTGCCCATATTTTCAAGTAAAAACCTAAAACCATTAAATATAATGACCTGTATATTAAACAGGCATTATGTAAATGCCACATTAAAAAATAGCCTACAAAATGTTGCTAACAAGATGGAGCAAAAGTATCCCAATACGATTATTAGTTATTTAGATGCAAATTTTCCATTTTATAATGGATTCCCATTACTTCCTCACTTAAGTCATAATGATGGGAAAAAAGTTGATTTGGCATTTTTTTATAAGAGCCAACAGGGAAATGAACTAAATAAAACTGCCGCGTCATTTATGGGATATGGAGTTTTTGAAGAACCAAAAACAGGAGAATACAATGCTCCTAAAAATTGTAAAGATAAAGGCTACTGGCAATATAGTTTTTTAGGAAAGGTAGTTCCTCAATGGAATAAAAGTGAAATGATTTTTGATCAAAATAGAACTAAATCATTAATTCAATATTTATTGCGAGAAAATAGTACACAGAAAATATTTATTGAACCTCATTTAAAAAACAGAATGGGGTTTAACAAATAATAAGATAAGGTTTCATGGTTGTCGTGCCGTTAGACATGATGACCACATTCATTTACAAACCTATTGAGTTAAATCCATTTCCAATAGATGTTAAAAAAGATGATTGTAAAATAAAACCACATCAAAGAAAAAATAATATGTATTAAAGTCCTAAGTACATGACAAAAATTTAGTCAAGTTCATATTGTTTTGATTTACAGGGTTTAATAGCACAGAAGCGATATAATCTAATCCATATTTGAATATGCTTTTAGCCATTCTTCCATGCTTTTTTATTTTGATAGGCTTAATCTGATGTAAATATATACCAACTTTGTAACACCATACGAAAGCCATCATTACAAGCAGTACTAATTTTTCAATACGCTTAATATCTTGCAGGTGTGTGTTTTCAATATCAAAGCCACTGGCTTTCATTGCTTTAAAACACATCTCTATCTGCCATCGTTCTTTGTATTGTTCAAAGGCCTTATCAGGAGCGTTGAACGATACAATGATTAAGAAATCAGGCTTTCCATTTTTTGGGTACAACTTGCATCCGGAAAGGAAACAAAGCTGACCATTAACACGTACAATTTTAGGATAATACACAAACTCATTGATCTTATGTGGATTAAACAAGTGAAATACTTTGATGGTTTTGTTCTTATCAGGAAGCTCTACCTTAAAGTTGTTTCGAATGCGGATATAATATTTGATTCCATTTGTATTCAAGAAATCCAACCAATGATTACCTACAAACTCTCTATCGGCTACAATGGATTTAATAACATCTTTGCCAAAAAGTCTTATGAAACGATTCACAAGATCAATACGCTCCTGACTGTTAGAGTTCCCTGGCTTATCTAACATAGTAAATAACAATGGGAAGGCAACACCTTTATAGACAACTCCCAACTTAAAAATGTTGATGTTGGTCTGACCAAACTTCCAATTGGTCCTATCAATACTCAAGATCAATCCCTCTTGCTTAGGAAGGAGACTAAATATAAGACGAGCGATCAAATCTCCATCCAACGAATAATCAGCAATAAATCTTTGAATACGTCTGAGTGATGACTTCGAATCTACTGAGGTCTCAAAAGCGTTGGCTACCTTTTCAAAGGTAACTGTCTGTACCTTACAGAGGGCGATAATGAAATGTGATATGAGTTTGATTCTTGCCAAATTGATCTTACCTTGGAAATGAGAACTTAAAACTGAATTTAATTCACTACTTTTAGTGGAAGCATTGGTTTTTTTCATTAGAAAAATGAGTGATGTTATTCTTCTAATATACTGAAAATCAATGCTTTATTTTAATTATTTAACATTTAATTTACTGATAATCAATTAATTATATTTTTTGTCATGTACTAAAATTAAAGTCTCAAATGTCTTCCCTCTCCATAACTCTGAAGAATAACCAAAAAATTGTATTCCCAAACGTAACAACCAAAAAACACCTAATCCTAGTGCTATGCGATTTCCTAAAGCCGTTCCAATAATATCTTTTGATGAAGTTAAACATAATAATCCCATTAAAAAGACAATAAATGCAATAAAAAAGGTATGAACATAAGTCATCTGCTTATTTATCAAGCTTAAAGAATTAAACTCTTTTTCCCATTTAAAATATTTTGGAAAAATAAAGTGTATCAATGCCAATATAACTAATAATGTTCCAGCTACTTTAAGATGAGTTTCCATAATTATTTCAAAACAAAGTTATTTACAAACGGGCTGGTCTTTATTTGTTTTTCAATTTTAAAATTTGATTGAGCAAAAATCTTCAACCAGTTTTCTAAAGAGAAAAAATGAAAAAAGCCTATTGTATAAGCCATGAAATTAGGAATATCTCTCAAATGTTCTGTAACTATCATTTTTCCCGACGGTTTTAATATTCTTTTTAATTCCTTGAAAAATAGTAACCTTTCATTAAAATCTCTAATTTCATGAACAGAAAAAATAAGAAATATCACATCCACAGAATTATCCATCAATTCTAAATTATTGGTTTTTATTGATTTAGTTTCAGGAAATGGAGGGTATGCTTTTCTGGCTCGTTTTATTGATATTTCGGTATGAACTTCTGGATTATAAAAATCGAAAACTTGTAAATCGCAGTCTGGGTACCTATCCTTCAACAATTTACTTGTCTCATCAAAGCCTGCATGTATATTTATAAGTTTAGAGCCTCTCTCAATATCAACAATATCTAGCCAATTCAGTTTATAAAATCCCGAAATATCGTATACATACCAAGATACAATTAATGAAGCAAGAATCGTAATCAATATAGTAAGGGCAAAAATATTTCCGATGAATTGTAGATTTTCATTCAACATTGGAAGAATTAAAAATGAAATAAAAATTACTACAAAAGCAACGACATAAAAATGCCAGTTAAAACGGATAATATTCCAAACACCCTGAAATGGTTTTCTTAGTTCCATGTTTCATATCTCCCTTTTTTCCAAGAATAAGTGATGTTATTAATGATGAATGCGTTTGCTAATATAGGGTTAACAAGATTAAGAGTTTTCAAAAATGAAATTTTATAGTCCACTACTTTAATAGGTTTTGGTTTCCAATTTTGACGAACACCTTGAATAATGAGAACCTTTTTATTTTTTTCATTATAGGTGAAAGTAAAAGGTAAAGGCCCAGCAAACTTTCTGGCTTCCTTCCAATCTGTAAAAGGTGATTCTTTTGGCAATGGGATGTTTTCAGAATTTTCATTTACCACAATCCTAAAATCTGATTTATGAGACTCTATCTGCCTATGATAATCAATGGAAGTAACTTCGATATCCGTTGTATCATAATTATAATGAGTGAACATATTTCCAAGGAACTCCATTTTCTTTTTATTGGTTTCAGATTTTAAAATGTATAGCCCTCGATATTTCTTTCCTTTTACATTAGTAAAGTTTACAAAAACACGATAACCAATTAAGAAAAAATCATTTCCCATAAATTTTGGAAACCCTTTTGGGCGGAGGTTTTTTGTCTGCACCATTGCTACTGCAATGAACACCCATTTATCTTTAAATGTCTCCAACTGCAAACATTCAGGGATAAGACCTTGCAATTCTCCTTTTGGAATGGCAAATGTTAGTACTAGAGAGCTTTCAAAAAATGCTTCTACAGCAAAAGGATGATTTTTAAGAAATGGAAGCATTATGATTTAGCGATTTTTGATTTCAAAATAAATTCATTGTAATAAATCAATAAAATAAATAAGAGCGCAAAAACTGAATTCCATTTGCCCCATAACAATAAATCTGGAACAAGGATGAATTCTAAAATATTCATAATAGCTATTATAATAATCTGAATTATTACATTTACTCTTGAACGAAAACCACTAATGATCCAAATTGCCATAATGATTTCAGAAAATCCTATCAATTTTGTATATATAGTGGCATTGTCGCTCCCTAAAATTCTACTAACAATTTCTTGATGTCTCGGAACGAGATTTAAGACTTTACAAAATAAACCGTTGGCAAGCCAAACCAATGCGATTAAAAATGTGATGACAGGTTTTATTTTGAAGAGCTTTTTTTAGTTGATTTCATTTTGCAGTTCATTTTTATAAAAGTCAAAACATTTATTTACAATACTTTTTTACTGCATCCAGTACCATAAAATTTTTATCACCAAGAGAAACCGCTTTATTTAGATATTTACATATTATATCCAAATCCGATTTTGGGATATCAGCTTCTTTAGATGCAATTACCTGAAATCCTTTTTTTGGGTGCATAACATTTTGTCGTTTTAAGCAGCTTTATTTTTCTCAGTACAGATTAGGTTAACTACTTTGTTCCATTTATCACTCAGTTTAGTTGTTCTTAATGTGAGCATATTTTGAGCTCCAATTTTAGACCAACGTTGTCCAGAGAGTTTCATTCTTTTTTGAACAACCTCCCTGTTAGCTGCTTCTATGGCTCCAGATCCTATAATACCTGCTCCTGTATTTTGATATTGCTGATAGTCCATACGCGACCTATTTTCGGTATAATATGTGATAAGTTGGCTTTGTTGTTTACGTTGATTTTGCTTTGTCAATTCTAAGTTTTTGATATTCTCAATGACTTGATTTACTTGACTGTTTTTTAGTAGTTGCTCCTGTTGACCAACCCAACTGTTATATGACTCTTGATTAGAGAGACAAACCTTAGCAAAATCGTGTAAATGTTCTAAAGCATGATACCAATCCAATATTTGTGTGGCAAAAGGGTAATGTTGATCTACCCATTTCCATATCCATCTAGCACCATCACCAACAAAAATCAGTCGCTTATCAATACTCCTGTAACAGCCTAAGTATCTATCCATTCTATCTGTAAACTTATCAGCTTTGCCTAAATATGCTTCATACAACGAATGGCGTATCCATCCACGTTTATTTGATATGTCCATACAGCTACTCTGTTTAAAAATTCTGCCTAATTTTACTTCTTTCCAAGCCTCTTCCCGAGTGAAAAGCATCGACCCATCGACCATAGCATATATGCACTCTTGGTTATCTACCTTAAGAATATCAGGTTCAACGGCATCAACCTCCAATACTTTTTCTTGCTCTAATAAACCACCATAAAAGTCTGTGACTCTGTAAAGCTGCATCGCATTGACTGAAACACCTAGAAGATTCGATAAAACTTCATGACCATCTCCATAACAATCGTTTTGACCAATATAAATCATTTTGTCTTGCATATAGGGACTTATCTTAAATCCATTGACTTTTTCACTAAAGGGATGAGTGTTGTTAATCTCTATCTTTCCGTAACGTGATAAGTTTTTTTTACGCCTGTCTTTAGATGGTTCGCTTATACTTCTCTCTAAAACCTCTCGACCATAGTCCGTCCATATTTGATCAAAAGTCTTTTCGTAATCATAGTAACTCTTTATGTTTGATAATTTTGCTATCGCTTGATAACGCTTCTTGGCTTGGGCTAAAAATTCCTCTTCGCTAATCATAATGGTGTCGCTTTTAAAAGTTAATCCTTAAAAATAACTATTTCGCGACAAAATGTTATGCACCCCTTTGTTTTTAGACAGGGTACGACTATCATTAAATTCATATTTTCGAATAAGTGCAAAGGCACGATTTGAATAAGCATTAGTATAGAAGGGTTCTATTTCTATCGCCTTATTAAAATCTATAATTGCCTTATCAAACTCCAAATTATTTAATTTTGCTGAACCTCTTGCAAAATACATATCTGCTAAGTCTGGTTTTAAAGCTATACATTTTGTATATTTTCTTATTGCTGATTTAAAATTCCCCTCCTTGTAATATGATTGTGCTTGATTGTATAATTCAAATATTTTGTCATTGATTTTATTTTTTTGATAGACCCCATTTTTGTATAGATTCTTGCCTTTTAACTCACCCGTTGAATAATATGAAATAGACTCTCCTTCCAGTTTGCCATTTTCAAAAATTGAATGTTGTTTCAATTGCCCATTAGGGTGGTACATCTCCCAAACCCCAATCTCCTTACCATTTTGATACTCTCCTTTTTGCATTAACGTTCCATCTTCATAAAAACGTTTTTCCATACCATTTGTGACTCCTCTATTGTAGTCAATCTCATCTGACACCTTTCCATTCAAATGGTACATTAAGCGTTTTCCCATTAATCTTCCATTTGAAAGTGTACCTTCTTCTTGTTTTTTACCGTTCAAATAATAGTCAATGAATAAGCCTGAATATGGATTTTTGTCACCTTTTAAGTACCATGTTCCGTTTTTTTTGACCATCAATTTTGTTGTTGGAATGGCTTTTATGCTATCAGATCTAAGAGCATATTCTTTAGTAAAAACATATATTATCTTATCTAAATTCTTATACCCTGTTAACTCAATACTCGCTTTGTCTTTGATCATTTCAACTCTGTCTATTTCGTTCTCTGTTAGAGTACCAAAGCCTTCTTTTGGTTCTTCTATAATCGGAATCGAATCTACAATATAGAGAATATTCTCATTTTCGTTTTGAGCAAATCCAAAAACGACTTTTAAAAACAATACTACAGTAAACAATATTCTTTTTCCCATACTCAAAAATTGATGCTATTTCCTAACGAGGGTAAACATTTTTTGGGTTTTTCTTTTTCATTTCCTCATAGCTTTTCCATTTTTGCTTCATAATCTCTGCTTCTTCCCAAACTTTGCTATCCCAAAATCTCATATCGTTAATATTATATCTCCCGTCAATGTATTCCATTTCTCGAAAATAAATTTCTCCAAGTTTATTTTTTACCCTTAAATACCCGTCAGATTCATCGGACCCAACAGAATACTTTACTCTGTAGATAATTTTAATATTGCCATTTACACTATCTTTCTTTCCTATAAAACAGCCACCATCATAATCAATTCCATCTTGATATTCCTCTCCTGTTTTTAGTTTAACATAAGGGTTAAACATTTTAGTAATTGCTAAAAAAACAATCTTATTGTCATTTCCATAAAAAATAGTATCTATACTAGTCTCTAAATTAGAGACCTTAGATTTTGGTTTTGTTACGTTTCCAATAGAGTCCAAAAAATGTAAAGTAAGTTCTTTTAAATTTTTGACATCTTCTTTGTATTTTCCCTTTGAAACCTCATTTTTATTCAAATACTTCTCGGGGGTACTTGTTTTCCATTCACATGAATAGAAAACAAGTATGATTAGAAAGATAATGATACGATTCGTAAAATATTCCATACTAATTACAATTTGTACAAACCCATTCTTCTTTATCTTTATCCCACTCATAAGTTCCTTCTTGTAAATTACTAATATCCCCTAAAAAAGTATCAATAAAATGTGATGATTTCTTTTCATCATCTTTTGTTTCATCTGCTCCCTCTTCGTTTTCATTAGCTAACCATCCTGCTCCAAAGATGTCCCAAAAACCGTCATGAATAAATTGTTGTGTATAAATATTAGGATCAGCTTTTCCATATTTACTTCCAGCTTGAAAAGGATCGAAGTCAGCCACTAAAGATATTAGCACTCTTCGGACTCTCGGGTCTTTATGGTTTTTGATATATTCTTTAATTGCTTTTACAAATCCTTTACCATAAACATCTCCCATACTGAGTAACAATCTTTATAGTCTCCGTAATATTTCCTTGAGGGTCTCTAGCTAAACTTTCAATGATTGAAGAAGCCAATGCTTTCCCTTTAGCATAACCCTGTTTATAACGTTGTCCTGCTGTAAAATTATTAAATATACTACCAGGAGAACCATCAATATATCTTGCGTTAAAATCTCCAAAATGCCTCATTACAGATTTATCAAATGCTGTAATTTCTCTATACTCATAATGGTATTCTCCTGGATCCATCCATTCTGAAGGTTTTCTAGTAAATACAGGTACTTTTCCATAGGTTCTCCAATAAGAAGCTCCTCCACCTCCAAGTCCATTTATGAAAATAACAATATTCCCATCTGGATCAATTGCTTGGATAGGGATATTTAATGCATATACATATGGTGAGTTTGCAAAATAGAATTCAGCTTTATTGTCAGTTGAATGCCATCTACCTAAAGCCGCATCGTAATTACGTGCTCCATAATCGTACCAATCTAACCCAAGCTCGTCATTTAATTCTTTGCCATTGTATGAAAACTTGTTCGCAACCGAATTTGAATTTGCCGAAACCACGTTATTATACCCTTTATGTTGCATTCCAAAGGGATAGTGGCTAGCTTACATTTTTTTGAGCTTTCATCAATTTTTAGAACCTTAAATTTAGTTTCAGTACGGTATTTTCAAAGAACGTTATGTTTTGTTAATAATCTTCAATTTAGAATTATTATCCCTTCTGAAAACTATATTTTAATTTCTATCTTTTATAATTCCATCTCGTATAGTTCAAGAATTTCTTCAATTTTTCTTTTTTTATCCTCAATGCTATTAAATTTTCCTCGGCACTTATTTAAAACACTATAAGCAATAGTGATAAATGTCACTCCAGACCCATAAATAAAATACATAAACTTTAATGAGTAATTACCTGATTCAAATATCTCTTTCAGATAGAAATTACCAAATAGGATTAAACTGAGACCTAAAACAATTAAAATGTAGAATTTAAAATAAATAACTTTTTTTCTTATCCTAAGATTTTCAAATTCGCCCACTATCTTTTTATAATTTTTTATAGTTGCATTTGTTATTTTAAAATTATCACAAATCGTTTTAAAATCAGGTTTTTTATTCGTAAGTCCACATGCCAGACCTTTTTTCAGACTTCTTTTTTCATATTTACACAAATCACAATGTTTAGATTGAATCATTTTATTTCAAAATCAATTTTTAGAGGGTTACCTTTAATCACTTTAAAAAGTATAGGTTTAGAGCATTTTCGGATTTTAATCGACTACGGATTCCGTATATAAAATGGGAAAAATCTCTGTAACTTCTTTTCCCTTTAAAAGGTCATCTTGTTTGTTAGAATTTATTAAATCACTTATACTTTTATTAAACATTTTTTTTGAAAATTCATTTCTTACTTTAGTGTAATCTTTATAATTAAGCATTTTATTATAAAAACCAACAATCAATAATTGCTTAGTTACTAACACCTTTCCAGAATAATAAAATTCTTTTTCAATGGGTTAAAGGCATTTGATTATTTTCTGAATTAGGAATTATGTACTTCTTTAATTCGGAAATAATTAAACTGTCGCTTACTATTTTTCCTTTAATCTGACATTCTCCTTTTTGATTTACCCTGATTTCTAAATAATCTCTTTCTTTGATAATAGGCGGATTTGATTTATCCCTAATGTTTCCAATGTAGTTGTGAAAATCGTAATTCAACTCAATAATTTCTGCGTTAGATTTTTGAATGGTTTCTTTTTTATCATTACAAGAAATCAACAGAATAGCTAAACTAAAGTAATAGAGAAATAGATTATTTTTTATATTCATTATTGTAAATAATTTTTATTTAATTTTTTTATTGACGGATTTTGCTTCCTCCTTCAAAATTTTTTTTATTATTCGTTTTGTTTGTTTACTGTTTAAGCCTGGCTTCATTTTTGGGTGATATAATAATCTTACAATATCAGTATCCATTTTTGTATATTCTTTCATATCATTATTATCTTCAGATTTATCTTTGTAAAAGATACTATTAGGGTAAGTCAAAGGATCATTTGGCAAGCCTATACTTTGGGTTATTTCTTCTAAAATTGTTGACTCTTGTATACCTAGTGGGTCTTCGGAATTTATATAAATCAATGCTTTATCAATAGTATAATTGTCCTCATTGAATTCGGTATAAGCAACTCCTGATGTTTCATAGTTAATAAAATCATTAATCTTTTTGTGAAAATTATGATTCAATGTAGAAAGTCTCTCAAAATTACAGATATAAAGTATCGAATTACTTTCTAACATGTTATCACTTAGCTTTATTTTAAAGCCATCAGTTGCCAACTTGTTGATATTATTAATTGTTCTTTCTATGGCTTTCATTTGACCTTGATATTCTTCATCAAAATAAATGGAAAGGCACATAGGTTTTTTCCATTTGATAACTTTATTTGGGTTATCAATATACTCAGATTTCATAACTACCTCGTTAAAATAACTGATTAACTCTTTTTCATATTCAGTAGGAGTGTAATTTACTCCAAAAGTCTTCTCGAAAATAAAAACCCCACAAATAAGAGGTATTAAAACAAATAATATAAGTTTTAATTTAGAACTATTAATCAGCATGTTACAAGTTTAGGCTAAAGAATTCCCAATACTTCTGTATTAGGAATTCTTTGTTTTTATCTGAAACTCAAAAATACTATATAATCTCTAATGATTCCTATGCTTCTTTTTTTTCGTGATCTATCACTTTTCTTTTTTCGTTTTTTTACTTTTTCTTTTCTAGCTTTAGCTTCTGCTTTTTTCTTTGCATCAGCTTTTGCTCTCGCATCTGAATTTTTCTTAACTTTTGATGATAAGGTAGATTTTTTAGGGTTTTTCATGTTAGATGTCCTGAGTTTACTTTTCGTACCTCCTGGTCTAGCATCATATAATCTAACAAGTGCACTTATCATTGTTAAATATATTCTAGATTCTTTGGTTAAAGTTACAACTCTGGTACTTTCATCTGTAGTTGGGGTAGCATTATTATCTTTTCCACTATTACGTGTAACATAAAATGTACCTAAATCTGTTGTTACTTTTCTACCAGCACGAACTATATTAGTTGGATGAACATTTGATTTTTCAATTCCACCTTCTGTTCTATTAGGCCCATATTGCTCTTGAACCATTGCGTCTACTTCCTCAAATGTATATCCTTGGTCTGCTAAAAATTGAGTATGTAAAGTAGAAGCACTATCTCCATCTTCAGCTGTATATGTTCCACCACCGTTATCAATCCACTCAGGCCCCATACCTAATTTGTCAATAAATCGAATAGGATTATTTATTGCATAAACATAGGTTGACTGATACGAATAATCCTCTGCTAGAGGGTCGATAGTAACAAATCTCCCTAAAGCAGCATCATAATGCCTTGCTTCATATTCGTACATTGCATAGCCTAAAGATTCTTCTAACCCTTTCCCGTTATACTTAAATTTCTGTGCTACAGAATTTCCGTTCGAAGAAACTACGTTATTGTAACCCTTATGTTTCAACCCAAATGGCATGTAATGATTCTCCTGGATAATCTCGTCTTGAGAGATATCCCCGGATTCATCCGTATCTGTATAGCTCAGGCGGGCGTTTCCGAGCTGATCTCGATACTGGTACACGTAGTTAAATTGCTGATTTTCATATGTTACATAGCCCTCAGGTTGACTAAAGAACTGTAGTGCGCTTACGCATTTTTTTTCTCCGGTTGCCTTTTTCTGGCACGGTATCTCCCCTGAGAAGAAAAAATTTTGATATGTATGCTCGCTTGCTGTCATAGCTGATGCTAATATATAAAAAAATTCCGGATACTTGTTGGTTCATTGGTGGATTTGTTATCGGTAATTGGTAGTGAGTATTGAGTACTGAGTATTAAGTATTGGGGGGAACTTCCGTTTTAAAAAGGTGAGGATTTATAGAAAGGGCCGAAGCCCTTTAGATTAGCAAATAGAAATAATTACTTAAAATAAAAACATAATAGTTATGATGAAATTTCTTTTTTTGCTTCTTTTTTTCTTTGTTAATAACTCTTATTTTGTTGATAACCAAAAACACAAAAGAACGGAGTGAACTTTAGCGGCCAGCTAGCTTTTTAGAGCCATCCCCCGTATTAGTCTCCGTTCTTTTTAAAAGTTACTTAGAACCATATAGAATTTCAGTTTCTGCCCTTATTAAAGGTCTTAGTTTAAGTAACTATTATTAATATCTAATTACAAAATTATGAAAACAAATGAAATTATCGGAATCGATGTCAGTAAATTATTAATTGATGTTTGTATCTATTCTAAACAAATTGTTCAACAGTTTGAGAACAGTAAATCTGGATTTAAATTAATGCTAAAGTGGAGTTTTAAAAATTCGTCTTTCTCTAAAGAAGAAACCATGTTTGTATTTGAACATACAGGAATGTACTCTCATTTATTATCTGTGTCTTTAACTGAACAAAAATTATCTTTTTTCATAGCTTCTGGTTTAGAAATTAAAAGATCTATTGGTATTGCTCGTGGAAAGGATGACCAAATTGATGCCAAACGCATTGCTCTATATGGGTATCGATTAAAAGAAGAACTTAAACCCAGTAAGCTACCTAAAAGAAGTATATTACAACTAAAAAGTCTCTTATCTTTAAGGACAAAACTTAACAAACAAAGAGCTGGTTTTAAAGTTACTTTGAAAGAACAAAAAAGAATTTATAAAGCAAAAGAGTATAAAATAATCTTTGACGTTCAACAAAAAATGATTGCAGAACTAACCAAACAAATACACAAGATTAATACTCAAATGCAAGCTATTATTGACCAAAATATAATGTTAAAAGAAACCTATAAACTTGTTACTAGTGTTAAAGGTATAGGAATGCAAACTGCTATAATGATGATTGTGTTTACTGACAATTTTTCAAAATTTGAAAACTGGAGAAAGTTTGCCTCTTATTGTGGTGTTGCTCCTTTTCCTTACCAATCTGGAACTAGTATTAAAGGACGTACAAAAGTCTCTCATTTGGCTAATAAAAAATTGAAAGCAATTATTAATATGTGCGCTATTTCTGCTATACAACATAACCCAGAAATGAAATTATACTATCATAAAAGAATAAAACAAGGCAAAAGTAAAATGAGTACCGTTAACATTATTAGAAACAAATTAATAGCAAGAGTGTTTGCCGTTGTCAAACGACAAACACCCTATGTAGATACTTTTAAATTTGCTGCATAAATTAGTAAAAATAATATCTCAACTTTTACTTGTTTTTATCATAGAATACGGGGAGATAAATCGTCAGCTTTTTAAAATGAGACAAGCGATAGCGCGTTCAGCAGGGGAACTACATAGTTTGTTGTAAGTTCTTTAGCTTCTGATATCTAAACTGTTTTCCGTACTGATTTTAAAAACTGTAAACTCATTTTAGGATTGATTTTGAACTGTAAATCTATTTTAGGATTTAACTAAAAAAACGGTAAACTTTTTGTAGGATAATAGCCCACTATGTATTTCCCTTTTTTTACTGGTACCGCACTGTTTGTAGAGGCCAACGCCGATTGAGTGTTCTGCGTTGTACGCAAAACCAGCGCAGCGAAAGCGCAGCGCCAAAGCCGACGTGGACACAGGGGCTGTGAACGATTAAGTGAGCAGCGTGGACACGCCACAAGCATTTTTTTGTTCCTTGATTTAAAAAATAAAAAACTCCTTTTAAAAAAAAATGCGCAGTAGGCTTTGGCACCAGCGGCTGCGCCAGATAAGCAGCGGTGGATTTTTGTAGGCGACCCATGAGCCGTTAACAAAAATACAGAGGAGCTGCAGGTGAGCGGAGCAGAAGTAAGGAGGCAGCAGCTTTTTTTTGACCAAAAGGAACGCCCGCAGGGACCCTTTTTGGCCAAACAAAAGTGCTGCACAGAGGGGCGTAGCGAACACCTTTGATTCCGCTATAGTTTGTTTCAAGTTTGAGGAGTTTCAAGTTTTGGATATTGCTAAATCACCCACTAGAAGCTTTGTACTATCCATTTTTCTTATACCACTATAAGAAAAATTGATAATAAAAGGTGCGGATTTTGGAACCTTGAACACCTTGAATTTTGAGCTGTATTTAACCTAGCGGGTGGAACTTTTGGATGGCCTTGTGTAAATTCTCTAAATTGTCTTGCTGATATCTTTCGGTAGAACCTATGTATTTATGACCACACATCTGTTGTACTTCTCTGATATTGTATTTACCGAGCCGAATGGACTTGCTACATTTAGAGTGACAAAGAGTTAAGCTAATTTTATCTAAAATAACTTAACCATATGAAACGAAGAAAATACAGTAAAGAGTTTAAAATTAAAGCAGTAGAATTAAGCAATGTACGAGGTAACACAAAGCAGATTGCCATGGAATTGGGAATCAGTGCAGATCTTATTTACAGATGGCGTAGAGAATTAGAACAGCGTCCTGATTTAGCTTTTAGCGGTAATGGCGTCAAACAACTCACAGAAGATCAGAAAGAGTTAGAGCGATTACGTAAACAGCTCAAGGATGTTACCATGGAGCGGGATATCTTAAAAAATGCCGTGAGCATCTTCTCCAAGAGCGATCGGAAGTATTGAAATTTATCAAAGATTACAGTAGAGAATATCCGGTTGGGAAGATGTGTAAAATTTTTAAAATTAGTAGAAACAGTTATTACAGGAGTAAGAATTATGTTCCATCAGATAGAGATGGAAAAAATCGTATGCTACTCTCTGAGATTCACCGTATCTGTGAGCGAAGTAAATCTACTTATGGAAGTCCTAGAATTACAGAGGAACTCAAAGCTAAAGGGTTTAAAGTATCTAGGTCTAGGGTAGCACGATTGATGAAAAAACACGGGATTAAAGCAGTTCGTAAAAAGAAATTTGTTGTCACGACAGATTCTAAGCATCAATATCCAGTAGCTGATAATGTATTGGATAGAGATTTTAAAGCTACCGCTGCTGCACAGAAATGGGTTTCTGATATTACCTATTTAAAGACTGCACAAGGATGGCTGTACTTAACGGTAATTATTGACCTGTTTGATCGTAAAGTCATTGGTTGGTCTTTGAGCAATGGACTCAAAGCAAGACAAACTATCATTGCTGCATGGAGAATGGCTGTAAACAACAGAATGCCTTGTGAAGGTATGATTTTTCATTCTGATCGAGGTGTACAATACGCATCTCATGCGTTTGTTAATATCCTTAAAAGTTATCATGTAACACCCAGTATGAGTAGAAAAGGAAACTGTTGGGATAATGCAGTAGCTGAATCTTTTTTTAAAACAATCAAAACAGAACTAATGATAGACAATAAGTTTATATCCAACAAAAGTCTTCAAATTAAAGTCTTTGAATACATAGAAACTTGGTACAACAGATACAGAAGACATTCTGCTCTTGGTTACAAAAATATCATCGAATTTGAAAAATTATATCAAATCAAAAATGTAGCTTAACTTTTTGTACCATTTTTTGTTGCATATCCAATCCTCACCAGAAGAAATCAAAGCAGCATTTCGCAAGCAGGTAGTAAAATGGCATCCTGATAAGAATCCTAATAATCCGCAAGCAGAGGAACGGACTAAGCAACTCATTCAAGCGTATGAGTTTTTGTCTGGAGAGGACGCTCAATCCGCATTTGAAGGGTTGGGCCAAGACGAATACTATTGGGTGGATGTAAGCCGTAGCCACAAATTTGAGGTTGGCGGATTCACCTTCGAGATGAATTTTTCTTTAGGCTCCGGAGAAGATTGGATATATGGTGCAGGAATTTCAGATGACGCTTCGAGAATTTACTTGGGTTGTTACTCAGGGAAAACCTATCAGGTCAACCAAAGCGGAAACACTGAAAAAAATATACATCATCCCAGAAGACAAGAAGGGGGATTATGGCACAACCAACCCCATTTCACTTGTAACAGAACATAATGATAGACAATACATATTGACCCATTGGTTCTTGTACATTCTTAAAGAGGATAAGACCATTAACTATTTGAAAAATGAAAACGGTAGCTATAAATGGTTCGACAATGGATTCATCCTTCAGCAAAAGAAACAGATTACTCTTTTCGACAAGGATGGAAATTCCCAGGGTTCAGTATCATTCAAATCACCAATCAAACATGTATGTTTCAAAGACAACATATTCTTGGTGGAAACAACTACAAAGTCTTTCTCTTTTATACTTAAATGAGGGTGAAATTGAATAATTAAAAACGTTTGCCAACAAAGGCTAAAAAATCATAGCCACCCTGCGGGATGGCAACGCTTTTTAGCCAGACCGTTGTGTTTCATAATGAATCAGTCGCATATTTTAGCACTTTCGGTTTTTGCCAACGCTAAATTCCAACGCTCTAAAAACCAAAAGAGCTAAAATTCCCCAACGCTCGAATCAAAATGAGAACAATTGACCGTTGTACAATAGTCTACATAATTTCATCTTTGCGAGATGAATTTGCAAAGAAAATTTGGACTTGTATTAAAAGAACTTCGACTTGAAAAAGGACTTTCTCAAGAGTCTTTAGCCAACCAATCTGATATTGACCGAACTTACATAAGCGATATAGAAAAAGGAGAGCGAAATATATCTCTAAAAATAATTGAACGACTTGCTGAAACACTACAAATTTCTCTTTCAGAACTTTTTAAAAAAATAGAGGAATATGAGTGAAATTACAGATTACTTATTAAGAAAATATGGTGTAACTGAAGATGTCTTTTTTAACGCTTTAAGATTAAGCCCTAACGCTGAAGGTTACGTTAACGGTTCAATAACAGAATTACTACTTAAACAACGACTAGAAGCAAGAGGCTTTGAAGTACACAGAATAAAAGAAAAATGGGAAGGTGCAAAACACGCAAATCATCACGGAGATTTCTACTTTAAAAGAGAGAACGAGCCTTGGTTTGTTCTTGAAAGTAAAGGTGTAAAATCAAACTCTGAAAAGTGGCATAAACTATATAATTATGACAAGTTATTAAGTTTTCTGTCCAACCATAGTGATAAGATTAATTGGATTAATGAAAACTCACCTGCTGAACAGCAAATAAAAGAATGGGTTGATAATGAACTTCCGAATTTCCAAGATGAATACTCATTAACAATATATGACTTTGAGGAAATAAAAAAATACTTGAATAGATATGAAGGTAGAGATTTACCAAATACTGGAAAAGCAGAAATTATTAACGAATTAAGGAATTTGACTAGAGAAGAAATATCTGCTCAAATTGATGAGAGATTATCGTATGTTATGCAAAAGGTTAAAGTTTTGGAGACACATTTTGTTTCAGGAACATCTGGTGCAAATCATAGAACTCAAGCTACACCAAGAATAGATGAGTTTAACCTTATTTCAATTGATATTTTTTTGAGATACACGCAACACGAATTTGTTTTTGCAAATCCTACAGATTTAGAACCTTCTAATTCCGACAACAATCATCTACAACAAAATTATATAATGGGATTTGTTTTTAATGATGACGAATTAAGTCTATCTGAAGAATGGCATAGAAATTTCAACTTGGCTTATGAAACTTTAGATGATGAAGATGCCATTTCCGCAACAGATATGCAAATAGATAATCGTAATTAAAATATCGTAATATTTTTTTAAACACGCATTTGTGATTACATTTGTCACAAATGTGTAACCCATGGAGTTAAATTTAGATTTTGAACTAACCAAGACCGATAAATTATTAAGAAAGTTTGAAGAAATTCATAACTTCATTTATGCTAATGATGGACTTTCAACTCAACAAACTTTAGAAGAATTTATAAAAATCCTCTTTATAAAAGTTATTGACGAAAAAAAGAAAGAAAAGAAATTTTATATTGACAATACAGAATTTGAAAAAATAAAAAGTTCTAAAAAATCAGAACAACTACTTCAACGAATTAACAATCTGTTTTCTACTACAATTCAAGAATATTCAGACTTGTTTGACAAAGGAGATAGAATAAAATTGAGCCCTTTATCTTTAGCAAACACAATTAATAAGTTACAAGATTTTTCCTTAATCAATTCCTCAAATGATGCTAAAGGATTAGCATTTCAAAAATTCTTTTCTCATCAAGAAAAAGATGGTAGAGGTCAGTTTTTTACACCAGAACCAATAATAGATTTCTGTGTAAGTATAATTCAACCAAAACCTAACGAAACAATAATTGACCCAGCTTGTGGAAGTGGTGGTTTTTTAAATTCTTCCTTTAATTATATCATAAAAAACAATAAAAAGGTTAACGTAGAAAAAGTCGTTTCCGAGAATCTTTACGGTTTAGATATTAATAAAAGTATTGCAAGAATTGCAAAAATGAAACTGCTTCTTGAAGCAAATGTTGAAACAAATGTAAAATGTATCAACTCATTAACAGATTATGATGAAGTTTTATTAAAGGTAAAAGTAGATAACGCATCTAAAGGCTTTGATATTGTTTTAACAAATCCACCATTTGGAACAGCAGGGAAAATATCTGATAAAAAAATCCTTGCTTCTTTTGATTTAAGCTATAAATGGAAAAAAGTAAATGACAACGAATTTATTAAAACCAATAAACTTCATACAGGACAGGTTGCTGAAATATTATTTATTGAAAGGTGTATTGACTTGTTAAAAGAAGGTGGTAGAATGGGAATTGTTTTACCAAACGGTCATTTTGAAAATCCTTCTTTAGAATATTTAAGGTTTTACATTAAACAGAGAACTAAAATTTTAGGTATTGTTAACTTACCACAAGAAACCTTTATACCTTATGGAACTGGTGTTAAAACTTCACTTTTATTCGTTCAAAAAGACACATCAAATTTAGATAGAGAATATCCTTTGTTTTTCAGTCAAATACGTAAAATAGGTTATCAAGGTAATAAAAACGGTAGCCCCATTTATCAAAAAGATGAATATGGTAATATATTACGTGATGACAATAAAAACCCAATACTTGATGAAGATTTAACTACTGTAATTGAAGATTACAAAAAATTCCATTCTTCAAAGAATATTGAAACCAAAAACTCGTACTCAATAAAGTACAATGAATTAAATGGTCGTTTTGATTATGATTATTATTCACCAAAAAACAGAAAACTAATTGAACTTATAGAAAAAAACAATGCTGTTCGTCTATCTGATGTTGTAGAAGTAGTCAAAACAAAGAGCAAGAAATTAGCGAACAAAAATTCGACAGTTGAATATGTAGAATTATCTGATGTTAACACACCTTCTTTAGAAATCATAAATTCAACAGAAATGTTAGTATATGAATTACCAAGTAGAGCATCTTATGAAATTAAGAAAGGGGACATTATAACTGCAATTGCTGGAAATTCCATAGGTTCAAGAAAACACGCAACCGCTTTAGTTAACTCTGAATTTGATGGTGCAATTTGCACTAATGGATTTAGAGTTTTACGCAATTTTAAAATAGACCCTTATTATTTACTTTACTATTTAAAGTCCGAATATTTTCTTAATCAAATCTCAATGTTAAGGACTGGAGCTGCAATTCCGAATATTTCTGATAACGATTTTAAGAATTTATTAATTAGCGTACCAAGTGAAAAAACTACTAAGGAAATAAGCAAAAAAGTGAAAATCTCGTTTGAATTAAGAGAAAAATCAAAAAGCGAGCTGAATAGCATTGAATATGAATTAGCATAAGCCAACGCTAAAAGCCATACACATTTGCAATTCGCTTCAGCCAACGCACAATCCAAAAATTGCAAAAGAGTATGTCTTTGCCAACGCTGACTGACAAGCGAAGTGAATAAAATAAAAACGGCATACAACAAGGTATATAGTGCATAGCCACCCTTCGGGATGGCTACGACACCATATACAGACCGTTGTGTTTCATTAAAAAACAGCCGCACAAATAGCACATTTGGTTTTTGCTACACACAAGCCAACCCTAAAAAACCAAAAGAGCTATTTTTCCCCACCGCTCACAGACTGTTGATAAGTTTGAAAAGATAAATCATTGAAAATCCAAAAAGACTGATTACATTTGACATTAATTGTCAAGTGTAATTAATCAAGTGATATTTCACAAATGAAAGAAAACAAATCAATAGGCGAAATACTCCGAGAAAACAGAGAAAAAAAAGGACTGTTTTTACGACACGTATCTGCCAAACTCGATATTGATACTGCAATACTCAGTAAAATAGAAAGAAGCGAACGAAAAGCTACAAAAGAACAAATCTTAAAGTTTGCCGAAATATTGGATTTAGACAAAGACACCCTACTGATTCAGTATCTGAGCGAAAAAATACTTTACGAAATAAAGGATGAGGCACTTGGAAGCAAAGCCCTAAAAGTTGCCGAGCAGAAAATGAAATACATCAACAAAAATACAAGCGGAAACTGATGGAATTAAAATTAGAACTATTAGAATATCAGGAAAACGCAATCAAATCTGTTGTGAATGTATTTGACGGAAACGATAAAAACACATTTGACAATGCTTGTTCGGAAGGTATTCGTTCAAATATTTGTTCGCTCTCAAACGAACAATTAGCGGAAAATATCAAAGCGATTTTACTCGAAAACGGAATTGATGAAGAAGTTGCAAAACTTGAAGAAGTTCGAGAATTGACTATTGAAATGGAGACAGGAACAGGGAAAACACTTGTTTACATTAAATCCATTTACGAAATGTACAAGCATTACGGATTTACAAAATTCATCATACTTGTTCCTTCGGTTGCAATACGACAAGGAGTTTTAAGTACACTTTCAACTTTTGAAAAACAACTGGAAGAAATTTACGGATTTACACCAAAAGCTTTTGAGTACAGCAGTAAACGACTGAATAAAGTAACCAACTTTGTAGAAGAACAACACCCGCAAATAATGGTAATGACCTTGGCTTCTTTTAACTCGGAAGACAAAATTTTGAACCAAGCCAAAAGAGAAGACCTTTTTGCAAACATTCCTTTTATTGAAGCTATTGGACGAACAAATCCAATTATCATAATGGATGAACCGCAAGAGGGAATGGACACAACAAATTCCGTTAAACAAATTGCTAAACTTAATCCTTTATTTAAGATTAGATATTCGGCAACACACAAAGTTGCAAAAAACAAGACCTATCGTTTAACGCCTTACGACAGTTACAAAAAAGGTTTAGTAAAAAAGATTGAAGTGTTAACCGTTACCGAAAAGAATGATGAAGCCACTTTAAAACTCGAACTTTCGGAAACCAAAAACGCAAAAAACCCAATACAAGCAAAAATTAAAGCTTGGCATCAATCAATAAGTGGAAAAATTGAATTTAAGAATACAAAATGGCTGAAAGATGGCGATAACTTAGGCAAAATAACCAACAACCCAAGTTATTTAAAATACACCATTAGTAGAATTAATAAAAGTCTAAGAACCGGAAAATGGTCTGTTAGCTTTCATAATGGTGTTGAAATTTTTGAAAAACAAGCATCTGGAAATGTGCAAAGCATTTGGGCGTTACAATTAGAATGGCTTATAGTTCGCCACTTCACAAAAAAACAAAAACTACAAGAAAAAGGCATAAAATGCCTTTCGCTTATTTTTATTGATAAAGTTGCAAATTATGTAAGTGATGAACCAATAATCAAAAACCTATTCATTGAAAAGTATAAAGAAATATACCCTGAATTTCACGAAAACAAAGAACCATCGGCAGAACATATTGAAATGATTCAAGGTTCTTATTTTGCAAAAACTACCAAAAACGAGTTTACAGATAATGAAACATCAATGCGTAAAAACAAAGCTGTTTTTGATGCTATTTTAAAAGACAAAAAAGGCTTGTTAAGTTTTGGCGATTCCGTATCCAATCAAATTGAGTTCATTTTTTCACACTCCGCTTTAGGTGTCGGATGGGATAATCCAAACATTTTTAACATTGCTACATTGAGCAATTCTTTTTCTGAAATTAAAAAACGCCAAGAAATTGGTAGAGGTTTAAGAATATGTGTAGATACTAACGGACAGCGTATTTATGATAAATTAAATGTAAGTGATAATGAACGAATTAACCAACTGACAGTAATTCCAAACGAAACCTACGAAACTTTTGTAACACAATATCAAGAGGAAATAAAAGAGGTTTACGGAAGTCCAGATGCGGGTGCTGGAATGACCCATACACACAAAGGAGAAAAACAAAATGAAGTTCATTTTAAGCGTAGCGAGAATGACACCATTAATAAAGCCTTTAAGCGATTTTGGAATGCTTTAGCAAAGAAAACAAATTACACTGTTGGTTTTAACGAAGAGGCGTTGATTAAAAGAAGTAAAGAAGCTTTGAATACTATTGAAATAGCTGATTATGTAGCAGAAGTGAGTAGCCGAACCATTGGTTCAATTACAGAAGAAAGTATTGAAGATAAATTTGGAGGTAAAGAAAACTATAAACTCAAAGCTCATTTTTCAGCATTGGATTTAGCAGAAGAAATAAGTGAAAACACAGGCTTAAGCTATATCACAACCATAAAGATTATAGAAGAAACTAATCTCGAAAACTTCGCTAAAAACCCTCCTCAATTTATTCATCAAGCATCTGCCTTAATTAAGAATATTGAATTGGAAGAAATGCTTAGAGGGTTAGATTACCACTTAACAGATGAAACTTTTCCTTTTGAATTTAATGACTTTGTAAAACAAGTTGATGATTCACAATACAGAGATACTCCAAACAGAGGTTTCTATAACAGAATGCTAACTGATAGTAATATAGAAAGAAGTTTTGCTTTAGGAGCAGATGTAGATGATGAGATTATTTGTTTTATGAAACTCCCTGCTTATTACAAAATCCCCACTCCTATTGGAAACTACAATCCCGATTTTGGTATTGTTATGAAACGTAAAAGTTTAAGAGATGGAAAAGAAAATGAGTTTTATTTTGTAATTGAAATCAAAGGAACAAACGACATCAATGATAAAAAATCACTAAAAGAAAGTGAGATTTATAAAATTGAATGTGCGGTAAAGCACTTTACCACATTAGGAGTAGAAGTTCAATACAAAGCACCTGTTAAAGATTACCAATATTTTAAAACAGAAGCTACAAAAGACATGAACGCATTAATTGAAGAAGCATAATGAGCAACGATAAACAAAACACTGAGAATCCATTGGAAAACGTACAATCTCACGATTGGAACAAAGAAAGATTGGAGCAATTAAAACAGTTAATGCCAGACCTTTTTACCAATGATGGCAAACTAAATGTTAGCGAACTGAAAAAAGTAGTTGACCCCAAAAGCGTAAACGAAACCGAGCGTTACGAATTTAGATGGTTTGGAAAAAGTAATGCCAAAAGAGAAGCCTTTACACCTACTGATGCAACGCTTGTTTATGATGAAGATAAAAGTGTAAATCCTACCGAAAGCTAAAACCTGATTATTGAAGGAGAAAATTTAGCGGTACTTAAACTATTGAGCAACAGTTACAGAGAGCAAGTAAAGTGTATTTACATTGACCCACCTTACAATACAGGTAAAGACTTTGTGTATTCCGACAGGTTTAATCAAGACCGTAAAGAATATTGGGAAGACGCTGAAATGACTGAAAACGGCTATAAAATTGACTCCAATGCAGAAACCGATGGGCGTTTTCATAGTAATTGGCTCAATATGATGTATAGCCGATTATTGATTTCAAGACAGCTTTTAAGCGAAAAAGGAGTAATTTTTATTTCTATTGATGATAATGAAGTACACCATTTAAGGAAATTATGTGATGAAATATTTGGTGAAGAAAATTTTGAAGGTCATATACATTGGCGTAGAAGACACAATCAACCGAATGATAAATCCAAAATGATTGGATTAGTTGCTGAACACATTATCTCATATTCTAAAAATAAAGAAGAGTATAAAAAGGCAGGTGTTGGTAAAGTAGATTTAACGGGAGATTTTTCTAACCCAGATAATGATAAAAGAGGTGATTGGGCTTCAAAACCTTGGAAAGTAGGCTCAGATCAATCGGGTAGTAAATATGTTATTACAAACCCAAATAATAAAAAAGAATATAATGGAGAATGGATGGGAGATGAAGACACTTATAAAAAACTATTAAAAGATAATAGAATAGTATTCCCAAAAAATGGAGATGGATTTCCGCGTAAGAAATATTTTAGGTTTGAGCGAGAAGAAGAAGGCCAATGTGCTACAAATTGGTGGTCTCACGACCAATTTGGACATAACCAAGGTGCTAACAATGATATGACTTCTTTATTTGGAGAGAAAAACATATTCAGTAACCCAAAACCAAAAGAATTAATCAGAGGTCTAATTCAAATTTCAAATGCCAAATCGAACGATATAGTTTTAGATTTTTTTGGAGGAAGCGGAGTAACAGGACAAGCTGTTACAGAAATAAATGAAGAAGACAATCAACAAAGAAAATATATAGTTGTACAGATTCCGGAAATAATTGATAAAAAAGAAGAAGCCTACAAAGCTGGCTACAAAAAAATAAGCGACATCACCATTGAACGTAACAAACGAGTAGTTGAAAAGATAATTAAAGAAAAGAAACTGGCTAAGCCAGACTTATTTAAAAAAGAAGAAAGTGAACAAGAGCAATTAAGAGGTTTGGGCTTTAAAGTATTCAAACTTCAAAAATCAAACTTCCCAAGAGTAGAATTTGCTCCAGACCCTGAAAAAACGTCAGCAGAGAATATTGAATTACTAAAAAAATACATCAAAGACAAGGAAGCACAATTGGTTTCTGCATTCAATAAAAATGAATTGATAACCGAAATACTCATCAAAAATGGTTTTAAACTCAATTACACCTTAACCAAACAAGAGGAATTCAAGAAGAATGAAATTCTATTTGCTACAGATGGAGACAAAGAAACGCTAATTTGTTTAGATGTAATTATTGCAGACGAAACAGTAGAGCATTTTAAAACGAATACAGACCAAAAACTAATAGTTCTTGAACGTGCCTTAGACACTACCAAAAAATGGAATCTAAAACACGCTATGGGAGATAAGTTTAATGCTTTTTAAAGCAGAATGAAAAAGCCAAAGCGTTGTATTTTGTTTTTAATTTATTCATTCTTAAAAGCCAAATCAATGATTTAGAGGTGTATGTAAATAGCACTGAACTTTCCTAAACCACCGAACGCCCTATTTGCTATATACCTTGTTGTATGCCGTTTTTATTACTTTAATCAAACAATTTTGAAATTAACCAAGTAGCTAGAACAACCCCCCCAATGGTTAGTGCTGCTTTAACAATATCATCTGAGTTTTGGTCAGATAAAAAATTATCATATTGTTGCTTTGAAATATTTCCATTGCGAAACAATATACCCATATACTCTTTCTTGTCAGTTTTACTTGCAGAATTGTTGTTAATTAAGTCCTTTAATTCAAGCAAGCGATTGTATTCACTATTGTTCATGTTCTTGCTTTTTGTGTTTTAACTCATCAACTAATTTAGGAATCAAATTGTCCATTTGTTTTCCTATTTGGTCAATTACTTGTTGCTGTAAATCGTCCTTTGATTTCTGTTCCTGTAATTTAATTTTCAAATCATTGATTTGTTCTTTTAACAAATCATTTTTGTCTCTGATATATTCTTTAAGCTTATGCCTTGTACCTAGAAATGAAATAATAGCCGAAGCTACTATTCCAACGATGTACAATAAATCTTTTAGTCCAAATTCCATTTTGTTTAATTGAGTTCTGCTTAATTGTCCTTTAATTTCAAATCCTCAAAAACTTCTTCAAACATCTCCCCAGGGGCTACATCAATTGCCAACGCAATCAAATAAAGCTCTCTGGCTCTTAACTGAGTAGAAGGATTAAGTGTCAATTCACTAATTCTTGATTTGCTAATCCCAGTCTTCTTTGCAATTTCAGCTTTACTAGCTGATTTTTTGGATAAATACTGACCTAATTCTGTCATGTTGTCTTTTTGATATTCGATACTCAAATTTAATCTTTTGAGATGTTAGTTTAGAATTTCTGGACAATAGTTTTGTTTTATTCCAGAAAGTAATTACCTTAGTCATGATATTCGAAATCATAGTTTAATTTATCAAAACAAATTTAGATGAGTAGATATACTAAAGCCGATTTAGAAAGAATAGTTTCCATGCAATATGAAAACTTAAATGCGATTCATGATTTATTAAGTATTATGAAGCATCAAAATGAATTATTGACAAATGCCAATAAGAAGTTAAGTGATGAGGTTAGGGGAGTGAAACAGAAACTTTATTCGGGAAAGCGATAAGATTCTTAAAGAAGAAGAGGCTAATGACCTGAGTCATTTGAAAGGTGAGATAGGTCAATTCCCTTTTGGATAACTGATTTCCTTAATCTTTGAAAATCTTTTTTATCTAATTTCCCCTTTAGTTTCTTTTTAACAAATATTTCACCTGTTCCAAGGTGCAATTTCCAGTTGTTTTCATATTCATGAGGATGGGAAGGGAATGAATCTAAGTCGTTTTTGTGAATTCGCCACTTTCGATTGTTAATTTTGATTGTGGCTTTTTCTAAATTATCTGCCTCAAATAAAGTTAATGTTGGTGAATCGAATTCAACAATTCCAATATTTGATTTTAACTCTTCTAAAAGGATAGATTTTAACTTATCGTAGGATATTGCTTTGTTGTTAATGATATATTCATGGACTCTTTCCTCGTCATAATGATGAACCAAAAGAGCACTAGCCGATTCTTCCGTTAAATCTATATCTGATTCGGAGTTTAAGTCATTAAGAACTTGTTTAAAAATTCTTTGATATTCTATGACTGATTCTTCACTTCTCATCAATGACATACAACTTCTCAGTTAGCGACATAGGAACATCAACGACTCAATACAGGTTATTACCAAGATTTGTACTTTTGAAAATGGAATATAGATTTTAAAAAACGAATGAATTAAAACGGCTACCAACAACGTATAAGCATAATAAGGGTTAAAAGCCCCGAACCAAATGTGATTTTATGTTTGTTCAGGTCATTTCTATACTGAAATTAACAACTTACCAATCCCTTACTATGCTTATACTTTACCGTTGGCGGTAATTTGAATGAAACATAAAATCAAAAAAATAATAGCACGAGAATTTTTACTTTTAGTCGCTTCGGTTTTATTGTATCTGATAATAGCTCTGATATTTTCAGTTAGTGAGCTTGATAGTTACTTTGGTATGGGTAGTGAAATAGAAGTGTTTTCATTAATCCTGTTGTTAGTTTTGTTTTGAGATATTTGTACTATGCAATGCAGTAAATTGGAGCATAAAACAACTGAAAGAATAATTTTAGGAATAGTATTTTAAATTCAGTAATTTTATAGCACAACAAATGATTTATGCCAACACTTTTTAGAGTTTTTGGATTACGGTTTTTCTTCTATTCTAACGAACACGTGCCAATTCATATTCACGTTAGAAATGCAGATGGAGAACTAAATTTGACATTGAAAATATGAAATGGATTGATAACAAAGGACTAAAAAGCAAAAATTAAGCTAGCAGAATCATTAATTGAAGAAAACAAGGATTTGATAGTCAACGCTTGGTATAATTATTTTAAAAAACAGATGAATTATGGAAGTTTTAAAAATTTGGTTCGACAATAAAAACATATTTCTTAAAACAAAAAAAGGAATTGAAAAGTCGATGCCCTTAAAATGGTTTCCCAGGTTACAAAATGCAACACCAAAACAAAGAGAGGGTTTTGAACTTTCACCGTATGGAATTCACTGGAAAAACATAGATGAAGATTTGAGTTTTGAAGGTTTTTTAAAATTTCAAAAAGATGAGGTAGAAGTGTAAAACTACCGCCAACACAGGTAGCTGTTGCACAACTCTTAGTTCTCAAAAACAAAGGTTCGTTTTAGTAGATTTTCTAATGCATCATTCGGGTTAAAACATAAGTTTTTGTAGATTTATCATCTTAACAAAAATCAATGCCAACAAAAAAAAGACTTTTTTTATTAGATGCTTTTGCATTAATTTTCAGAGGGTATTATGCCTTTATTAAAAATCCCCGTATCAACTCTAAAGGGATGGATACCTCGGCGATTATGGGCTTTACCAATTCGCTGTTAGATGTTATAAAAAGAGAACAGCCCGATTATTTGGCTGTTTGTTTTGATCGTGGCGGAAGTGTTGCCAGAACAGAGCTTTTTCCGGAATATAAAGCAAACAGACAAGAAACGCCCGAAGCTATCAAAATTGCCATACCCTATATCGAAAAAATTTTAACTGCCATGCATATTCCCATAGTGGTTTTAGAAGGATATGAAGCAGACGATATTATCGGTACCCTGGCAAAGAAAGCAGAAAAAAAAGGTTATGAAACTTTTATGGTTACGCCTGACAAGGATTTTGCCCAGTTGGTTACTGAAAATATCCTGATGTATCGCCCTCGTTTCGGAGGCGGCTATGAAACCTGGGGCGTTTCGGAAGTAAAAGAGAAATTTGGTGTAGAACACCCGGAACAAGTTATCGATTTTTTGGGAATGATGGGAGATTCCGTTGACAATATTCCCGGGCTACCCGGCGTTGGAGAAAAAACAGCCAAAAAATTCCTGGCAGCCTATGGTTCTATCGAAAATCTATTGGCAAATACTGCCTATTTAAAAGGAAAGATGAAAGAGAAACTGGAAGCTTCTAAAGAGGTAGGAATCCTCTCCAAACAACTGGCAACTATTATGCTGGATGTCCCCATAGATTTTCATGAAGAACATTTTGAAATGTGTCAGCCGGATATGGAAGTCACCAAAGAAATTTTTCACGAACTGGAATTTAGAAGACTGACAGATAATTTTTTAAAGACATTTTCTTCGGTCCCGCCCCTACCCGATGAACAAAACGATGTTCAAAAGGCTCAACAAAAACCTCTAAACCCTGTCGCCTCTAAAAAAGTGACTCAAGGAGAGCAATTTGATTTATTTGTCGCTCCGGGTGCCGGTACCCTCTCCGAAGAAGAAAAGAGTACCGGGTTTAAAACCATTACCAATGCAGATCATTTCTACCAACATATAAATACACCCTTATCCCGAAAACTCCTGTTACAAAAATTATTGCAGCAACCTTCTGTCTGTTTTGATACGGAAACTACCGGATTAAAAGCTCTGGAAGTAGCATTGATAGGCATTGCTTTTTCATATGAAGCAGGGAAAGGGTATTATGTTTCTTTTCCGGAAAATCAGGAAGAAACCAAAGTTCTTTTAGAGTCGTTCAGACCCTTTTTTGAAAATAAACGCATTGAGAAAATCGGACATAACTTAAAATATGATATCAAAGTGTTATCTAATTACGATATTTCCGTAAAAGGCTCGTTGTTTGATACCATGATTGCTCATTATCTGATCAATCCGGATATGCGCCACAATATGGACATACTTGCAGAAACCTATTTGAATTATCAACCTGTTTCCATTACCGAATTAATTGGCAAAAAAGGTAAAAACCAATTGTCTATGCGAGAGGTTCCGATTGCTGACCAAACGGAGTATGCCGTAGAAGATGCTGATATTACGCTGCAATTGAAAACGCATTTTACAAAAGAATTAGAAGGCGGAAACGTAACCAAATTGTTTACTGATATAGAGCTCCCTTTGGTTTCCGTATTAACTGCTATGGAAATTGAAGGCATCAATCTAAATACCGGCTTTTTAAAAGAGCTTTCTGCCGATCTGACCGAATATATTGTAACACTAGAAGAAAACATTTACACACAAGCCGGTGAGGAATTTAACATTGCCTCTCCAAAACAACTGGGCGTCATTTTATTTGAAAAAATGAAGTTGGCAGACAAACCTAAAAAAACCAAAACGGGCCAGTATTCTACTGCAGAAGATGTATTATCTTATTTGGCAAAAGAGCACCAAATTATTGCGGATATTTTAGCATATCGCCAATATAAAAAATTGCAGAGCACCTATGTAGATGCGTTACCTAACGAGATCAATCCGAAAACAGGAAGAGTACATACGGTATATGCACAAGCTGTTGCCGCAACAGGGCGGCTTAGCTCTAATAATCCTAATCTGCAGAACATTCCGATTCGTACAACACGTGGCCGGCAGGTGAGAAAAGCCTTTATTCCCCGTAACAACGATTATGTGTTGTTGGCTGCTGATTATTCGCAAATAGAATTACGCATTATCGCGGCTTTCAGCGAAGAGGAAACCATGACCCAAGCTTTTAAAAACGGAGAGGATATTCATGCTTCGACTGCTGCAAAAGTATTTAATGTTCCTATTGAAGAAGTAACGCGTGAACAACGCAGCAATGCAAAAACAGTTAATTTTGGCATTATCTACGGAGTTTCCCCTTTTGGATTGAGTAATCAGACAAATCTGACCCGAAAGGAATCCAAAGAGCTTATTGACCTGTATTATGAAACCTATCCCAAGCTTCGGAGTTATATAGCAAAGCAGGTAGATTTTGCGCGAGAACACGGATATGTGGAAACAGTTTTGCAAAGACGACGGTATTTAAAAGATATCAACTCTCAGAATGCTATTGTTCGGGGTGCTGCCGAGAGAAATGCCGTAAATGCTCCTATTCAGGGATCTGCAGCAGACATTATCAAACTGGCAATGATTGCTATTTACAAGCGTTTTTCATCTGAAAATTTTAAATCGAAAATGCTGTTGCAAGTACACGATGAACTGGTTTTTGATGCTTGCAAAAGCGAATTGGAAATCATCAAACCCATTATCAAAGAAGAAATGGAAAATGCTTATAAAATGACTGTTCCTTTGGACGTGGAAATAGGTATTGGTGAAAATTGGTTAGAAGCGCATTAAAAAATCATATCCGTAATTTCAAGTGATAAAAATTACAAATACTTATCTCCTCGATATCAACTGATTAAATTTATTTTTAGATTCAATATAAGGGCTAAATCAACATAACTTGACATAAAATAAGATTTGCAGATACATTTTAAAACAAGACTACTACGCTATTAGAATTAAGAATCAAGACCGTCATGATTCTTGGTTCTAGAGTCAACAGGTCTTTAAATAATGACATTTTGTATTGGTTTAGCCATAATACCTAAAAGAAAGAGTGCTCTTATGAAAAAAGCACTCTTCACAAATCAACAGAACTTAACTGTGAAAGACAATGAAATATCCCCTAAAGTTGACGTAAAATTAAATCGGAAAGGGATAAGATTGACTTAAAAAAGCCCAAGTCCTATTAATTCTATATCAACGACAAAAAAATATCGATAAAAGGAAATGGAACAAACAAGTCTGTTTTGCAGAAATAGAATACTTAAGTAAATAATGCTTTTAATTCGGTAGCATCCTCAGGGCTCATTTTCCCGGCAAGTAGTAAGCTCAACTGTTTTCTCCGTAAAGCACCGTCGTAGCGTTCTTTTTCTAAGTCCGTTTCCGGAATAATCGGAGGGGTTTCTACAGGTTTTCCGGTCTCATCAACAGCAACGAAAGTATATATACCCTCGTTTACTTTTGTTTTGGTTCCGGATTGCCGATCTTCTATCCATACATCTACATAAATTTCCATAGAAGATGTAAAGGCTCTGGAAACTTTTGCTTCTATCGTTACTACACTTCCTACAGGTACGGATTTGTTAAAAGCTACATGATTTACGGAAGCAGTTACTACAATTCTTCGCGAATGTCTCCTTGCGGCAATACTACACGCCCTATCCATTCTTGCCAATAATTCACCTCCGAAAAGATCGTCCAGATAATTGGTTTCACCGGGTAAAACCAAATCTGTCAAAACGGTTAATGATTCTTTAGGTGATTTTGCTTTCATCATAAATTTTATGTAAAAATCATCAGGCCTGTTAAGGCATACTATAGAAAGGAATTAATTTTAGCGAAAAGACTTGTGCAACATCCAGGCGTCTTCGGCATCTAACTTACGAATCCTGGTCAAATTTTTATAGGCTACAAACCTGTCTGAAAAACTTTCATAGGCTACTTGTGTCAAACCCCACCTATTTTTACCTAAAATAGCAGCATTTAAAAAACCTTTTGCTTTTAACCGGGCTACTTTCTTTTTTGCATTTGCTTCAAATTGAAAAGAACCGGCAATTACATGGTATGATTTAGAAGCTTCTTTCACAACGTTTAGATTAATTGTGGGCAAAGGATCACTTATGACAAAAGTGGCATTTTGAATTTTGTATTCCAGCACTTTTTGTTTTTCGACCATCTCTTTTTGTTGCCGGTTATTTTCATAACTATCCCATCCGACAAAACTTAACGCCAGTAATATAGCCGCCGCTGCTGCATATTTTGCCATATGAGAAATACCGGCAGGTGTTTTTGCAGGAACTAAAGGAGCTGCTTTTTGTTGATGTCGTTTGGTCGGTACATGAAAAGAAGACAGCCCGAACGAGCTTGTTAAATAACTAATGTCTTTCGAAGGTTCAAAAACAAGTTGCCCCTTATCATTTAAGAGCATACAGCCAATCTTATCTATGGAAAGCTCCCCCGATTGAATTTTTTTCTGCCAATTAGCTACAACCGTATTCGCTTTTTCAAAAGCTGTGCTATATGAAATACCTTCTGCTTTGGCAATATAATTGACTAACAAACCGTCATTCAATTTTAGATGCGAATTAAAAGAAATTTGTTTTGTCGGCGGATAAAACAACTGTTCTTCTTCATTAATTTTAGCACTAACGGTATTCGTAATAAAGCTTCCAAAATCTGGCACAATTACACAATCGTGTCTGTACAGTAAGTCATGAATATAATTTGCTATTGTCATTTGGAACAAAGATAAAAATTATAAGAGCAGGAAAAATGAGCTGTTTTTAAAAATTATTAACAATAATTTTGTAATTTTAAAATCAAAATAATGCATGTGAAAAAAGAAAAGTTATTTGCTATTCTGCGTTTGCAAAAAGTCAAATTTATAGGAGATGTTCTCGCAAAAAAGTTGATTTCTGCTGTTGGAGATGTAGAAAGTATTTTTAAAGAAAACCCAAATACACTTCAAAAAGTACATGGAATAGGTTCGTACGCCATAAAACATTTACTAGATGAGTCGAAACTGTATTGGGTTGAAAGAGAATTGCAACACATAGAAGATCATCATATTGAATATTCTTATTTTTTAGATGATGATTATCCTGAAAATTTGCAGCATTGTACAGATGCTCCCATATTGTTTTTTAAAGACGGAAATATTGACTTTGATAACAAAAGAATCATTGCGATTGTCGGAACGAGAAATATGTCTCACTACGGACGGGATTTTTGCAATCAGCTAATTGAAAACCTGGCCGTATATGATCCGATTATTGTCAGTGGTCTTGCTTATGGAGTTGATATTTGTGCACACAAAGCAGCCATAAAAAATCATTTGCAAACCATTGCGGTTTTAGCACACGGTTTTTCGCGGGTGTATCCGAAAGCTCATAAAAAATATATCCATCAACTACATAAAAAAGGAGGATGTATTACTGAGTTTTGGTACGAGGACACCCCACAGAGAGAACATTTTCTAAAACGCAACAGAATTGTAGCAGGCTTGTCGGCAGCCACTATTATCATAGAATCTGCACATAAAGGAGGTGCGTTGGTAACGGCAGATATTGCCAATTCTTATAATAGAGATGTATTTGCAGTTCCGGGAAAAGTTAATGATCTGACAAGTATAGGTTGCAATGAACTTATCAGACGGCATAACGCCTGTTTGCTGCAATCTCCTAAAAATATAGTGGAGATGTTGAATTGGGACATTAAGGAAACACCTAATAAGAAAATTCAAAAACCACTATTTGCAAAACTAAATGAAAAAGAGCAGAAAGTATATGACTTTTTAATAAAAAATAAAGCACAGGTATTAGATACTATAGCTATTGAGTGTGCTATTCCTATATATCAGTCAGCATCCGTTTTATTAGAACTGGAATTAAAAGGAGTAGTAAAATCATTACCCGGAAAGATGTTTGAATTGAGTTAGAGGAAGAACAGGTGTAGTTAAAAATTCAAATGTAATATTATCAAATGACACATTTGAATTTTCAAAAAATGCAATTAACGCGAATAATGGATAAGAAAAAGGTGTTTAAATCATTGTTTATTTATGTGAATTTCAGTAAATTGAATAATAAAAACACCTCAAATGCTTAGAGATAAAGTTACGGAATTCTTTGTAGAATTAGACGATTTTCACATAGAATTTGCTTCACAACTAGAAAATGGTCTATAATTGGAAAGTTCAGGAGTTAAAAAACGCGATCATAAAGGGAAATTGTCTGATGCAGAAAAGATGAGTATCTATCTGTTGTTTCCCTGTTTTCTACTACCTATTTAAAAGGGTTTTACTTTTTTTCTTCTATTTTATCTTCGGCTTCTTCTTTTTTAGTAGCGTTTTTAAATTCTTTGATTCCTTTTCCGAGTCCTTTCATTAATTCGGGTATTTTTTTCCCTCCAAACATCAATAAAACCAGTACAACTATTATGGCAATTTGCCAAGGACCAACAAAACCGAGAAGCATAGTAAGTGCGTTCATTATTTTTGTATTTATCTTACAAAGATACAAAAAGGTTTCAATTGACAGAAAAGACATTGAATAACCTAATTCCTTTGTTTTATAATACCTCCTATTACTTTTTTATCTTTAATTACTTCCGGATTTCCTTTATAAAAAACAGACCCGCCAAAACTTACCTTTGCATTTAGTGTTTCTCCGGCCAGTATTTCCGCTTTGGCTCCTGTTCCTACATTTACAGTGGAATTGTCAGATACTTTCAGACCATACCCGTGATAGATACCATACAAGTCTAATTCTACATCCTGGTTTTTTGAAGTTCCGGTAAGTTTTATAATGCCTCCCGAAGAACATTTAACTCTTAGATGTTTTACCTTTAAAACCATATTGATAAAAGCTCCTTCTTGTGCTTTTATTTCTATTTGTGGTTGTGAAACTTCTTTAGCGGTAATCGTAGCACCTTCATTGCCATCAATAATTTTAATTTCCGTATGGTAGTATAATGTAACATCAACTTTGTTATCTGATGAGATGTCCGGAAATTTTAAAGATATTTTTAAAATATCTCTGGTGTTTTTTACTTTTACTCTCTCTGATTTTTCTCCTGAAATCACTAACTTATGCTCGTCCGATTTTATAAGTTCAACATTAATTCCGTTAAAAACCTTTAAAGTTGTAAAAAAACCCAGTTTTTTAGTAATCACCGTTTGGCTTGCCGAAGCAGCTGTTATGAATAATGCTACTAAAAAAAACGTTTTTTTCATTTTTATTTTATTAGATCATTAATTTACAATTTATATCCTATAAATAAAATAATTATTTACTTTTTTATTGTAGTATTTATGTTAAATCTCATCTTCAATTAATAAAAAATCCAGATTTTTACGCTCTAAATTTGCGTGCTTCACTTGTATTTTTACGATATCTCCCAACTGATACACCTGTTTGGTAGTTTCTCCAACAATTGCACATTGCTGTTCGTCAAATATGTAATAATCACTTTTAATATCCCGTATACGCACCATTCCTTCGCATTTGTTAGAAAGTATTTCCACATAAATTCCCCATTCCGTGGCGCCTGAAATAACACCTTGAAAAATTTCATTTTCACGACCTTTCATATATTTAATCTGCATATATTTAACGGAGTCTCTTTCTGCTTTTGTTGCCAGTTCTTCTTGCTTTGAGGCGTGTTTACACTTTTCTTCATACAGATCTGCTTTGGGGTTGCTGCCTCCGTCTAAATAATGCTGTAATAAACGATGTGTCATTACGTCAGGATATCTACGAATGGGGGAAGTAAAATGACTGTAATAGTCAAAAGCCAGTCCGTAATGCCCGATATTTTGTGTTGTGTATGCAGCTTTACTCATGGAACGAATGGTAAGCATTTCAATCATATTTGCTTCCGCCTTGCCGTGAATATCTTTTAATAACTGATTTAAACTTTTTGAAGTAGATGTTCTTGTATCCGTATGTATTTTATAACCAAATTTACTTATCATGTTTTGTAAAGTTGCCAATTTTTCTACATCCGGGTCGTCATGAACTCTGTAAATAAACGTTTTTTTTGTGGCCTTTCCTTTGTAAAATCCAATGAATTCAGCTACTTTTTTGTTTGCTAATAACATGAATTCTTCAATTAATTTATGAGCATCTTTTGTTTCTTTAAGATATACCCCTATTGGGTTGCATTCTGTATCCAAATGAAATTTTACTTCTGATCTGTCAAAAGAAATAGCACCGTTTTTCATTCTTTTATTTCGAAACTTCTTTGCAAGCTCATCCAATTTTAAAATAGCTTTCGCTATTTTTTGCTCAACTTCATAAGCAGTTCCTGTCAGAGAAACTTTACCCGGCATTGTGTAAGTGACTGCATCTCCCTCAAGAATTGAGCAATTTTCTATTATCGATTGTGCTTCTTCATATGAAAAACGCTTATCCGAACAAATGATCGTTCTGCCAAACCATTGATTGCTAATTTGTCCTTTTTCATTTATTTCAAAAATGACAGAAAAAGTCAACTTTTCTTCATTCGGACGTAAAGAACAAATGCCGTTGGATAAAATTTCCGGCAACATGGGCACTACTCTATCCACTAAATATACGGAAGTTGCTCTTTGACAGGCTTCATCATCTAAAACCGTTTTTGGTTGTATATAATGAGAGACATCTGCAATATGGATTCCTATTTCATAATTTCCGTTTTCCAATTTTGTAAAAGACAATGCGTCATCAAAATCTTTAGCATCTTTTGGATCTATGGTAAACGTTACATCTGATCGCATATCTCTCCTTTTCAAAATTTCTTCCCGAGTAATTTCTGTTGATAATTTTGAAGTTTCCCATGCTACTTCTTTTGGGAATTCATAAGGTAATCCGTATGCTAATAAAATAGCATGAATCTCCGTATCATGATCTTCCGGTTTTCCAAGAACCCGGGTAATGGTACCAAATGGGTTTTCCGACCTGTCGGGCCAATCAGTAATCTTAGCTAATACTTTATCTCCGTCTTTTGCGCCGTTTAATTTATTTTTAGATATAAAAATATCCGTATATATTTTGCGATTGTCAGGTATTACAAAACCAAAATTTTTATTCATTTGCAGTACTCCTACAAATGCTGTTTTATTTCTTTTTAAAATCTCCACAACATCCGCTTCTATTCTATTGCTTCTTCTTCTTTTATAGATATAGGCTTTTACAATGTCGTTTTGCAAACCTTTATTTAGATTGATGGCAGGTACAAAGATGTCTTTTTCAAAATCACCGCAAATAAAATATCCATTTCCGTTAGTAGTCAAATCAAGTGTACCGGTATAGTATTTTCTATCTTCATTGATCTGAAATTTTCCCCTGTTAATCTCCTTTATTTTTTTGTCCTTCTTTAGTTCTTCTATTTTTTTTATGATCTGATTCTTTCCATCTGTATCGGATATCTTTAATTTTCCGGCAATTTGTTTATAGTTATAAAATTTAGAAGAGTTTTCTTTTAATAGCTTTAAAATAGTTCTTCTTAAATCTTTAATGTTGTTTCTTTTATTCTTGTAGATTTTTTTCTTTTTACTCATTAGTTCTTCTCTATCTTATCTAAATATTTTAAGCAAAAATATCATAATACCTAATTTACTATAATCCAATGCTTTTTTAAACCATCTTCGGGGATGTTATCCTACTATATTAACAATTTTTCCAGGGACTACGATCACTTTTTTAGGAATACTCCCCTGCAATTGCATCTGTGTTTTTTCATAAGCCATTACCGTTTTTTCAATTTCCGCTTTACTCATCTCTAATGGTAGTTCCAGCGTAAATCGCATTTTCCCGTTAAATGCTATTGGGTATATTTTTGTATTCTCTGCCAGATATTTTTCTTCAAAAACAGGAAATATAGCTGTGGAAACAGATGTGGTATACCCTAGTTTTTCCCATAACTCTTCTGCAATATGTGGTGCATAGGGAGAAATTAAAATCAAAAGCGGTTCTAAAATGGCTCGCTTATTACATTTTTGAACAGTTAATTCATTTACGGCAATCATAAAAGTAGAAACGGATGTATTGAATGAAAAATGTTCAATGTCTTTCTCTACTTTTTTGATAGTTTTGTGTAATATCTTTAGTTCGTCTTTGGTAGGTGCTACATCTGAAATATTTAGTTTACTTTCCCGCCCTTCTTCAGAAGAAAAATAAAATAGTTTCCACAATTTCTTTAAAAATGAATGTGCACCAGAAATTCCTGAGGTTTTCCATGGTTTAGATTGCTCTAATGGGCCTAGAAACATTTCAAATAAGCGTAAAGAATCTGCTCCGTACTCCTTGCAAATGTTATCTGGGTTGACAACATTGTATTTGGACTTAGACATTTTTTCGACTTCGCGAGAAACTTTAAATGTGCCATCTAATGAGAAAAAATTAGTGTTTTTAAAATCAGTATTTAATAATTCGTTTTTAAACTTCTCTACATTTAATTCATCTGAAGCATTAACTAATGAAACATCAATATGAGTTTTATAGTGAGAAAAAGTTAAAGGCATCGACATTGGTTCAATATAATTTTCAATACTAAGTTCTTGAATTTCTTTTTTTATTGGATTATAAATTACTCCGAAAATTTTATTGAGGATTTCATTATGTTTTTTATCATCTTCATTAATCGGGTTTGAAATAAGTTTTGTTGTATATTTTATCAAATCACTTGAAAAAGCATATTCTTTTACTAATTTACACTTCTCTTTAACCTTCTTTACCTTGTCCCTATCTTCCTTAGAAGGATTTCCTTTAGTGGCTAAAATTATTCCTAACCTGTGCACAAAAGCACTCGTCCCCAAAATCATTCCTTGATTGATCAATTTTTTGGCAAATTCATCTACAGGAACGCATCCTTTATCAAACAGAAATTTTTGCCAGAAACGCGCATATAGTAAATGTCCTGTTGCGTGCTCAGCCCCTCCGATATACAGGTCTACCTGTTTCCAGTAGTCCAGCGCTTCCCGGGATGCGATCTCATTTTCATTGTGCGGGTCCATATAGCGATTAAAATAATAGGAGCTTCCTGCCCACCCAGGCATGGTATTCAGTTCTAACGGGAAAACGGTTTCATGGTCAATCTTCTCGTTTTCAACTACAGTATTGGTCTTTGTGTCCCATGCCCAAACCGTTGCATTTCCCAAGGGAGGCTGCCCGTCTTCGGTAGGTAAATAGTTGTCTACTTCGGGCAGGACTAGGGGCAGATGTTCGTCGGCAATCATTTGCGGCATGCCGTCTACATAGTAGACAGGAAAGGGTTCTCCCCAATACCGCTGTCTGCTAAAAACAGCATCGCGTAACCTGTAATTTGTTTTTCCATAGCCTGTTCCGCTTTTTTCCAGTTCATAAATCACGGTTTTTGTCGCTTCCTTATAGGACAATCCGTTTAAAAAATCGGAATTGGCAATGATCGTTTTTTCTTTATCTGCGAAAGCTTCTTCGGAGATATCAACATCTTTGAAAATATTGGGAATATCAATTTTAAAATGTCTGGCAAAATCATAGTCGCGCTGATCTCCGCACGGAACAGCCATTACGGCTCCTGTTCCATAGCTTGCCAGGACATAATCTCCAATCCAGACAGGGATTTTCACTCCGGAAAAAGGGTGGACGGCATAGGTTCCCGTAAAAACTCCCGAAATAGTTTTTACGTCTGCCATACGCTCGCGTTCGGAGCGTTTTGCGGTGGTTTGTATATAGGCTTCAACAACTGATTTTTGAGCTTCGGTTGTAATTTTTGGTACTAATTCGTGCTCCGGGGCCAGGGTCATAAAACTCGCTCCAAAAATGGTATCGGGCCTGGTGGTAAAAACGGAGATTTTAGCTGTTGAGTTTTGAACTTCGAATGTTATCATGGCTCCCTGCGAGCGGCCAATCCAGTTCATTTGAGTATCTTTTAACGGTTGGGGCCAGTCGATCGTATGCAATCCGTTTAATAAACGCTTTGCATAGGCGGAAATTCGCATGGACCATTGGGTCATTTTTTTGCGAACTACCGGATGCCCTCCGCGTTCCGAAACTCCATTGACAATTTCATCATTGGCTAAAACGGTTCCTAATGCCGGACACCAATTGACTTCCGTATCGGATAAAAATGCCAATCGGTATTGTAGTAATATTTGCTGCTTCTCTTTATCGGAAAATTTTTTCCAATCGGCAGCAGTAAAGTTTTGCACCTGATCATCACAAGCTGCATCTACGGTCAGGTTTCCTTCTTTTTCAAACAGCGAAATCAGTGTTGCAATGTCTTCTGCTTTATCGGTTGTTTTGTGGTACCAGGAATTGAACAATTGAATGAAAATCCACTGTGTCCACTTATAGTATTGAGGGTCTGAAGTTCTTACTTCGCGAGACCAGTCGAAAGAAAACCCTATTTGATCTAATTGATGCCGGTAAGTTGCAATATTTTTTGCTGTTGTTTTTGCAGGATGCTGCCCTGTTTGAATAGCGTATTGTTCTGCCGGTAATCCAAAGGAATCATATCCTTGCGGGTGCAATACGTTAAATCCTTTGTGTCGTTTGTAACGAGCATAAATATCCGAGGCGATATACCCTAACGGATGGCCGACATGTAGCCCTGCTCCTGACGGATAGGGGAACATATCCAACACATAATATTTGGGTTTATCGGCATTATTATCGGTCTTGAAGGTTTGGTTATCAGACCAGTATTTTTGCCATTTTTTTTCTATTTTTTTATGATTATACTGCATACACCGTTTCGGGTTTGAAAGTTGTAAAGCTAAAAGTATTCGGCTAATTTAAAATACAAATACTATTTTCTATTTAAAATGTGCAAATTTACATTTTCTTCTTGAGTTTGACACTTTGAAGCCCAAAAATGGCATTTTCACATTTAGGTTTTGATAAAATCTGTCCTATCATTGGGGGAATTATAACAGCGTTGTGAACTATTAGGTTTAAAAATTAAAATTTGTATTTCAACTCAACTAAAAATACACGAGATAGTGTAAAAACTTGATTAGATATAAATAAATTATTACTGAATGAATTTCTAATTATGACATCATTGTTATAAATATTTCTAAAGTTTAAACTATACGAAAACTTACTATTTGGCTTAGAGTATCCTAAATATAAATTTTGTAACGTGTAATTTTGAGCATTATCACTAAAATCATTAACAAAATGATGGACTTGCTACATTTAGAGTGACAAAGAGTTAAGCTAATTTTATCTAAAATAACTTAACCATATGAAACGAAGAAAATACAGTAAAGAGTTTAAAATTAAAGCAGTAGAATTAAGCAATGTACGAGGTAACACAAAGCAGATTGCCATGGAATTGGGAATCAGTGCAGATCTTATTTACAGATGGCGTAGAGAATTAGAACAGCGTCCTGATTTAGCTTTTAGCGGTAATGGCGTCAACAACTCACAGAAGATCAGAAAGAGTTAGAGCGATTACGTAAACAGCTCAAGGATGTTACCATGGAGCGGGATATCTTAAAAAAGGCCGTGAGCATCTTCTCCAAGAGCGATCGGAAGTATTGAAATTTATCAAAGATTACAGTAGAGAATATCCGGTTGGGAAGATGTGTAAAATTTTTAAAATTAGTAGAAACAGTTATTACAGGAGTAAGAATTATGTTCCATCAGATAGAGATGGAAAAAATCGTATGCTACTCTCTGAGATTCACCGTATCTGTGAGCGAAGTAAATCTACTTATGGAAGTCCTAGAATTACAGAGGAACTCAAAGCTAAAGGGTTTAAAGTATCTAGGTCTAGGGTAGCACGATTGATGAAAAAACACGGGATTAAAGCAGTTCGTAAAAAGAAATTTGTTGTCACGACAGATTCTAAGCATCAATATCCGGTAGCTGATAATGTATTGGATAGAGATTTTAAAGCTACCGCTGCTGCACAGAAATGGGTTTCTGATATTACCTATTTAAAGCCTGCACAAGGATGGCTGTACTTAACGGTAATTATTGACCTGTTTGATCGTAAAGTCATTGGTTGGTCTTTGAGCAATGGACTCAAAGCAAGACAAACTATCATTGCTGCATGGAGAATGGCTGTAAACAACAGAATGCCTTGTGAAGGTATGATTTTTCATTCTGATCGAGGTGTACAATACGCATCTCATGCGTTTGTTAATATCCTTAAAAGTTATCATGTAACACCCAGTATGAGTAGAAAAGGAAACTGTTGGGATAATGCAGTAGCTGAATCTTTTTTTAAAACAATCAAAACAGAACTAATGATAGACAATAAGTTTATATCCAACAAAAGTCTTCAAATTAAAGTCTTTGAATACATAGAAACTTGGTACAACAGATACAGAAGACATTCTGCTCTTGGTTACAAAAATATCATCGAATTTGAAAAATTATATCAAATCAAAAATGTAGCTTAACTTTTTGTACCATTTTTTGTTGCATATCCATTTATTCTCAAGTTTTTAATGTCTCGTCCTAAAATAGGGCTACAGTTAATTATTAAAATTTATGCTACATTTTTGTGCACGTAATTAGGTGTTTTATAATCTAAAGATAAATGTAATCTTTTATTATTATATAATTTGATTGCATTTTTTGTTGCTTTTTTGGCGTGATTGATATTTGTAAATGTTTGGTCGAGGAAGAATTCATCTTTTAAAATTCCGTTAACTCTTTCGGCCATTGCGTTTTCGTAGCAATGATTTTCTTGGGTCATACTGATTTGTATCTTTTTTCTTTTCAAAATTTGAGTATAAACATTGCTACAATATTGTATTCCTCTATCAGAATGATGTATGATTTCTTCGGTATTTTTAGTTTGATAAATAGCTTTATTTAAAGCTCTAACACAGCCTTTAAGTTCTAAACTATCACTAATATCATAGCCTACTATTTTTCTTGAATACATATCAGTAATAAGTGCTAAATAACAAAATCCATTTATAGTTCTTATATAGGTAATATCCGAAGCCCAAACTTGGTTAGGTCTATTAATGATCAGGTCTTTTATGATATTTTTATATTTATAAAAACGATGGTAAGAGTTGGTTGTTTTAGAAGAATATTTTTTCCTTCTAATTAACAAATTATTTTCTTTTAAGATTCTAAATAACTGGTCTCTACCTATATTTATATTCTGTTTCCTAAAATCATTATGTAAGGATTTCATTAGCTTTCTAGTACCTTCTCTGGGTAATGTTTTCCTGCTTTTTTTAACAAGCATTATTACATTTTGTTCTATTTGTTTTTTAAGAACAAACCTTTTTTGATATTTGTAATAAGCATCTCTTTTTAACTCGAAAGCATTACAAATAGTAGCGATGGCGTACCTTCTTTTTTTTCTATTAATCGGTGCTATTTTCATTAAGGCTTTATGTTTAAGTTTTTTTTTAATTCTTCAACATTTTTATAGCCAAGATTTTCAGCAGCTACTTCAAGATAACTATCATTCACAAGTTTATCTAGATCCTTTTTAATAAGAAGATCTTTGAGTTGTTTTAGCTCTTTTTGAAGGGCTTTAATACGGGATAATTCGTCGTCTGTTTGCACGGTTACACGGGTGTTCATTAAATCTTTACGGTCATATTTTTTAATCCATACGTTTATCGTACTAGATTGTATGCCGTAAGTTAAGGCAATTTGTCTTTTGGAATGGTTTCCTTTGGTAAGTTCTGCTAATACTTTGAGTTTAAAACTCTCACTATAACGTCTTACATATCCATCATTTTTATACATATACTTGTTGTTTTTTGTATACATATTTCAGGACGGGTCATAATTGCGCCCAACGTCTTCGTATATGAAAAGTTGCGTGGTTTAGCACTTAACTTTGCAAGTACGCACCAAACTGAAAATCCGCGAGGATTTTCAGAAGTAGGCGAGAACAAGCAATTACTTATAGGATACAATGTTGTGTTTAGTGTTTCTTTAATCAGTCTTGAAATGTATTGTTTGCCCAAGTGAAAAACTCAGCTAAAGAGAATACTTGAACATTCGTGTCATTGTTCCTTTTGTTTGTGTAGAGTTTTTCTTTTACTGCATTCCTCAACCAAGTTTTAGCACCTGCTTTAAATCCATCTCCATCAATCAAAATCATAATGTCTTTTTCTGGCATAGCCTCGATTGTGTTTAAATACAAGTATGGAAGTTTTTCATCGACCGATCCTGCACTTTGTTGCCATTTACATTCAATTCTAATTAGCAAATCGTACTTTTCTGAAAGCAGTAAAAATTCAGTATTTCCACCGTGTCCGTAAATTGTTGTAAATGGAACATTTTTTAGCAAAAGTTCTTTGCCATAATTTTTTGGGTTCTTTTCCCATTTACGGTACATTTCTATCTCAAACCCCTTTTCCAAGAAAACAGTTTGTACTGCTTTCTCAAGTTGAGTTCCTGTAATATTGGTTTTTCTTCCTTTTTTCACGTTTAATAATTGGTTACTACAATTTCTTTGATAGAACTTCGCTTATTTGGGTCAGAGTTTATTGATCGTTTTGCATCAACTCGTATTATATTAAAGTCTTTATAAATTTCATCAAAGAAATCGTCTTTTGGGTCTGTGTTTTTTGGATCAGAATTGCTCAACATTTGTTTGTAACCCTTTTCGTTTAGGTCGAAATACAAATTTGCCAGTTGCAGTTGTTCATCATCTTCAAAGTTGAGTCTATTGTAAGAAGTAAAACTTGCTGTTTTGCTAATAGGTTTATAAGGTGGATCGAAATAAATGAATGAGCTAACTCCATTTAAGTCGTTTTTTATTTCTTTAAAATCAGCTTTTTTTATGGTTGCAATTTCGAGCAGTTTAGAGACACTCAAGAGGTTTTGTTCATCCACAATTTTGGGATTTTTATATTTCCCTTGTGGTGAATTGAATGCACCCTTTGAGTTAAATCGAAAAAGCCCATTAAAACAAGTTCGGTTCAAAAAAATTGTTTGAGCTGCTCTTGGTATCCAATTTTCAGAATACTTATCATAGTCAATATTGAAACGTTGTTGGTTAAAACTTTCTCTTATGCCGTAATAGTATTCTTTTTGTTTGTCTTCGGTTAGTTTTTTGTACTGTTTATCGTATCTGTGTAAAAAGTTGAGCAGTTTTGAAACATCTTTTTGAATTACCAAATAAGTTAAAATCAATTCTTCATTAATGTCGTAGAGAAAAGCATGTTCAATTTCAAAGCGTTGAGCCACGTCAAAAAATACTGCTCCGCCACCAACAAAAGGTTCATAGTAATTTTTTACTTTCTTTTGTTTTAAATCAGTCGGATAAAGGTATTCAAATTGTTCTAAAAGCTGCCTTTTTCCACCAACCCATTTAAGGAAAGGTTTCGCTCCAACATTGTATTCATAAAACAAGTCTTCAACTACATCTATTTCGCAATGTTCGATTTGATATTCTTTCATTTTTTGGTCGAAATGAACTACCCCGATACAGAGCGTTCGAGGTATCAAGTGGAAAGAGATTTTTTTAATTGATGAAAACCTAAGATTTTCAAACTTTCCACTTTACCCCGACGTAGACGTGGAGGAATTCATTAGATTAAATTCTTTTGCAAGATAATATAATTTCTTTGAAGATGGTTATTCTACATTAAACACAACGGTCTTGTGTATGAAACGTAGCGTATAAAAAGACACTAATTTTTCGGATAAACACAAAGCCGAATTTTTATGTTTTGTTTTTAATTTTTTTAGAGGTCAGTAGATAATTTCATAACTTGTATGTCAATAAAAATAGGGATTTTATGGAAATTTTCAAGGGTCAAAACCTTTTAGAGTTCGCTGAACGCTTTAAAACAGATGTAGATTGCAAAGCATATCTAGGTCAAATCAAGTGGAAAGAGGGTTATGTATGTCGTAAATGTGGTAATACCAGTTACCAAGTACGTAAGAACTTTTCAAGAACATGCAATAAATGTGGTGATACAGAAAGCCCAACGGCTAACACCATTTTTCACAGAGTGCGATTTGGTGTACGAAAAGCCTTTTTTATCTGTTTTGAAATGGCAACTACCACCAAGAGTTTATCAGCTACACAAATGGGTGTACGCTATGGTATTACAGAAAAGACAGCACGATTGTTTATGCTTAAAGTAAGAGAAGCTATGGCTTCTAGTGAAAATACTGGACTTGCTACATTTAGAGTGACAAAGAGTTAAGCTAATTTTATCTAAAATAACTTAACCATATGAAACGAAGAAAATACAGTAAAGAGTTTAAAATTAAAGCAGTAGAATTAAGCAATGTACGAGGTAACACAAAGCAGATTGCCATGGAATTGGGAATCAGTGCAGATCTTATTTACAGATGGCGTAGAGAATTAGAACAGCGTCCTGATTTAGCTTTTAGCGGTAATGGCGTCAAACAACTCACAGAAGATCAGAAAGAGTTAGAGCGATTACGTAAACAGCTCAAGGATGTTACCATGGAGCGGGATATCTTAAAAAATGCCGTGAGCATCTTCTCCAAGAGCGATCGGAAGTATTGAAATTTATCAAAGATTACAGTAGAGAATATCCGGTTGGGAAGATGTGTAAAATTTTTAAAATTAGTAGAAACAGTTATTACAGGAGTAAGAATTATGTTCCATCAGATAGAGATGGAAAAAATCGTATGCTACTCTCTGAGATTCACCGTATCTGTGAGCGAAGTAAATCTACTTATGGAAGTCCTAGAATTACAGAGGAACTCAAAGCTAAAGGGTTTAAAGTATCTAGGTCTAGGGTAGCACGATTGATGAAAAAACATGGGATTAAAGCAGTTCGTAAAAAGAAATTTGTTGTCACGACAGATTCTAAGCATCAATATCCAGTAGCTGATAATGTATTGGATAGAGATTTTAAAGCTACCGCTGCTGCACAGAAATGGGTTTCTGATATTACCTATTTAAAGCCTGCACAAGGATGGCTGTACTTAACGGTAATTATTGACCTGTTTGATCTTAAAGTCATTGGTTGGTCTTTGAGCAATGGACTCAAAGCAAGACAAACTATCATTGCTGCATGGAGAATGGCTGTAAACAACAGAATGCCTTGTGAAGGTATGATTTTTCATTCTGATCGAGGTGTACAATACGCATCTCATGCGTTTGTTAATATCCTTAAAAGTTATCATGTAACACCCAGTATGAGTAGAAAAGGAAACTGTTGGGATAATGCAGTAGCTGAATCTTTTTTTAAAACAATCAAAACAGAACTAATGATAGACAATAAGTTTATATCCAACAAAAGTCTTCAAATTAAAGTCTTTGAATACATAGAAACTTGGTACAACAGATACAGAAGACATTCTGCTCTTGGTTACAAAAATATCATCGAATTTGAAAAATTATATCAAATCAAAAATGTAGCTTAACTTTTTGTACCATTTTTTGTTGCATATCCAATCTTCTTCATTAATCTCTGTTTTAGAAATTTCGTTGTAGGAATTTAAATGCTCGCCTTTTGAAATTACAAAAACGTCAACATTTTTTAATAGTTTAATTCCGTTAATGAAACTATTCATTTTGTCTTTGCCAATATTACCTTGTGAAATAACAACATAAACGAACTTAATGTCAGGTGAAATTTTTATCCGTTGATTTATTTTTGTTTTGCCATCTTTATAATGTGCATATTTTTCTTTAATCGTATTAAGTTGATTATTTCTGTCTTTCGCTTGGTTTAAGAATTCAAACCTTTTGTAACCTAAATCTGTTTTGATGTCAAAAAAGCAGTTTACAATATTGTCTTTCGTAAAAGCAATATCTGGTCTAAGTAATAATGACCTTTTTCCACTTTTATTCTTTAGTTCAGTTCCTTTAAATGAAATTGGTGGGTCGATTAGAATTTTTATTCCATTTGGTTCTCGGACTTTTTCTGCACAATAGCAACCAAATAAATCTTCTGTAATTGACGATATTGAGTGACTTGTTCCTCTACTTAAAATACTAGAATTTGATTTTGGTGGAAAAGAACATTCTCTTGCACCCAAATATGCTTTTCTAGTTTTCTCTAAAAATTCAGTTTGTTCCAATTAGTTAACTTTTAGGAATTACATATTCAGCCAATTTCACGCCTTTAGTCAATTCAGTCAAATATGATGCTGAAATCCCAGATTGTTTAATAATATCTTTTTTAGAATACTCATTTTCCTTTATTTCGTTCGAGTATTTAATTCCGAACAAGTGTATCATAGCAACTGCATCTCCTTTTGGTGCATTGTTATACATTTCGTTGAGTTTTGCTCCTAATTCATTTAAGGTCATCTTTTCTATTTTATTGTTCAGATTGTGGTTTGGTCAAATTGTGCCCAACTTGTTTATATACAGAACTTTCTTCCTCTTATTCTGCCATTATGGTGGTATATGCAGAAGTTTTGATTGTTTTTATGTTTTTTAGCTTTCGGTATAAAAACTAAGAAAATTCCAAAAATTTCCTTACAATTTAATGATATTTCACAAATTGTCAAAAGGACTCTTAATTTTTCGAATACTCGTTCCGGTTACATGTATATAAATCATTGGTGGTTTGTAAGATTATTATACCCTGAAATTGTATACCATTCTAACCTTTATTTCCTTATAAAAACAACACTATTCCCCAGGTGCTTTTATAAGAATTGAGTTGCTTTTACACTTTACAACTTTCAAACCTTGAAACAGTATTATTTAACGATAACAAAAACACATAGTAATTCCACAGGTACCAATTTGTAACCTTATATTTGAACTTAATTTAATACCTGTAGTATTCCGGTTTAAACGGACCATTTTTAGCCACTCCAATATATGCAGCCTGGTCTTCTCGCAATTCCGTTAATTCAACACCTATTTTTGCCAAATGCAATTTCGCTACTTTTTCATCCAGGTGTTTTGGCAACATATACACTTCATTTTTGTAAGCACCGTGATTTGTCCATAACTCAATCTGAGCTAATGTCTGGTTTGTAAATGAATTACTCATTACAAAACTCGGATGCCCTGTTGCACATCCCAGGTTTACCAGACGCCCTTCTGCTAAAATAATGATGTCATTTCCGTTGATGGTATATTTATCAACCTGTGGTTTGATCTCAACTTTAGTGTCTCCATAGTTCTTATTTAACCAGGCCATATCAATTTCATTGTCAAAGTGGCCAATATTACAAACAATCGCTTTGTCTTTTAATGCGCTAAAATGGTGCCCCTGAACAATGTCTTTATTCCCGGTTGTGGTAATAACTATATCGGTAGTTTTAATCACCGTTTCCAAACGTTTCACTTCAAAGCCGTCCATAGCAGCTTGCAATGCACAAATAGGGTCGATCTCTGTTACCGTAACTATAGAACCTGCTCCTTTAAATGAAGCTGCAGTCCCCTTTCCAACATCACCATAACCGCAAACAACTACCCTTTTCCCTGCCAACATCATATCAGTAGCCCTACGAATGGCATCAACAGCAGACTCTTTACATCCGTATTTATTATCAAATTTAGACTTGGTTACCGAGTCGTTTACATTAATGGCCGGCAAGGGTAATGTTCCTGCTTTCATCCTGTCATACAATCGGTGAACTCCCGTAGTTGTTTCCTCAGACAGTCCTTTAATGCCACTTACCAATTCCGGGTATCGGTCCAATACCATATTTGTTAGATCTCCGCCGTCGTCCAGAATCATATTCAACGGTTTTCTGTCTTCTCCAAAGAATAATGTTTGTTCAATACACCAGTCAAACTCTTCTTCGTTCATCCCTTTCCAGGCATATACCGGGATTCCGGCAGCGGCAATGGCAGCGGCAGCCTGATCTTGGGTGGAAAAAATATTACAAGAACTCCAGGTAACCTCCGCACCCAGTAGTTGCAGTGTTTCTATCAGTACAGCTGTTTGAATAGTCATATGCAAACACCCGGCTATCCTGGCCCCTTTTAGCGGCTGCTCGTCTTTGTAATCTTCTCTCAAAGACATCAAACCCGGCATTTCCGCTTCGGCTAATGCAATTTCTTTTCTTCCCCATGCAGCCAGAGAAATATCTTTTACTTTGTAAAGCATGTAAGTTGCTGTTTTTGTACTCATATTCTTATATTTGTTTATCTCGAAATTCCAATGTGGAAATTTACGCAATAACTTTTAGATATATATGGCTCTTTACAAAAAGACAAGTATTGATAATGATATCTTATTACTGATTTGGAAAATAGAAGAGTCTATGGAAGAACTGTCATTTGATATACTTTTAAAACCTGAAAGTAAGTACCGTTTACAACAGATGAAATCGGAATTACATCAGAAAGGGTTTTTAAGTATTCGCCATTTGCTAAAGGAAGCCGGATACTCCGATATGGATTTGTTTTATGACGTTCATGGTAAACCCTGTTTAAAAGACGAAAATTTTATTTCAATTACCCATTCTTTTATATTTACCGGCATTATCGTTTCCAAAGAAACTCCGGTTGGAATTGACATTGAAAAACAGCGGGATAAAATTACAAAGATAGCTCATAAATTTACGCCTGTTGAAGCGTATAGAACCATTGCCCGTCACAATGTTTTAGTAAGAAAACTAACCATTGTATGGGGGGCAAAAGAATCGTTGTATAAAATTTACGGGAAGAAAAAAATACTTTTTTTACCCCATATATACATCGAAGATTTTAAGTTTGCAGATACAAAAACAACAGGAGAAATTCGCTACGGGGGAACGGTAGCAGCGTATACTATTTATTTTTTAGAATTTGAAGGATTTACTTGTGTATATGCATTTTAGAGGTAACGAAAATGAGAAGCGTTTAGCAACTTAAAAAAGTTTAAACGAGTTCTCTTTTAATACATTGAATACCAAAAAGATCATTAGATGTCATGACGGATACTCAATTAATAATTTAATTAACATCGTTTTATGGGTGAAATTTTTGATTTTTTTCTGAAGTCATATCAAAATACGCCAACGCTGTTTATTGTTTTGGAGGGGATTGCTTTTGTATTTGGAATAGCCAGTGTATGGTATGCAAAAAAAGAAAACATTTTAGTATATCCGACAGGTTTGATAGCAACCATTATTACGGTTTATTTATTATATAAAGCTACCTATTTCGGTGATATGATGATGAATCTCTACTATTCTATTATGAGCATTTACGGTTGGTGGAATTGGAGTAGAAAGAAAAATAACAAAACGGTGGTGCCCATTTCCGGGACCACTGTAAAAGAAAAAATAGTCGGGGTCTTTTGGATGGCTGCCACAATGCTATTGACCTATTCGGTATATAACTATTTTGGTAATGAAATAAAAACAGAAAACTACCTGGATATATTCACTTCGGGTATTTTCTTTACTGCCATGTGGTATATGGCAAATAAAAAAATAGAGAATTGGACACTGTGGATTTTTGCCGATATCATTACTGTTCCGCTCTATGCATATAGAGGATTAGGAATGCTATCTTTACAATATTTAATTTTTACAATACTGGCAATACAAGGATATAACGCATGGAAGAAAAGCTTAAACAAACCCCGGTTAACATCATAAAAGTTGTGCTGTTTGGGCCTGAAAGTACGGGCAAAACGACATTGTCGGGTCAGTTAGCCAGGCACTACAATACTGTTTGGGCCCCCGAATATGCAAGAGCGTACCTGCAAAAAAAGTGGAATAACGAACGTAAAACCTGTGAGCAAAAAGATCTGGTACCGATTGCTATCGGGCAAATGAAATTAGAAAATACATTGGCAAAAAAGGCAGATAAAATATTGATTTGCGATACGGATTTATTGGAAACCAAAGTGTATTCCGAAGAATATTACGGCGGATTTGTCAATCCGTATGTAAACAAAGCCGCTATTGAAAATTCATATGATTTGTATTTTTTAACCTATATCGATACCCCCTGGGAAGCGGATGATCTGAGAGACAGGCCGGAATTGCGTGAAGAGATGTTTGCAGCTTTCCAAAACGCTTTACAAAAATATCAACGCCCCTATATTTTGCTAAAAGGAGATAAAGAAACACGCCTGAAACAAGCTGTCAAAGCAATTGATAAATTAATAAAAGAACGTGATCATTTATATTCTTTCTCCGACTCTCTGTAGAAAATTTAATGCAGTAAACTATGGTACGAGAATTTAGAGAACATCTTGCACGCCATTTTTCTTTTTTAAACCATAAAAAGATTTTAATTGCCATTTCCGGAGGGGTAGACAGTGTTGTTTTAACACATCTTTTTTATCAATTGGGAATTGATTTTTTTTTAGGACATTGTAATTTTAAGCTTCGGGGAAAAGAAAGCGATGAAGATGAAAAATTCATCATGGCTTTGTCAGAAAATCTGGGAAAGAAGATTTTTACCACTTCCTTTGATACGGAGCATTATGCCGGCGAACAAAAAATGTCTATTCAGGCAGCTGCCCGGGAGTTGCGTTATCACTGGTTTCATACAATTTTAAAAGCCAATCATCTGGATTATGTACTAACAGCTCATAATACAAACGATAATTTGGAAACCTTCATCATTAATTTAACCCGGGGAACCGGACTGGACGGGCTTACCGGAATCCCGCCGGTAAATGATACTGTAGTAAGACCGCTTCTGGAATTTTCAAGAACCCGCATTATGGCGTATGCCATAGCACATAACATTGTCTGGCGGGAAGATACATCGAATGCTTCTGTAAAATATACCAGGAATAAAATCCGCCACCGGATATTTCCGGTTTTAGAAGATATCAATCCGGAGATATTGGACTCTTTTAAAAATACTGTTTCTTATTTGTATGAAAGCCAACAGATTATTGCCGGTAAAATAGAAAAAGTTTCTAATCGGGTAATAGTGAAAGACCCTCAAGGAATTTTAAAGCTGAATATCTCCGAACTTAAAAAAATACCATATCTAAAAACATACCTCTACCAGGTTTTAAAAGAATATGGATTTACGGCGTGGGATGATATTTTTCAGCTTTTATCCGCTCAATCCGGGAAACAGGTATTTTCTGAAAAATACAGACTGTTAAAAGACAGAACGTATTTAATATTAGCCCCCATTCATAAAACAGTGACAGGCAAAGAGTTTCTAATTCAAAAAAACAATGACGGTGCTCATTTACCTGTTTCACTAAGTATTACGGAAAGTAAGCGAAAAAAAGTTGATGAAAGCACGACCATTTTAGTAGATAAAAACTTGTTAAATTATCCGCTGCGTGTACGAAAATGGAATCATGGAGACTATCTTTGCCCCACAGGTATGGAAGGAACCAAAAAAGTAAGCCGGTTTTTTAAAGACCGTAAATTATCATTGATAGACAAAGAAAATGTTTGGTTATTAACAGATGCCAATGACACTATTATCTGGATTATAGGGATGCGCCAGGACAGGCGATTCGGTATTTCCGAAAACACGAAAAAAATAGTAAAAATAACAACCGTATCATGAAGAAATTAATAGTACTCCTCATCTCATTTTCTACTGTTGTGCTAAACGCGCAAACGGAAACCAATCCTGTAATCTGGAAGACTAGCATAGAAAAAATCTCTGAGACCGAGTATGATTTAATTTTTAAGGCCACCATTCTAAGCCAATGGCATTTGTATTCCCAATACAACCCGGAAGATGCCTCATTACCGTTAACCATATCTCCTGCTGATGAACATCCCGAATTTACACTCATAGGAAAAGCAAGGGAAAGTAAAACATATAAAGAATACAGTGATACGTGGGAAAAAGAAGAATTGTTTTTTAAAGATACAGCTACCATTATTCAAAGAATACAACTTACAGACCCAGCTATTTCAGTCGTAAAACTCAACATTTCCGGTCAGGTGTGTAAAAAAGTATGTATCCAGGTAAATGAAGATTTTACATTCTCGTTAGATGGAAAAGCAATCCGGGATATACCGGTAAGCATCTCGGAAAAAAGTGCAAAACTATCTAACCAATTGAAACTGGATCTTAAAAACACTCAACTGTTAAAAGAAGAAGCAAATACAACGAGTAAAGATGGATTATTAAACCTATTTGTATTGGGTTTTTTGGGCGGCTTATTAGCCTTACTAACACCTTGTGTGTTTCCAATGATTCCTTTAACAGTATCTTTTTTCACCAAGCAATCCAAAAATAAAGCCAAAGGAATAAGTAATGCGATACTCTACGGATTTTTTATTACTCTTATTTATATTTTATTAAGCCTTCCTTTTCATTTTTTAGAGAACATAGACCCGCAAATTTTAAATACCATTTCTACCAATGTTTGGTTAAATATTTTCTTTTTTGCCATCCTGGTATTTTTTGCTTTCTCTTTCTTTGGCTATTATGAAATTGCCTTGCCCGGTTCCTGGGGAGATAAAATGGACTCTGCTGCCGGTATTGGAGGTATTATTGGCATCTTTTTTATGGCAATAACTTTGGCAATTGTCTCTTTTTCATGTACGGGGCCTATTTTGGGGTCATTGTTGGCAGGTTCGCTAACCTCTGACGGGGGAGCAATGCAACTTTCGGCAGGGATGACAGGTTTTGGTTTGGCACTGGCATTACCTTTTGGGTTATTTGCACTATTCCCCGGTTGGTTACATTCACTGCCAAAATCAGGCGGATGGTTAAACACGATAAAAGTAGTTTTAGGTTTTTTAGAACTGGTTTTTGCGTTTAAGTTTTTGTCTAATGCTGATTTGGTAGTACATTGGGGATTATTAAAACGTGAAGTATTTATCGGGATTTGGATTGTATTATTCATAGGACTAGCACTCTACTTATTTAAAAAAATAACATTTCCACATGATAGCCCCGATAAAAAAGTATCCTTTTCAAGAATATCTTTTGGCCTTTTAGTCATTTCTTTTATAGTGTATTTAATTCCCGGGACTTTTAAGAATCCAGCATGGGAGTTAAACCTCTTAAGCGGGTTTCCGCCTCCGCAGTTTTATAGTATCTATCAGCAAAAAAGTGAATGCCCCCTGGGTCTGAATTGTTATAAAGATTTTGACGAAGGCCTGGCCGAAGCAAAAAGAACTAACAAACCGATACTGTTGGACTTTACAGGTTGGGCCTGTGTAAACTGTAGGAGGATGGAAGAAAATGTCTGGAGCGATCCTGCCATATACAATAGTATAAACAGCGCATATATTTTAATTTCTCTTTATGTGGATGACCGAAAAGAATTACCGAAAAATGAACAATTCGATTTTTTAAGGAATAATGGTACGCTAAAGAAAATAAAAACCATTGGCGATAAATGGGCAACTTTTCAAGCCGTAAACTTTCAAACAGCCTCACAACCTTATTATGTTTTACTGAGTCCGGATCTGGAAATACTGGCACCGCCAAAACAGTATACCAATAAAAATGATTATTATAATTGGTTACAAAAAGGTATACGCAAATAGTTGGAAAACACTCCAATACATCGGAGTAAAAGCTTTGGTAGATCGACTAAAACAACCTTTACATCCGTTTTTAAGACCTGTTTTATGTTTGTTTTTGACCATTAAAAACAGATAAACAAATTTTGAAAGGAGTTACACAAATGAAACTTCTTTTTTCAAATGAGGATGTTTACTCAAAAACAGCCTATTATTATAAATGAGTTCAATACAAAAGAATATTTGTACTACTTTTGAGACAGACTGGCGTTGTCTGCCATTGAAAGAACCAAGACATATTATAATCAAAAATCGTAACTTGCAGAATGGAATTTTGGAATAGAGATACAGAAATAAAATTTTTTAGAGAAGCATTAAAAAAAATTGCTTCTCCAGAACAGTTGTTTTACAATTTACAAGATGGTTATTTTGCTTATGTCCCAAATTGCCGAAGCTGAAAAATTCCTTAACCTTTTAAATGAAACTGTTTGATGAGAAGAAACGGAACAGAGACAAGTTCTTTTGGAGCTAATGGAAGAATTAACCATAATTCTGAAAAGTTTTATGATTCTAAGTTATACAAAGAGTTAGATAACAAAAAAGTCATTGATAAAACCATTAATGAATATTCCAAAGAATTAGAGAACAGGATTATTTTTGGAACAGCAGAAAATATGTCTTCGATTCCAAATAATTCATTGCACTTGATGATTACTTCTCCACCTTACAATGTTTCAAAAGAATATGATGAAGACTTATCATTAAAAGAGTATCTCCAAATGTTAAAGAATGTGTTTGAAGAAACGTACAGAGTTCTGGTAAATGGTGGTCGTGCTTGTGTAAATGTCGCTAATCTTGGAAGGAAGCCTTACATTCCTCTGTCTGATTATATATCAAAAATGATGATTGAAATAGGGTTTAATATGCGTGGTGAGATTATTTGGAACAAGGCAGCAAGTGCAAGTCCTTCAACAGCTTGGGGGAGTTGGATGTCAGCTTCTAATCCTACGTTACGAGATATTCACGAATATATTTTAGTCTTTTCAAAGGGAGATTATAAAAGAGATAGAAAAAAGACAGAAAAAGAGTACAGAGAAAATACTATTGCACGAGATGACTTTATGAAGTGGACAAAATCAATTTGGACATTTAACGCTGAATCTGCAAGACGAATAGGACATCCAGCCCCATTCCCAATAGATTTACCATATAGATTGATTCAATTATATTCATTTACGAACGATATAATATTAGATCCTTTTATGGGAAGTGGAACTACTGCGATAGCAGCATTAAAAAGCAATAGAAAATATGTAGGATTTGACACAAACCAAGAGTATGTACATTTGGCAGAAAAAAGGATTCTACCATATAAGAATATATTACAACTTAAATAAGAAAAGAGAGAAAACGATTCGCCAACAAAGGTAGCTGTTGTTTCGTTTTAGAGGCGTGCTAGAAAACTATCTTGGAAGTTTTTAGGGATCCCTATTTTTAGAATCATAAAAACAAGGACTTCGGCTTTACTTTTCACTTTTTTTGTTTGATATTTTAATAGCTTTTTTAAGTTGTAAGCTATTGCCGCTAAGTGCATACAACAAGCACAAAGTATAAACGATAATGGCTCGTAACCTCGCCACTATGCTTATACAAACCGTTGTGTTTCATACTGAGGAAAAGTTCGTCTTAAAAAAATACTCAAAAAATAAGATTATAATTGTAATGAATTAGTTACATTTGTAATATGAGGGAAATCGATATTACAAAAGAGTGTTTAGAATTTATCGATAACCAAAGTGATAGAATTAGACTCAAGTTTTTTCAATTGATTGAAGTAATAGGAGAGATAAAAGTTATAAATTCAAATTTTCTGAAAAAACTGCAATCGACACAATTTTACGAACTGTGAATAAAAGCAGGGAATGAATATCAGATTGTAATCTTTGCTGTCGACCATCTGAATTTTGCTGAATGTACAAAAGCTGTTTGCTTATGTGGATTTCAGAAAAAGAGAACTAAAGATTATAAAAACGCAATCAAACAAGCAGAAAAAATATTATAAAATTATCTAAAAGAACAGTAGTCATGGGAAATTCAATAAATGTAAAAGAACTAATTTCCAAACGATACGGAAAAGAGGGTTCTAAAGAGCGTGAAGAATTTAGAGAAAATGCGTTTTCCTATTATTTTGGAGAAATCATTAAAAATCGAAGAAAGGAATTACAAATGAGTCAAGAGAATTTGGCAAAAAAAATAGGGAAAAAAAGACCCTATATTTCTCGAATTGAAAACGGAGAAGATATTAGATTGTCGAATTTTACTCTGCTTGCGAATGCTTTGGGGTTATCGATTCAATTAACGGTCGAATAAGAGTACAAAAACACAACAAGGTGTATAAAAAATTGCTACTTTTTTCCGGTTTGGAAAACGACGATAGCTTGGTTGTAATTAATACTATTTTAAATAACAACTCAAAAAAAGTTGATAGTCTTTATTGGCTCGAACCAAAGCAATGATTCAGTGACCAACAGTGTGTATAAAGGCTATGTTGCCCATTTGCAATCAATTTAGAGAAGAGGTACCTTTCATAGGTGGGGATAGGCTGTAGATAAAGCTTAAGTCCAAACATAAAATAAAAGTCAGTGCAAACAGAAGGGTTTGTGAGTAGAAATCTGCTACTACTCATATACGAGACCGATAAATACTATAAGGATGCAAAAAAAGACACATATTTTAGTAATTCGATTATCTGCTATGGGAGATGTTGCCATGACAGTACCTGTGTTAAGAGCACTTGTGAATCAACATCCGAATATAAAAATTACATTTGTTTCCAAGCCTTTTTTAGCTCCCTTGTTTGATACTATTCCAAATGTAACCTTTTATGATGCTGAGGTAAAGAACAGACATAAAGGCATTCTTGGATTATTTAGATTATACAAAGAATTAAAATTGCTTGATATAACATATATTGCTGATTTACACGATGTTTTAAGATCAAAAATTCTAAGAACTTATTTTAAGTTATCAGGATATAAAATAGCCGTTATTAATAAGGGCAGAGCAGAAAAAAAAGCATTAACAAGAACGGTTAATAAAGTTTTTAAACCATTAAAAACATCACATCAACGATATGCAGATGTTTTTGAAAAGTTAGGTTTTAGCGTAGACCTTTCGAATGTGATTCCCATACCAAAGCCCGAGTTATCTCAAAATATTCTCACTATTACCGGTAAGAAAAATAGAAAGTGGATTGGTATTGCTCCTTTTGCTGCTTTTAATAGCAAGAAATATCCTTTAAAATTAATGGAAGACGTTATTTTTTCATTGACATACAAAGAAGTTGATATTTTTCTTTTTGGAGGAGGAGAGAAAGAAATAGCTATTTTAAATGGTTGGGAAAGAAATTATCAAAATACTAAAAATATAGCCGGCACATTATCATTAAGAGATGAGCTTATGCTTATTGCTCATTTGGATATTATGGTTTCTATGGATTCCGGAAATGCACATTTTTCTGCAACGCAGGATGTAAAAACAATCACTATATGGGGTGTTACGCATCCTTTTGCCGGATTTGCTCCCTTTAACCAGCCCAAAGAATATGCTATCCTGCCTGATTTAAAAAAATATCCCAATATTCCGTGTTCTGTTTATGGAAATAAGGTCTGCAAAGGCTATGAAAATGTCATGGAATCTATACAACCTTCAGAAATTGTTTCAAAAATTGAGATGATTTTAAACCATTAAAAAAAGAGTTCCGTTTAATAGAAACTCTTTTCATTTGGTTGATTAACTTTTGATCGTTTTTCCAAAACCAATAAAAAATTAATTTTAAGATGGCAATGTACAAAATTTAATACGAATCATAAAATGGAATAATATCATTTCCAGGGCAAACGCATTAAACTTTTATGAATATATCAGTAAAACTAATTTTTCATTAAAGAATTGACATTTAATAATGGATTTTATTCGTAATTTTTTAAACTTACCTTTAATGATTATTCATTTTTTTGAAAATAATTACAGGTTAACTTGGATCAAAAAATCATAAAGTATTGATTAAAAACATGTTAACTTTAATGCGTTTACCCTGAGTAAATTTATAATTAAAAATCTAACTTAAATTACTGTCCGATTTTTGGGGGAATTATAGAACACGAATGCTCACATTATTTGAACTTATATGAGAAGGAGAGAAATTTGAGGAAGCTAAAGTTTCTATTCAAGGTTCACAGGTGATGAATAAAGGTGTAAGAAATAATGATCGTTTATTATTTTTTGATCAAAAGTTGGCTGATCATCTTTGGGAAAAAATTAAGGAGTTTATTCCAAACAAGATTGGGTTTTACAAAGCCATCGGATTAAATGAAATGTTTCGTGTTTATAAATATTCCAATGGGCAAAGATTTAAGATGCATAGAGATGGAAGCTATGAAAGAAACGAACAAGAATCCAGTTTTTTATCATTCCTTATTTATTTAAATGATGATTTTCAAGGAGGAGAAACTGAGTTTAGAAAAATAACAACAGTTGTCCCGAAAAAAGGAATGGCTTTGGTTTTTATGCATCATTTAAGACATGAAGGTAAAGAAGTTTTATATGGAACCAAATATGTGTACTAAGGACAGATATTATGTATCGATTAAATGCATTATGAGAACACTTGCTATAGGTAATACACGGTGGATTAAAAGCTTTGAAGCAGCTTTTACTAAGGATGGAAATAGCTTCTGATGATCATCTTATCTTCTTAGGCGATTATATAGATGGATGGAGTGAATCAGCCCAAGTAATAGATTTTCTAATAGAGCTTGATAAAACTCATAATTGTATTTTCATCAAAGGGAATCACGATATTTACTGTGAAAATTGGTTACAGAAAAATGAAACTCCAGATACATGGTTATTTCACGGAGGAACTCTCACAATAAAAAGCTATGAGAATCATTCAAAAGAGCAAAAGCAAATGCACCTTGATTTTCTAAAGAAAATGAAGTTGTATCATGTAGATGACAAAAATAGATTGTTCATTCATGCAGGTTTTTACCTCTATGCATGGTCCTTTATAAACTTGGAACTTTCTAACCTGAAACTGTATGAAATAGTTTTTATTATTTGAGACCTTTGCAAAATTGATTTGACAAAAAAGTTCGATGCCCGAAGAACATTTTCAACCGGAATAACCTGTTGGTTTTGAGGATTTAAAATTTTCGAGAAGGAAGAAATTTGAAGCCAAATCAATTTCAATACGGAATATATCACTATTTTGCAAAGGTCTCTATTTATCAAATTCAATGGCCAATAAAGCCATTTTTATTTCCGAATAGGAATAGGTATCACTTATTTTTTCTTTCAATTCAGACAAGCTTTTAACCTCTGCTTTTAAGATTTCTTTTTTTAATTTTTTATATCGCTTTTCCGGAATTAATTCCAATATATTGATGGCACCTATATGAATAAAGGCAGACAAATGGCCTTCAATAGTGCCTGCAACCAAACCTCTTTTTTTAGCAATCTCTTCCACTGAAAAACCTTCCTTAAACAACTCAAAAGAAATCTGTTTGGTTGATTTTTCAACTTCTTTTTTTGGTTCGTTTTTGGGTTGAATATCATTTTCCAAACAATAATTTTCAATGGTTTCTAAAATTTCATCCCCGTATTTTTCAATTCTGATCTTACCCATTCCCTTTATTTTTAAGAGTTGTCTTGATGTTCTTGGCAAAACATCACATAAATCATACAATGTTTGCTGAGTAAAAACCTGAAAATGAGGAATGTTTTCTGCCCGGGCAATGTCATTACGCAACTCGCGTAATTGGATTGCTAAAACAGGTTCTCTTGTAGGCGGCAGCTTTTTCTTTTTAGAAACAGGAATATCTTCTAAAACGGCATCTGCTTTCACTTTTAAATATTCCCCAACATGAAAGCCTTTTGCGAGTTTTTTTAATATGTATAATTTTACGGAAAGCATTTCTTGTAGTATTTCAAACTGCTTTTTGAAATCTTTTTTAACCGCTTTATTATCAGAAGAAAAAGTAATCTCTTCCAATGGTTTTTTAATATATGCTTCTGTCTGACTTGTAAAGTAAATAACTGCTTTTCCGAACCTATCCTGAATTTCAGGACTGTTTTCGGCTAAAATAGCCCCGTCAGATAATTTTTGAAGTTGAATTTTGAAACTGTTAGCAACTTTCATCAAAGCTATAACCCCATTGTCTTTTATAATTAGCAATTGAGCAATAATAGCACCTTGTAAACTGGTTCTGTTTTTGTAAAAAATATCCACTAGACGACTTATTGGGTATAAAAATTTCCGGTAATCAAAAATTTCCGCAATTAAATGGAGTTGATAGCTTTTTTCAGAGCTGTTCAATATAGCTTCATCAGGAATATTTTCAGTCATGCTTTTTGTAAAAGCAGCTACCGTCGTATCATTAATAACGGCTTTGTTATGAATTGGAGTTTTTAGAACAATTCCTTCCAAAGAAGTACACCTGCTTAAGGCAACATATGTTTGCCCGTGAGCAAAAGAAGCTTCTGCGTCTATGATCACCTTTTCAAAGGTCAATCCCTGGCTTTTATGAATGGTAATTGCCCAGGCCAAACGCAGCGGAATTTGAGAAAATGAGCCGGCAATTTCTTCTTTTATTTCTTTTGTTTCATCGTTTATTGAATAGTTGATATGCTCCCAAATTTCATAACCGGTTTCAATCTCGGATTCATCATTCGGGCATCTTACGGTAACACTATCGTTATTTAAAGCGGTAACAACTCCTATTTTTCCATTAAAATATCTTTTTTCGGGAGCACTGTCATTTTTAATAAACATCACTTGTGCTCCTACTTTTAATTCCAAATGCTCACTATTGGGATATGCGTTTTCAGAAAACTTACCGGTAATGGTTGCATTAAAAAAGAAGCTTTTTTTAGCTAACTTTTCCAGTTCAGAGCTGTTTATTAAATCAGCTCTTTTGTTATGTGTCGTCAGGGTTATATACCCTTCATTTTTTAAGGGCTTAAAAGCGGGATTATATCTCTCATTTAATATTTGTATCGATTTTTCACTCAGTATATTATTTCTCACTTCATTTAAAATGGAAATGAACGCTTTGTTCTCTTGCCTGTAGATATGTTTAAATTCTATACTAATTGCTTTGGCTTCCTGAAATGCTTTGCTACTAAAAAAATACATGGTTTCATAATATTGTTTTAGTAAATCCCATTCACTTGTATTCACAACAGGTGCCAATTGTTGTAAGTCTCCAATCATTAAAACTTGCACGCCGCCAAATACCTTATCCCGATCTTTGTATCTGCGTAAAACCTGATCGATTCCGTCTAGCAAATCTGCCCGTACCATACTAATTTCGTCAATAATCACTAAATCCAATGACTTGATAATATCGATCTTTGTTTTGCTGAATTTTCTTTGAGCAGTGGATGAGCTTCGAATTTGATTGGGTAAAACAGGCCCAAAAGGAATTTGGAAAAAAGAATGAATAGTCATCCCTTTGGCATTGATTGCCGCTACCCCTGTCGGAGCTACCACTACCATTCTTTTTAATGACTCATTTTTTATTTTATGAAGGAAGGTTGTTTTTCCTGTCCCGGCCTTTCCCGTAATAAAGAGATTTCTATCTGTTTTTTCAACAAATTGCAGTGCAAGCTCAAGTTCAGGATTTTGATACATTTCAATTTTTTAAGCAAGATACCAAATCAAAAGTAATTTTAGATAACATCCCAAGTATTTATTTTTCAAATAATCTTAGAAATTTCCGGGTTTGAGCATTGAGCATGCCTGAATAAGGTTTTTAATAATTAAGTTTAAACTTAATATAGGTAATCGGCTTTCCTTTTTCCAAGTATTGTTTTTCATAAAAGGTCTGGATATTTGTTACTTCTTCCGGAGAGGAGAAATTTTTATATACATCGTGATTTGCATGCAAAACTTCATGCTTTTCACCGTGTAATAAACCCAAAGTATACCCATGTATAAATTCGCTGTCTGTTTTTAGATTTATAGTTCCGTTTTCATTTAAAATATAATGGTATTTTTTTAGAAATCCGGTATGGGTCATCCTGTGCTTTGTGCGTTTATATTTTATTTGAGGGTCGGGAAAAGTAATCCAGATTTCATCAACTTCGCCTTTTCCAAAAATCAAGTCTATTAATTCTATTTGAGTTCTTACAAAAGCAACATTATGTAGCTTATTTTCCAGAGCAGTTTTTGCTCCTCTCCAAAAACGCGCTCCTTTAATGTCTATGCCGATAAAGTTTTTGCCGGGATTTTTACGGGCCAGTGCAATGGTATACTCTCCTTTACCGCAGCCCAACTCTATAACAATCGGATGTGTATTCTTAAAAAAAGAATGCCATTTGCCTTTATAAGAAAAATGAGTCAGAACCTCTTTTCTCGCAGGTTGAATGACATTGGTAAACGTTTCATTTTCTCTGAAACGTTTTAACTTGTTTTTACTTCCCAAGACGGAATTATTTCGAGAAGTCTTCAGTTCCTTCTTTTATGAAACGTCTGGATTCTTTCATCCAGTAATAAAATAAGGCCAATAATATGAATAAAAATACCCAGTTTACGATATTGTTTACCCACCAACTGAAATCACCCTTGCGAAGGAGATCAAAGGGAATAAAAAGAATTTCAGTAAATAATTCTCCTATCCATTTAAAAATATTGAACGCAATCATATCTTAGCTATATTTACATTGCAAAAATATAAAAACAATTTATGCTGACCAATTTTTTCGGAAAGTCATACTCCATCAATTTCATTGTTCTTTTTGCTTTCATACTGCTATATGCTTTGATATCTTTTCTGGGGTTTCCTTCCGAATCAAAACTTACTCTTGGTTATATAATGGAATGCGCAGGCCTGTTTGGTTTAGTATTGCTTTATTGTTTTATAATCGGGTTTATATTATCTAAAAATAAGCTAGCTATAAACAATTCCTATATATTTTTCGTATTTGTTGCTTTTTTTGGATTTTTCCCGGAAGTTTTCAGAGATCCGGATACCTTACTTTTTAATATACTTTTACTGGTTTTTTTGTATAAAATAGTGAGCTTGAGAAATCCGGCATTCTTTTATAAAAAGCTCTTTGACTGTGGGCTTTGGCTAGCGGTATTATTTATATTCAATACTTTTTCTTTAGCTTTTGGATTCCTCATTTTTTTATTGGTTTATATATCTCAAAAATTAGATTATCGCACGGTATTGATCCCTGTGCTTGGTTTTAGCGCTCCGCTTTTTATCTTATTCGCATATTATTTTTGGGGTGATAAGTTAGAGGATTTCTACTCCTTTTTTAACTGGAATTTCTCATACGATTACGAAATATATTTTTTAGGGCCATATGCAAAACCCATATGGATTGTCAGTTTTTTTTCTGTTATCGCGTTTCTGTTTAAAGCACCCAAAGCATTTTTTGTTAGCGGGAATTACAGAAAATACTGGATTGCTGTTATTTTTACTTTAGTACTTTCAATAGCTTATGTTTTATTAAAAAACCCTAAAAACGGCTCTGAATTATTAATTGTTTTTTTTCCGACTTCTATGATGATTGGTAATTGGATAGGGTCAGTTAGTAATAAAATAATTAAAGAAATAATTCTTTTTCTTTTCCTTTTATTACCAGGATTTTTATTTATTTTTAATATCAAAGGCTAGATAGCATTCACAAAGCACACAGGGAAGTTGTACCGATTTGATGTAATTGTGTTATATTTGCCTCAACGTCACGGTGGACAGTGAAACAGGGTGACGACTCGTATAGTTTCATACGCCAGGGCATTATATGCTAAACCACTATATTTATAAAAATAAGAATACCTTTAAGTGGGTGAGTTTTGTTCACGGTGCGGGAGGAAGCAGTTCCATATGGTTTCGTCAAATACGCTCTTTTAAAAAAGAATTTAATGTATTGATGTTAGATCTTCGAGGCCATGGCAATCATAAAACCGTATCAAACACCTCGAATAATAAATATACTTTTGATGCTATTACTAAAGATATTAGCGATTTGTTGGATTATTTACAGATAAAGAAATCTCATTTTGTTGGAATTTCTTTGGGAACCATTCTGATAAGAAATTTAGCCGGAAAAAGGCCTGATTTGGTCGAAAGTATGGTAATGGGAGGTGCTATTATGAAATTAAATCTGCGTTCTCAAGTTCTGATGCAATTGGGGAATGCCTGTAAATCTGTTGTTCCTTATATGTATCTATATAGGTTTTTTGCGTTTATTATCCTGCCTAAGAAAAATCACAAAGAGTCCAGAGTTATCTTTGTTAACGAAGCTAAAAAATTGCATCGAAAAGAGTTTATCAGATGGTTTACACTGTCTTCGGAAATTAACCCTTTGCTACGCTTTTTCAGACTGAAAGATATCCGGATCCCTACTTTGTATATCATGGGTTCGGAAGATCATTTGTTTTTACCTTCTGTAAAACGAATTGCAAGTATGCATACAAAAGCCACATTGCATATTATTAAAAATTGCGGGCATGTTGTAAATGTTGAAAAACCTGATGAATTTAATACCACAACAATTCATTTTTTAACCCAGATAGTGCATTAGAACTTCGTAATGAAGGTTGAAATCATGATAATACAAAGTTAAAATAATATAACTCCAGTCGTGTACATATTCAGAAATGATATCAGGGCAAACGCATTAAACTTTCATAAGATTTAGCACTTTAATGAGGTAATGATTATCCCGTCCAGCCTTTAATCTTCTACTTTTGACACCAACCTTAGATGCTTTTTCATTTTTAAGAAGATTAAGCGCAATTTTGTTTAGAATAGAAAAGTTTTGCGCAGCATTATCTTTTCTTTTTCTAGAAGCATCTTCTTCGAATGCAACATCTAAGGTCCAATGCAGTTTATTTTCAATACCCCAATGTGAACGTATGGTTTTTTGAAAATCTTTAGGCTTAGCCTTTGTGCTAGATATATAATAGCGTGTAGCTGTTTCTATTGGTTTATCAGAGTTTTTAAATTCACGCTTGCTTTCTATTTTAACCATAGCAGTAAGACTATCCCATTTATTATCCGGTGGAATACATTGAAAGTTTGTCATAACACTGCATTTTCGGGTTTCTATCCTTCCATGGTTTAGTTCTTCACTTATAGAGGTTGCTATATTTTCACCAAATCTAAATTCATCTTCAATATTTTGATATAATTGTGCTTGATTTTGTTTTACAGCTAAAATATAGTCCGCTTGTTTTTCAACAATGGCAGTAGCTATATCTGTCTGACATCCCATAGCATCAATAGTTACAATAGTATCTTTAATAGATAACACTTTTAGTAATTCTGGAATTGCAGTAATTTCATTAGATTTTTCATGGGTCTTTACCTGCCCTAAAACTAAGTTGTTTTCATTTGCCCAAGCGCTTACCATATGTACAGGGGATTTTTTACCAGATGCCTTAGCCCCTCTAATGGTTTTACCATCAATAGCAATTACTTCTTTGGGTTGCAGTTCAGCTAGCGTACTAACCCATTGTATAAAACATGTTTCAAATTCTACACTATCAATATTAGAGAATACACGATTAAAAGTGTCGTGAGAAGGTATGCCATTGGGTAGATCTAAAAAAGAGCGTAAAAAATCTTCTTTTGAATAGGCATAGTCTTCCTTTTCATTCCATGAATCTGCACCACAAATAACTGAAATTATCCCGATAAGAAGGATGCTCTCTAAATCGTAAAGTTGCTTGTGGGTGTGTCTAAAATCAGGAATTTGACCGAATATGGTCTTTAGTTTGTTTGTTGTTTTCAAAACTATTAAATTATTGGTTATCAGTATAATATACAAACAATCAATAACATAAACAACTAATAACTAACTGAATCTCAATTAATTAAGAACATTACATATCAATAGGGTTTTTAAAAAGTTTAATGCGTTTGCCCTGCCCCCCGGACCCCCCTCTTTCAACATCATTATCTCATTTAAGTTTTAATAAAATCTGTCCTATCAATGGGGGGAATTATATCCAATTCTTTAAATATTTTGTTTGGTAACTTGTTACGTTCATTGTCAACAAGGAGTTTTTTAGTACTTTAAAATTCTAAATTCTTGCTTTTGATTATGAACTCGTTTAGATTTTTTGGGTTTAAGCAAAAGAAATTTTTATAAATTTAAGGTCAATAATAACTTAAAAATGCGCTATTTTTTATATACTAGATCTTTATTAATCAACTAAATTTATATTATGAGTTTATTTTATGCGTTACTTGTCGGAGCTTTAGCCGGGTTCATTGCAGGAAGGTTAATGAAAGGTGGCGGTTTTGGGATATTAATGAATATTGTCCTAGGTATTGTAGGCGGAATTGTCGGGAATTGGCTTTTTGGATTGGCAGGGGTCTATATCGGAAGCGGGTTTATCAGTGATTTGGTTACCGGTGTTATTGGTGCTGCAGTGGTATTGTTTGTTGCCGGGCTTGTCAAAAAGAAATAGCTTATAACAAAGGGAACTGTTCGGCATCTTTTTTTTGTGTTTGGAAACCGTTACTTTTGATAAAACTTTGAATCTAATGAAATACAGTCGTATCAACACGGAGCTTTTTATTAAAAATCGCAGGAACTTTACCGGTAAAATGAAACCCGGGAGTTTGGCTGTTTTTAATTCTAACGATATCTATCCTATTAGTGCCGACAGTACGATGCCTTTTGAACAGCATCGTGATATTTTTTATTTAAGTGGTGTTGATCAGGAAGAAAGCATATTGGTATTATTTCCTGATTGCCCAAAAGAGAAACATCGTGAAATTTTGTTCTTAAAAGAAACAAATGAACACATTGCTGTTTGGGGGGGTGAAAAACTGACAAAAGAAAGTGCTTTACAAACTTCCGGGATTAAAACGGTGTATTGGCTGCAAGACTTAGAAAAAATTTTGTTTGAGTTGATGACCCAATGTGATACGGTTTATATCAATACGAACGAACATTACAGAGCCAATGTTGAAACGGAAACCAGAGAAGCTCGTTTTGTAAAATGGTTAAGAGATAAGTATCCGGCACATTCAGCAGCAAAAAGCAATCCCATTTTACAAGCCCTTCGCTCTGTAAAAGATCCAATTGAGTTAGATTTGATTCAGCAAGCTTGTGATATTACCGAGAAAGGATTTCGCAGAGTGCTGAACTTTGTAAAACCTAAGATTTGGGAATATGAAATTGAGGCGGAATTCATTCACGAATTTATCAGAAACCGATCCAAAGGCTTTGCCTATACACCTATTATTGCCGGTGGTAACAATGCCAATGTTTTACATTATATAGAAAACAATCAACAATGCAAAGCAGGCGATCTGTTGCTTTTGGATGTGGGTGCGGAATATGCTAATTATGCTTCCGATATGACCCGAACGATTCCTGTCTCCGGTCGATTTTCCGATCGACAAAAAGCAGTGTATAATGCCGTAAACAGGGTTAAAAAGGAAGCTACAAAATTATTGGTTCCCGGGGGTGATTGGACTGAATATCACATAGAAGTAGGAAAATTAATGACTTCCGAATTATTGGGTTTGGGCTTGTTGGACAAAGTGGATGTTCAAAATGAGGATAAAGATTGGCCTGCATATAAAAAATATTTTATGCACGGAACCAGTCATCATATAGGTTTGGATACGCATGATTACGGGCTACTTCACAAGCCCATGCAAGCGAATATGGTATTTACGGTAGAACCGGGTATTTACATTCCCGATGAAGGATTTGGGATTCGTTTGGAAGATGGTGTAGTCATCCGGGAAAATGGCGATCCTTTTAATTTGATGCGTAATATTCCTATTGAAGCTGAAGAAATTGAGGAATTGAGGAATTAAAACAAATATTTTTTTTGTTTGATCATTCCTGTGTTTCTTGTAATGTTATCTCAGTTGCTTTATATGATTCGCCGTCGGCAATGTCGTCAATAAAAGCAATAATTTCTTTGGAAGAAATGGTATTAGCATCAAACGCAACGTTAGCAATACTGTCTTTAAAAATAACCTCAGCTGTTTTTACACCTCCTTTTTTGGAAAGTTTTGATTGAATTAATTTTGCACATCCGATTTCACAGGTCATTCCGGAAATATGAAGTGCTACTTTTTGAGGGCTTTCTTTTTTACATGCCAGTACTAAAAAAAGGCCCAATACAAGAAGTGTGCTAATTTTTCGAAGTTTCATGATTGTTTTTTATTATGAATCCATTGTACAAATTTATACATAATGAATTGTTTATTAATAGAATTATTAGAATTTTGTACGGATTTTAACAAAGCAAACCATGAAAACCTTACAGCAAAAATGGCTTTACCTGATTATTCTTTCTGTGATATGGGGTAGTTCGTTTATTCTGATAAAAAAAGGGTTAATCGGCTTAACTCCCTTACAACTTGGGGCTTTGCGAATACTTATTACTGCTGCTTTTCTATTACTAATAGGGTTTAAAAGTTTGCGGAAAATCCAAAAATTTCACTGGAAATACATTGCATACACAGCAGCACTTGGAACATTTTTCCCTTCTTTTTTATTTGCTTTTGCCATTACCGGAATAGATAGCTCCATAACTTCCATATTAAATTCACTAACACCTTTTCATACCTATATTTTTGGTACATTAGTGTTTGGTTTTACATTTAAGAAAAAACAGTTAATTGGAATTTTAGTAGGATTGATAGGTACTCTGATTTTGGTTTTAAAAGGAGTGGAAACCAATCCGGATCAAAACTACTGGTATGCTCTATTGGTTATTGTTTCTTCAGTCGGGTATGCATTCAATGTAAACATTGTAAAAAAATATTTATCTGATCTTAGTGCCTTAGCCATTACAACAGGAAATTTTTTATTATTGATTATCCCTTCGGGGTTTGTATTACTTTTTAGTGGGTTTTTCACTACGTTTCAATTCAACCCGGAAACGAGTTTGGCTTTTGGTTATATTATTATACTGTCTATTGTCGGTACCGGTATGGCAAAAGTAATGTTTAACCGATTGGTACAAATAGCTTCACCTGTTTTTTCAGCTTCGGTAACGTATTTAATTCCCTTAGTAGCAGTTATGTGGGGTATGATTGATGAAGAAAAACTACATATTGTACAACTGTTGGGAGCCGCCATTATTTTGTTTGGGGTGTATCTGGTAAATAAAACAAAATAGTTTTTTATCCAATCAAAAAGAGAAACATCAAAACGTGAATTTTAATCCTGTTCTCTATCTTTTATAAATTTCACTTCCATTAAAAACGGTTAAAACCACTTTTGTTTGATTTAGTTCTGTTGGAGGTATGGTAAAAATGTCTCGATCTAATACTACAAAATCGACCAATTTTCCTACTTCGATAGAGCCCACTTCATTTTCTTGCCTCATTACATAAGCACCATTAATTGTATAGGCTTTAATTGCTGTTTCTAAAGAAATATTTTGTGGTGCTCTGGTTACTGCGTTTTGGATTCCCACAAAAGGGTTTAATGAACTTACATTCCAATCACTACTCAATGTTAGTCGAGCGTTTGCCTCTGTTAATGATTTTAGCGGAATTAAGTTATTTGACAGTGTACTTCCTATTAAAGAGATATTATCACTCCAAAAATGAGGTTGTGTAAATTCTCCTACAACTTGTGCATCTGCCGTAACATTTAGTTGAGCAAACCTGTTTAGATCAGCAGTATCAATAATTTCTACATGTGTTAGCCGGTGCCTTCCATCAGATGTTCCGGCTTTGTTGAATTGCATTTAAGGCTTCATGAACTCCTCTGTTTCCAATGGCATGTATATGGAAATCAAAACCTATTGATTCTAATTCCCAGATATACATCGTCAGCCTATTTTGAGTAAAATAATTTAGCCCATTATTTGTAGGTTGCTCAAAATAATCAATCAGGTATTGAGAGTGTAATGCTGCCGTTGTATGATGGGTAATTCCATCAACATACAGTTTAATTTGATTAATTTTTAATAAGTTGTTGTCATTATTGCTATATAATGTTTTTAAAGCGGTTATTTGAGAAGCATCATTTTCAGCAGGGTATGCCCAGAGTCCCAAATTAAATCTAGCAGTTAATTTTCCATTTTTTTCTAGATTTTTCCACACTTGGTGTTGATTTCTTTTCCAATATGTTCTGGCATCGGAAACTGATGTAATTCCGTATTTGGCCAGCTCAGGTAATACATACTGCACCATTCCGTTATATTCTCCGTTTGGATTATTTAAAGCGGTTACTGCCTGCTGAAAAACGATATCTCCAGCATTGTCAATTAAAACCCCATTTAAAACGCCATCATCTTTCATGATAATTCCTCCTTGGGGATTTGGGGTTGCTACAGTAATTCCAGCCATTTCCAATGCTTTGGAGTTTACCCACATAGAATGGGATGTTTGTTCCATGATTATGACTGGTCTGTCTGAAACTGCCTCGTCAATGATTTCTATCGGGCTTCTGCTTGCATTAAAAAGGGTATTAATAGAATGCCCAAAACCAATCAGCCAGGCAACATCCGGATTAGCCGCAGAAGCATTTGAAATTTTCGTCTTGAAATTTTCAGC